>CAMHRP010000012.1:0-77414 GCA_946187645.1 uncultured Bacteroidales bacterium | reverse complement strand
ACGACCAGCTCCCTCTGAAATCCCCCAGGACAGGAATGTAGCAAGGGTAGGAGGTTGTAGCGGTGCGATATGAGTAGCTTACCCTTCTTTGTTTTATCACTATGAAAAAAGTCCACTTTATTGCCATAGGCGGGAGTGCCATGCACAACCTCGCCATTGCCTTGCACCGCAAGGGTTATGAAGTCGCGGGTTCGGATGATGAGATCTTCGAACCTTCCAAGTCACGCTTAGCCAAAGAAGGCATCCTGCCTCCGCAATGGGGCTGGTATCCCGAGAAACTGGATAAGTCGTATGATGCCGTCATCCTCGGCATGCACGCCCGCATCGACAACCCTGAACTTGTCCGTGCCCAAGAATTGGGTCTGAAGGTGTATTCCTATCCCGAATACCTCTACGAGCAGGGCAAGGACAAGACGCGTATCGTTGTCGGCGGCAGCCATGGCAAGACGACCATCACCTCCATGATTCTTCATGTGCTTAAGCATGTCGGCATCGAGACTGATTTCATGGTCGGGGCGCAGTTGGAAGGCTTCGATGTGATGGTACGCCTCAGCGAGACAGCGAAATATATGGTGATGGAAGGCGACGAATACCTCACTTCGCCCATTGACCGTGTACCGAAATTCCATCACTATCATCCTCATATTGCGGTGATTAGTGGCATCGGCTGGGATCATGTCAATGTCTTTCCGACGTTTGACAACTATCTCGAACAATTCCGCATTTTTGTCCGCACCATCGAGCCAGGTGGTTGCTTGATTTACGACCAAACCGATGTTGAGGCCGAAAAGATTGCCCAAGGCGCACAGTGCCGTACCTTCGGCTATGGCGTGCATCCCTTTGAGAGCAATGGCATCAAGACGACCTTGCTCTTGCCTGACGGCAGTAGAAGGGAAGTGGGCATCTTTGGCAGCCATAACATGAAGAATATCAATGCGGCACGTTTGGTCTGCCAACAACTCGGCGTGACCGATGTGCAATTCTATGAGGCCATTGCGTCTTTCAAAGGTGCAGCCCGACGCTTGGAACTGTTGTTCGACAATGGCGACAACTTCGTCTTCCGCGATTTTGCCCACGCACCTTCAAAGGTGAATGCCAGCGTGAAGGCCTTGCGCGAACAGTTCCCTGAGAAACATTTGATTGCAGTCTTTGAGTTGCACACCTATAGTAGCCTTAGTGAAGTTTTCATCGACCATTATCGCGATGCCTTGAAACTGGCTGACACGGCGATTGTCTTCTACGACCCACATGCCGTGGCCATCAAAAAGCTGGAACTCATGCCCGATTCGCGTATCGTTGAAGGCTTTGGTCGTACTGACTTGAAGGTCGTGCATAACAAGGCGGAGCTGGTCGCCTTATTAGAAAAAGGCCAACGACATAATGTCATTGGCGCTTTCATGAGTTCTGGCGACTTCAACGGTCTGACGACCGATGATTTGAAGGCCTTGTACGATTAAATGTCGAAAATGCTTTCCTCGATTTCGGTGTTGTATTTCTCGTTTTCAAGGGTAAAGGTATCGATAGAATCTTTGTAGTCAATCAACACGATTTCCTTGAGAAGCAGGCTTTCCCTATCGTATCGGAAAATGGCTTGCTTGAGGCCGATGCCTATCAGTAACTTCTTTTTCGTGGTGAAGTAGACAGTGTGGAAATGCTCGTCCGATTCTGTTTGTAGGGTGAAATTGTTTTCTTCGGCCAAGTCTTCGCAACGGCCTTGTAGTGCATAGAGAAAGGCACGGGTCAACGAGCGGATGGGGCCATTCCACATCCTGAAAGTGCCGTGGAAGATGCCGATGTCCACCTTGATATGGTTGTCATTGACAATCATATAACTGTCGTTTTCAAAGATGGCAGAGAACTTGTCGGAGAAGCTATAATAAAAAGCCCCGTCCTTTTCGACGGTCTTGTCGGTTTTCTGGGTGTGGTTGTGTATGTTAGCCTCAACGGTGGTGATATTGGTATTGGCACTCTTTATGCTGTCCAAAAGGGTGAGATTTTGTG
Source organism: uncultured Bacteroidales bacterium (assembly GCA_946187645.1). GTDB lineage: Bacteria > Bacteroidota > Bacteroidia > Bacteroidales > F082 > Limimorpha. The sequence continues at coordinate 75,413 of CAMHRP010000012.1, read as the reverse complement.
CCCGCATTGGCATTGAAAAGAGAATCACTGTTAGGAAAACAAGTACTTTTTTCATGGATTTGTATTAAAAGAAGAAATGGTGCAGCGAAGCCGTGCACCATTTCTTCATTTATAGAATTATTTATCCAAACTCATTAGGAATTCTTCATTGTTGATCGTCTTGGCAACGCGGTCTTTCAGGAACTCCATGGCCTCAAGCGGCGTCATGTCGGCGAAGTGGTTGCGTAGTGCCCAAACGCGAGCCAGCGTACGTTCGTCGACCAACAGATCGTCGCGGCGTGTGCCCGAAGCAACGATGTCGATGGACGGGAAGATGCGCTTGTTCGACAAACGGCGGTCAAGTTGCAATTCCATGTTGCCTGTGCCCTTGAATTCTTCGAAGATGACTTCGTCCATCTTGGAGCCTGTGTCAATGAGGGCGGTGGCCAAAATGGTCAGTGAGCCCCCGTTTTCAATCTTACGTGCGGCGCCGAAGAAACGCTTCGGTTTCTGCAAAGCATTGGCTTCCACACCACCGGTGAGCACCTTGCCTGATGCGGGCGAAACGGTGTTGTAGGCGCGGGCAAGACGAGTGATAGAATCCAAAAGGATGACTACATCGTGACCGCATTCAGTGAGACGCTTGGCCTTCTCCAGCACGATGTTAGCAATCTGCACATGTTTGGAGGCAGGCTCGTCAAATGTGGATGCGATGACCTCGGCGTTTACGCTGCGTTGCATGTCGGTGACTTCCTCGGGACGTTCGTCGATAAGAAGGATGATGAGGTAGACCTCAGGATGGTTGGCCGCAATGGCATTGGCCACCTCTTTTAATAAGACAGTCTTACCCGTCTTAGGTTGGGCCACAATCAAGCCACGCTGGCCTTTGCCGATGGGGGCGAAGAGGTCCATGATGCGGGTTGAGATAGTGCAGCCTTTGTGTCCTGTGATATTGAATTTCTCGTTCGGGAAAAGAGGAGTGAGGTAGTCAAAGGGAATGCGGTCGCGCACTTCTTCGGGACGACGGCCATTGATGAGGTCGACTTTCACCAAGGGGAAATATTTCTCGCTGGTCTTGGGTGGACGGATGACGCCGAGAATGGTGTCTCCTGTCTTCAGCCCCATCAGCTTGATTTGCGATTGTGAGACATATATGTCGTCGGGAGAAGGTAGGTAGTTGTAGTCTGAAGAACGGAGGAATCCGAAGCCTTCTGGCATGATTTCAAGCACGCCTTCGGCTTTAACACTGCTGTCGAATTGATTGAGCAGGTCATCGCGGCGAGGACGCTGTTCAATACTACGTTCCCCTCGCTCAATCTTTTCTTGCTTGGAAGCGGTATCTTCTTCTGTTATTGGTTTTTCTTCCACGACGTTTTCTGCTTCAGCAGCAGGGGTGTCTTTGACAGGAGCACTTTCTTCCTCGTTCTCGTGGATGCGTTTGCGCTTTTGCTTGAAGCTCTCTTTTTTCTCACGAACGGATTTCGTCTCAACGGCTTCTTCAATAACCTGAGCCTCAGGAGTTGCAACAGCTTCTTCCACAATAGGCTGGGCAGGCTTTTCTTGCTTTGGAACAGGATTCTGCACAGTCTGTGGTGTGTTGTTTTTCAACCATTCGCCGACGTTGGCTTCTGCTTCTTTGTTGATGCGAGGACGTTTGGTACGTTTGCTTTGTTGGGTATTATTGTTGACAGGCTCTTTGGCTTCTTCAATAGGTTTGGCAGGCGCTTTGGCTGGCTCTTTCACTTCCGTTTCACTCGCGGCCGGTTTTTCAACTACAGGCGTCGCTTTCGATTCAGTTTTTTCGGATTTTGGCGCCTTTTGTTTTGCCTTTTTTGGCTTTTCGGTTTTTTTGATGTCTGGATGATCCACTTGATGGTCGATGATGTCGTAAATGAGTTGCATTCTGTCTCTGTTCTCGTCATCGATGCCCAATTCCGTGGCAATGATTTTGAGGTCGTCTAACGACTTCTCTTGAAGTTCAAAAATGTTATACATAAATAGTGGACTTGTGAATTCCGAATGGAATAGTTGTCTTGATACAATATTATTCTTTGGGACTGTTTTGTGAGTTCATATAACGTGAATAACCTCACAAAAGTGGCGCAAAGGTAGACTTTTTTTTTGAAATGGCAATTTTTTCGAATAAAAAACCAAATATTTCGTGGTTTTTCAATGCTTTTTCATTCAGAATTCTTTTTTAAAGCTGGCGTTTGATGGTAAAATCGTATTTTTGCACCCAAATTAAATCTAAGAGTTATGTCACAAAGATTGCAATCCATTTTCTTTTTCCTATCTGCACTGCTGTTTGCGTTGCTGTTTTTCCTTCCGTTAGCTGAGTATCTTGGCGAAACTAATATTTTGACATTTAATGTGTTCGGTATTGAGTCTGGCATTCCTGGAGGAACGGTGCCTTATCCCAAAACATTCAGTTTGCCAGTCCTGATTTTGGCGGTTACTGCGATTCTCTTGAGCGGCTATCTGGCTATGGGCTTGTTCCGTGCCGTGAAATTGGCGCAGTTTGTCAAGCTGCACAAGATAGCACGCATCGACATTATTGTTATCGTGGCTTGGATTGCGGTGGTTTTTGGCTATTACATCCGCGTGATTGGCAATCCCATAGGTGCCGACCCGACTTTCAAGGTGGGTGCTTTTCTGCCTTTAGTTGCCTTGTTGTTGACCATTGCTGCCGCCTCTGGATTGAAGAAGGATATCAAAAAGGTGCGTTCCACCGACCGTATCCGCTAAGGGAACTGAATTAGCAAAACGAAGGCCGACTTCCGTGGGAGCCGGCCTTTTCGTTTCAAATGACCTTGTTTCGGTCAAGCTGGAAGATTTCCATGTCCTTGAAGGTCTTCCCGTCGATGGCCATTCGGATGAAGGTGATTTGCTTGTGAAATCCTGAATTGCCTGCTGCTCCTGGATTGACATGGAGCAAATCCAGTTTCTTGTCGTATATTACCTTTAATATATGTGAATGGCCACAAATGTACAGGTTGGGTTTCTTTGTTTCGAGAATATACTTCACCTCAGGCATGTAATGTCCTGGATAGCCGCCGATGTGGGTCATGTAGACATCAACGTCTTCCACGTGGAAAAACAAGTCCTCGGGATATTGTAGGCGAACAATATGATCGTCGATATTGCCATGCACGGCACGCAAAGGCTTGAATTGGGCCAAAGTCTCTGCCGTTTCGATGTTGCCTAAATCGCCCGCGTGCCACAGTTCGTCAACATCCTTGAAGAAGTTGAAAAGTTGTGGCACGAGGGTGCAATGTGTGTCCGACAAAATGCCGACTTTCAGCATGTTATTTCAAGTTGATCATGAAACCGATGGCCAACACTTCCTTGAATTGTACCTTTGAACCTTTGATTTTCAGTCCGTCTGCACTGTAGAACGGGACATCGTAATCATAAATAAGGTGTGTGGATAGGTTGCAGTTGAGCCAGTCGTTCACCTTCAACACGAGCATGTTCTGCCAGTCCACATCGATGCGCTCGGGGTGGTTGAGGTAGTTGGAGAAGAGTTCCAGCTTTGAGTTGAAATCGATGTTCTTGGCAAGCGGATATTGGAATTTGGCTACGGCACGGGCGCCTAATTCATAGCGAACTTTTGCATTCTTGGCATGTTGGGTGGTGTCGTTGGCATCAAGTGAGTTGACGCCGAAAGCACCAATGGAAGCCAGATAATCATCGTTCACAATGGTGACACGGCCTGTGATGGGTGAGAAATAAAGTGAGAAGTGCGGGTTAGGCACCCATTCGATACCCAGACCCAAGCTGATGTAAGCAGGTGCAAGGAACTTGGAAATGTACTGGGTGGAGTCTTTGGCATAATCAAAGCCCTTGGCAAACTGTGAGCGGAAGGCCAATTCTGCACCATAGTTGAGGTGCTCGGTGGCTTTCAAAGTTGCCAGAGAGGTGAATTCAATCTTGTCATCAGTCTTGATGGGCTTTTTCTTAAAGTCAAAATAACTGTAACCCAAAGACAAGTTCAAGGTGTTGTCCCATTTGAAGTTGTTTTTCAAGTAATGGATTTCATAATTGAAGATGCCTTGTCCATTGACGGTGCTCTGACCGCCAGCTGCCCAGTTGGTGTAGGAAGTTTGTCCGAAATTGAGCCCGAAATTACCTTTGTGGCTCCAACCTTGCGGCAATTCATCTTGTGCGAAAGAAACGATGGCTAACGAAAAAGCCAAAACAGTAAATAAAACTTTTTTCATTTTGATTTGATATTTGTTTGTTGATTAGTAAGCATTTCCATCCTGGAAGTTATGGCTTCCGATGCTGAAAGTGATGTCTTGCATGTTGTTGCTACGCACATATTTCCCGTTCTTTTCAGCTGGAATCCAGATGGTTTCTTCAAGGAGTCGAATGGCCTCGTTGTCGCAGCCGCCACCCACCGAGTTGACGACAACGATGTTGGATAGGCTGCCATTGGTTTCAACCACGAAACTCAGACGCACCGTGCCTTGGATCTCCCTTTCTTTGGCTTCGGTAGGGAATCTCAGGTTTTTGGCGATGTATTGGGCCATGTTGCTACCGTCCGCGAAATAAGGCTTTGCCACCTCTTCAAGTTGTTTGTATTCATATATATTATAAGAGGTATCGGCTTCGAGGGCCGCAGGAAATGTGAGGCGCTGGTGGCGCTTCCAATAGCGTTTGTAGCTTTTTGCGTTGAAGTTGACCTCATACTCGTATTCGTAGTCGATAGGAATGCCGATGTTGAGGGCGGGCTTCCAGAGGATGGTCTTGACCAAATGAAGTGCGATAGGAGAGGCAGCTTCACTGAAACTCGACTTGATGGCGTAGTTGCTCGCCACGCCTTGCGAATCGATGTGCATGCCAACAATGACTTTCCCACTGTTACCCTGTTCGAGGTCAGCCTCGGGATAAACGAGGGTGCGGGTGATGTAGTTCTCGGTTACGGAGTGACCTCCAATGGGTTCTGGTGCCGTGATTTGGGCTTTCAGTTGCCATCCCGAAAAGAGGATGACCATGGCAATGATGAGTTTTGTTTTCATAGCGTTATAGTTTTTTGATGATGCAAAAGTAATCAATTTGTTGAATTGTTGAACTGTTTATTTGTTGAATTGTTGGAAATGGTGCAGTTTTTTCAACAATTAAACGATTCAACTCCCGACAATTCAACATAATTCCTATTTTTGCGGAAAATTTAAGTTTATGGAGGACAATTATAAGAATAATATGGTTTTCGGAATCCATCCCGTGCTTGAACTGATTCGATCGCAGAAGGAAATCGAAAAGGTGTATATCCAAGGCGGCACGCGCTCGCCCGAGATTGCGGAGATCGCCAATACCTGCCGTGCCAACGGCGTGCCAGTGCAATTTGTGCCCATCGAGAAGATGAACCGCCTGACGCGCAAGAACCACCAAGGTGTGGTGGCTTTCATCTGTCCGATCGAATACCAGCCTTTGGAGAAGGTGGTGCAGATGGTCTTCGAGGATGGCCGCGACCCCTTCATTCTCATGCTTGACCGCGTGACCGATGTGCGCAACTTTGGTGCCATCGCCCGCACGGCATACGCCGCAGGTGTGGATGCCATCGTGATTCCCAACCATGGCTCGGCCTCCATCAACGGAGATGCGATGAAGACCTCGGCAGGGGCTTTGTCTTTGATCAACGTGTGCCGCGTGGAGAATATGAAGGACGCCATCGATTTCCTGAAAGCCAGCGGATTGCGCGTAGTGGGCTTCACCGAGAAGGCGCATAATAGCCTATGGAAATCCGATCTTACGGGCCCGCTCTGCGTGATGATGGGCTCGGAGGAAGACGGCATCAGCCCCGCCTACCTCAAGCGCCTCGATGATCATCTGATGATTCCCATGCCTGGGGACATCGATTCATTGAATGTCTCGGTGGCCACGGGGGTGGTTTGTTTTGAGGTGGTGAGGCAGAGGATGGAGTGATCTATCGAAGGGGCTCTTTTCGGGGGCACTATTGCCTTTTTATCAAAAAAGGAAAGCAAAACAAAGAAAAATTACGCCGACTGATAAAACACCTGCCCCACACGGTCAATATGATCGCCAATGGGAGTGTTGACAGTTTTGTAATAGTCAAGTAAATCAACGGAATAAAGCAATTCCAACTCATCAATTTCGGTCAGGATTTGGAGCAGTTGGTTGTAGTCCAATCCTTTGCCCAACGCGGCCAAGTCAATGTCCGAACCTTCGCGGTAGTTGCCTTTGGAACGACTACCGAAAATCAACACTTTCTCAATGTTGGCATGACGGCGAAATACCGCTTGCAGCTCGCTGATGACCGTATCGCTTAATCCGAATTTCATGATTGTAGGTATTCTTTATCTTTTGAAAGTTGATCCAATTTCTCGTCCAATGATTTCAACAAAGGAGCATAACGGCTGAAAATAAGCCTCACAATGGCATCGGCTTCTTCCTCATCATAAACATGGCTCAACATGTTGCGAGACTTGGTCAATTGTCGCCAACCGTCATGGTCAGAAATGAGGCCATCCTCGAATGCCATCTTCAATGTGCCATTTGGTCCCAACATAAACTCGTATCCTTTGAAAATCAGTAGGTCTTGCATGACTTTCCACGACAATTCAAAGGTGTACTCAAAACGTTGCACAAGACCTTCCTGTTCCAGTTCCGACAAGTCGTCAATCGTTTTGCCACTTTCGGTCACTTCGATAAGCCTTTGGCAAGCTTTATGAAAATTGGAATAGCGTTGCAACCAACGGATGTCTGCCTGTTGTTCCATCGTTTCAATCGTTTTTGTGGTTATTTTGTGGCAAAAATAGTAGTTTTCTTTATTTCGCGCAAGAGAGGACAATGAAAAAGGAGGCAATTGCCTCCTTTTTTCATTTAGGTTTTCATTTCAGGTATTTATCCAACCAGTTATAGAATCTGCGTTGCCAAAGCACGCCATTCTGCGGTTTCAACACCCAGTGGTTCTCGTCGGGGAAATAGAGGAATTCGGCATCGAGGCCGCGCAGGATGGCGGCGTTGTAGGCCTGCATTCCTTGCGTGAAGCAGATGCGGTAGTCCAAGCCGCCGTGGATGACGAGGATGGGCGCCGTCCATTTGTCGACGAAGAGGTGGGGCGAGTTGGCGTAGGTCTTGCGCACGGTCGGGTTGTTCCAGTCCCAGAAGGGGCCGCCGAGGTCCCAGTTCACGAACCACATTTCCTCGGTTTCGAGGTATTGGGCCTCCAGGTTGAACATGCCGTCGTGGGCGATGAGGGCCTTGAAGCGGCCGTCATGATGACCAGCCAGCCAGTACACGCTGAAGCCGCCGAAGCTGGCACCCACGGCACCAAGGCGGTTCTCGTCGATGTAAGGCTCCTTGGCCAACTCGTCGATGGCACTGAGGTAGTCCTTCATGCACTGTCCGCCGTAGTCGCCACTGATTTCCTCAAGCCATTCCTGACCGAAGCCGGGCAGGCCGCGACGGTTGGGGGCAACGATGATATAGTCGTTGGCAGCCATCATTTGGAAGTTCCAGCGGTAACTCCAGAATTGGCTTACGGTGCTTTGTGGTCCGCCTTCGCAGTAGAGTAGGGCAGGGTATTGCTTGTTGGCATCGAAGTGGGGCGGGTAGATGACCCACACGAGCATGTCCTTGCCGTCGGTGGTCTTCACCCAGCGTTCCTTCACGTCGCCCATGGTGAGTTGGGCAAAGATTTTGTCATTGACGGTGGTGATTTGCTTGGCTTCGCCCGTGGCGGGATCAACGCTGAAGAGCTCGGTCGGGTGGCTCATCGACTGGCGGCCTGCAATCAGCTTGTCGCCGTTGTATTGCACCGAGATGTAGTTGTGCTTGCCTTCCGTCAGCTTCTTGATCTCGCCGTTTTCAAGGTTGAGGGCGTAGAGTTGGTCGGTGGCGTAGGCGTCACTGATGAAGTACAAGGTCTTGCTGTCATCAGCCCAGCTAAAGCCCGTGCAGCATTGGTCGAACTTGGCTGAGTAGTCGGTCTTTTCGCCTGTTTCGAGGTTCATTACGAAGAGGCGTTGCTTGTCGCTCTCGTAGCCGTCACGTTCCATGCTCTCCCAGGCCATGTATTTGCCATCAGGCGAGATGACGGGGTTGAGGTCGTAGCCCATCATGCCTTCGGTGAGGTTCTTGCACTCACCGCTCTGGATGGTATATTGGTAGATGTCAGTGTTGGTGGAGAGGGCGTAGTCCTTACCGACCTTCTTGCGGCAGCAGTAGACGAAGCTCTTGCCGTCGGGCAGCCATTGCACCTGCTCCATGCCGCCGAAGGGACGCACGGGAGCTTCCCATTGCTCGCCCTTCATGGCATCGAAGGTGTTTTCAATCTTGCCATTGCTGAAGTTGCCCACGAAGAGGTGTCCGTAGGTATCAACCCAATGGTCCCAGTGGCGGTACATCAAATCGTTGTTGATGCGGCCCGAGGACTTGTCGAGGTCGGGATAGATGTCGGCCACGGTCTCTTTCAGTTTCACTTCCTTGGTGAAGAGCACCTGAGCGCAGTCGGGCGAATAGAGGAAGCCGTTGATGTCGTCGGCCTCGTTTGAGACACACTGGCGGCCTGTGCCGTCGGGGTTGATTTCCCAAAGTTGCATTACGCCGTCGTTGTTAGGGGCGAGGAAGCCGATCTTCTTTCCGTCGGGACGCCATTGCGGGCTGTATTCACTGACGTTGGCATCCGAAAGCACGCGGTTGTTGGTGCCGTCGGCGTTCATAATATACAAGGTGGAGCCGCTACGATTTTCGGGCACGCTGTAGTAGGTGACGTTGTAGACGATTTGCTGATGGTCGGGCGAGAGGCTGTATTCGCCGATGCGGCCCATGCTCCAAAGCACCTCGGGCGTCATGATGTCGGAAGTCAGGGTGAGTTCTTTCGGCCCGATTTTGTCTTTGCCTTTGGGCTCTGTCTCAGGCTTTTGTGTGTTGCACGATACGATTGAACAGGTGATCATGGCTAACAGGAAAAGTTTGTTTTTTCTCATATTTGATAGGGTTTAAGAATTTGGCGGTAAAATTAGGGAATAATATGATATGAGGGACTAATGGATGGCATTTTTTGTCGGCGAGGGTTTACACCGCCCGCCTATGAGGCTGACACCCCTTCGGGGTTTCTATGTGCCGCGAAGTCCCGAAGGGACGGCAGCACCCAGGCAGATGGTGTGAACCTCTGCCGAAAAAAACAATCATTTTGCCGTTTTGATTGAAAAAACAAATGCTATTTTTTGCAATTAATTTGCACGGTAAGAAAAGCTTCCATATTTTTGCATCCTAATTTTACTCGAATATGAAAAAGCAAATCCTTTTTCTCCTGGTGGTATTGGCCGGATGCCTCGGATTGAAAGCTCAAGACAAGGGCATGTTGACATACTGCAATTTCGTCTTGCCTGACAATTCCTTGGTCAGTTACGAAGTAGCCAACGGCATCGACATCCAGTTCAAAGATTCCCTAATGGTGGTGAACGATCTGAGCTTTTTTATGGATGAAATGGTCAGATATTATTTCTCGGAAGAGGATGTTAGCGAAGTTAATAACAATGAGGGCGGCAATGGCAGTTACGTTATCGGCGACAAGCTGTTTGTGAATGGTTCTGGCATGGGAAACATCATCGTTTTCGATTTGTTGGGGCATGTGGTGTTCAGCAATCCGAACTGTAAGGAATGTGTCATCGACCTGTCCGCCCTTGCACCTAACACATTGTATGTCATCAAAGTCAACAACCAAACTATCAAATTCATTCGGAAATGAAAAAGAGTGTTTTGTTCGTATTATGTCTTATGGTGTGTGTGTTCGGCTATGGTCAAAGTCATAGGGGTTATGTCATTATGTTCAATACTCCGAACGGAACCGTTTGCTTCGACACCCAATCTGTCGTCAACATCCACATTGATGCCTCGGGCCAGACCTTGATTCACAGCGAGGGAACGGAATGGACACCGCTGGCTGATATGGACACGGTTAGTGTCGTCAGGGCCATCGACACAGCCGATTGGGTTGACCTCGGCCTGCCGAGCGGCTTGTTGTGGGCCACGCGCAATGTGGGCGCCAACCACCTTGGAGACAATGGCGACTATTTTGCTTGGGCCGAAACGCAACCTAAGAGTGTTTACGATTGGAGCACTTACACGTATAGCTGCAACGGCGATAATCATTCATTTACAAAATATTGTCGCCACCCAAATTACGGATGCGACGGCTTAACCGATACCCTTACCATCCTGCAACACGTCGACGACGCAGCCACGGCCAGTTTGGGCGACGGCGCGCGTATGCCCACGTTAGAGGAATGGCAGGAACTGAACAACAATTGTACGTCAGTTTGGACGACCCAATACGGCGTGAATGGAAGACTTTTCATCGGTAGCAATGGCAACACGCTCTTCCTTCCGGCTGCTGGTTGGTGGTCGGGGAACGACCTTGTCTTCGTTGGCACCGATGGCGAGTATTGGTCGAGCTCGCTCTATGTGTTTTACTCGGATATGGCATGGTATTTCGATTTCAACTCGGCTGGTTCCAACACGAGCCACTTCAATTCCCGCGATTGGGGCCGGCCAATCAGGGCTGTCAAAGCAAATTGAAGGAGTAAATGTTCTGACTTTTGCAAAACTCCCTTGAAAAAGTGTTCAGGATTGCCAAAAACTCCCTTGAAAAAATGTCGGGTTTTCAAAAAGTCCCTTGAAAAAGTGTCAAAATACTTGCAAAAGTCCCTTGAAAAAGTGTATCTTTGCAGCTTCATTCCTATAATGTGGAAGGAATTTTGAATCTTAAATCTTTGAATTTTAAATCATTAAATCACAGAATACTATGTTAAGTCAAGATGTTAAGATTGGAAGCGCTGTCCGTTTGGATGGAAAGATTTATTTCTGCATTGACTTCCAACACGTTAAGCCTGGCAAGGGCAACACTATCATGCGTATCAAACTGAAGGACGTGCTGACCGGCAACGTTTTGGAAAAGCGTTTCGACATTGGCGTGAAGCTTGAGGATGTCCGCGTTGAACATCGTCCTTATCAGTATCTCTACAAGGAAGGTGAAGACTATATCTTCATGCACACCGAGACCTACGACCAGATTCCGATCGCTGGCGACAACATCACGGGCGTAAAGTTCATGAAAGAGAATGATATCGTTGACGTCGTCGTCGATGCCAGCACAGAGACTATCCTCTTCGCCGAAATGCCGGTGAAGACTGTGTTGCAAGTGACTTATACCGAGCCTGGTGAGAAGGGCAACACCGCCACCAACGCCTTGAAGGAAGCCACCGTCGAGACGGGCGCTATGGTCCGCGTGCCACTGTTCATCAACACCGACGATATGATTCGCGTTGACACCCGCACGGGTGAGTATTGCGAGCGTGTGAAGGCCTGATAAAAAGCATGGCATAAATTAAGCGCAGAGTCATTGACTTTGCGCTTTTTTTGTATCTTTGCGCTTCATTCTATAAACTTCTTTCGATGAAAATAAAGAAAACTACCCTGAAAACTATTGCGGAACTTATTGACGCTAAATATGTTGGACCAGCCAATTTCCCCATTACTGGCTTGAACGAAATCCATAAGGTGGAAGCGGGCGACATCACCTTCGTCGACCACCCGAAATATTATGCCAAGGCCCTCAACTCGGCCGCTACGGTGGTGCTTATTAATAAGGAAGTGGAGTGTCCCGAAGGCAAAGCCTTGTTGCTCCATGACGACCCGTTCGATGCCTTCATCCGTATCATGCGGCATTTCCGTCCCTTCGAGCCACAAACGCAGCCTATCAGCGAATCGGCACAGATAGGCGAGGGGACTTTCATCATGCCAGGATCATTCGTCGGACATCATACCGTTATTGGCAAAAACTGCCTCATCCATCCCAACGTGACCATCTATGACCATTGTGTGATTGGCGACAACGTTATCATCCACTCGGGCAGCGTCATAGGGGCCGACGGCTATTACTTCCAACGCCGTAATGAGGGCTTCAAGAAGTTTGAGTCTTTCGGTCGTGTGGTCATCGCCGATGACGTGGAAATTGGCGCCTTGTGCAGCATCGACCGAGGCGTTACTTCGGACACCATCATCGAGAGCGGTACCAAACTCGACAACCACTGCCAAATTGGTCACGACAGCTACATTGGCCACAACTGCCTCATTGGTGCCCATGCCGCCATTGCCGGTGTGACCCGCATCGAAGACGATGTCATCCTTTGGGGCCGTGTGTGCATCAACAAGGATTTGGTCATCGGAACAGGCGCGGTGGTGTTGGCCACTTCCGCTGTCGACAAAAACATCGAGCCGGGCAAGGCCGTCTTCGGTGTACCTGCCCAGGAGGTGCGGAAGCAATGGCGCGAGCAGGCTGCCCTGCGCCAATTGCCTGAGTTCTTGAAAGAATACTATAAAATGCATCAATCATAACGATAGCCTATGGCCTATGGCCTGCCTCCCAGTTAAAGCAGGCCAAAGTCATAAGCCATTGGCCATAGTCAAAAACACAACCATGAAAAGAATAATCTTACTCTTAGCAATTTTCCTAGCGGGCATGACGGCCTTTGGCCAGGACATGAAAACCTATCAATACGCTGAGCGCGACACGCTCCAGCTTTATCTTGATTTCTATACCCCGGAACATGTCAACGACAGCACCATCTGTTTGGTCTATGTCTTTGGAGGCGGTTTCATCGGGGGACATCGTGATGGTAAATGGGAAAAAGCCTATTTCAAGCAGCTTGTCGAAAAAGGCTTCATGGTGGCCTCAATTGATTATCGACTAGGCCTCATTGGAGCCAAAAACATTGGCGTCCTCAACACTGATCCTGTGGAGAAAGCGGTTTACATGGCTACGGAAGATGCCATTTCGGCTTTGCATTATCTGCTTGAACATGCCAAAGAGCTGAAAGTCAACAAGGATTACATCGTGATGATTGGTTCAAGTGCGGGTGCCATCACCTCTTTGCAGGTGGACTACGCGATGTGCAACGGATTCCTCAATTCGGACATTCTTCCTGAAGACTTCCGCTTGGCAGGTGTGGTTTCGTATGCAGGTGCCATATTCTCGCATGAAGGTAAGGTGCAATATCGCAACCGTGAGCCAGCCCCGACCATGATGTTCCACGGAACGATGGATAACTTGGTGTCATACAAGGGGATAAGCTTCTTTAATATTGGCTTCTATGGGACTGATGCTTTGGTGAAACGTTTCGAGAAGTATGACTATCCTTATTTTGCTCGTCGTTTTGAGGGCTATGGTCACAGCGTGGCTGCGGGTGGTCCACTGACAGTTGATGACCTTGTGTGGTTCTGTCGCCATTATATCTATGGAAAGGAGAAACTCCAAGTGGACGGCACTTACACGAACCTTGACCCTACAACGATGCCGCCCTACGACTTTTATTCGCCAAAGGATTTGTACAAATAAACCATTTTTATTTAATTACCTAGAAATGAATAAATTGCGGTTTCGTCTTCTTACACTATTGGTTTTTTGCGTAGTATGCGCAAATGCCCAGAACAAATGGCATTACAATTTTGGTCTCGGCGCCTCATTGAATGCGGGCAACGTCAACAACTGCAACATCAGCAACGATGGTGCCGTCGAACGCAACGATAGCCTGGTTGCCTTCGACGCCCACTACAAGCTGCTTTATAGTTCGCTTATCGACAAAAGTGGCGGAGACAAGCATTGGAAAGAGACCAACTTTGAGGTCAATGGCGGTGTGAAGATTGACCTGTTCCAGCACGACAAATACTCTCCGTTCTTGGCTTGCGAGATGCTCACCAACAAATACAAGGGCTACGACCTTAGGCTGAGCGGTCTTGTTGGAATGAAATACCGTATCTATACCATCCCTAGATTGTGCGACTATTCCATCAGCGCCGCCTTCGTTTACGATTGGGCCGACTTTACTGATGATACCCACCTGCCCAACAACAACTACCGCATCTCAATCCGCCCCAAAGTCAAGCAAAAACTAGCTGAGAATCTCACATTGTTATACACTTTCTTCTATCAGCCTTCGGTGCTCGATTTCGACGATTACATCATCAACAGCAACATCAAGCTGCAAACCCAAATCACCCGAAAGCTCTTTCTCGACGTTGCATTCTCCTATGAGTACCGCAGCCGAGTCCCTGCCGAAAACTACAAGAAACACGATTTCTTATCTGAGGTCTCGGTCAGGTATAAGTATTAACCGTTTTTGAATAGAAAAATCAAATTAAAGAATAGCTTATGATTGGCATTGGAATGGCTGCCGATTTGGTGGACTGTGCTCCAAAACAGGAAGAAGTCGCCGAACCTTCCCAGCCCAAAGTGGAATTCAAGTATTTAGTGGACGAGTTCGCCGATTTAAGGATCATGCGTTATCAGGTGCCGGAATGGGACCAGTTGACGCTGCAGAAGAAGCGTTACCTTTATTATCTTGGCGAGGCGGCCAAATGCGGTCGCGACATCCTTTTCGACCAGAACTTCAAGTATAACTTGGTAATTCGTAAGACCATTGAAGCCGTGTTGAATTCGTATCAAGGCGACTGCGAATGTGCTGATTTCCAGAATTTCTTGGTGTATGCTAAACGCATTTTCTTTAGCAATGGCATCCATCATCACTATGCTGAGGATAAGTTCTTCCCCGAGGTCAGCGAAGCTTATTTTGCAGACTTGATTAAGGGTTGCGACGCCAACTTGCTGCCGCTTAACGAAGGCGAAACGGTGGAAGACTTCATCGCATTCCTAACACCTGTGGTCTTCGACAAAGAACTTTACAAGGTGCGCCGCAGCAGCGAGGACGACATCATCGTCAACTCGGCGGTGAACTTCTATGAGGGCGATATCAAGAAGGCGGATGTGGAAGCCTTCTACAACAAGATGCGCAAGCCTAATGACGCCACGCCAATCAGCTATGGATTGAATTCCAAGCTAGTGAAAAAAGATGGCAAGATTTATGAAGAGGTGTACAAAGCAGACGGTCTATACGGTGAAGCCATCAAGGCTATCATCGGCTGGCTGAAGAAGGCCAATGAGGTGGCGGAGAATGACAACCAACGTAACTATACGCAGAAGCTCATCGACTATTACACCACGGGCGACCTGAAGACCTGGGACGAATACAATATCGCATGGGTGCAGGATTCTGTTTCGCACATCGATTTTGTGAACGGCTTCATTGAAGACTATAGCGACCCGATGGGTATGAAGGCCACTTGGGAAGCTATCGTCGATTACAAAGACCTAGAGGCTACAGTACGTTCCAACACCATCAGTGAGAATGCACAATGGTTTGAGGATCACTCGCCTGTTGACCCGCGTTTCAAGAAAGAGGAATGTAAAGGCGTCTCGGCCAAGAGCATTATCGTTACCACCTTGGGCGGCGACTGCTTTCCATCGCCCCCGATTGGCATTAACCTGCCCAATGCCGACTGGATTCGCAAGGACTACGGTTCCAAGTCGGTGACCATCACCAACCTGATGGAAGCCTACGACAAGGCCGCAGATGTGAACCCAAAGAGTGGGTTAAAGGAGTTTGCCTATTCAGAGGAAGAGGTCGCTTTTTGCAAGAAATACGGTCCCGATGCGTCTGTGGTTCATACTAACTTGCATGAGTGTTTGGGCCATGGTTCGGGAAAGCTGTTGCCTGGCACTCCACCTGGAGCCTTGAAGGAATACAGTTCGACATTGGAGGAAGCCCGTGCCGACTTGTTTGGCTTGTATTATATAGCCGACCCAAAGATGGTCGAGTTGGGCATCATGCCTGATGCTGAGGCATTCAAGGCCGAGTATTGTTCCTATATCCGCAATGGCATGATGTCGCAGCTGGCTCGCGTGGAGCTGGGCAAGGACGTCACCGAGGCGCACATGCAGAACCGCAAACTCGTCTCGGAATGGTGCTATGAACACGGTAAGAATGCCAATGTCATCGAAAAGAAGGTGGAGAACGGCAAGACCTATTTCGTCGTTAACGACTTTGAGGCTTTGCGAGGTTTGTTTGGCGAGTTGTTAGCCGAAATCCAGCGCATCAAGAGCGAAGGCGACTATGTCGCCGGCAAGGCCATCGTGGAAAAATATGCCGTGAAGGTCGACCCTGAGCTGCACAAGGAAGTCAGAGACCGTTACAATGCCTTAGGCCTGAAGCCCTACGGTGGCTTCATCAATCCTGAGATTGTTCCCGTTTTGGAGAACGGCAAGGTTGTCGATTACAAGATCGAATACCCTTCAGATTTTGTGGCGCAGCATTTGAAATATGGTAAGGAGTATAGTTTCTTGAAGGCGAAGCACTAAATAAAAAGGAGTAAAAGAAATGAGTCCTCAGTGTCTAGATGCTGAGGACTTTTTTTCTTGTTCAACCCAACTTTTCCCTACCTTTGCCAAAACAATCAAAACTATGGAAAATGGAAGAAAAGAACAGAAAACTAAGTGAGAAGGAACAAAAGCGTTTGGCGGTCTTTGAAGCGACCTGCGAGAGACTTCTCGGACAAGGTTATAAAATGACCAATTTGACCATTGGTATCGTCAAAGCCAATGTTGTTGTATTGTTGCTTGCCATTCCGGTTGTAGCGTTAGGCATGTTGCTTTTTGTCTGGAAGAATTCCATTTCGCTTTTAACGCCGACACCGCAGGGAAGCATTCTTTTTATCGTATTGTTCGCCGTGCTCATCGTGGTTCATGAGCTCATTCATGGGCTGACTTGGAGCTTGTTTTCCGAACATCATTTCAAGGACATTGAGTTTGGGTTCATGAAAGAGTTTCTTACACCGTTTTGCACATGTAAGGTGCCTCTGTCGAAAGGTCACTACATCTTGGGTGCCTTAATGCCTTGCATTGTTCTTGGGTTTCTTCCCACGGCATTGGGGATTTTGCTGGGGTCGCATCTCCTTTTCTGGATTGGAATGGTCATGATATTGTCTGCGGGAGGGGATATCATGATTGTTGTGAAGGTACTTGCTCATAGGAGAGAAGACGGATCGAATGAGGTTTTGGTCTATGACCATCCCACGCAGGCAGGTTCGATGATTTTTGAAAAGTAAGAATAACCACTATTAGTATACGTGCAGTTCAAAAGAAGGGAACCGGCAAAAATGGTAGTTCTATTGGATAAAAAGGTAAAACAAAAAATGGTATAACTTTGTAATAATCACTTGGTTATACCGATTCTGTTGCGGAGAGAAAGGGATTCGAACCCTTGGAACGCAAAGCGTTCAACGGTTTTCGAGACCGCCCCGATCGACCACTCCGGCATCTTTCCTATGGTCAAAAATAAAAGCGACCTGCGTCGCTTTATGCTGCGGAGACAGAGGGATTCGAACCCCCGAAACCTTTCGGTTTAACGGTTTTCAAGACCGCCGCTATCGACCACTCAGCCATATCTCCGCTGCAAAAGTACAACATTTTTCGATAGGTCAAGAAAAATCACGAAAAAAAACTTTTTTCCGCCGAAAACCCGTATCTTTGCAAAATTGAATAACTACGTTTTATGAAAGCAAAGGGCGTTTCGTTTATCCTGTTTTTGCTCTGTATGACATTATTTTACGCTTGCTCAAGGCAAAAATCGGTGTTTACGCAGCAAAATGCCCCTCATCATTTCAAAGAATTGAAAACGGTGGAAGCTTTGCTGGAAACGGATCCTTCGTCAGCAGCCGATAGTCTAATGGCACTTCGAAAAATGGCTTCAACCAACCCTTTCACTACTTTTGACGCTAACGAATTGCTGTTACGTGAGGTACAGGCTCAATACAAAAACCGTAGTCTTTCGGAGCAGAGTCCGGACCTGTTGCCTGTGATCGCCTTTTATGATAGCGTGGCCGGGCAATATCCTGAGGATTCCGAGTTACAGTTTCTTCGTGCCAATGCCTATTATTATAAAGGTGTGGAATATTCCTTCGTTCAAGATGATGTGAAAGCCTTCTCGTATTATTTGTATGCCTTGAGTATGATGAAGTCGCAAGAGGCTGTTAGTTCCCAAGAATCGCGTTTTATTGCTTTGATTTACACGCGTTTGTCGGAAATCTTATATCGTTATGGCTTGCAGGAGTCCGCTTTTGAGACTTGCCAAAAAGCATCGTCGTTTTATGAATCTGGACCTGATCTTGCGGCAATGAAACGCTTTGAAGCGGCTATTTATCAGTCCCAAAAGCAGTATGACAAAGCTTTGGCATGCTTGCAGGAGGCCGAAAAATTAGGTACGGTTAGTGAAGACTTGTTTCAATTGGTTATTGGCGTAAAATACTATGAGATTCAACAATTTGATTCTGCGGTTCCCCATTTGGAGCAAGCGTTTCTGAAGGGCGACCGTTATGCTCGTGTTGATGCTGCAGTTAAGCTTGCAGAGGTTTTCCGCGAAAAAGGTATGTCTGAAGAAGAACTGTCCTATACACGTTATTATGTGGAGAACGCTATGATGGAGACCCGTATGGCTTCGAAAAAGATGGAAATAGAATACCTTTTTGATGAATATAATCATCCAAAAACGGATCCCGCCTCTTCAAAAGAGGACAAAGGTACCTCCTCTTTGATAGTTTCGCTGTTTTTGTTGCTGGTCATTGTCTTTATGGCTTATATCATTGTTCGTAACCGTAAGCGTATCAATCATATAGAGAATAAAATTACTACCATAGTACTGAAACATGAGCAGGAAAGTGCAGACAAGGACCATGAGATAGAGCAAATGTCACAGGTGTTGAACGATACCAAAGAGTTGCTTGATAATCAGCGCGTTGATTTCAATGAAGCCTGGAACACTTTCTCAAACAGCCACATCGTGTCAAAAATTCGACAATCAGTGGAGGGTAAGGACATTATGATAAAGAATGTGGGTGTATATCCCAAACTGAAACTGAAGGAGATGGATTACATAAGTCTTGTACAAGAGGCAAACCATTGTTTTCCCGACTTCTCTTCGCGTTTTTTGAAAGACTATTCTGACCTAAACGTAGCTGACTTGCGTCATTGCTGTTTGGGCATGTTAGGCATGAACGATGCTGAAATCGCAGTGCTGGAAGGCATTTCTTATAGTGGGGCCAATCGAAGAACAAACAAGATTTTGTCGGCTATGAACCGGGGAGATAATCTAGAACAGGCTGTTATCGGTTATTTGAAAGATATTTTATAAATTATTATAGATCAATTGTTTATATTGAAAATGTTGAGAATTGTTGAGAAATGAGATGCGAAAAATGTTGCCATGCCATCAAATAAGTAGTATTTTTGTCGAAAATTTTAGAGCTATGAAACGTATATTTGTAATTCTATCACTTGTCCTTTTGGTCTTTTCGGGTACAGCCCAAATGAAACCGAAGCGACTGAAATCTTATCTTTCCACAACTACATACTGTGCTCCAGGAGTGACGCCTTTTGTTGAGAACGCACTTGCCTTTGATTGTCGTTCGGCGGTCTACAAGGAGTTTGAACCAGGCAAGTTCAAGGCGTCAGTGGAGATTGTGACCATTTTCAGAAAAGGAGAGGAATCCACTTTCTCTAAGGTGGCATTGGATAGCCCTGTGGTGACCGACACGGCTAATATTGATGGCGCTTTTATCGATCAACAGCGTTTCTCGCTGGAAAACGGTGAATATCAGATGGAAATCAGCATTACGGATTTGAACAGTGGTGATGCCTTGCCAAAAGAGACGGTTACTGTTGAAGTCAACTATCCTGAAAATGTGCCTTCGGTTTCCGATATCCTGCTTTTTGACTCTTATACTAAAGCTCTCAAGACCTCGTCTTGCACCAAGAGCGGGTATGACTTCTTGCCTAGAGTTTATCCTTTCTACGGCTCAAATGAGGAAAAACTGAATTTCTATTCTGAGATTTACAATAGCAACAAATTGTATGACGAAGGCAAGTTTTTGGTCAATTATTACATTGAGACTGTTGAGTCGTCGAATCGGATGCAAAATTATTTCTTTGCCAAGCGTTATGATGTGAGCAAAGTGAATGTGTTACTCCATAGTATCGACATCAAAGATTTGCCCTCGGGCAATTATTATCTTGTCGTTGAAGTGCGTGACCGCAGCAATAGCTTGATTTGCTCTAACAGTGCTTTCTTCCAAAGAAGCAATCCTAATGCGAGCTATGATATGGGCGACCTTGCAGGGGTGAGCATCGCCAATACCTTTGTCAGTACAATTGAAAACCTTGATACCTTGCGCAAATACATACGCTATTTGGATCCGATTTGCACGGAAATTGAACGCGATTATTCTTCCAATCTTTTGAAAACAAGCGATGTGAAGACCATGCAGCAATTCCTGTTCAACTTTTGGAGCTCTCGTTCGCCGATGAATCCCAAACAAGGTTTTGATGATTATTTGGCAGCTGTCAAACGTGTGAATATGTCGTTTAATACAACTTCATTTCCTGGTTATCGCACCGACCGCGGGTATGTGTTCCTGAAATATGGTCAGCCTGACCAAATTGTGGAAAGCGTAGATGAGCCAGGTGCTTATCCATACCAAATTTGGCATTATTATGAGGTGGCTCACCAACGCAACAAGCGTTTTGTTTTCATGTCGAAAGATCGTTCCACCAATGATTATCATTTGATTCATTCCGATATGATTGGTGAAATTAACAACCCTCGCTGGCAGCTTGAGGTTTATAGGCGCATCTATGGTTCGGACCAAGGCGTTGACCAAACTGAGTACGAAAAGGGCTGGGGCTCACATGCAGGTGATTACTATGATAATCCCAGATAACCTATGTCCAAAATTGGATTTCATATCGTGAAGTTGTGGATAGCTTTTCTGTCCTACCATCCTTATTGGCTTCTTTATCTGAAGTCTGACATATACTACCTTTTGTTTTACCATGTGTTGCGTTATCGACGTAAAGTGGTCAGGCAGAATCTTATGCGTTCTTTTCCGAAGAAAAATGCTCGGGATGTAAAGTTGGTTGAGAAACACTTTTATCGTAATCTCTGCGATTTGTTTGTGGAAGCTCCCAAAATGTTGCGCATGGAATCGGATGGTTATAAAAACCGTCTCACGTACACCAATCTGGAGCTGATAAAACAATTATACGACCAGCATAAGAATGTGTTTTACGCCATTCCGCATTCTGGCAACTGGGAATGGTTTGGTAAAATGATGCCCGACCTCTCGAATCATAATTGCCTGGCTGTCTATAAAAAGGTGGAGAATCCTGTTTTTGAGCGTCTTATGCTCTATTTGCGTACAAAAGACTGCAGTTTGGAGATGGTGGAGTCCAACTCGGCTTTGCGTAGGCTGATGCAATTGCGCGAGAGTCAAAATGCCGTTCTGATGGTAGCTGACCAGACCTCACATGGCTTGGATTCTGATTATTGGAATGAGTTTCTGCATCAGGAGACTTGTTGGTTCACTGGATTGGAGCGTATCGCAAAGAAGCTTGATTATGCTGTGGTCTTCGTGGCCATGAAACGGACAGGTAGAGGGCGTTATGAGGTGACATTTGAGCTGATTTCTGACAATCCAAAGGAGACGGAAAAGGGCTATATCATGGAACGTTATGCGCGTTGTGTGGAACGATTCATAGAAGGGCAACCCGACAATTGGCTGTGGTCGCATCGTCGATGGAAACACCAAAAAAAACACGCTGAGGCATGAAAGTGGCTGTCGTCATATTGAACTATAATGGAAAGAAGTTCCTCGAACAGTTCCTTCCCAATGTCATAGCCAACTGTGACCCGAACTTGGCGGAGATTGTCGTGGCCGATAATGCCTCAACTGACGAGTCTGTGGCATTTATGCGGGAACGTTTCCCTGAGATTAGACTGATTGAAAACGGCAGCAATGGAGGCTTCGCCACGGGATACAACTTGGCTTTGCGACAGATAGAAGCACAGTATTATGTGCTGCTCAATTCTGATATCGAAGTGGCGCCGCATTGGATAGAGCCTGTCATTGAGATGATGGATAATGACCCTCAGATAGCTGCATGCCAACCGAAAATTCTATCCTATTATCATAAAGAACAATTTGAATATGCCGGGGCCAGTGGCGGTTTCATTGACAAGTATGGCTATCCCTTCTGTCGCGGACGTGTGTTCCAAAACCTTGAGAAGGACGAGCATCAGTACGATACCCCAATGGAAGTCTTTTGGGCAACTGGGGCTTGCATGTTCGTCCGCGCAGATTTGTACCATCAGTTGGGCGGCTTGGACGATAGTTTCTTTGCCCACATGGAGGAGATCGACCTTTGCTGGCGGCTAAAGAATGCCGGCTTCAAAGTGTATTGTTGTCCGCAGTCGTGGGTTTTCCATATTGGAGGTGGTACTTTGCCGAAAAATTCACCACGTAAGACTTACTTGAATTTTCGCAACAATCTTTCGCTTTTGGTGAAAAACCTGCCCAAACATCGTGTGCATCGCATCATACTCTACCGCATCTTCTTAGACTGGGTGGCGGCGTTCAAGTTCCTCATTGAGGGTTGCCCTAAAGACTTTAGGATGGTCTTCAAGGCTCATTGGGATTTCTACAAAAGGCTGAAAGAACTTCGCGAAAAACGCAGAGGCAGTGAACATAAGTTGGTGAGTTGCATTTATCGGAAGAATATTGTTTTCGAGTGCATCGTTCGAGGCAAGAAGAAGTTCAGCGAGTTGAAGGAAAGTAGTTTTACATAAGTATTTCAATCGCTTTAGCATAGCCTTCCAAACCCAAACCGGAGATGCTTTTCATGCAGGCCTCTGCAGTGAAAGAATGCTTGCGGTAGGGCTCCCGTCTCGTGATGTCGGAAATGTGAACTTCAACAACGGGAATGCTAATGGCGCGAATGCAGTCGGCAAGGGCAATGGAAGTGTGGGCGTAGCCTCCAGGGTTCATCACCACGGCATCATAGTCTCCATCGGCTTCCTGAAGTTTATCGATAAGACAGCCTTCATGGTTGGACTGGTAGTAAACTATTTGATGCTGTGGGAATTGTGATTTGAGTTGTTCAAGATAAGTTTCGAATGAAACAGAGCCGTAGATTTCGGGCTCACGCCTGCCGAGAAGATTGAGGTTTGGGCCATTGAGGATAAGTATTTTCATTATGAAAATTTTTGCAAAAATAGTATTTTTGGACACTTTGGAGAGTTTTTTTGCTGAAAAGTTGGTGTGTATCAATTCTTTTTATATTTTTGTGTCGTAAAATCACGCAGTCATGAAGATCATTACTTTAGGCAAAACCAATTTGAAGGTGAACAAAAACGGTTTTGGAGCCCTCCCCATTCAAAGAATCGGCGAAAAGGAAGCCGTCTATTTGTTGCACAAGGCATATGATAATGGGATCAATTTCTATGACACGGCACGTTTTTATACCGATAGTGAAGAGAAGATTGGCGTTGCGTTTGGCGATAGACGTAACAAGGTACTCATTGCTTCAAAAACGGCTGCTACCAATGTGGAGGATTTTTGGAAAGACCTTCATACGACCCTGAAAAACTTGAGAACTGATTATCTTGATTTGTACCAGTTCCACAATCCTGATTATTGTCCACGACCAGGCGACAAGCAGGGCTTGTATGATGCCATGAAAGTGGCCAAACGTCAGGGGAAAGTGCGTTTTATTGGCATCAGCAACCACCGTCAGAATGTGGCGATGGAGGCCATTGAGCGCGATTGTTATGACACACTGCAATATCCGTTCTCATATCTTTCTTCTGAAGAGGATCAGAAGATTGTGGAGGCTTGCTTCAAGCACAACATGGGTTTCATCTGCATGAAGGCAATGGCTGGTGGCCTCATCAACGATTCAGCTTTGGCATACGCTTTCCTTAACCAGTTTGACCATGCCCTGCCGATTTGGGGCATTCAGCGTGAAAGCGAGTTGGACGAGTTCATCTCTTACCAAGACCATGAACCGGAACTCAACTCGGCCTCATGGCGCAAGATCGAGAAGGAGCGCGAGGAGCTTTCGGGCGAGTTCTGCCGTGGCTGCGGCTATTGCATGCCCTGTCCCATGGACATCGAAATCAACAACTGCGCGCGCATGAGTCTCTTCTTGCGACGCGCCCCGCTGAGCGTCTACCTCACCGAGGAATGGAACGAGAAGATGAAACAGATCGAGAAATGCAAACACTGCAACGCTTGCCACTCCAAATGCCCTTACGGGTTGAACACACCCGAACTGCTCCAGAAGAACTACGCTGACTTCAAAGAGTTTTGGGCCAAGAAGCAGGCTGGAGAACTTTGAGTTTAATATTTAAAACATAAAGCCATGAAAAAAGTAATTCTAGTATTATTTGCTTTGCTATCCGTCGGACTCGCATCAGCGTTTGCGCAAAGCGCTAGCGATACCATTTCGGTAGAGAAGAACCGTTTTTATTACAAAGGGATGCAAATAGAATCGATACGTCAGATGAAATCGATTGTCGCCAACGACCAACTTGCCCTCCAAGAAGTGAAGAAAGCTGGTGTAGCGAATGGTTTCTCGGAGGTGATAGGTTTCATTGGTGGATTTGCCATTGGTTGGGAAATCGCCGGCCTGTTTTTTGATAGATTCAACCCCTACATATTGGGCGGAGGTGTTGCTGTTGCAGGGCTTGGGGTTGGTTTGGCGGCCGTTGCCAATAACCATTTGAAAAAAGGAGCATTCATTTACAACTCGCATTTGCGCTCAACGGCTTCAGCCACTCCTGTTGAATTCAGCTTCGGGCTTGTGCCAGGAGGTGTAGGTTTCGCTTTGAGTTTCTGACGATTGCAACTGTAGATAAAAAGCTCCGTCCCTCATTGAGAGACGGAGCTTTTTGTTTGTTCTGTATCAGTTTACTTTAGCGGGCTGGGCGTGTGGTATTCACGGGCACCAAGCTCCTTGTCAAGCATAATCATGCCACCGATATGGTCGCCGATCATCGTGGCTTGACGTACCAGGTCGCGGGCATTCTCTTCTTCTTCCACCTGTTCGTCGATGAACCAAGCGAGGAAGTTGGCGGCAGCGCGGTCTTTGTCTTCGTCGGCGATGTCGCAGAGGTTGTTGATCATGGCAGTCACTTTTTTCTCGTGTTCAAGAGTGTCTTCGAAAGTGGCTAAGACGCTCTTCCACTCGGTCTGTACCTTGGCGATGGGGGCGAGGACGACCTTGGCATCTTGCGAATGCATGTAGTTGATCATGATGGCGGCATGGGCTTGTTCCTCGAGGAACTGCACCTTGTACCAGTGTGCGATGCCTTTGTAGCCTTTGGCATAGATGTCTTGCGACATGCTCAGATAGAGATAGGCTGACCACATCTCAGCGTTGATCTGGTCATTGATGGCTTTAGCTAATTTTTTGCTAATCATAGTATTAAATTTTAATGCGGAATGTGGAATTAGGAATGCTGAATGTTCCTTACTGAGGTCACTCAGCATTCCGCATTCATCATTCCAAATTATTTTTCGAAATAACGTTTATACAAACCCTCAAAGCCTTTGCCGTGGCGGGCTTCGTCTTTGGCCATCTCGTGGACAGTGTCATGGATGGCGTCGAGATTGCGTTCCTTGGCCACGCGGGCGATGCGCATCTTGTCTTCGCAGGCACCAGCCTCGGCAATCATTCTCTTGTAAAGGTTGGTCTTGGTATCCCAAACCACATCGCCCAGCAGTTCGGCGAACCTGGCGCAATGGTCGGCCTCTTCAAAGGCATAGCGCTTGAAAGCCTCGGCGATTTCGGGATAGCCTTCGCGATCGGCTTGGCGGCTCATGGCCAGATACATGCCGACTTCAGTGGCTTCGCCCATGAAGTGTGCGTTCAGGTCTTTAATCATGTCTTCGCCTGTACCTTTGGCGATGCCAACGACGTGCTCGGTGACAAAATTCAGGGCAGCGGTCTCGTCAACGACTTTCCACTCGACAATTTGCTTGCATTGAGGGCAGCGCTCAGGGGCTTCCTCTCCTTCGTGTACATACCCACAGATGGGGCAGATGAATTTTTTCTTCATGTTTGTTTTGAATTGAATTATTAAGTTAGTTGTTTAGTTGAACGCAAAGATAGATATTTTTCTTGTATCAGTACAATTATTTTTTCTTATCTTTGCATTTTATTTTTGAAGATAAACATCCATCCTTATGTTGAATCGAAGGTTTTTGAGAGTCAAGGCGTTGCAAGAGATTTACGCCTATCATCAGTCTGAAAGTTCCAATCTCCCGCAGGCTGAGCGTCATCTGCTTGAAGGGGTTGAAGATTTATACAAATTGTTTGTGTATCAGCTTTCTTTTTGGGTTGAAGTGAAGAAGTTTGCTGAACGTCGCATCGAAGAAAACAAGCAAAAGCATTTTCCAACCGAAGAAGATCTGAATCCGAATTTGAAGTTTGTCAATAACCGGATTCTCAATGCTTTGGATGACAACAAACATCTGATGAGTTTGGAAGAGAAGTATAAGATCAATTGGGCTGACTCAAGGGAAGATTTCATTCGCAAGTTGTACGTAAAGTTGACAGAAACTCCTGAATACCAAGAGTATATGTCTAATGGAAAAGATAGTTTCAGCGATGACAAACGCTTTTTGGACACAGTGATAGATACTTATATGCCTGAAAATGGCTTGCTGTTCGATTATTATTCCGACCGTGACTTGTCGTTCAATAGCGATTATCAGGTGGCTATCTATTTGCTTTGGAAATTCATTAATGATCTATCTGCGAGTTTTGATGCTTCATCAAAATTGCCTCCCATCTATAAAGCTGAAGAAGATGATAAAGAGTTCGTAATCAAATTGTTTGAAAAGACCATTCTTCATTCTGGAGAATACCGTGAGTTGGTGTCGGCCAATATTTCCAATTGGGATTACGATCGTTTGGCGCTAATGGACAAGATTCTCATTTTCATGGCCTTGACTGAGTTCTGCGAATTCCATTCTATTCCGGTGAAGGTCACTATTAACGAATATATCGAGATTTCCAAGTTTTACAGTACGCCTGAAAGCCGACGTTTTGTCAACGGAATGCTTGATAAATTAGCGTCAGTACTTAAGGAAAATGGTAAACTTGTCAAGACAGGTATGGGATTGATTGACAAATAATTGATTTGAAACACAATATAACAAGAACGTTTTCGTTATCAATAAAACGTTGAAATATGAAGCGAATAATTTACGCTATTTGGGCTTTAATGTTGTCACTCATTACTTTGCATGTCAATGCACAGGTGAGTAACGGACTTTATCGTGCCTTGACGGATGCTAACTCGGCTCGTGTGGTTGCATTGGGTGGGCTGCCTTTGCCCATGCATGACGGTGACTTGCAGACCGTTGTTTTCAATCCTTCGGCCATCTCACCGGAGATGAACAATCAGATGGTTCTGTCGTATGTTGGCGATTTCAATATTGGAACAAATTTCGCGACGGCCCAATATAGTCATACTTTCGAGAAATTGGGTAGCTTTGCTGCATCAGTGCAATACTACAATTATGGCAGTATGCGATATGTCTCTGAAAGTGGCAATGTTGATGGGAGCACATTCAATGTGTCAGACTATGCTGTTACTTTGGGTTGGGGACGAGAACTAACCGATAAATGGAGCATCGGCGCAAACTTGAAGTATGCAGGAGTCCAGTATGAGAGTGGTCAGGCTGGAGCTTTGGGTGTTGATGTCGCTGCCACCTATTGGTCGTATTCTAACTGGGCCTTCACACTTACCGCACGCAACATTGGAAGACAAATATATTCTCGAGAGTTGAATGTGACCAACAAATGGTTACCTTTTTCCGTCGACTTTATGGCTTCCAAGAAGCTTAACCATCTGCCTCTGACTATCATTTTGGGCTATAAGGACATACAGCATTGGAACAAATTGTATAAGGATCCTCTTGATCTCTCTGGCTATTATGATCCCATCACAGGTCAATATCAAGAACCTTCGAAAGCCAGTAAGTTTTTCACCAATCTAGGTTGTCATTTGGTCGTTGGCGGCGAATTGGCTTTGGGCAAGAACTTGTTTTTGAGAGCATCCTACAACTACGAGACGTTCCGCAATATGGGTGTACCTGAAAAGCGTAGTTTGGTGGGCTTCTCTGTTGGTTTCGGAGTGAAAATCAAGGCGTTCCAACTCGATTATGCCCGTTCGAGGAACAATATCGTAGGCTCACCTAACTTCCTGACGCTCAGGGTGGACCTAAGTAAACTATGAAAATGCTGAATGTGGAATGTGGAATGCTGAATGCTGAATAATCCCATTCATCATTCAGCATTCATAATTAACTTCGTTGAATCTTCGATTTCATAATTCAACAATATGTATCTCCACGAACTCAAACTGACCAACTTCAAGAATTGCGAGTCAGCGGATTTGCAGTTTTCTGAGAATGTCAATTGTTTCGTAGGTCTCAATGGCGCTGGTAAGACTAACATCCTCGATTCCATATATTACCTTTCGTTTTGCAAGAGCTTCTTTGGCGCGACCGACAAGCAAAACATTCGCCACAATCAGGATTTCTTTGCTATTCATGGTGTGTATTCACACGACGGCAAGGACGATGAGTTGGTGTCGTGTGTGCAGAAGCGCGACCAAAAGAAATCGTTCCGTTTCAACAAGAAGGAATATGACCGCCTCAGCGACCACATCGGCAAGTTTCCTTTGGTGATGATTTCGCCTTACGACCGCGACCTTATCAACGAGGGCAGCGACCTCCGCCGCAAGTTTATTGATGGCGTGATTTCGCAGTTCGACCCTTTGTATCTCAACGCATTGCTGAAATATAACCGCGCCTTGCTGCAACGCAACATGCAATTGAAACAGTTTGCTGAAAGACATACTTTTGACCGTGAACTGCTCCGCCTTTGGGAAGACCAGTTGGTGCAGCACGCTTACGACATCCATGCCAAACGCCATCGTTTTTTGGAGGAGTTTTTGCCGATTTTTCAGCATTACTACGAAATCGTCTCGGGTGGTACGGAAAAGGTGAATGTGGTTTATCAGTCGCGGTTGGACGAGAAGCCATTGGATGAACTGTTGGAGGAAAGCTTGCAGCAAGACCGTTATTCGGGCTATACCAATGTGGGCATCCACAAGGACGACTTGGAGTTCGCCTTGGACGGCCATCCGCTGAAGCGTTTCGGATCGCAGGGGCAACAGAAGTCGTTTGTGGTGTCGATTCGTCTGGCGCAGTTCGAGTTCAATTACCAGAAAATCGGCTACAAGCCTATATTGTTGTTGGACGACATCTTCGACAAACTTGACGACCAGCGTGTGATGAAATTGGTTCGCTTGGTTGGCGATGAACATTTTGGTCAGGTGTTTATTACTGACACACAACAGGGTAGGGTGGAGAAACTGTTCGAAAACACCAACATCGACCACAAAATTTTTGAGGTGGTGAAAGGTGAGGTCAAAGAGATAGGAGGCGGCGATGGTGTACTTTGACGTGAAGCCGCTTGGCGAGCTCATCAAGGAGTTCTACGAACAACACCGTGGCTTGGACTATATAGACGAAGTCAAAGCCGTCAACTCATGGCCCAAGGTGGTCGGGCCTTTTATCGCCTCGCATACCATCGACCTTTCCGTCAAAAACCATGTGCTTTTCGTCCGTGTGGATTCCGATGCTTTGCGTAATGAATTGAGCTATTCCAAATCGTTGTTGTTGAAGAACTTGAATGAGATAGTGGGGAAGGAACTATTAAGCGAGATTGTGCTGAATTGAAGCCTACCGCTTGCAAATCAGCTTAAACTCACAATACCTGCATTTCTTGTCATCTTCTGCTTGTACAAACGGAATCTCGGTGTCGAGCATTTCGTTCACTACAGCCTCAAGCATGGCCTCCATATCAGAGATGAAGTTGTCGTCTTCAAGGAAAGCGGTGTCGGCATCGGCATCGTCTTTTTTGGGAGCAGTTTTGGAGAGTCCGAATTCAATGTCGTGTGCGTATTTCAGGCCGTGGATGGCACCGATTACATGATCGGGTGAAAGCTTTGGGTTTCCCTTGAGATACAGGTATTTATAAAGAAGCAACTGCAAGGCCTTGTCAGGGATTTGTCTCAGATATTCGAGGTCGCTCTCATGATGATGGCGAACTGGAATCTTCAGGTCTGCGCCTTCAACATGACCTGTTTTGTAGTCGATGACACGAATGAGGCCGTCGAATTGGTCTATACGGTCAGTGCGGCCGTAGAATACGTAGTCTCCTTGGGCGGTTTGTAGTTTTGTCCTCAATTCGCCTTCGGTTTCTATAATTATCAAAGTGTTGTGCTCCAATTGTTTGGATGTGTAATTGAGGTAGTTTTTCAGTTGCTGTTCAATGGTGACACGATTCAGGTAGTTAAAGCCTACATCAGGTAGTCCGTTGGGCAGGTTTTTCGCAATGGATTGGGTCAGTTTCTGTTCCCATTGCGGCTTGATGACTTTGTCAAAAAGTTCTTTGTCAATGACTTGCGTTTTCCCGTCTTTCGGGAGATAGTCGGAAAACAGAAATTCCAGGGTGTCGTGAATGATGGTGCCTATGACGTTGACTCCAGTGTCTTCGTCAACACTATTGTCCTCAATTTGAGCGATATACTTCAGATAATACTTCAACGGACAATTCAGATAGGTTGACAAAGCGGAAGGGGAGAGGCCTTTCTCTTCGATGAGATAGTGGAGACGGTCTAAGGCGTTGGTTTTTTGTGCATTGAGTTCCTTCGCTTCGATGGAAGACTTAGCCTCGCTGCTAAACGACTCTTCCTCGACTTTGATGTTGGCGTGTTTGGCCAATTCATGCTTGATTTGCAGGATGTATCGACTGGCTTCGCCGCCTGAGGTGTCTCCCAAGTTGTTGTAATACAGATAAATGTCATTTCCGTTTTGCAACAGGCGATAGAAATGGTAGGCTACCACAGCTTGGCTTTCGGCATAATTAGGCAATCCACAGGCTTTACGGATGAAGTTGGGTATGAAACTTCCCTGCGATTTGTCGGGAGGCAAAATGCTTTCATTGACGCTGAGTAGATGTAATCTCTCAAAACCGAGATTGCGGGTTTCAAGCAAACCTAGGATTTGTAGCCCATCGATGTCATTGCAGTTGAGTCTCAGACTTGACCCTGATGAAAGCAAACGATAAAGTGTTTCAATACTATGTAAGTCGTTGATGTATTTTGAGTTGAGTACTACTATTTGCTGCAGCCGGCTGATTATCTTGCCGATTTCGCTCACTTGGTTGAGGAGGAACAAAGTCACATTTTGACTATCCATCTCTTGAATCAGCTTGGTGATAATAGCCAAAACTTGACCGACATTTTCCAAAATGGTATCGGGTGACTTTTCGTTCTTTTCGGTAAGGATGACCTTTAGAAAATCCTGTGTTTTAGGCATTTTCTGTAACTCTATGAGGTCACGGTCTTCGAAAATGAACTTCCCATTTTTCACGGCTTCGTATTTCCAGATGTTAAATGATTCAAGCTCTTCTTTTGGGAAGATGATTTTCACGATTTCAAGGTCCATGAGGTGAAGGATGGACCAGATGTACCAACCTTCGGCCAAGCGTTCTGAGCCACCTTCGCTGATTCTACGGGTGATGTGCCCGTGCCTGCATAAGGCAAAGTATTCTTTAATCAGTTGGCTGACAGGTGTTTTTGCAAAAGGATAACCCATTGAAACATTGAGACTTAAATAAGTTTCAGGGATGGCGTTCAATACTGGAATCAGCAGGTTTTGGTCGGCGAGGATGACGGCTTGTTTTTCGTTAAGGTTTTCTTGTAATTTGGATTGTAAAGCTTTGGATTGTAGAGTGTTGCCGCTTGCGCTTATGATGTGTATGTGTTTATTTTCAGTTTTCAGTTTATTTGAAATACCATTTCTCAGCCATTTGGGATGCTTGGTTAGGTAACGTCGTCCAAAGAAACCAGCTTCGTTGTTGATGTCGTCAAGATAGTAGTCATCGTAGTCAAAGAGGATTTCAGCCTTGTCGTTTTTTATTAAGGTGTCAATGATACGTTCTTCGGTGGTGGTTAATGCGTTGAAACCAGCAAAGATGACGCTCCTTTCACTGTTTTTTTTGATCAATTCTTTTTCGGGTAGCTCGGACAAGTATCTGGTAATCATGCCGTAATAGCCTTTTCCTTGCTCGGTAAGCCTATCGCGAAGTCTAAGGTAATAATCGTAAAGTGACTGGAAGAATTGAAGGTATTTGACTTCCTTTTCCTTGCTTTTCTCTTCGTCGAAGTTCCAGAGCTCCAATTTCTTGTTGTCTAAAACATAGTTGAACACGTGCTTGGCATCGATGCCATATTGGTCAATTTCGTCAAAGTCCTTGATCATTTGTGCAGCTTGGCTACCGAAGACGCTGAGGTCGCTGTCTTGCTCAACATGTAGTTCCGCATCAATGTCAATAAGTTCAAACAGCAGGTCGATGTTGTCGGCAAGGGTGATGCCGCTCCATTGGGTGACGGCCTCTTCAATGGAAATCATTTGTGGCAGCCAAATGGTATGGTCGCAGTTCTCTCTGAAGGCATTACGTAAATAAAAGGCGGCACGTTTGTTTGGAAAAACTACGGTCAGCTCCTGCTTTGTGAGGTCGTAGTGGCTTTGGATGTGACTTGCCAATTTAGATAGGAAGGTACTTTCGCTCATTTCAAAGTGAATTTAGGTAGTTTTCGGCTGCTTCCAGTTGTTCAGGTTTTCCCAAATCGAACCAATAGTCAGGTTGGATAGGCTTGGAGAGGATGCGGTTGTTTTTGGCCAATTTAAGGTATAAGTCAATGACGCTTTGAGGTTTGCATTCAAATCCAGCAAACAGGTTGTTGCGGAAAAAATGTAATCCACTGAAGGCCATTTCTTGGTATTGGCCAAAGCTGTCGTACACCCATTTGAAGTTGCCTTCAGCCTTGTTGCGCCAACCGATGAGTTGATGGTCCTCTCTAAAGAGAAGCTTTCGGTTGGTCTCACGGTCTTGGGTGAGCAACCAGGCATCATCTCCAGATTCAAGGAATTGTTGGTTCATCTCGCCCAGGTTCACATTGCTGATAATGTCCACGTTATGCACTAAAACGGCTTTGGAATTCTTGAATAGGGGAGTGGCCTTGATGATGCCACCTCCCGTGTCCATCAGCAGGTCGCGCTCGTCGGAGATTTGGATGTCGGCATCGAAATGATGGCTTTCCACGAAATCGATGATTTGCTCGCCAAAATGGTGAATGTTGATAACGATATGATTAAAGCCGTTGGCTATCAAGTTCTCGATGCAATGCTGCAACAATGGCTTACCGTTGAGCGGAACCAAGGCCTTGGGCTTGTCTTGGGTCAAGGCTTTGAGGCGGGTGCCCAAGCCTGCAGCCAATATCATGGCGGTGGTGTCGTGTGTCATGCGTTGTGTTCCTCCGTGATTTTGCGTTCGATGTGATTCAGTTTCAGGTGGATGTCGGGATAGGTGGTCTTCAGCCATTCGTAGATGGTCTGGGCAAAGAAGACGGAGCGGTGTTGTCCGCCTGTGCAGCCAAACGAGACCATCAGGTTGCTGAAATGACGCTCACGATAGTTATCGACGCTCTGTCCTACGATGCCTTTCACATGGTCAAGGAAGATGTGGACGGGCGGTTTGGCCATAAGGTAGTCGATGACTTCCCAGTCGCGGCCAGTCTTGGTCTTGAACTCTGGTTCTCGCCCAGGGTTGGGCAGGGCACGGCAGTCGAACACAAAGCCGCCGCCGTTGCCGCTGAAGTCAGTTGGGTAGCCCTTTTTGAATGAGAAGCTGTTGATAGTTACGGTCAGCTTGCCCGCAGGTGGAGCAATAAGCGCAGCATATTTGGCGTCCAGCTTGTTGAGTTGGCTGATGACACTTTGCAACTCAGGATAGGCAGTTAAAGGTGTTGCTTTCAAGAGTGCCTCTATTTCGCGCAAGGCGTAAGGGATGCTCTCGATGAAGTGGGTTTTCTTTTGGATGAGGCCTCTGAAACCGTAGGCGCCCAAAACTTGCATCAACCTCAAGTAAATGAAATAGGGCTGGTAGGTGTCAAATTTGACGGCTTCTGGACTCATGTATTGCGACAGCTCGGCCTTGTAGTAGTTGACCATCTCGTCGCGTATGGCTTGCGGAATCTGCGCTTTCACCTGATAGAGCAGAGAAACCACATCGTAGTTCAATGGACCCTTTCTTCCTCCTTGGAAATCAATGAAGTATAACTCCCCGTCCTTCACCATGATGTTACGTGACTGGAAGTCACGGTACATGAAGAAGTCGCAAGGGGCTTGGCTGACGAAGCTGGCGAAGGCTTCGAAGTCCTTGCCCAGACGTGTCTCGTTGAAGTCGATTTCCTCGTGCGGCTTGACGAAGTAGTACTTGAAGTAATTCAAATCCTCTATGATGGCCTGACGGTCGAATCGCTCGGTAGGATAGGCCTTGCTGTAATCCATACCTTTGTGGCCTAACACTTGCAGCTTGACTAAATGGCTTAAGGCTTGCTTGTAGAGTTGGATGACATTCTCGCCAAAATCTCCAACCATCAAGGACTTCTGCACATGTGCAAATAAGTTGTCATCTCCGAAGTCGCTTTGCAAGTAGCAAGTCCGCTCTGCATTGACGGCAAAGACCTCGGGTACATTCAACCCAAGGTCATGGAAATGCTTGCTGAAAGTGAGAAAAGCCTCATTTTCTTCAATATTATTGCTAAAGGTGCCAATAAGGCTCTTGCTGTCAGTGATGACACGGAAATACTTCCTCGCCGATCCCGATTCCGCGATGGGCAGAATATCCTTGGGAGTTTCCCCGATGGAACGAGTGAGTTCTGCTAATATGTTTTGAATATCAGGAGTTTGCATAAAATGCCTTTGTTTTTATATGATGCAAAGTTACAAAGAAAAAATGATTTGGTAATCTCCCCAAAATTGTTTATCTTTGCAATTCAATAGTAAGGGTATGAGCGAGGAACAATATATCAATTTCGATGAGTATATCCGTCAGGGCGAACCGCAGAAGAAGGCCCGTGCGGATGCTTGGCGCGTGGCCATCGGTTTGCAGGCCGTGGATGGACTGAAGACGTCGGCTTACCTTCAGGAGACCGCTCGCCGCAACATCGAAGGCGACATCACCATCGACGAGGCCAAGGAATTAGTCAACCAATACTATATCAAGAAAACAACGCACGAAGAGGGCGATGCCAACGTGGAAGAGGCCGATAAGGTCTCGACGAACATATCAAAATTGCTGCAAACTGACTCGTTCACTTATAGCGTCGCCGGCTTTGCTGCCATCCATAGAGCCATCTTCAACGGCGTTTTCAAACATGCGGGCCGCTTTAGGGACTACGACATCACGAAAAAGGAGTGGGTCTTGCGCGGCGATACGGTGTTTTATGCCCATTGGGAGGACTTGCAGATGACGCTTGAGTATGACTTGGACCAAGAACGACAATTTGACTATAAATCATTGGAAAAAGATCAGCTGGTGGAGCATATCGCCAGGTTTGTTTCGGGCCTATGGCAGATTCATCCTTTCGGCGAAGGCAACACTCGCACCACGGCCATTTTCACTATCAAGTATCTGCGTTCGTTGGGCTTTGATGTGAATAACGACTTGTTTGAGCAACATTCGTGGTATTTCCGCAACGCGCTCGTCCGTGCCAACTATCGTAATGTGGCCAAAGGCATCGACTATGAGCCTGTCTTTTTGGAGCGTTTCTTCCGTAATTTGCTTCTCGGAGAGGAAAACACGCTGAAAAACCGCTATATGATGATCAATCCACCCGAGGAATGGAAGATGCCGGAAGCAGAACAGGTAGGGGATAAGAACAGGACAAGTTCGGGACAAACACCCGACAACCTACCCGACAACCTACCCGACAAGTTACCCGACAAGTTGATTCCTAAGAATCAGAAAATCATTAGTTTAGTTATGGTTGTCGGGTTGAAGGAACTTTCTATAAAGGAAATGCTTGAGCATCTTGGCTTGAAGAATAGGGAGAGTTTTATGGAGGTATATCTCAATCCCGCCTTAAAGGAAAAGTTTGTCCGAATGCGCTATCCAGACAAGCCCCATCACCCACGGCAAAAATATTTGTTGACGACAAAAGGTACAGTGTTGTACAACGAAATCATCTCAAGTCACTGTTTTTTTTCTCGACTTTCGACCCACACCCAAAGCCGCCACATCAGCCAGCCCCAGGCGAAGAAGAGAACGTAGAAAATCCATTTTGGCACGGAAGTTTGATAGGCACCTTCGTGGTCGATTTCGGAGTATTGTTCGGTAGGGATGTCGGCGTAGTAATAAGCACCCGCACCAAAGTCGTAGCCTTCGACGAGGCCGAATTTGTTGGCCATGATCCAGCCAGCCAAAAACAAAGTGATTACCACCACGATGATGGTAATCACTTTGAATATCTTGTGGTTTTTGTTCATCATTTGAACATGTCGAGGACAGGAACGTCAAACACCACACCTGAGAGTAGGAACCACACGGCAAACAGCGTGAGGAGGATGTTGAACACCTGGCCGATAATATAGAGCCAGAGCACCTTGCCACCTTGCATCTGTTTGAAGAGGCTCTTGAAGTTGGTGTCGAGACCGATGCTGGTGAAGGCCAGCACGAAAGCCCAGTTCTTGTATTGGTCGAGGACACCGTTGATGGCCTTCACGTCGCCACCCATAGGTTGGATGATGAAGGATGCCACGAGCGATGCCACGAAGAAGCCGATGATGAACTTCGGGAAACGGGTCCAAATCTCACCTGCACCGACTTTGCTGTCGCTGGTCTTGTCGACCTTGGTGGCAAAGAAGATGGCCACGAAGAAGGCGATGAAACCGATGAGGATGTTTTGGATGGACTTCACCAATACGGCTGCCTGTTCAGCTTCCTCGCCGAGGGCGTTACCAGCCAGTACCACGGCACCCGTTGAGTCGACGGTACCGCCGATGAGGGCACCACCCATGAGTTGGTTCATGCCGCAGGCGCGGATGATCATAGGTTCGAAAACCATCATTAAAATGGTGAAGATAATGGAGATGGAGATGGCCAACGAGAGGTCTTCCTTCTTGGCCTTGGCGGCAGCTCCCGTGGCGATGGCTGCACTGGTACCGCACACCGAAGTGGCTGAAGCCAAAGTGATGACCAACGGCTTGTTGTCAATCTTCAGCACTTTGGTGCCGAGCCACCACATGAAGATGATGACTATAGGCGTCACAATCCATGCGATGCCGAGGCCATAGAGACCGAACTTGGCGATGTTGCTGAACAGCACCGAGAAGCCCATGATGACCAGACCCGTCTTGATGTAGAACTCAGTACGGATGGCAGGTTTCAGCCATTCGGGCGTGCCGACAGTGTTGGAGATAAGCAGGCCAATGAGCAAGGCCCAGAAAGCCCATTCGAGGTACATCTTAAGGGTGTATTCGGCACTGATCATCCTCACCACGATACAGATGAGGAACAGCACGACGAAGGCTGGGATGAACTTGCCGATTTTCTCGCCTTGCAACTTGATGCCGATGCCGAACAGGATGCCCGTCACCAAGAAGGTGCGCAGCAACTTAATCCAAAACTCGCCGTTGAATTGGGCAGCCAAGGATTTCTTTTCTTCCACGTTTTCCCACCAGTGCCATGTGCCGAACTTGGCGGCGGAGAAATCGAACGAGCCGGTGAGGACGGCGATGCAGGCCACCGCGATGACGATGAAGCCGATCCACACGGCCAACCAGTCTTCCTTTTTCCAGAGGTTGGAGATGTTGTTGTTTGCCATAAGATTCAAAATTCAAAATTTAAAATTCAAGATTCAAGATTAGAACTTATAGCTCAAGATACCGACCACACGGTGTGAGTTGCTTCCGCTTTCCTTTTGGATAAGGGAGTAGTCGAGTTTGAAGTTGAGTGACTTGATAGGCCAGTAGTTGATGCCAACGGTGTACCAATTGGTGTTTTCCAACAAAGCGCTGTTTACCTGGTCGAAATGCTCATAACGCAATACGGGCATAAGTCTTTGGCTCTTGTCCTTGCCAATGGCGAAGTTATAGCCGGCTACAGCGTAATAGCCTTTGCTGTTGAGGATTTGGTCTAAGATGAGCGCATCGCCATGCTCGTCTAAGCCTCCGATTTTGCAACCTGTTTGGCCACTGATGTATTCACCACGGAGGACGAGTTTATCATCGTTGTATTGAATGCCAGCTGCCCAACGGTTGCGAACGCCATTGGGGAAAACTGTTTTTCCTCTAGCGACACCATTTGCCGCAATTTCGTCTTCGACGGTCGTGTTTCTATACATACCATAATAGTATGATCCGCTCAGCGTCAAAGCCTTGAGGCCAGGATGCACTTCGAGGCGGCCCACAAGGTCCTTGCGGTTGTTGTTGTCGAGTTGGTTGGCACCATTACCGTTGAACACGCCGATGGAGTAGTCAACGATGCTGTATTTGTAACCTTCTTCGCCTTCCACGGGGAAGAGGCTACCTGTGGCCATGATACCGAGGTCGCGGCCCAAGGAACCCACTCCGCAAACGTCGCTGTAGCCTGTGAGTCCTTTGACGCTCTCGCCGTAATCGAAGATTTCGAGGTTGACGGGATTGATGGGGCTTTCAATCGTGAACGGGGTCTTGAACTGACCGAGTTGGATGGCAAACTCTCTGCAGGGTTTGTACTTGATGAAAGCGTCAACCAGCATGGGACTACGGCTGAAGTCGCCTTGGATCTTGTAGCTCACGGTCTTCGAAAGGTTGCCTTCGACAGACATACGCACGCGGCGCATTCTGAGAGTGTTGTCGAGCAGTTCACCCTTGTCGCTCAAGTTGGCTTGGTACATACCTTGAACGAAACCAGAAATCTTGGGCATGCGGTCCACCTTGCCCTTGAGTTCGTTGACTTGTTGTTGAACATCGTTTTGTGCATTGATACACAGCGGAATGGCTAACAAAAGCATTCCAGCAAAAAAGCGAAAATTGTGCTTCATAATAGATAATTTAATACGTTTTCAATTCCAAAATTGCGGCAAAAATAGTAAAAATACTTATAGTAAGTATACTTACTATTTATTTTCAACAAAAAAAAGCATGATGACTCATGCTTTTTCATTGAAACACAACGGCATGATGCGTCATTTCCTCAAAAGTGATTTTGAACCACTCGGTGTAATGCTCGGGATGAGCTTCGATGTCGTTTTTCAAGTCATTGAGGCTCATGTATTTCCATGATTCTACTTCGTCACGGTTGATTTTGGGGATGTCGTCGCTTTGTCCAATCCAGACGTGGTCAAATTCGTGCTCGATGAGTCCTTCGCCTACGGATGCCTTATATATAAAGGTGTAGACTTCATGCATCGGGCAAGCCATGCCCATCTCTTCCATGAGACGTCGTGAAGTGGCTTCTTCCAAGGTCTCGCCTGCGCGGGGATGGCTGCAGCAGGTGTTGGTCCACAGGCCAGGGGAGTGGTACTTCGAAAGGGCGCGCTGCTGCAACAACAATTCGCCTTTTGAATTGAAGATGAAAATCGAGAATGCCCTATGAAGATGCGGAGTCACATGCGCGGCCTGCTTCTCCATTTGGCCAATAGGCTGGTCGTTCTCATCGACTAAGATTACAAATTCCATTATTTCCTTTTTAACTACAGATTGTACAGATTTATACAGAGTTAAGTCGTGGTAATTTTGCAGCTAAAGCTGCGGATTAGTACGGATGGGCTTTGGCGTGATGTTGGGAAATCGTTTATAATAAAGGCTTTCGCCCCCAAAATTCAATAACATGCCTAGCTTCATACCTGTTGCATGAATGTAATTGATAACTTGGGCTTCATGTTCGGGAAGAATAGTAGATACCGCTTTCAATTCGACTATGATTTTGCCATAACAGAAAAGGTCTGCGATATAAAATTGGTTAAGCAGAACATCTTTGTATTTGATTTGTATCTTGTGTTGAGGAATAAAAGGGATGTTGCGTTTTGTCATTTCCACCTCTAAAGCTTCTTGATATACGGATTCAAGAAATCCCATGCCGAGCGTTCTATGGACCTCCATAGCTGCACCAATAATGCCATATGTTTCTCTTCCATATATAAACTGATTCGTTTCCATCTTTTATCTAGCCATCTGTACCCATCGGACGCTTGCGTCCCTATAATTTCTGTCGAAAATCAGTGTAATCTGTGCAATCTGTAGTTTCTATTATACATTAAATCTAATATTAAGTATATCACCGTCTTGCACGACGTAAGTCTTGCCCTCCACGCGGAACTTACCGGCTTCCTTCACTGCGGGCTCAGAGCCATATTGCAGGAAGTCCTCTGTACTCATCACCTCGGCGCGGATGAAGCCACGTTGCAGGTCGCTGTGGATGGCTCCGGCGGCGATGGGAGCGGTGTCGCCCACATGGATGGTCCATGCTCTTGTTTCGTCGGGTCCGGTGGTGAAGAAGGAATGCAAGTTCAATGTATGGTAGGCAGTGCGCACAAGTTTGTTCACGCCAGGCTCGGTCAGGCCGGCGTCTTCCATGAAGAGTTGGCGGTCGTCGGCATCGAGTTCCGAGATTTCAGCTTCCAGCTTTCCGGCGATGATAAGCATATCTTGCCCCTCTTTCAATGCGGCCTTCACGGCATCGGAATACTTGTTACCAGTTGTGGCTGAGGCATCGTCCACATTGCAGACATATATCATGGGCTTGGCGGTCAGCAGTTGGATGTCTTGCACATATTTCTTGTCCTCCTCGGCCACTTTCGCGTCGCGGGCGTTGCCGAAGTTCTCCAAGGTCTCTTTATAAACCGTGAGCACATCGAAGGCTTTCTTGAAGTCCTTCTCTCCGTTTTTCAGCATTTTCTGGGTGCGTTCCAACTTGCGGGTGACCAAATCCAAGTCGCGGACTTGAAGCTCCAAATCAACGAGTTCCATGTCGCGCAAGGGGTCAATGCTGCCTTCGCTGTGGGGAATGTTGGGGTCGTCGAAGCAGCGCAACACGTGGATGAGGGCATCCATGGTCTGCACCTCGGCCAAGAGTTTGTTGCCCACGCCTTGACCGCCTTTGCTCAGGCCAGGCAAGTCGACGATTTCGACCGTGGCGGGCACGATGCGCTTGGAATGGGAGATGTTGTCGATGAGCTTCAAACGTTCGTCCACCACCTCGCACATGCCGATGTTCGACTTCGAGGCAAAACCGATTTCTGCCTTAGTGTTTGATATACAATTGAATATAGTTGTCTTTCCAACACTTGAAAGACCGATAATTCCACAATTGAGTGCCATAGTGTTATGATTTTGATGGTGCAAAGATACAAAAAAGAAGTTGTTTTTGAATTGTCGGCAACAATTTCAAAAACAACTTCAAAAAAAGGTTGAGTGAGCGTTATCTTCTGAAATTCACAAAATTGGCATTGTCAACGCCTAAGTCGAAGCGACCGCCGGTCACATCGATACGAGTGCCATCTTGGGTGAAGGCGCGGAATTGGAACTTGCCTGAGACGACCACCTCGGCATCTTGCTTGTCCACAATGACTTGCTGCACCTTCTCGAATTTGATGTAACCACTGTAAATGCTCTCAATTTCAGGAGCATAATAGCCTTCGAATCTGATATTGCAACTCGTTGAAGTCGTGTCGATTGTGAAGCTCTTTCCGTTTAAGGCAAGGAGGCTGTGGTAGTCTTCCAAATGATAGGTGGAATCAATCGGCAGGGTGAAGACCATATTCAGGTTGTTGCGATAGTCCTGCCCGTAAAGGGTCATGGTCAGTTTTTCTCGGTCGGCGACAAGATAGAATGGCCGGCTGTGCTCATACGAAACGTTGAACGCCTGTTCGTTGATGTAAGCACCGAAAGTGTTGTAACCCATTTCGGAATAGATGGGCAATCCGGGATAGTCGGGATCGTCGATGTATTGGGTTTGCTTAAAGTCTGATTTTGAGCAGGCTGTCATGGTGAGGAGCGCCGCTGCTATGATGATGAGTTTTTTCATGGCTGGTTATTTTAATGGGATGACTAATTCGATTTGCAATTTGCTCCCGGCGAATTTCGGTTTGGTGGGCAACATGCCGGTAGAGCCGTTGATTTCAAAGAGATGGACGAGCCAGTTGAAGCCCACGCCGATGCCGCTTCTGTCGCCCACTTGGAAGCCCGCTCCAAAGTAGGTGGAGGCGTTCATCGGGTCGGGATTAGCGTACTTTGATGTGACCTGCCCCGCGAAAGGTGCCATGCCGTCCTTGTTGAGGAAATTCACCTTGTTTCGGTTGCCAACAAGGAAGTCAACATCGGCTTCGGCGGCGAGATACATCCTGAAGGTTTCGAGGCCGGAGTTGAAATAATAGCGGAGTTCGATAGGGATGCCTAGGTAGTGGGAGTGCTGCTCAATGCCTTTTACTTTAAGGTATTCCAGCTGTTGCTCGTTGTCCACTTCGAAATAATACCATTGGTAATCGACATAGCCTGCAGGATGAAATTTCTCTTCGGCTTGTTTGTAGCCGATGCGTTTGTAGTTGAAGCTGTATTGCACACCTGTGCGTAAAGCCCAGTGATAATTGGGACTGACGATTTCATAGCGGAATGAACCTTGCCAAGTTCTCATATGGCTGTCCACATTGATGAAAGCACCATAGCCGCCTGTTGGCCTGAAAGGTTCGAGGTTGGGCGAGAGATGCGCGGTGAATTTAGGCCCCAATTCCACATACAGATTGTGGTGCCAACCATCTTTCGGCTCAGTTTCTTGAGCCATTGTTGCCGTGCCAGTCAGCATAAGCAGGCACGACCAAAAGAAAAACTTTTTTCTCATGACGTAACGTATTTGGTTTGATGGTGCAAAATTACGACTTCTGCCTATTGCCCAAACATTTTGTCAAGGCTTTACAAACTTTTATGAAAAGATGAAATTGATAATCAGGTTTATGCGGATTCTGATTACAAACTTTTTGGTTAGATTACGAATGGAAATTTACCATTTGTCGCCTGCGTTCCAGTCGATTTTTCTGTATTCTGAGTCGTAGTTCAAGCCAGAATGGATTTGTTTTTCCACATCTTGGAGAGCGGCTTCTTGGGCTTGTTTGCGCGAATTTGCTTGCTGCTTGTTGATGTACTTTAACCCGAGTTTCCACAACTTGAAGTCACCCCAAAGGAACACAAAATACAGAATGCTTCCAAGACCTGCTCCCAAGGCTGAACTTACCATCAACAACCAATCGAACAGGCCGTGGGCTATCATGGCCAACAAGAGACCCGAAATCAAGTAGGTGCCGCGTTTTTCGGGATGGAACTTCGCCATCGAGAGGAAGTAACCCATCACTACGCCAAAAAGGAAATGCCCAGGCACGGAGAGCAAGGCTCTCACCACACCAGTACCGAAGCCAAACATGAAGACGTATTCGATGTTTTCCACACAGGCAAATCCCAATCCGATGAAAGTGGCATAGACGATGCCGTCGAAGTATTCATCAAAGTTCTTGTCGCGCCAGATGAACAACATGAAAATGAGGAATTTGGAGAACTCCTCTGGTATGCCCGCTTCGAGGAAAGCACTGAAAAAAACGGTTTTGGTAATGGCACTATTGCCCGCCAAGTACTGTATCCCAGTGACAATGAGAATGTCTAAGGCAATGGCAAGCATGCCGCCAATAAATGCTTTCGCAAGTGTTTTAATGGGTTCTTTTTGATACTTGTCTTGATGGTATATGTAAACCATTAATATAATGACGGGAAAGATAGCAATGCCAAATAGGAGTAAGTAATATAACATATGTCGGATTCTTTTTGGCAAAAATAGGACTTTTTCTCAAAAAAGTCCTATTTTTGCCAAAAATTTTGTTTATGCAAGAAATGATCCTCATTCTTGACTTTGGCTCACAGGTGACTCAACTAATCGGACGTCGCCTCCGTGAACTGAATGTTTATTGCGAAATCCATCCATACAACAAGATTCCCGACATTGGTCCTAATGTTAAAGGCGTGATTCTCAGCGGAAGTCCTTTCTCGGTGCGCGATGAGAAAGCACCATATGTTAATCTTGAAGGGATTAAGGGGAGGCTGCCATTGTTGGGCATCTGCTATGGCGCGCAGTTCATCTCGCATCATTTTGGCGGTGAGGTAAACGGCTCCATCGCCCGTGAATATGGACGTGCCATGCTGACAGTGGTAGATGAGCAATCTCTTTTGTTTAAAGGGGTGAGTAAGACTTCTCAGGTATGGATGAGTCATGGCGATACCATTGCCAAACTCCCTGAAAGAGCGAGAATTATCGCCTCGACCGACGACGTGGAGAATGCTGCCTACAAGATTGAGGGAGAGGATACCTATGCAGTGCAGTTCCATCCTGAAGTGTTCCACACAAAAGAAGGCCCACAGATCTTGTCCAATTTCGCTTTGGGCATCTGTGGCTGCAAGGGCGACTGGACACCCGACTCGTTCATCGACAACACGGTGGCAAGTCTGAGAAAACAATTGGGTGACGACAAGGTCATTCTTGGCCTCTCTGGTGGAGTTGACAGCACAGTGGCGGCCGTACTTCTCAACAAGGCGATAGGTCAGCACCTGACTTGTATTTTTGTGGATAATGGTTTGCTGCGCAAGAATGAGTT
The DNA here is from genome assembly GCA_946187645.1 of uncultured Bacteroidales bacterium. Taxonomy (GTDB): domain Bacteria; phylum Bacteroidota; class Bacteroidia; order Bacteroidales; family F082; genus Limimorpha. The sequence continues at coordinate 31,140 of CAMHRP010000012.1, read as the reverse complement.
TGAAGATGTCCTTGACTCCTATAAAGAGATGGGACTGAACGTGATAGGCGTTCATTCTGGACATTTGTTTCTCGAGAAACTGAAAGGTGTCACCGACCCCGAGGCCAAACGCAAGGCTATTGGCTCCACATTCATCGACGTGTTTGATGCCGAGGCGCAGAAAATAGAAGGTGCACGCTGGCTGGCCCAGGGTACCATCTATCCTGATGTGATTGAGAGTGTGAGCGTGAACGGGCCGAGCTGCAAGATCAAGTCGCACCACAATGTGGGTGGTTTGCCCGAGAAGATGAATTTGAAGATTGTGGAACCACTGCGTTCTTTGTTTAAGGACGAGGTTCGGCGCGTGGGTCGTGCCTTGGGTATCAAGCGCGAGTTGATTGGAAGGCATCCTTTCCCTGGGCCGAGTTTGGGGATCCGTATTTTGGGTGAAGTCACAGAAGAGAAGCTTAGTATTCTTCGCGAGGCAGACGATATCTTCATCAAAGGGCTGCGCAATTGGCCTTGCGAGTTGCCAAGCGCATCCTATCCCAACGAGATGGCTGACAATCTCTACGACAGCATCTGGCAGGCTGGAACCATCCTACTTCCTGTGAAGTCGGTCGGCGTGATGGGTGATGAGAGAAGCTACGAATACACCATCGCCCTCCGTGCGGTCATCTCTACCGATGGCATGACTGCCGATTGGGTACATTTGCCGTACGATTTTATGGCCAAGGTTTCCAATGACATTATTAATAAGGTGAAAGGCGTGAATCGAGTGTGCTACGACATCTCGTCAAAACCACCTGCGACTATTGAATGGGAATAAACATATAAGAAATGAATAACAGTATGAAAATCAAATGGATTTTTATTGTCCTTTTCTTATTTGGACTTTTTTTTGGCATGCCTAATGCCCAGGCTCAGGTGCAGATAGAGCGTTCTACTGAGATTGTTAGAGTAGGAGGGAAGGATTACTATATGCACCATGTGAAATCAGGTCAAACTTTGTGGGGCATTTCACAAGTCTATCAGGTTTCAGTTGAGGAGATTGAGCGATTGAATCCGGAATTGAAAGAAGGCTTGAAGGTCGGCTATGTTATCGGTATTCCTGTGCGTTTGAATAATGAGTCCCAAGCTGAGCAAGTTGAGTCGTCTAAAGTAATAGTTCCCACCCCTCAAGTGGAAAAAAAAGATGAACCATCTCCAAAATCAGAGGCGTTGTCTGAAATTGACAAGGACTATGTGGAAATTGAGCGCTCAAAGGAAATCACCAAGATAGGAGGCAAGCAATACTATTTGCATTACGTGAAGTCGGGCCAAACCTTGTATTCTATTTCAAAGGCTTATCAAGTCACTATTGAGGAAATTGAAAGGCTCAATCCGGAGGTGAAAGATGGCCTGAAGGTCGGATTTGTCATTGGCATTCCCGTTCGTGATATACAAGAACCTGTGGTTGAACCTGAAATTGCAACTGAAGTGAAGCCCATTGCAGAACCAGTAGAGGAACCGGTAAAGGAACCAGTAGAGGAACCTTCGGAGAAACCAGCAGTGGTGCAAAAAGAAGAGCCTGTTGTGGAACTTAAAGAAGAACCAACTCCTGTGGCAATAACTATTGAAGAACTGGATAAGGAACCTGTCGCTGAACCTTTAGAGGAGCCTGTGGTTGTGCAGGAGGAGGAACCCATTGAAGAGCCCGAGGCTGAACCTATTGTAGTGCAGGAAGAAGAACCTGAAGCTGAATCCGTAAAGGAACCAGGGATTACTTCAATGGAAGAACCCATTGTGGAGCCGACTCAAGTGCCTGCAAAAGCCCTCATTGTGATGAAAGCCGGAAGTCCTTACATCGTTCAGAAAGGAGAGGATTTGTATGATATTGCCAAAAAGTTTGGCATTGACGTAGCTGATTTTAAGGCGATAAATCCAGGTCTGACCAATTATCCTTCAGCAGGGACAGAGATACTTTTGCCCGATATTCAGAATCTGAATGACTATATCGTCCATAAAGTGGAGTACAGCGAGCGTACGAGTTCGTTGTTGAAGCGCTGGAAGGTGATGGAAAGCGATTTTAGGTTGATGAATGTTTCGGTGGGCTCCCATGTGTTCGAAAATCAGGTGGTGTTGATTCCAATAGATCCTGTTCAGATAATTGTGGAATCCAATGATGTTGTCATAGAAGAGGAAGAAGAAATTGAAACTCCTTCCGCTGTGGAAAAGCCGCAAAAACCTCTGATAGGTGAGTTGCCGTATGATGTGCCTGAGTGCAGGATTGATCCGGAAAACGCCTATAAGCGCTACAAAGTGGCGCTGATGATCCCGCTTTATCTTTATGATGTTGACAATATTGAGGTCTCTAAGACTAAAGCTGCGAAATCGGCAAAAGGACGTTCCATGTCGTTCTTGCAGTTTTATGAAGGCTTTATGATGGCGGCTGAGTCGCTGAGGGACAACGAAGGCCTGAAACTTGATCTTACGGTTATTGACGTGACGGATAATGTCTCGTCAGCACATCAGGCAGTTACGCAGATTGAAGGTAAAGACTTCGACTTGATTGTGGGACCTTTCTTTGGAAAGTCGTTCAACGTCGTGGAAGAATATGCGAAGGCTCATGGCATTCCTGTGGTGAACCCTCTTTCAAACCGTAGCTCTGTTATAGAGGATAATCCTAATGTGGTCAAGGTGAAACCTAGCGACGTTGGGCAGGTGCTTACGATTTCGAATCTGATCAGGAACTATTATAGTGATGCTAATGTGTTCATTATTAGTAGAGAGAAAGATGCTGACACTGCTTTTCTGAATCAATTAGAACATCATCTGAACTTGGCTGTGAATGAAGAAGTCACCGTCTCAGGTGATGAGTTTTTGCGGTTTGCCCGACACGAAAGCGAGCGTATGGAAATGGGAAGCAAGATGGTGCCTACGGTTGATGTTGAAGGCCAAGTGTATTCAACCTCCGATTTCCAAAACGGCCACAAGGATCAAGTAGTGATGACCAATACGGTTAAACGTTATTCCTATGATGATATTGGCAAGGCAAAAGCCCAGCTTTCAGGCGTGCGTGACAATCTGATTATCGCATACGGTGACGACAATGTGTTTGCCACTCAGGTGCTGAACTCCTTGACGAAAGAAGCCGACCGTTTCCCCATCACTATGGTTTGTTTCCCCGATTGGACCAGATTCGAGAAATTGCTTGTTGATAATCTGTTGAAGATGAATGCAATTTATGTCAATGACTTCTTCGTGGATTATCGAAGCAATGCAGCCAAGCGTTTTGTGTTCCGTTTCAGAAACAGATATCTTTGCGAACCTCAAAAATATGCCTTTGAAGGGTATGACATAGCCACCTATTTCCTCACGGCTCTGATGCGCTATGGCGACGGCATTTTAGATTGCCTGCATTGCCATGATGTTCCTTTGCTTCACACAAGCTACCGTTTCTATTATCAGAATTATTTGCAGGCGGAACAGCAAGATGGTAAAGAAAATTTGTATTGGAGCGTTTATCAGTATGATAAGGATTTGATTGAGCTGAAGCCGCTTTCGCCTTTTAAGAAACCAGCCGAATGAAAAAGTGGTGTTTCATTGTATTTGTCATTGTCGTCGTGGCTGCTTGTCATGATGGCTCACAGAAGTCTTATTGGGATAACGGCAAGCTGAAGTCGGAGCTGCATTATGTGGACGGTAGGCTCGACGGTATTTGTACTTGGTATGACTCAAACGGTCAAAAACAGACGCAGGCATCGTATGTTGATGACACTTTGGAAGGCCAGTATATGCGGTGGCATCAGAATGGTCAATTGGCTGAGGAGCGTTGGTATAAGAAAGGAGTGCAAGATAGTGTTTGCATGATCTATTCTGAAACCGGTAGCTTGTCTTCTAAAGATTATTATTCTTGTGGCAAACTCAATGGAGAATCAAAAAAGTGGTATGATAACGGCCAAGTCTTTCAAGAAGGGCAATATGTCGATGGCATGATGGATGGTTCATGGTTCATTTTCTATCCGAGTGGTGCATTAGCGAGCAAGGCCGAATACAAAATGGGTACAGGAAAGCAAATCTGTTACGAGGAATCGGGCTACAAATGTCTTGAAGTCCCATACGTCGACAATCTCAAGCATGGAAAGGAAATCTATTACAACCCCGACGGTAGGGTGACAAAAATCGTTGAATATGAGCGCGGAGAGGTAGTCTTTGAAAACAATGATCCGCAAAATATAGGAGAGTGAGCAAGGAAAATGAAAATATTTTGTGGAAATTGGAAATTGTTCAAATAAAAACACTACCTTTGCAACGCTTTCTACAAGCAGCAAACTTTCAAACACAACAAATAAACCTTTAATTAAAGTCAAACAAATGAAAGTCAATGAAATTATGACCGCTCTGGAAGCCAAGCATCCGGGCGAAAATGAGTACTTACAGGCCGTTCGCGAAGTCCTGGAAACCATCGAAGAAGAATACAACAAGCACCCTGAATTCGAGGCTGCTAAGATTGTCGAGCGCATTGTTGAGCCCGACCGTATCTTCAAGTTCCGCGTTGTGTGGGTTGACGATAAAGGTCAGACCCAGGTCAACCTCGGTTACCGTGTGCAGTACAATGCTGCCCTCGGCGCCTACAAAGGTGGCCTCCGCTTCCACCCCAAAGTAAACGAGTCAATGCTGAAATTCTTGGGCTTCGAACAGATCTTCAAGAACAGCTTGACCAACCTGCCTCTCGGTGGTGGTAAGGGTGGTGCCGACTTCGATCCTACAGGAAAGAGCGACGCTGAAATCATGCGTTTCTGCCAAGCCTTCGTCTACGAACTGTGGCGCAACATTGGTCCTGACCAAGACAGCCCTGCTGGTGACGTTGGTGTTGGTGGCCGCGAAATCGGTTACATGTACGGTATGTACAAGAAGCTGGCCCGCGAGCACTCGACTGGCGCTCTGACTGGCAAGAGCTACGGCTGGGGTGGTTCCCTCATGCGTCCCGAGGCCACTGGTTTCGGCGCTGTCTACTATGTGAAGCACATGGTGGAAGAGAAGGGTGACACTCTCGAAGGCAAACGCGTGGCTCTCTCTGGCTTCGGTAACGTGGCTTGGGGTGCTGCCCAGAAGGCTTGCGAATTCGGTGCCAAGGTGGTCGCCATCAGCGGTCCCGACGGTGTGTGCGAACTGCCCGAAGGCATCAACAAGGAAATGATCGACTACATGCTGGTCATGCGTGCCTCGAACCGTAACAAGGTTCAGGACATGGCCGACAAGTTCCCGGGCAAAGCTATCTTCACCCCTGGCAAGAAGGCTTGGAGCGTGAAGTGCGACATCGCTATGCCTTGCGCTTTCCAAAACGAGCTGGCTGAAGAAGATGCCAAGATGCTGATCGCCAATGGCGTGAAGTATGTGGCTGAAGTCTCCAACATGGGTTGCCAACCTGGTGCCATTGCCACTTTCCAAGCTGCCAAGATCCCGTTCGGTCCTGGTAAGGCTGTCAACGCCGGTGGTGTTGCCACCTCTGGCCTTGAAATCTGCCAAAACGCTGGCCACATCAACTGGACCGCTAAGGAAGTTGATGAGAAGCTGAAGAAGATCATGAGCGACATCTATGACCAATGCGTGAAATACGGTAAGCAAGCCGATGGCACCATCAACTATGTGAAGGGTGCTAACATCGCTGGCTTCATGCGTGTTGCCCACGCCATGATGGCTCAAGGTATCATCTAATTCCAGAGCTAAAAGGTTTTTGCAAGGCGGTCAGGTTTGGCCGCCTTGCTTTTTTTATGCTTTTTCGGAAATATTACGCAAAAACCGTTACGTAAAATACGTTATATTTGGAAAAAGTTGTATTTTTGCGGTGTAAAATGAAATGAACGATGAAAAATCCGTTTGTCACATCGGGCTATGAAGGGTCTGAATATTTCTGCGACAGGGAAGAGGAAACCGAAAAACTGATTCGGCAGTTGATCAATGGCAACAATGTGGTGCTGATGTCGCCGCGCCGCATGGGAAAGACGGGACTTCTCTACCATGCTTTCCAGCAAGAGGAAATCCGCACGGAATACCATACATTTATCATCGACATCTATTCTACCAAAAACATAAATGACATGGTTGCGGAGATGGGCAAGGTGATATTGAACACGCTCCAGTCGAAAAGCAAGAAGGCATTCGATAAGTTTGTCAGAATAGCCACTTCGCTTCGACCTGGCGTGAGTTTTGACCCATTGGGTAACCCGACTTGGAATGTGGAGGTAGGGAATATCCAAAATGCCGATAACACCTTGGATCAGATTTTCGATTACATCAAGCAATCCGACCAACCTTGCCTGATCGCTATTGATGAGTTTCAGCAGATTGCGCATTATCCCGAAAAAAACGTGGAAGCCATTTTAAGGACTTATATCCAACACTGCAGTAATGCCAATTTCGTGTTTTCCGGTTCGGAGCGACATCTGCTTGCGGAGATGTTCTCTTCGCCCTCACGGCCTTTCTATGCCTCTACTTCAACGCTCAACTTAGAAAGCATCAATCCATTAAAGTATGACGAATTTGCAAGGTCGCATTTCGAAAAAGTGGGAAAGCACTTGACGGATGGTGCCGTGGAGGCAATTTGTGAACGGTTTGAGGGTGTCACATGGTATGTGCAGAAGGTGCTGAATTACCTCTTTGCCGATACTGCCTCGGGTGAAACGTGCGGAATGGACATGATTGATGTCGCGGTGAACGAGATTGTGAAAGACAACGGCACGATTTACGCCGACTTGCTTTACCAGCTGACAGCCAAACAGAAAGAACTGCTGGTTGCCATCAATAAAGAGGGGAAAGTCAAGGCAATTACTGGTTCGAAATTCATTAAAAAGCATCATCTGACGGCTGCCAGTTCGGTTCAAACAACGGTGAGGTCTTTGATGGATAAGCAATTGGTGACGAGCCATCTCGGCATTTATGAAGTTTACGACAAGTTTTTCAGCATTTGGCTATCAAGACTATGAAACAAACCACCCAATGTTACTTAGAGCGCGGCGGCCAATACCTTATGCTGCACCGTACCAAGAAGGAAAACGACGAGAACCACGACAAATGGATTGGCGTGGGCGGCAAGTTTGAGGAAGGGGAGAGCCCGGAGGACTGCATGAGGCGCGAGGTGTTTGAGGAAACAGGCTTCACCGTCACCGCGTGGCGCTATTGTGGCATCGTCACCTTCGTCCACAACATCTGGCCCGCGGAGCAGATGCACATCTTTGTCTGCACAGAGTGGGAAGGGGAACAGATTGTTTGCAACGAAGGCGACCTGGAATGGATTGAGAAACAGCGACTTTTGGAATTGCCTTCGTGGGAAGGCGACAAGATTTTCCTCCGACTCATAGATGAGCACAGACCTTTCTTCTCGTTGAAGCTAACTTATGAAAACGACACGCTGAAAGAAGCTGTTTTGGACGGAAAATCGCTGTAAAAGAACTTTTTCTTGCAGAATTGGTACGTTTTTTGCATTTTTGCACGTTTGTGTAATTAGAAAACTTAGGAACAAATGAACATGAATACTCGGCTACATCGTATTTTCATGGCATTAGCGATGCTGTTGCTGCTTTCACCAACTTTGCTTTTTGCCCAAAACCTGATTGTTAACGGTGATTTCGAGCAAACTTCAGGTTTTGACTATCAAACCATATCCGACTACGAACGCATTACAGGTGGCGGTGTTCAAGAAGGAAGATTCATTCATGACATCATTTCCACGAATCATGGTATCGGTGGGTTGGGTTGGCCAGCAAATCTTACGGGATACGGTGGATCGGGGTATTATTTGTTGTTCAATGGTTTCGGCGGCTCGCAAAACCCAAATAAAGCTGCCTGGAAGCAGACGGTTTCTGTGACCAGTCAAACTACATACACTTTTTCGTTCCAAGTCCGTAATTTGTCTAGATATGTTCCACTTGTTACTGTTAATCCCGCTATTATAAGAATCAAGATTAATGGCAGCTCTGAAGGTTTAGGACCGGATATTACACTTAATATTCATTCCTCTGATTGGCAGCCGGTTACACGTACTTGGAATAGTGGAAATGTCTCAGGGCCAGTTAGTATTGAAATAATTGATGCCTTTACAGGTGATCCAAGTACTGGCGATGACTTCGCTCTTGACCATATCTCTTTTATTCCCAATGTCTTATACGACGTAACTGCTCAGGATGATTATGTTACAACTGCCCTTTGCCTGAATGAATATGTAGATGTGGATGTATTACAAAATGACAATGTGCTTCCGAATACTAATGATGCCCAAGTGCAGGTAATAACCGATCCAATTCCGCACGGCACTGCTGGGCCATCGCCATTGGACAGTAAGAAAATTCGTTACACTTTCACAGATGCGAATTACAATGGCGAGGTTCAATTCAATTATCGTGTGACAAATCACGGAGTGGTGAGCGAGGCGACGGTACATATCAATACAGCACGTCCGCCAACGATAAGTAATATAAATCTTCCTTCAACAATAGATATTTGTGAAGGGGATCCATTGACACTTCCGCCCCCAACAGTCACTGAAAATGGCTCAACCATTACATCACAAGGATGGCAGGTGTTGAATAACGGCAGTTGGCAGCCTGTGAATGGAAATACGATTCCTTCGGTAACAACAGAGCAAACAAAAGTTCGGTATTATGCCACGAACCAATGTAATACCGAATATTTTGAAGTGAATCTCAATGTTCATGATGTGGAGGAGGTTACATTGCCTGCTGTAGAAGCATGTGACAGCTACAGTTGGCATGGTACGACATATACCCAGAGCGGTGTGTATGACTATGAGACCACTACACAATGGGGATGTGATCGAACTGAGCATTTGCCTTTGACCATATATTATAGTGAAGAAGAATCATACTCAGTTTCAGCTTGCGAGAGTTATACATGGCATGGACAGACCTATACACAATCTGGCACTTACACTTTCAACACTACAACAGAGCATGGTTGCCCGCGTACCGAGTGGCTCAATCTGACCATTTCAACCCAATATAGGGAAGTGGAACCTCATACCGAATGTGATAGTTACTATTGGCCTCGAAAGCAACAATGGTATTATGCAAGTGCTCTCGACTCGGTGTCAGTTAGCGGACCTCCTGGAGGTTGTGACAGCACTTTTGTCCTCGATTTGACCATCCATTATTCCCAAACATTAGATCCAGAAATCGTTGAGTCTTGCGATTCCTATTATTGGAACGGGCAGACTTACACTGAAAGCGGTTCTTACACATACGAGACCACCAATGAATTTGGTTGCACTCTCACCCATCAATTGCAATTGACCATCCACGAGAGTGAATCTATTGATCTGCCGCCCATCACAGCTTGTGATTCTTATGAATGGCATGGTCAAACCTATACCGAGAGTGGCATCGCGGTTTTCGATACGGTGAACCAATACGGATGCAATGTGCGATACCAGCTTCCGTTGACAATCAATTATAGCGATACATACGATTGGGACCCTGTGACAGCGTGTGATTCTTATTTCTGGTACGGACAAAACATCACCGAGACCGGACAATACACTCACATGTCGACCACACCCGAAGGTTGCGACCTCGAGGAACGCATTTATGTGACTTTGGACTACAACACTTCCGACACATTACCGCCACACACCGCATGTGACAGTTACGTTTGGCACGGTGTGGAATACACCCAGTCGGGATGGAAAACTTACGAGGAAGAAGGCCTTGCGGGATGCATTCACAAGGAAGTGATATTCCTCACCATCAACCACAGCACCCAAAACGAAATCAACGTGCAAAGTTGCGACCCATATCCTTGGTTCGACTCAACGTATACCGAATCGGGCACTTATTACTATTTGTTGGCTAACTCCGTTGGCTGCGATAGCCTCTTAATCCTGAATCTTACAATAGGTGGAGATGTGAACCTGTTTGAGGAAACGCAAACGGGTTGCGAGTCATTCGAATGGCGTGGCCGTGTTATAGAGGAAAGCGGCTTTTATACGGACACCGTTTTTCATCCCGAGGGTTGCGATGATGTTTACACGCTGACATTGACCATAGAACATAATTACGAAGTGGAAACAGCGGAAGAAAGTTGCTATTCCTACACATGGTTTGATGAGACTTTTTTTGAGAGCGGTGATTATCCGAAGCATTTCACTGCTGTCACGGGTTGCGACAGCCTTGTAACTTTGCACCTTACCATCAAGGAGGCAGTTTATAACGAGTTTGAACAACAAACATGTTTGCCTTTCACATGGAACGGTGTGGATTATTATTATGAAGGCGACTATGAGCAGCGTTTTGATGCTGCCAATGGCTGCGACAGTATCGTCACAATGCACTTGGTGGAAAGTGACGCGATAACTTCTGAATTTGACAGGATGTCATGTACACCTATCACTTGGGAAAACCAAATTTGCGACCATAATGGTGATTATTTCCACACCTATCAATCCCAGCAGGGCTGTGATAGTATTGTCACTATGCACTTCAGCCTTGCAAATGTCATCGTCCATGAGTTCGACACACTGGCTTGCGAGCCCTTCACTTGGTTCGACTACAACTGCGACCAGAGTGGAATGACGTGCACTCATGATTTCCTGACTCCTATGGGTTGTGATAGCACGGTCATCATGCATGTGGATATCAACTCGTTTGAGTTGAGTACCCAGTTCATCTCTGCATGTGATTATTATGAATGGGAAGGGGTAGTCTATGATGAACCAGGTGTCTACCTGATTAATTTGGATACCCTTTTCGGTCAGCAGGGGTGTGACAGCATCATCTATCGGATAAGACTTGAGGTCAAGGATTCTGACCAAATGGGACATATCAATGGCGCATCGCATGTGTATGTGGCTAATAATATGATTAGTGGCATTTATCGTTATGAGATTGATCAAGCGGACATTCAGGGTGGCATCACATGGAGTTTGGCCAATCCCGAATGGCAGATAGTGGAAGCACAGGACAACTATTGTCGCATTTTTGTCGGCACACCAGGAACCAATACTTTGACAGCAGCCTTTATTACGCCGGAGTGCGGTGAGTTAAGGCGTGATTTCGAAATCAATGCCGGCTTCTTCGGTGTGGGCGAGCAGGCTTTGGACGTTACTGTCTTCCCCAATCCCACAAAGGGCACGGTGACCGTTGAGGCTGAGGGCATTGAATGTGTCCGTTTGACCAATATGCTAGGTCAGGTACTTGAGCAACGAGAATTCGACCGTTCTGATAGTGTCATTTTGAGCCTTGCAGGCTATATGCCCTCGGTTTACTTGCTCGAAATAAAGACGGTTAATGGGATGGTGAAAAAGCGCGTTGTGTTGTGTAGGTGATTCATTTTTTGAAAGCAAAGAGAATATTCCTTATATTTGCACCCAAATGGAATCTATCATGAGGAACAAAGTATTTTTGCTTATACTAATGGTTTTTAGCGTGGCTGGTGCATGGGCTCAGCCAGTCATCATCAACCCACCCTCAGCTAACATCCAACCTGGTCAGTCGGTGACGTTGACAGCTTCGGGAGCCATGTATTATCAATGGTCGCCTGCCACAGGGCTTTCGACCACTGAGGGTCCTGTAACTGTTGCTTCCCCCACGGTGACCACTACCTACACCTGCGAAGGCTATGCCCCAGGCGCAGAGAGTGTGGTGAATGGTGACTTCGAACAAGGCAATGTGGGCTTTACCTCGGCATACTTGTACAATTCCAACCTTTGGGACGAAGGAACCTATTACGTGGATTCTGATGCCAGCCTGCACCATGAAAACTTCCATGGCTACGGGCATGGCGGCAGTGGCAACTTCATGATGGTCAACGGATCCATCAGTCCGGGCACCAATGTGTGGACGGAGGAAATCAGCGTGAACCCCAACAAATGGTACGCTTTCTCGACTTGGGCTTGTACTTTGGCAGGTGTCACCGGTCAGATGGCCTTGCTCCAGTTCAGCATCAACGGCACTCAGATCGGTGAGGTGTTTTCAGCTCCGGCATCGACCATGGTTTGGGAACAATTCTATGAGCTGTGGTACAGCGGCAACTCCACCACGGCCACCATCACCATCCTCAACCAGAACACGAATGGCGACGGCAATGACTTCGGGTTGGACGATATCTCCTTCCGTGAACTTGTGCTTGTGGGTAACCCGACCTGTACGGTTTATGTGGGCAGCATGAGCGCCTCAGCCACGGCAGATGATACGGAGCTATGTGAAGGCGAGTCGACGACGCTTCATGCCTTACCTACGGGAGGCTCGGGCAACTATTCCTATAGCTGGTCGCCCGCCAGCAGCTTGAATAATGCCAATATTCAACATCCAGTGGCTACACCGCCCGTGGGTACCACAACCTACACTTGCCATGTTACTGACAACAGCTGGGGCAGCGCGCAAGACGTGAGCGTCAGCATCGTGGTGCATCCCAACGAGGTAGAACATGAGTATGAAACCATTTGTGAAGGCGATGCTTACGACTTCTATGGTCAGATGGTCAGTGCTCCTGCCCAGTATGAACATCACACACAAACCGAGTATGGTTGCGACAAGACCATTTTTTTACATTTGGATAACTGGCCAACATACGACGAAACTACCATCACCGAGTTTATCTGTGACGGTGAGAGTTTTACATTTTATGGTACATCCTATGATCATTCTTGCCAAGAGGACTACACTGACCATAGCATCCATGGCTGCGACAGTATCGTCAGACTTAACCTGACCGTTTATCCACCCAATGATACCGTGCTTATCGACCCAAGCATCTGCGTTGGTGACACCTATGATTTCCATGGAACGCTCTATGACCAAGATGGCCAAATCGCCTATTTCGACACGATAGACATCCATGGCTGTCTGAAAGTGGAGAAACTTGTTCTCACCGTTGACCAATACCAGATGCCTCCGGTACTCAACCAGTATGAGTGTTATGAAAACGGGACAACACCCAGCTGGACTTGGGATAAGACCGGCATCACCTATCATGAGGATACCTATGACGAAATCATCCTTGACGACCCCAATGGAGGTTGTCCCATCAAGCATCGGCTTGACTTGAAATTTCATGAGGAATTCTATAACGAGCAATCGAAAGTGGCTTGTGACTATTTCTATTGGCCTATTACCGGTGAGACCTATTACGAAAGTCAGGACCGAATTGAGAAGACTTTCCATACGACATTTGGCGATACCGAATGCGACAGCACCTATGTGCTCCATCTTGAGATTAGCGATTATGAGACGGTAGAATTCACCTTGCCGCAAGAAGAGAGTTGCGATAGCTATTATTGGGATCCCCAAGGGCTAGCATACACCACAGATGATGCTTTCGATCCTGAAGACCACATTTTCACCGAGTCGGGTTCATATCATAGGAAATATAAAAACGTCCTCGGCTGCGATAGCTTGGTGACCTTGAATATGTTTTTTGACTACACGCCTTCGCCTACCGAAATCTATCCTATGGATTCTGCAAATACGGCCCCGCATTGGGTGATTACCGCTACTGAGTTCCAAATCAACTCATACGACTTCTATCTCTGGGACACTAATCCACATTGCGTTTGGGATACCGTTACTTGGAGCTTTGAAAAACCATTGGAATGGGTGCTTGAGCCTTTCGGGCACAAGGGAACATGTTGTAAGGTATATGTGCTTAATCAAGTGAGCGATACCGTCTGGCTGGATGCCCGTGCTTTCAACCGTTGTGCACCCGATGAGGGTGTCGTGCAAAGATACTGGTTTGTTTGCTCTTTCTATGGTGTTGAAGATTACGGCCCTTTGAGTGATTCTGAAGTTAACTTTGAGGTGTATCCCAATCCCAACAACGGACAGATGACACTGCAGTTTGAACATCTCACAGGCAAGATAGATGTCAAGGTTTATGACATGATGGGTAACTTGATGGATAACATACAGGTTTATAACGATATGGTTTCCAGTAAAATACAATACAGCATGATGGGTTGCCCCGTTGGTGTGTATTTCTTTGTTGCCACAGGGAATGAAGGTACTGTATCTAAAAAAGTGGTTATTGAATAGACAATGAAAAAGGCCTTACTTTTCATATTTTGGTTTTGTGTTACTTTGGGCTGCAAGGCGCAGACCGACACTGAGTTTTGGTTTGCCGCTCCTGACCTTGACGTGAATCATGCGGAACAACCCATTCGTTTTTGTGTTGTTTCATACGAAGAAGCCGCCACAGTGGTGTTTGAGCAGCCCGCAAATGCTTTCTACAGCCCTCAGACTTTTCATCTTGAAGCCCATGACTGCTATGTTTACGATGTGTCAAACATCATCGACATTGTTGAGACCCAGCCATACAATGCTGTGCTTGATTTTGGCTTCTATATCCATTCCGACACACCTGTCTCGATTTATTATGAGTCGGACAACAACAATAGCGAAATCTATTCTCTGAAAGGCAAAAACGCATTGGGAACAAGTTTCGTGGTGCCTATGCAATACTCTTTCGAGAACTATTATTCAAGCACCTGTAGCCGTATCGAGGTGGTGGCATCACAAGATGACACGGAAGTCACTTTTTATCCTTCAGTTGCCATTAAGGGCGGAGGGCAGCCTGGGATACCTGTCACGGTCAACCTCGACCGGGGACAGTCGTATGCCATCGAAGCCGCAAACCCTCAAGGGCAAGCTCATCTGCGCAATACGCAGATCACTTCCACCAAGCCCATAGCTGTAAATACTTCGGATGATTCGGTGAATCTCGGTGGGCACTATGACCTGGTTGGCGACCAAATCGTCCCCGTCGACCTGTTGGGTACCGACTACATCGCCATCTGGAACAACAATCCTGACGAATATCTCTTCTTTTTCCCGACGGAAGACAATACCAGCATCTATTTGAACGGAGGCTCAGTTCCAGTGGCCACACTTGACGTAGGACAGGAATACACTTGTCAAATCTCTTCCGTGGTGGAGTATATCCATGCCGATAAGCCTATCTCCGTGTTCCAGTTGTCCTCAAGTTCACAGAATGAATTTGGCGGTACGGTTTTGCCCCAAATCAGTTGCACTGGCTCACGCAAGACGGTCTATAAACGCCAAAGCACCTCCAATTTGGTGGTCACGCTGATTGTCAAGACAGCCAACGCCGACGGCTTTGTCCTCAATGGCAATGCTACTTACATTACTGCGGCAGACTTCACTCCTGTGCCTGCCAATCCCGACTATTCCTATTGCAAGAAGAATGTCAGTAACTATGTTCCCACCAATGGCCTGATGTCGCTCGAAAACACCTATGCGGATGGTTATTTCCATTTGGGTATTTTGACCGGTGATGAAGGAGCTACATGGAATTATGGCTATTTCTCTGATTACCAGCCTTACGCTTTTGCCGAGTTTTTGATGGGCGATACATATTGTTCTGGTCAAGACATTGAGTTTTACTATTCAACGGAAAATGTTTCCAATCTGGTTTTAGTCCTTCCCGATGGGACTGAGGCTCAGCTGCCTTTTGTGCTAAACAATGCCCAAACCGAACATTCGGGCCGTTATTCGCTTCGTGGAGAGGATTGTAATGGCGTGCGTGTTTTGGATGTGATTGATATTACAATTAATGAAGCAGCCCAGACCCAAGTTTACATTAATGGTTGTAACAGTGTTGTTTGGCATGACCACACTTTTTTGCATTCCATCGATACGATTTGGATGGAACCAGGTGCGGGTCTTGATGAATGTGATAGTGTCTTCTTGCTCCATTTCACGGTTTACCCCCCTAACGACACCACGCTTATAGACCCCACCATTTGTGTTGGGGATACATACGACTTTCATGGAACGCTCTATGACCAGGATGGCCAAATCGCCTATTTCGACACCGTTGACAACCATGGCTGCCTGAAAGTGGAGAAGCTGGTGCTCTCTGTCGATGAATTCCAAATGCCACCGGTGCTCAACCAATTTGAGTGCTATACCTATGGGACAATCCCAAGTTGGTATTGGGATAAGACGGGGATTACCTATCATGAAGACACCTACGATGAAATCATCCTTGACGACCCTAACGGTGGCTGCCCCATCAAGCATCGGCTGAACCTCAGGTTCCACGAGGCGTATTATCATGAGGAATCAAAGGAGGCATGTGGCACATATTATTGGCCTGTTACAGGTCAGACTTATTATGATAGCCAAGACCCTATAATACAGACTTTCCACTATGCCTTTGGCGACAAGGAGTGTGACAGTACATACGTGCTACATTTGGTTATCAACGATTACGAAACGAGCGAATTTGAGGTGCCGCAAGAAGAGAGTTGTGACGGCTATCTGTGGGATCCGCATGGGAAAACCTACGCCACCGATGACCTTTATGATCCGGTAGACCATTACTTTACTCAGTCGGGTTCTTACCATAGGACATACACCAATATGATGGGCTGTGATAGTATAGTGACTATGAACATGCATCTTGACTATACACCTTCGCCCACAGAAATCTATCCCATGGATACTGCCAACATAACCCCTCATTGGGTCATCACCCCCTCTGAGTTCCAAATCAACTCGTATGATTTTTATTTGTGGGAGCAGAATCCGGACTGCCATTGGGACACCGTCGCTTGGAGCTTGGACGAACCTTCTACATGGATACTTAAGCCTTTTGGAAATAAGGGAAGCTGCTGCAAAGTGTACGTGCTGAACCATGTGGATGACACGGTTTGGTTGAGAGCCCATGTCTTCAATCGTTGCAATTCCGTAAATGGAGTTGAGAAAAAGTATTGGCTTATTAGCTCTTTCTATGGTATTGAGGAAAACGGCGATTCAACAGGCGCATCGACCGCTAATTTTGAAGTGGTCCCTAATCCCAACAATGGACAGATGACCCTCCAGTTTGAACATCTCACAGGTAGGATAGATGTCAAGATTTATGATATGAAAGGCGTTCTTGTTGATAACATTGAGACTCATAACGAAGGCGAAACTAATTCCATGCAATACAATTTTAGAGGCAATTGTGGCGTTTATTTCATTGTGGTCACAGGGAAAGAAGGAGTGGTGGCCAAAAAAGTGATTGTCAGATAAATGTGTGAATTATGAAAAACAGGAAAATCATATTTGTTCTTGGCTTACTCATGACATGTGGCTTGGCACTGACCTGCTGCACGAAAAATGATGAAAACACCATCGCGCTCATCGGCACGGAGTATTATATCGATGACATCCTTTCGGTGATTCCCGACTCGTTGCAGACCAGTTTTTTTGTCGAGTTTGGTAGTATTCCAGAAGGTCCAGTTCCTCCCAAGATCGATGGTAGTTATGTGATGGCTCCCAAACTGCGTGTGAGTTCCAATTTGACTGAATATGAATGGCCCTTACAAACAGTTGAACCTAATATGTATATGCGTTTCGTCAACCAGCATAACGGTATAGTCAAGATGGACTTGAACGAGGCTACTGAAACGGTGACTGATACGGTGTTTGTCTGTGGTAATGGCAGCGCCTTCGCGGTTTATTTCATTGAGAATAAGGCCTATGAGATAGAGCTTGGTGGACAGACGTACCATTCCAAGGTGCGACGTGGAATCGTGATGAAAGGTCAGGTGGTTGAGGATGGACTGAAGGATTTCCGTTATGCGACTATCATCATGAAGAGTGAGGATGATTCCAACGGCCTCATCGCACAATATCCCCAAGGCTCTTATTTCATCTATAAAGATGGTGATGGATTGGCAAAAAGAGAGGTGTGGTAAAAATGTATGGAAAGATGAAAAGATATTTGATAATCATATTGTTAAGTGCTTGTTTCTGTGGTGCTTCCTTTGCCCAAATGAATCATAAACAACCAACAGAAGAAGCCATTTCTATTGGTCTAAAAGGCGGGGTGAATATTCCGAGGATGCTGTATTTCAACAACAAGGCTTTGAATCAACTTCCTCAGGCCTTGCTTTTTACTCCTATGGGTGGTTTGTTTTTTGATATTCCGATGGGTAATGTATTTGCCTTGTCGCCAGAGTTTATGTATCTGAAGCGTGGCACTGATATCAGTTATGAACACCGATCAGGCTCAAAGGTGCATTATAGCATGGCTGTGCATTTTGCCGATTTCCGTCTTCCTTTGGAATTGCGTTTGCCCATCAAGCCATATTTCCAGCCTTATCTTATGGTGGGCGGTGAAGTCGGCATGCGTTTGGGAGGACAAATTCATATTGACCGAACGGCTCCCGTTCAGCTTGAACAGACTATAGACGTGGGCGATGCCAACATGAATATGATTCATGCAGGAGCTTTTGCTGGAGTAGGAATCCGTAGCCGAATTGGTTTGGGCAGCCGCCATATCCTCCTCAAACTCAGTGCTTCTGTCCATCAAGGTCTGCTCGATAGTTATGCGGCTGGCGAGAAAGATGAAAGCATTCCAGCTATCAATGTCAATGCATACCAAACCACAGGTTTGCGTCTGCCTCAAGGTCTGGAAGTCTGCTTAGGCATCGGTATTCCTTTGGAAAAGAAGCTTGAGGATGCTTGCGCCACTTTTGCCAATGACCGTTACCGTCGTCACGGTAAGGGTAGGCATCTGTTTGGATATTGAGTTATTCCAGATACGTGTATCCGTACAACCCAGAGCGGTAGTTCGACAGGAATTCCTTGCCTTCCTCGACTGAAATCTTGCCTTCCTTGACACACTTGGTGACCCAGGTCTCCACCGTGCGGACGAGTTTCTTCGGGCTATACTGCACATATTCCAACACATCGGCAACAGTCTCGCCATCGATGACTTGGTCGATATAGTAGCCTTTTTCATCCACGGAGATATGCACCGCGTTGGTGTCGCCAAAGAGGTTGTGGAGGTCACCCAAGATTTCCTGATAGGCACCTACTAGGAACACGCCAATGTAATAATGTTCCTTCTCACCAAAGGAGTGCAGCGGGATGGTGTGTTGAGTCGACTTGGCGACGAAGTTGGTGATTTTGCCGTCGCTGTCGCAGGTGATGTCCTGCAAGGTAGCGAGGTGGGTCGGGTTCTCGTCGAGCCTTTGGATGGGGATGATAGGGAAGAGCTGGTCGATGGCCCAGAGGTCGGGCAATGATTGGAAGAGTGAGAAGTTGCAGAAGTACTTGTCGGCCAAAAGCTTGGGTAGTGAAGTGAAGTCTTCGGGTACGCGTTTCAGGCTGTTGGCGATGTGGTTCACCTCACGGGCAATACTCCAAAACAGGCGTTCGATTTTGGCGCGCGACCTGAGGTCGAGCAGGCCAAGGCTGAACAGGTTGAGGGCTTCTTCTCTGATTTCTTGGGCGTCGTGCCAGATTTCCAAGGAAGAACTCTTGGTGAGTTCGTCCCAAGAATCGTAGAGTTCCTTGATGAGCTCATGATCGTTTTCTTCGGGCTCTTCGTCGTCGTCCCATTCAGGCAGAGAAGTCTTCTCCAGCACCTCAAAAATGAGAACAGAGTGGTGTGCTGTCAAAGCGCGGCCCGACTCGCAGATGACGTTGGGGTGGGGGAGTTCGTTCTTGTCGCAGGCATCCACGATGGTGTAGATGGCGTTGTTGGCGTACTCTTGGATGCTGTAGTTGACCGAGCTGGCACTGCTGGAGCTGGTGCCGTCGTAGTCGACGCCGAGACCGCCGCCCATGTCCACATATTCGATATGGTAGCCCATCTTGTAGAGCTGCACATAGAACTGTGCTGCCTCACGCAGAGCCACATTGATTTTCTTAATTTTGCTAACTTGGCTGCCGATGTGGTAGTGTACCAATTTCAGGCAGTCTTTCATCTCATGTTCATCGAGGAAGTCGAGGGCTTCGAGGAGTTCGGAAGAGGTGAGGCCGAACTTGCTGCCGTCGCCGCCCGATTCCTCCCATTTGCCTGCGCCGGAGCTGGCCAATTTGATGCGCACACCCAAGTTAGGCGTGACCTTCAAACGTTTGGCAATCTTGGCCGTAATCTTCAGCTCGTTGAGTTTCTCGATGACAATGATGATTTTACGTCCCATTTTTTGGGCCAGCAAGGCCAGTTCAATAAACTCCTCGTCCTTGTAGCCATTGCAAACGATGAGCGAGTCCGAATCGGTGCCGAGGGCGATGATGGCGTGGAGCTCAGGCTTGGAACCGGCCTCCAGACCTATGTTGCATTTTTTGCCGTGGCTGACGATCTCTTCGACCACGGGGCGCATTTGGTTCACCTTGATGGGCATCACCACGAAGTTCTGTCCGTGGAACTCGTATTCCTTGGCCGCTTCCTTGAAACAGGAGTCGATCTTGTTGATGCGGTCGTCGAGGATGTCGGGGAAACGCAGCAGCATAGGAGCTGAAACGTCCCTAAGTGACAGTTCGTCAACCAATTCCGGCAGGTCTACTGAGGCACAGCCTTCCTTGGGTGTCACGACCATGTGGCCTTTTTCGTTGATGGAAAAATAACTTCCGCCCCAGCCTTTCACGTTGTAAAGGTCCTCGGAGTCTTCAATGCGCCATTTTCTCATGTCTTTGTTTATTATTTGTTTGTTCAACAAGTAGAGGCCCCTGAGCTTGTCGAAGGGCCGTATTCATTATCAAATGGGCTGCAAAACTATTAAAAATATTCGGTTTTGCGCACTTTTCCTTATTTTTGCACAAAATTATCTGTTATGAGGCTCATTATCGATGCCGGTTCTACCAAAATGGGATGGATTCTCATGGATGGCCATGAGGTCAAAGCACATTTTGTGACCAAGGGCTTCAACCCGAATTACTCTCCCATGCAAGACCTTGTAGAGATATGCCGCGGCGCATCTCTACCCAACGATAACATTCATTTTATCCATTATTACGGCACAGGTTGTGGCAACGAACAGAACTGCCAAACCATCAAAGAGGTCTTCCAAAACCAATTTCCTGATGCCGACATCCATGTCACCCATGATCTGATGGCCGCTTGTCATGCCGCCTTAGGCCATGAAAAAGGTATCGCTTGCATCCTCGGGACGGGCTCAAATTCATGTCTTTACGATGGAGAGAGCATCATCGAAAAAGCCATTTCCTTAGGCTATCTTGTCGGTGACGAAGGCAGTGGCATGCACATCGGTAGGGAAGTGGTGAGGGCTTATTTCTATGGTTTCATGCCTGAGGATTTGCGTCAAAAATTTGAAGAAACATATCATTTAGAATTAAAGGATTTCATCGACAAGGTCTATCATCAGCCGCTGCCTTCGCGATATTTGGCCACTTTCGCCAAGTTTGCAGGCGAGCACCAATCAAATCCTTTTATAAAAGAATTGGTGAAAGGTTGTTTCAAATCCTTCATCGAAGCTTTTGTCCTTCGCTACGATGTCAGTCGGTCGTTAAAGGTTAGTTTTATCGGCTCTGTGGCTTACCATTTCCAAGACATCTTGAAAGAGAGCTTTGCTGAATATGGCCTCACTTTGGGCAAGGTCATGCAAGCGCCTGCTGAAGGGCTGATAAAATACTATCAGGGTGTAAATGTCTAAGATTTTTTTATAGTTTTGTGGTCTGGAATTATCAAATAAAAATAGAATAGTCATGAAGAAAGCATTTATCTTGTTAATGAGTTTAGTTGCCTTGATGACAGCAAACTTGAATGTTATGGCCCAGGAAACTGCAACCGCCAAGGCTTCTATGGGCGACGATGTCAACAGGTCGCAGCATAGCTTCATCATCGATGGAAACTGGAACGACGGCAGCAATTGGGATACAGGTGTAGTGCCTCCCGCAGGCAGCGATGTGGTGATTATGGCCAACGCCATTATTCCCACTGGTTACACCGCTGTGGTCAATGAGGTCAGTATAGATGGTGGCAGCATCACCGTGGCCGATGGCGGCCAGCTAAGGCACAACACCGACAACCTTGTGGTGACGATGAAGAAGAACATCGAGCCATACGATGATGTGAATGGTACGGACAACTACTACTTGTTGGCTTTCCCGTTCAGTGTTGATGTCGCAGTTCCTGACACTATGACTTTCGCTGAGGGCAGCGATTTCTACATATTCGACTCGAATTATCCTAATGCTGAGTGGCGCAACAATAAACAGGAAACTATTGCCACCGTGGGCGGCACTACTGGCTATCTTTACGCTAACCCCGAAGCCATTGAACTTTCGCTAACGGGCAGTACCTATCCCTCATATAATGAGGAAGTTATAACCGTGACTATCCAATACGATGAGGGCTCCACCAACCCTTATAATGGCTGGGCACTCTTGGGTAATCCATTCACCTGCAATGCTTATGTCTTCTGTCATAACAGCGACAACGAACTCGTTCCGATGGATTTCATGGTGTATGACGCAAATGGTGATTTGGTGACTTTGTCAGGCGAGCCTATTGCTCCGATGCAAGGCTTTTTTGTAAAGGTGACGGAAACAACTACGGTATTCATCAAAAATGATGATTGCCCCACGGGAGCAATCAACGGCCTGTTTTCCGTAAGCGGGAGCAGGCAGGTGTATTTCTCGAAGGGCAACCTGCAATATCAAGCTTCCACCAATACTTGGCGCTTTGCTGAGCACCAATACGACTATATTGGTATCGCCAACAACAACATCTCCTCCACCTACAGTGGTTGGATTGACCTGTTCGGCTGGGGAACGAGTGGCTACCATGATTCGAACGATGAATATAATGTGAGATATCGGCCGTGGTCTTCTGCCACATCGACTGTCAATACAAGTTACAATTACTACGGATATGGACCTTCGACAAACATGGCTTCGCCTAATCTGACAGGTAATTCGGTGAATTATGACTGGGGTGTTTACAATCCGATAAGTAATGGCGGTAATATCGCTAATCAATGGCGCGTTTTGACTAAATCAGAATGGACTTATGTTTTCAATACCCGAACTACTGCTTCAGGTATCCGCTATGCCAAGGCTAAAGTTAATAATGTAAATGGCCTTATCTTGTTGCCTGATGATTGGAACAGCAACATCTTTGAATTGAACAATACCAATTCCACCAGTGCCAGCTACAATAGCAACAACATATCAAACACACAGTGGACGACTATCTTTGAGAGCGCTGGAGCAGTCTTTTTGCCAGCCGCAGGCATCCGAAGCGGAAAGAATTCATATGCTATTGGTCACGATGCATTTTATTGGTCTTCTACGCGCAGCAGTTCCTACAATTCGTACGCTTTTTACTTTTATGACACAGTACTCTACATGAGAGACTACTTCCGTTATTATGGGTTGTCGGTGCGTCTCGTGCGCGTTGTCTAGTAATTCCCTATTGCCAACCGCAAAACGGCCTAATGCAAGGGCGTTAGGAAACAATATGGAGACATGCTTTTCGGCGTGTCTCCATTTATTATGTGTCGTCCTTTCTGCCGCTTCGCGTCATTGCGAGGCATGAAGCAATCCAGTGTAGACCGGACTTTGACCCCGCTTCGCGTCATTGACTACGTCGAATCAAAGATTTGCGAGGCACGAAGCAATTCATTGAAACCGCATCGAGTCACCTACCGCAGCGAACTTTTTTTGAAAATTTGTTGTAAGTATTGTTTTTTTGTATTTTTGGACTCTGAATTATCAACACTAAAATTATCAATTATGAAAAAAGTATTTATCTTATTGGTGAGCTTGTTCGCCATGATGGCGGCAAGCACGGGCTTGAAGGCCCAGGAAGTTACAATCTTATTGCGTCCAGGCTGGAACTGGATAGGCTATCCTTTCCCCGAATCCGCGGATATTGAAGCGGCATTCGGGGATTTTGAACCTATGCCTGACGACCGGATAGAGTCTATGTATGGGTTCTCCGAATACATATCAGGTTTTGGATGGTTTGGAGGAGTCAGTGTATTGCAACCTGGATGGGGCTACTTGTATTTTTCCAGTAGGACGGAGCCAGTCAACATTGTTTTGGGCACTCCAATAGATTTGCCTACTGTGACCACTTCATCAGCGACCAATATCACCACTTACGGTTTGACTTGCGGTGGTGAGGTGACCGACTCGGGCAATAGTGGAGTCTTGGTGCGCGGCGTGTGTTGGAGCACACAGCAGAACCCCACTATCAATGACCCGCACACCACTGACGGTTATGGTATGGGCAGCTTTAGCAGCGCGGTTGAAGGTCTGGAAATGAACACCACCTATTATGTGCGTGCTTATGCCATGACAACCTCTGGAACAGGCTATGGCGAGCAGATAATGTTCTCCACCAAGAACGGTGTGCCCACACTGACCACCTCAGCTGTTTCGGAGATTGGTGTCACTTGGGCTACTTGTGGCGGCGACATTAGTGACGATGGCGGCATGGAGATTACCGAGCGCGGCATTTGCTGGAGCACGAGCCCCAACCCGACCATCGAGGGCAACCACGGCAGTAACGGCGCAGGCTTGGGCAGCTTCTCGGTGAACATGAACAACCTTGAGCCTAACACCACCTATTACGTGCGTGCCTACGCCACCAATAGCCACACCACGGCCTACGGCAATGAAGTCTTCTTCCGTACCGAGGTGGCGCAGACTTGGCCAAACGGCAAACTACCAGGCCAGTTCTCGGTAAGCGCAACCCACCAAGTGCAGTTCTCGCAAGGTAATTTGCAATACATTGGCAGCGCAGCCACGCCTTACTGGCGTTTTGCAGAACACCAGTGGGATTACCTTGGCACCACCACTGGCCAGAACAGCAGCAACCAGAATGTCGACCGCGACCTTTTTGGCTGGGGTACCAGTGGCTGGAACAACGGCAATATGTATTACCAACCCTACAATACCGAACAGTTCTGGGACAGCAACACAGGTTACGGCTATGGTCCTACGGATGGCACTAATTACAATTACAGTTTAACGGGTGACTATGCCAATGCCGACTGGGGTGTTTACAATGCTATCCTTAATGGTGGCAATGCTTCGCACCAATGGCGTACATTGACCAATTCTGAATGGAGCTATCTGTTCAACAACAGAACAACTACCTCTGGCATCCGTTATGCCAAGGCGCAGGTGTATGGCGTGAATGGCATTGTGGTTTTGCCTGACGATTGGGATGCTTCGCTTTATGCCTTGAACTACTCCAACAATTCCCAAGCGCCATTCAACAGTAATGTGATTGCCGATGCCGATTGGGCGACTATGGAAACCAATGGGGCTGTCTTCCTGCCGACTGCTGGCTACCGTGACGGGACTTCGGTCTACGGCGTGGATCTCTACGGCGTCTACTGGTCAACCTCGTATTACAATAGTTACCTCGCGCGCGGTGTGAACTTCGAAAATTCGTTCCTTAACGTGACTGACTATTACAGCCGCAGCAATGGTAGAAGTGTCCGTCTCGTTTCCGTGACTTTGCCAGAGGTGAGCACTGGAACTGTAAATGATGTTTCTGGTAAATCAGCCATTGTTAGTGGTAATATTACCGAGGATGGCAATGCCGATATTTCGGCTTGTGGCATTTGCTGTAGTACCTCATCTAATCCTACTATAGATGACATAGTCACATTGGCGCAAAATACGACCGTAGGAGAGTTTACTGTTACATTGAATGGCCTCACTTCAAACACGACTTACTATGCTCGTGCTTTTGCCACCAATAGTGCAGGAACGATTTATGGCAACGAAATTTCATTCACCACATTGAATATTCCTACATGGACCAATGGAATCTTGCCAGGCGGGTTCTCGGTGAGTGCCAACCAGCAGGTGCAGTTTTCACAAGGCAATCTGCAATACATTGGCAGTGCTACTACACCTTACTGGCAGTTTGCCGAAAACCAGTGGGATTATCTTGGCACGACAACAGGCCAAAACAGCAGTAATGCAAATGTTGACCGTGACCTCTTCGGTTGGGGCACTAGTGGATATAACCATGGTGCTGTTTGCTATCAGCCATGGAGCACCAGTAGCAACTACAACAGTGACTATTACGCATACGGTTCTTCCACATACAATTTGAACGATTCAACTGGCATGGCCGATTGGGGTTATAATGCCATCAGCAACGGTGGTAACCAAGAAAATCTGTGGCGTACAATGACTAGGAATGAATGGAATTACCTATTCAATATACGCAGCACTACATCAGGCATTCGCTATGCCAAGGCTCAAGTGTTCGGTGTAAATGGTATCATTCTCTTGCCCGACGATTGGAACACTGCTACCTATGGTTTAAACAACACGAATAATAGTGGAGTATCTTTCAGTAGTAATGTGATTACCGCTTCGCAGTGGAGCACATTGGAGCAAGCTGGAGCAGTCTTCCTGCCTGCCGCAGGCAACCGGTCTGGGATTTCGGTCACCATTGGCTATTACTGGTCGGCAACGCATCTCTATAGCCATAACGCCTATGTCGTGTACTTTAGCGATTCGAACCTCACGACGAACGATGGCAATCTCCGATCCGACGGTAAAAGCGTTCGCCTCGTGCGTTCCATCCCAGTTTATTCCATCGAAGCCACCCCAAATCCTGCCGAAGGCGGTACGGTCACTGGCCAAGGAAACTACAATTCGGATGCCACCTGTACGCTTACTGCCACGCCAAACGCAGGCTATGTCTTCAACAATTGGACGGAGAACGGCACTGTGGTTTCCACTGATGCTTCATACTCTTTCACTGTAACAAGTGACAGGACTTTGGTGGCGAATTTTATGCAAGTTCCAACAGGTGCCATTGCGGGTCTGTTTACAGTAAACACCAATGGAAGCAAGGTGTATTTCTCGCAAGGCAACCTGCAATACATCGGCAGTGCTACCATTCCTTACTGGAAGTTTGCCGATAACCAGTGGGATTATCTCGGTACGACCACAGGACAGAATAGCAGCAACTCGGAGGTTGACCGCGACTTGTTCGGTTGGGGCACCAGCGGCTATAACCATGGGGCAGTATGCTACCGGCCTTGGAGCACGAGTACAAACAACAGCGATTATTATGCATACGGTAATTACTCCTACGATTTGGGTGACCTGACAGGCAAGGCTGATTGGGGCTATAATCCTATCAGTAATGGTGGAAATACTCCAAACACATGGCGTACATTGACTAATGACGAGTGGGTGTATTTGTTTAATACACGCAATACAGATTCAGGTGTGCGCTATGTCAAAGCAAAAGTGAACAATGTGAACGGTTTGATTCTACTGCCGGATAACTGGAACACGGCTTATCATTCATTGAATAACATAAATCCTACAGGCAATATTGTTTTTGATTCCAATGTAATCAGTTATTCCGAATGGATAAGCGATTTTCAGCCTCATGGCGCGGTCTTTTTGCCAGCTGGAGGTTATCGTAATGGAACTGCGGTTTCTTCAGGTTTTGATGGTAACTATTGGTCAGCGTCGAGTTTAGACAATCAATTTGCAGGCCATGCTGGCTTCAACAATGGAGGCGTTTATTTTGGTGGAGGAAATGACCGAAGATGTGGGTTCTCTGTTCGTTTGGTGTGCAATGCTGAATAATCCATTTTTGCAGCCCTATTGTTTACAGTAGAAAAAAGCCATTATGTTGTATGGTTTGTGTGGAGACGGTCCATGGACCATCTCCACATTTTTTCCAGCACCTTGATAAGAAGATATTTTGGCTTCCAGCCTTTAGGATTTTTTTGTCCTTTTGTCTTCACGTTCGGGCGGCTTTTCACCAGCCGCCGTCATCGCGAGGAGGCACGGCGGGCGCCATCCTCATCCTATTATCATATCGTGTTCCGCTCCTACCGTAGCAACTTTGGCTTTTTTTGAGGGACTGTTTGTCGCAAGCGCTTTTTTTCGTATTTTTGTGTTCCGAATTATCAATGCATAAAAATATCAGCTATGAAGAAAGTATTTATCATTTTAGTGAGCTTGTTCACCATGATGTCGGCAAGCACGGGCTTGAAGGCCCAGGAAGTTACAATCTTATTGCGTCCAGGCTGGAACTGGATAGGCTATCCGTATCCTGAATCCGTTGATGTTGAATCGGCATTTGGAGATTTTGAGCCTATGCCTGACGACCGGATAGAGTCTTTATATGGTTTTTCCGAATACTTATCTGGTTTTGGATGGTTTGGTGGGGTCAATGAATTGCAACCGGGATGGGGCTACATGTACTATTCCAACAGGACGGAAGCAGTCATCGTGGAGTTGAGCGCTCCAGCCTCGCAAACCACGGTGACGACAAGTGAGCCGACCAACATCACCGCAGAGAGCGCTGTTGTGGGTGGCACGGTGACTGTGCCCGAGGGTTCCCACGTGTTCCTGCGTGGCGTGTGCTGGGGCACCGAGCCCAACCCCGACATCGATGGCAGCCACACCACCGAGGAAACGGGCATAGGCAACTTCAGCAGCACGCTTGATGGCTTGAACCCGAACACCACCTATTTTGTGCGTGCCTACGCGGTTTCTGACTATGGCTTAGCCTACGGCAACGAGCTGAGCTTCACCACCGAAGCTGGCGGCAGTGGCGGCGACCACGAATATGTCGACCTCGGCCTGCCGAGCGGCCTGTTGTGGGCCACCTGCAACGTGGGTGCCGACAACCCCGAGGACTATGGCGACTACTATGCCTGGGGCGAGACCCAACCCAAGGACAACTTCAGTTGGATGAACTACCAGTACTGCATGGGCAGCTTCAACACGCTCACCAAGTACTGCAACAATCCAGACATAGGTTACAACGGATTCACCGACAACCTGACCACTCTGGAACCAAGCGATGATGCGGCCACGGCCAATTGGGGTGATGATTGGCGCATGCCCACCGATGAAGAGTGGCAGGAACTGTACCAAAACACGACCGTCACCTGGACACAGCAGAACGGCATGGACGGCCGGCTCTTTACCGCCTCTAATGGCAATAGTCTCTTCCTTCCCAACGCAGGCTTCCGCATCAATGGTGACCTCCACTACCCTGGCACGGACGGTCGTTACTGGTCTAGTACGCTCTACACTGGCAGCTCGTACTCCGCATTGGCCTTCTGTTTCTATTCAGGCGCCTATTCGAACGTTTACGAGATGCATGACGTCGATCGCTACTTTGGGTTCAGTGTGCGTCCGGTGCGATGCAAGAACAATGTCATTGTTGTCACCGCCAATACGCCTGAAGGCGGCTCGGTGAGTGGCGGGGGCACCTATCTGGAAGGTACCAATTGTACGGTTTCCGCAACGGCTAATGAAGGATACATCTTCGTCAATTGGACGGAGGACGGCGAAGAGGTCTCCACAGAAGCCACCTATTCCTTCACGGTAACTGGCAACAGGACCTTGATAGCGAACTTTGCTGCTTCCGGCAGCAGCGGCGACCACGCATACGTTGACCTTGGCTTGCCAAGCGGCCTGCTGTGGGCCACCTGCAACGTGGGTGCCTACAGTCCCGAGGAATACGGCGACTATTTCGCTTGGGGCGAAACCCAGCCGAAGGACTATTACGACTGGAGCACCTACCAGTATTGCAACGGCAGCAGTACAACAATGACCAAATATTGTGACAACCCCAGCTACGGCTTCAACGGCTTCACCGACAACCTGACCACCCTGCTGCCTGAAGACGATGCGGCCACGGCCAACTGGGGCAGTGACTGGCGTATGCCTACCATCGGAGAATGGCAGGAGCTCTACAACAATACGACTTGCACTTGGACGACCCAGAACGGCGTGAACGGTCACCTCTTCACTGCAAGCAACGGCAACAGTCTCTTCCTGCCCGCCGCTGGCTGCCGCGGCGGTAGCGATCTCAACTGGGCAGGCAGCCTCAACTGGGCAGGCAGCATCGGCTACTACTGGTCGAGTTCGCTCGACACGGACTACCCGGGCCGCGCGTGGGAACGCGTCTTCCATTCGGACAATTACGGCGTGGACTTCAGCGGCCGCTACTACGGTCAAAGTGTGCGTCCCGTGCGTTATGCTTCTCAGAACACTGCCCCCACCGGAGCCATAGATGGCAAGTTCACCATAAATGCCGATGGCGACCAAGTGTATTTCTCGCAAGGCAACCTGCAATACCAAGCTTCCACCAACACATGGAAGTTTGCCGAGAACCAATACGACTACGTTGGCAGCGACAACAGCAATATCTCATCTACCTATGATGGATGGATTGACCTGTTCGGTTGGGGCACGAGCGGCTACAACCACGGTGCCAACGCCTATCAGCCCTGGAGCACCAGCCAAAGTCCCAGCGACTACTACGCCTACGGTAGCGTGACCTACAACCTGTATGACCAGACGGGTCAGGCAGACTGGGGCTACAACGCGATAAGCAACGGTGGCAGCGCCACCAACCAATGGCGCACCCTGACGGGCGGTAGCGGCGGCGAGTGGGACTATGTGTTCAACACGCGCATCACCACGAGCGGTATACGCTACGCCAAGGCACAGGTGAACAACGTGAACGGAGTGATCCTGTTGCCCGATGACTGGAGCGAGAGCTACTACAGCCTGAGTGACACGAACAACGGCGGTGCCGGCTACGGCAGCAACGTGATTAGTGCGTCCAATTGGACGAGCAGCTTGCAGTCGCACGGTGCGGTTTTCCTGCCCGCCGCAGGCTACCGCTGTGGGACTTCAGTCAATGGCGGCAACGGCTGCTACTGGTCGGCCTCGTACAAACATAGCCTCAGCGCGTACGACGCAGGCTTCTCCGATTGGGGCCTAGGTACCGCGGCCTCGGAATATGTCGGCCGCTGCGACGGTCAAAGTGTGCGTCTCGTGCGCGTTGCCGAGAATTAGTTTCTGGTGCCCCACCCACCGCCATGGGCTTGCTGTCGGCGGTGGGTGGGGTGCCTCTCAGGGCACCGAGGCCACCCGTTGCTGACAGCTTTGTGGCAGCCTCGTGCCGAAGTCACGGCATTCTATTTACCCCATACAGCTCTGCTGTGTGGGGTTTACCACACTGTAGACTAGGCAGGGCGTGCTGGAGGCACGCTACATCTACATGTGAGGTGGCTTGCCTCCGGCACGCTGGTCACTATGGCTGGTGTGTCGAGCCCTGCACTACTATGGCTAGTGTGTCGAGCCCCACACTGTGGCGTGTGGGGTATATAGGAGGTCATGTCATCGACACGGGGCGTAGCTACTCGGCAGGAATGCGTCATTCGCTTTCTGTAAATGAGTTATACAACATCTTACTATCTATCACATCGTGCTCCGTACCTTTCGCAGGGATCTTTAGCTTTTTTTGAGGGATTATTCGTTGTAAGTATTGTATTTTGTATTTTTGTATTCCGAATCATTAACACATAAATTTATCAGTTATGAAGAAAGTCTTAGTACATGACAATTTTTATAAGCAACAGAAAAAGTTCAAGTTTGGCCAAAT
>CAMHRP010000011.1:0-77861 GCA_946187645.1 uncultured Bacteroidales bacterium | reverse complement strand
AAATACTGATAGACAACCAATTATAAAAATATTCGAAATTTTGTCATGTACTTAGCTAATTTATACTTAATTCAAGGAAGTTGTAGATGAGCCATAGGGTAAAAACCAATTTATGAAATCACTATCTTGGGAAAATGTCACATCTACCACCGTGTCCATACTGCCAACTGTGTAACAAAGAATATGATGAGTGCCATGTGCAACATATTTGGGAACCCAGCCACTGTCACATCCGTTAAACACTTTGATTTGAGTACCATCAAGTTCCAAATAGGAGGTGTCTGTGTCAGAAACACAAGACAATTCCACCCGCATATTATGGTTAACACCATTCCCTGAAAGTTTGAGCGAATCCGTAAATTGTGCACAAGTAGAACAAGTAAAATTTGTTTTCGTATAAACACCTTCAATATTACTTCCCCCACCACTACCATTACCATTTTCGCATTCGCATTTCTTGCAGCCTCCCGCCAAAGAAGCCACGCCAAGCAGCAGCACTGCTGCCGCAATTGTTCTTAACCTACTTTTCATAATTTAATAATTTGATTGGTTAATTAATTGATTGATTGTTATTGGTTTCTGTTTCTGCAATTATACTCTTTGCAAAATATACAGCACATTTACACATTCATTTATTGTCCAAAACTTCAACAGGAATCCTTTGCATAAAATGTTCATTTGGACACAAAAAGAGCAAATTTGTGCTGCCAATCTGTTTTCCAATGATTGTAACCTCACAATGTCCATCTAACGGTACATTTGAATTTGTAGATGGCAAAGCGACACATTGGGCAATAATGGTATCTTCAACTTCAATGCGATATGAGGTAATGTTTTGGTAGTCAATAAACACTTTGTCGGTTTTGCCAACATGAAGGCTAAGTTTAAAGGGAGAAATAGTGGCTTTGGGTTTTGTACAGCCTCCAACTAAAAGAGCTATACCTAGCAGCAACACCACTGCCATAATTGTTCTGAATTTTCTTTTCATAGTTTAATAATTTGATTGGTTAATTAATTGATTATTATTAGTTTTCGTTTTCTACAATTCTGTTTTTTGAAAAGGTGATGATACTACCAAGATGATTGCCATTGACTTAAAAATGAATATTAATGTTAGAGTTCCAATAATTAATGCTACCATTTACTTGCTTAAAAGTCACATTCACAACAGTGTCCATTGTTCCAAGGGTGTAACAAAGAATCCGATGGCTACCATTTTCTACATGTTTTGTTACATTAACTTCATTGGTGCCGTAAAACTCTTTGATACAGATGCCATCAATTTCCAGACGAGATGTATCGGCATCGGAAACACATAACAGTTTTAACAGCATATTATGGTCACAACCATTTCCTGATGTTTCCCACTCATCAGTGAATTTAACACAATTGGTATCAGCATTATTCGTACCTTTTGATGAAATAGGTGTTTGTTTACAAGATCCCATCATGGCGGTAATTCCTATCAGCAGCACCGCCGCTGCAATTGTTCTGTATTTTCTTTTCATAGTTTAATAATTTGATTGGTTAATTAATTGATTATTATTTGTTTCCGTTTTCTGCAATCTTATTCAATGCCACACTGATGGCCATTTCTAATTGGTTATCGATGCCATTGTTCCATTGATCTTTATCGAATAAACATTCTATATCAGGCTCCACGCCATAGCCTTCATAATTAGTTCCATCAACATCTTCAAAAAGCATATTAGCCGTCGTAATGGTGTATCCTTTGTCTTCATTGTTTGTTACGCCTTCACCTCTTACCAAACCACCCAGAGCACCGTACGTTCTTTCTCCAACCACATAACACTGTGGCAAATGTCTTAATGCAATTGGTACCATTTCTGCAGCACTTTGAGAATTAATATCTGCCAACACAATTATTGGAATTTCTCTTTTTTGTCCTGAAACAGGATTAACAACTACAGGAATCTTCGGTGACAAGTCATGCTTGCCTAAACCAAGTTTCGTCTGAGTGTGACCAATTAACACGGAATCAGTTGTAAAACAAGACAGCAATGGCACAAGATTTTCTGAAATACCTCCCGTATTGTTTCTAACATCAATAATAGCAACCTTAATACTTTCATTTGCAACTAACCGCTTGAAATGGTTAATCGCTTTAGTCGTCACAACAGGAAGTACCTTAAAACTTGGAATATGCAAATAGGCAATACAGTCCTCCAAGATTCCTGAGTAAAAATACTGTGTTACGAATAAATCCTCAATGATAGTATTATATTTAAATGAGTATGTTGCTGTGTCTACCAATCGACCACATTCCACCAACTTGTTCAATATGTTTTTAGGAATGACCCCCACATGATGTCCATAGTTTCTATTCATAGCCTCATCTAATCCAGGAGTAAGTATAACCTTGGAATTTGTAGAAGGTCTCGTCAATTCGATGGTCAAATGATGGTCCAACAGAGTAGCTGTGAGTTCTATCCATGTATGTTCCCAAATAAAATCCCTTTCGTTTTCCATCTCTTCGAATATTGGATAGTATTTTGTATATATAGCATCCCAATCGGTTGTATCAACCGACCAAAACACATAGGTGTCGTTCAATTCGTTCCAAACGGCTTCAAATTGCTGGACATCCATCTTGATAGTTGTGTTTTCTGTGTCTTTTTGGCAGGCTGTCAGTATTGTAAATGCAACAGCCATAAGCATTGATATGATTATGTTGTGTTTATTCATAGTTTTCTGTTTTAAAAGTTATACAATAATCCTATTTGCAGAACGATAGAGCTGTTGCGGCTAAAAAAATCCATAGGTTGGGGCACCTTATATTGTTTGGTTGATGCATATTGATAGCGGACTTCTGCCAAGCAACTCCATTTTGTGCTAAAATGATGTTTGTATCCTACACCACCTATCAATCCACACTCAAATCGTCTATCAACGTCATAATCGAAATCCTTCTTTTCAACAACCACTGTTCTATTTCCTAACAGCGACAGCACTGAAGAATTGCGACTAGAACAACACCAAAAAGCACCATACGCACCTGCTTCCACAAAAACCTCATCATGTTTTTTTTACAAAAGAAAACTCCATCATTATCGGAAGTGAAATGTACCGATCAACATTTTTGACCGAACTATATTTGACCGAACTGGATCTGCAAGTAACGATTGACCACGAACCGCTTGTATTCATTTTATACCCTTTCTGTTAAAAGGAAATTCCGCTGGCAACACTCTACCTATCGTTTAATTGATACGAGCCACATAAATCAATTTGATAATTAACGGAAAGATCTAAAAAGCCAATATCTCCTGAATAATAGAAATAATCGTACTTGTTTTGATGTAAGAACGGACGGTCCCAAATAACCCCAAGACTACCTCCTATGCTCCATTGGGCTGTCGCAGGCAATGCCGTAACGATTACCCACAAGAGAAATAATAACCGCTTTTTTCTCATTTTTTTAGATTTAAGTTATTGTTTTATAAATTGTTTGCTTATTGTGCCTTCCGAAGTTTCAATTCGAATCAAGTAGATTCCCTCTTTGTAATGTTGAAGATTAATTCGCAGATTGATTCGCTCCTTGGCTTCTACGACCTCTGTCACCTGTCCCAAAGCATTGAACACGGTGACTTTCTTGATGCCATCCCCCAAGACATACAGCACATCATTGGCGGGGTTGGGATACACTTCCATCGTGCCGTCATTCTCACCGACACCCTCGATGATGGCAAAACGGACGGTGAAATGATGATTGTAATCAGCAACAGTGACCATCGTAGGATTGGCAGAAATCAGGTTCCCGTTCTTGAACCAGCCGACGAAAGCAAAATTGTCGTTGGGAATCGCAATCAGGGTGACCGAATCGCCGCAAGTATAGACACCTGCACCGCTAACAATACCGCCCTCCTCTGGCTCTATATCGACGGTAACCGTATAAGTCTCCAATGCAAAGTTGGCGACAAGATTGCGGTTGCTCGTGACGGTGAAGTTGTAGTCGGCTTGTGTGGAAACCACATTGCTGTTCTCAGTCCAGCTGACAAAGCGGTAGCAGGTGTTTGGCGTGGCATGTACCGTGCATGACTGGCCGTGACTGAACGTTCCTCCCCCACTGACTGAGCCGCCTTCACTCGGGTTGGCCGAGACATTGACGGTATAGCTTTGTGCCGCGAAATGCGCCACATAGTTAGCCGACTCGGTGACGGTGAAGGAATAAGATGAATCGGTGGAAACCTGTGTTCCGTTCTTGGTCCACTTGGAGAATTCGAACCCAACATTGGCCGTGGCAACGAGGGTGCAAGTCTCACCATAGTTATAGCCGCCCATGCCTGTGATGGTGCCTCCGTATTCAGGGTCGGCTGTGGCGGTAATGACATAGTTCTGAGAGGTGAAGTGCGCCACGAGTTCACGATTGCTGGTTACGGTGAAATAATAAGGATTGGAAGAGGACACCTGTGTCCCGTCTTCAGTCCAATTCACAAAGTTGAAGCCTGGGTTGGCAGTCGCTATGACCGTGCAGTTGTCGCCATAGTGGAAGGCACCGCCTCCAGTCACGCTGCCACCGTTAGCTGGATCGGCTGAGACCGTGACGACCAAATTGTCCAACTGGAAATTTGCGACTAGCGTCTGGTTGGCATAGACCGTGAAGGAATAGGTAGCGTCGGTAGATACCACGTTGCCGTTCTCCGTCCAATTGACGAAATTATAGCCGTTGGCAGCCGTGGCCGACAAAGTGCAGGTCTGCCCGTAGCTGTATATCCCGCCACCCGAAACGCTGCCGCCATTTGAAGGATTGGCGGATGCCGAGATGGTGAACGATTGCAGATCAAAATGCGCCACGAGCGTACGGTTGGCATTGACAATGAAAGAGAATGATGAATTGGTAGAAACCACGTTGCCGTTCTCCATCCAATTGGTGAAAGTATAGCCTGTGTTAGGTGTCGCCGTCACGGTGCAGCTCTGGTTATAGTAGTAGGTGCCGCCGCCCGTGACCGTGCCGCCGTTGCTTGGATTTGCCGACACCGAAACCGAGTATGTGGGATTACCGACCTGCACATGGACCGTATTCGACGGATCGGATTCGCCTCCAAAATAGTTGGTGGTGACTTGGTAGTCGTAAAAGCCGTCGGGAACATTTGCATCGGTATAACTGCTGCCCGTCAGATTGTTGACCACTATGTTGCCGTCGCGATAGAGGTTGTAGGTGTATATGCCGTCGGTGAGGTAGGTCTTCATCATACAAGAATAAGAGGGTCCAAAAGCACTCCAAATAATACCATACTGATTGGAATACAAAGCTGCATTTTCTTTATCTGGCAAATTATAATCGCAAAGCGGTGCTGGATAACCAATATTGGAATAAAAAACAACCCACAAATCCTGTGTATAATCGATTGACACAGGTTCGGGAAAGACAATGTCATGCCAACTTTCAGCCGCAGCGTTGAAACTCTGTTGAAACAACAATTCATTCGGATTGTTTTCCTCTCCCATATAAACAAACAAGGTATAATTACCTACGTAATAAAAAAAAGACGACACCTTTTCAATAGCCATGCCAGCATATTCACTTATTGTTGACGCTGGATAACGTTGCCCCCAATACGTACCACCAGAATAGCCTCTTTTATCTGTACAAGCACCTGTTCCATATTGAAGTATAGCGGTTTCAGCATTCGGTGTTTGCCATGAAAGATTGACATTTTGACTGTTGGCTGTAGCCTGTAGATTACTCGGAACGGGACCCGTAAAATGCAAATCAACAGTAGCGATGTTCGACCTTAAAGACATGGTGCCGTCTGATTTCACGCTTTTTACGTAATAAGTGTGCGAACCATAGCTGGCATTGCTGTCTGTATAGCTGGTACTGGTCAAGTTGTTGGCAATCAAATCACCATCACGATATACCTTGTAATACGCGGAACTGGGTACAGGTGACCAACTAATATTGACGGTTCTGCCATTGACAGTAGTAACCACATTGGAAGGTGGATTGATCGAGGTCTCATTGGGATGGCATCCAAACATGGCAGCATTACCGTATGTGTAATTCGTAGAGCCTTGATGCAAGTCTGCAATGGTGTAGTAGCCGTCAAATCGACCACCAATAACGCCCCATTCAAAATGGAAGAAGTCATTTTCGTCATAGCCGTCGCAAACAAAAATATGTGCATTGGTCCCTTGATTATCACTACATGCACGATATAACAAAGGTTGAAGATTGTCCAAATCATTCTTTAGCATCGAAATCCATTGGGTGTTTGAATAGCTTAATTTAAACACGTAATTAGTAGTGGAGGCATAATCAAAATAGTATCTCATGGCGCTGTCAAGTATTGGAGCAGCAACATTGCTTGTATCCGGGCCATAGTCCATATTGACAGACACACCGCAATGATATACCAAAGTGGCGACGGCTAAAGCTTCGTCACTTGAATAGCCTCGAGTATAAAGGTTTTTGATATTATCCCAATCGTAAGTTGTTTCGCTGAAATTGACAGATAAAGTATCATATTCTGGATGGCTATGAGGAAGATAGGAATGAGAGCCAACACCTCTGACAGGATGTTCCCAATAGTTCATAATTTGAGCCATGGCGATGGCACCGCAACCCGCTGCACAATGATTGCCATTACCATATATCGGACACAAGTTGTTAAATGGAAGTTTTTGACTCCATTTCGTGCGTATCAAAGGCTTCACAAAACTCCTCGACTTTGGTTCCAAACCTCTGCCATTTAATAGATTATCCCATTCTTTTCGAATTTCCATTGTAGCCTCCAACCTACTTTCCTTGGCGAAGGTGATTTCATCATCATAAGCTTTCAACCAATCCATAATGGCTTCAGGCATTGCATCTTCTCCGAATCCTCCTTCCATCGAATACCCCAAAACAGGATGAACAATGTTGTCAGCAGCAATAATGACAAAACAATGCTCGTTACCGAAGACATAGAAATTCGGGAATTCTGTTTTCTCTGCAAAGTCAATCAAATGGATTTGTGAGTTGCCTCCCATCTTGGAGTTGAGGAAGGATTGGGCGGCTCGTTGTGCGGTTTGGACGGTTACATTCTCCGAAAACGCGGGCATCACCGCCATCAAAAACGCTACTAATGTTAGGAATAGTTTTTTCATAATACGTTATTTTACATTGTTTAATTCTTTCAAAAAGAGGATGGCCAACTAGGTTGTTGGCCGTCCTCAAACGATTGCAATTTGATTAAGCTGATTCATGATTTGAATTTGGAAACTCATGAAGTCATTCCGTCACTGTAACTTTACAATAATCCGATTCTCCTTGATATGTTGCTGTGATTCTGCATTTTCCGGGAGAAATAGCTTTAACACGGCCATATTTACCAACTTTCTCCACGGTTGCTATTTCAGGGTGATCCGAATCCCAAGAATCCACTTCTAAAACATCTTGGTTATTAAAAACATAAGAAACACCGTCTGTACGACCACACCACAAAGATAAGGAATCGCCTACTTTCAATTCGATTTCATCCATGTTTATCGCCGGCTTTGGATTGGAAATATAGGGCGTACCGTTAGGTCCCGATTCCGTTTTGCAACATGATGTTGTTCCGATACCTGCAAAAACCAGCAGCACAGCCGCTGCAATTGTTCTGAATTTTCTTTTCATAGTTTAATGATTAATTAATTGATTGTTATTAGTTTCCGTTTTCTACAATCTTGCCCAATGCGACACTAATGGCCATTTCCAATTGGTTATCAATACCACTATTCCACAAATTCTTGTCGAATAGGCACTCTATATCTGGCTCCACGCCATAACCTTCATAGATGGTGCCATCAACATCTTCAAAAATCAAATCCGATGTCGTAATGACATACCCATTGCCTTTCTTATCACCATTAATTGGCCCAGTAGCACCAAATGTCCTTTCACCAACCACATAACACTGCGGCAAATGCCTCAAAGCAATTGGCATCACTTCTCCCATACTGGCAGAATTAACACTGGTCAACACAACTATGGGAATTTCCCTTCTTTGTCCTGAGACAGGACTAACAATTGATGGAGCTTTCGGTGACAAATCGTACTTGCCCAAGCCTAACTTCGTTTGAGTATACCCAATTAATACATACTCTGTTGTA
Source organism: uncultured Bacteroidales bacterium (assembly GCA_946187645.1). GTDB lineage: Bacteria > Bacteroidota > Bacteroidia > Bacteroidales > F082 > Limimorpha. Next base: position 69,764 of record CAMHRP010000011.1, on the reverse strand, counting down.
AAACAAGACAGCATTGGCACAAGATTTTCAGATGCGCCACCCAAGTTGTCACGGACATCAATAATAGCCGCCTTGATATTCTCATTTGCAACTATTTGTTTGAAATGACTGAAAGCTTCAATCGTATCAAGCGAAAGGCCAAAAAAACTTGATATATAAATGTATGCGATTTTTTCATCTAAAACTCCCGAATAAATACAACTACTTGAGGTCGCATCTATCAATCTTCCATTTCCCTCCATAGAATTCAACATTTTTTTGTGATCAAACATTGATAAACGCGCATGATAATAGTCTCTTCCTTTAACTTCATCATATCCAGGTTGAAGAGACAGATCATAAAGACCTACCAATGTAATATCGGAAGAAGGTCTATTAAGACTAATTGTCAAATGATGATCCAACAAATTAGATGTAAGTTCTGTCCAAGTCGCTTTCCAAACATCATCTGATTGATTATCCATCTCTTCGAACAATGGATGATATTTGGTATAGACAGCATCCCAATCGATTGTGTCGACCGACCAAAATACATAGGTGTCATTCAATTCATTCCATACGGCTTCAAATTGCTGGACATCCGTCTCAATGGTTGTATTATAGGGTTCTTTATTGCAGGCTGTCAGTATTGTGAATGCGACTGCCATAAGCATTGTCATGATCGTGTTGTGTTTCTTCATAGTTTCCTGTTTTTACAGGTTATACAATAATCCCAATTGAAAAACGAACGCATTGTTGCGACTGAGAAAACCCAAAGTTTGGGGTACCTTAAATTGTTTGGTTAATGCGTATTGGTAACTGGCTTTGGCAAAGCAAGTCCATCTTGTGCCAAAATAATGCTTATATCCCACTCCACCTATCAGCCCACATTCATACCGATTGTCAATATCTTTATTGAATTCCTTCTTTTCAATATCTTTATGTATCCCATTCATCGTAGGTACTAAATACTTATGATAAGAATCACACCAATAGGCAATATACGGTCCAGCATCAACAAAAAATTCATTGTGTTTCCATTTAATAAAAGAAAATTCAGCCATTAATGGTAGTGAAACATACCAATCATTGTATTTGACAATACAGCCACCGTTTGTCGACATTCTATATCCCTTTTGTTGGAATGACAATCCGCTGACAAAACTCCACCGATTGTTAAATTGATACAAAATAGGCAAATCAAATTGATAATTAATTCCTATGATTTCGTCAGTACTATTATTAACAGTGACACTGCGAAAAAAAACGATGCAACCCGAATAATAGAAATAATCGTACTTATTTTGATGCATGAACGGGCGGTCAAACACGGCCCCTACGCTTCCGCCAACACTCCATTGGGCAAATGAAGACAACGAGAGCAATGTTGCAAATGTAAACAATAGCATTGTTTTCCTCATAACACTGATAATTTAATTTATTGATAATTAGAATAATAATAGTCTTAATATTACTTTAGCTTTGATGCTTCAAAACTATAAACAAATTTTCATAAATACCGTCTCCAAATGTGGCAACATCCGTCACATTTTCCCCAATTATTCACACCATAAAAAAGTTGCATATTTCTCAAAAAAAAATGCTATCAGGCTTTTAGGTCTGGATGCTTTTTGTCAAACTCATCAGCCAAGTCGCGGAAGAAATTGTGCCCCAGCTCCTTACTGTAGCGATAGAGCAAGTCGGTTTCAAAGCTTGTCTTATCCAATATGCGATACAGATTCCTCCGGTCGGTGCCGACTTTTTGGGCAAACTCCGTCTTATGGAATTTTTGACCCTTTATCTCGTTGGCCACCATTTCGCCTACACGCACGAAAATACAATGGTTTTTTTCTTTTTCTTCTTCTTTCTTGTTTTTCATAAACAATCGATTGTTAACGGCACCTGCCGCCCATCAACAGCCAGAAAAACAGAAAGGTGCGTGCTTTTCCACCATATTCACGGGAAGCCTTGCACGCCCACGCTGCCTCAATGAAATCAGCCCACACCCAAAACGGTGTGAGCATTGACTCTATTGATGTAACGCGAGTGGTTGACTCCCGTGAAATCACACTTTCTCCGACAATTACAAATCATCAGTTCGCGATGCTTTTGATTTGAATATGAATAACAGCTAATGCCTTGGTTTATAATATTTTAACTTTCTCTTTTTTTTACCTATGATATAGTCCTTTCATTCAAAGTTAAATGCAAAAATAAGCAAAAGTCGGAATATGGGACAAAGAATTGAATGCAATAGGCAAAAATGGCACAGAATGATTTCCCCACAAGCCAAAGCTCATGGGGAAATCAACGAAATGATTTCATCTGCAATCCATCATACTGTTTTCTTGAAACGCCAATGACGTTTCTGGAATTGAGAGTCTTTTTATGGCTCAGAAGAATCAGGTTGCATCGAAGAAACCTTGGGCGCACCACCTCTGTAGGTGGCGTTGTGCCGACTGATGATCTCCGTCACCACAGCGTAATCATCGCCGTAGGTGTGGACGTCCTTGGACGACATGGCCTTCAAGTAATCCACCAGCACTTCGAGTTTACTTGCTGCCTCGCGCTTCAAATTGATTAGAGGCTCGGACTTCACCAATCGGCTGTTGGCCTGGTCCACCTCGAGTTGCTTGGCTGCCAAGACTTCCAAAGCCTCTCGGATGCCCTCGATGCGTTCTGGAAGCTCGGCGAGTTTGTCCACATGGGCCTGCATCTCAGGCTTGGACAACTCACGAAGCAAAACGGGCACAGCACCCAACAAGGTGTTGACACTCATGCGCGTGAGAGGCTTGCCAAACGACCTGAACAAAGCCTTAAGCACCTCAGCGCTAGCCTTCAATTTGGCATCAGGCGCACAACGGTACGATTCGATGCAACGGACAGCAGACACGATACGCTCTTTGAGCAACTTCGTCTCCTGTTGCACATGGTGCTTCACAGAAGCGACATGCATCGCTTCGAAAAGCACTTGGTTGGAGTTTTCCACCCCCTGAAGAAGCACGTTCAGATATTCGTCCGGACGCTTTCCTTCGAAGTGGCTGCGGATCTCACTGAGAGCCGCGTGGAACTGATTCGTGTTCAGTACCACAAGCAAATGTGAATAATACATTAGCGTTTGGTTTTTGGATGTTATTAGCGGAATACGCCGCCGCGTTCGACAAATCACCGTTGTCAACTTCTCAGACCCCATCGAATGGGGTAAAAGGTCGTTGCATACGACAAAATGTCTATTTCTTAGCCCTCATCGGTCGTTATCAACGAACTATTTGACCAATGCAAAAGTCATTGCACTGTTATCAACGACAAAAAGTCCGTTTCTTCGCCAAAAAGGTCTTATGAAACTCGATTCTGGATGTTTTGGTATTAAGTCATGGTGGTTTCGGTTTTTGGATGCGCAAAAATACGAAAGTCTCGTAACATATATACAATAAAAATATCAAATTTTTAATCAAACAAAATATCAATATGATAATCGATTGATATTCAAATCAATTTATCAATAATTAGAAAAGCATACTATTAGGATTTCACCACTTTCACCTCTCAATAGCCCTTCTGCGACTTATTATTCCACTCCAACATTTTCTATTTTTTTCTCTCTAACAGCATCAAGTATAGAGCAGAGGCCAGCATTTCTTTTCTTGCGGTCGCTCTCAAAAAAGAGTTTATCGGGCATACCATTAGGGAAGACCGGGGCATTGCTCGAACGTCCCATAACGATGTTAATATTGAGTCGACAGCGGTCCTTGAAACGGACAGTGGCCGCATAGCGATAACAAAAACGCTTGAGGACGAGCACACGGTCAGCCTTACCCGAGAACCACTCGCTATGGTTATAGTATTCAATCTCACGGTTGAGAATTTCTTCACAAACTGCATCGGCAATGGTCGCATAACGGGAGAGCAGAGCAGGATGCCCGTCATTAAGAGCCTTCAACGCCTTCAAGTGCGGCTCTGCTTGCTTCATCAAAGCTACAGCTATGTCATAGTTATCCTGAGTGGAGTGTATTTCTGTGGTTTTGGCGACATTAAGCGCATCTTGAAGTTTGCTAAGGTGCAGCATTGCCTTGGCTTCCGTCCACTGGAGGTCAATGGCCTTGCCCCCCAGACGCTTGACCGCTTTGTCCCACCACCAGCAGTCGCCATCAGTTACCTTGACGATTTCGGTTAAGAACATGGACATCAGCTGATCGGGACTAACGACTTCGAAACCGTTACATACGGTAACGACGAAATCATGGCCATATTTTCTATAGAGTGTCGAGGCCAACTGAAGCGCCTTGGAATACGAACGAGGATCCTTCAGCAGACAACACATCAACTGGTTTTGGAGTGAGGACATGTTCTGCTCTCCATCCTCCCAAATCTTCCTTGCTTCCAACAAATCGCCGCCCCGAGCCAAAGCTGCAAGAGCCCTGGCATCGGTGGCGGTAAGATTCATGAACCAGAATAAGCCGCTGCGCAATCGTCCTTCGGACGAACTCAAGGCAGCGACACCGGAAGCAAGTGTTTCCACCTGCCGATTGGGTTCAGTGCCAAAGACGCTTATCATATCTTGCCAAAAGGACACGACTTTGCCGATGACTGCAAAAGCCTTCATCCGACTGTTGTTGGTCGAAATGATGTCGGAGGAGTCGTTGGTGAAGACTCCCATCACCCGAAACGGGTTGTTCTCAATGAAATCTTTGAACTTCATATTTCGTTTTCTATGTTTGTTATCCAAGTAAGCCCTCTGCCTCACGGATTTCTTCGGTGCTTTTCCGAGCGCTGAGAATATTACGAAGGGCATCTTTCACCTGTTCCTTTGTGAACATCTTCTTAATGAGTTCTAGTGCTTGGTTGACACAACGGCGGGCATGTTCCTTGTCATCCCATTCCACATTGTCGAAGTTGCGGTCATACCATCTGATGCTTTCGGGAATGCGGGTCTTCCACTTCAAATCGTAGTTGAGAAATGAGATCTCCTCAAGGATGTTCTTAGCGGCTGCCACATCACGGTTGGCCTTGGCGCTCTCGACGTAGGCTTCCAAGTATCTGAATGCATAGTGGCTTCTTTCATCACCGTTGGCCAAATCATTAAGCTGGAGCAGAGCCATCTCCTTGTTAACCTTGCGGATGATGCGTTCCCATGCGGTATCACACTCCAAACGGTAGATGTCGCGAAGCAGTTCCTTGTACTGCTCCACAACAGCTTTCTTCTCCGTGTGATAGCAATTGTGCTTCAAAGCAAAGAGACGGTTCCGTAGGACATCAACGGCCACATTCTCCGACTCCAAAGCGCGGAGCGAACGACGGGCATTGTCGACATATTCGGCAATGAGTTTGTTGGCATCCCATGCATTGAAACGAGGTGATGTGTCAAGTTGCTTGACCACATTCTCATCAACGCTGGGAATGGAAACCGTGAAGGTCATCATCTCGCTACTGTCGGCAGCGACCTGTATCTCCACCTCAGTACCCGCTGGCACTTCATGCTTCACATCCTTGCCAGTGATGAGGACATCCCCGACATACTCATAAAGAGAGGCTGGCGAGTTAACCGTGTAGCTTCCTGCCTGATAGACTGGAATCTTCAGAACCGTTTTCTTATTGCCGGGAACGAGTTTCATGGTAGTCTTCCTCCCATGCGCTACGCCAATGGTGGGAAGCGGCTTGCCCTTTTCGAGCCCAATGAATGGGACAAAAGCCTGACGCTCTGTTTCGTTGTCCCACACCCCGAAACCGATATGGTAAGGCAGCGGTGCAGCCGATGCAAGTGTGCCTTGGAGTATGGTCAGGTTGTCGGGTGACACCTTCACATTGTGGCCAAAATCGTTGTAGAAGCGAACGGTGAAGTTGTTGGCAGCATGTTCCACCAAAGCAAGCTCCACGACGATACCATTATCCTCGTAGGGCACAAGGCCGCTCCTCCAAGCACCATCATTGCGAACCACCTCCACAGTCATGCCCTCGGTCATGACTTTACGGCTCTTGACCATGATAGCGATATAGGTGGTCAAACCCACTGCCATGGTGTCGTAGTGGAGTTCCAGCTCCAGAGCACCGGCATCGGGAGCAGCCTTAAACTCCACCGGTATATCACGGGTGGCAGCGTAGAGGGTTGCTCCTTTGGCGACAGCTGTCATCGGGTCAACCGATGCGTCAATGTTGGGAGAAACCTCATCCTTCAGCATCTGGCGGAGATAGGGAGAATAAGTGGGGCCTCCAACAAGAATGAGCTTGGTAAGCTGACTCCCATCAAGATGGTTACGCTCCAAAACCTTCTGGCAAATGGCAACGGCCTTCTTGAAGAATGGCTCCATGACGGGATAAGCCATCTCACGGGTAATGGTCAGGTCGAGTTCAATCTCAATACCGTTATCGTCACAGCCAAACTCGCCAAGGTCGGAGAGCACATCAACACTGGGTGCGGTGGAAAGAGCCACCTTAGCAGCTTCAGCAGTGACCTTTAAGGCTTCACGAAAGATGGCAGCTCTCTTCTCCGAAGCCATAATCATGTCGACCTTGTAATTCTTCTTGACGAAGGGGATGAGTATGCTGTCCACCAATGCATAATCGATGTCCTTACCACCAAGATAGCTGTCGCCCTCAGTGTCAACAACCTGCTGAACACCGCCGTCAACACGAAGCAGTGCAGCGTCAAAGGTTCCACCGCCAAGGTCAAACACCAACCAGAAGCCATCGGTCTGTCCCGTTGCCACGCCGAAAGCAATGGCAGCAGCGATGGGTTCCTGAATCAGTTCCACATACTGGAAACCTGCCAGACGTGCGGCTTCCACCGTAGCGGTCTTCTGTGTGGCATCGAATTTGGCCGGCACGGAGATGACAATGCATCCCCCATCGTTGATACCAGCGTTGGCAGCAAGAGCCTTGATGATTTCGGCAGAGAGCTGCTGAGAAGAGAAGTCATGCTTGAGGTTCTTGCTGATGTACACTTCAATAGTTCCCATGGTGCGCTTGAACTCCTTGAAAACGTCAGTCGAGGAAGAACATCCATCCCATGTCTTGGTGGCACGGAGCATCTGACTAGCCAGTTCGTTGGCGGCCGTATCGCCAATGTGAATAACACCCTTGCGGTTGATAGACACGATGGAAGGCGTCGTATCCTTCTGCGTGCTGCTTTTCTTGATGACGGGGACACCATTCTCCATGACGGCGATGGCCGAGTTGGTCGTGCCGAGGTCAATGCCCCTGTTGATCTTTCCATTGTTGTCCATATTAAGTAATGTATGAAGGTTAGTTATTTTGTCCCACGGTTACACAAGCCGCTTGAATCATTTTGCCGTTTCGGTTCACCTGAGGTTTTTGTACAGAGGTGATAATCGAGCTTCCAGAGGGGAGACTTTCGTCAGGAACGAAAACGGCAGACATCTGCATCCCTTCTTTGTATGGGTTTCCCAAAAGAGGAACCACGGCATAGCCTTCAGCTTGCAAGGCCACTTTCATGCGCTCAAGTGACTTTGATACTTGCTTGCGGCCAGGCACATCTGCCATGCGGTAGAGGTTGTTCTCCATACGGACAATCTCACCCGCAATGGCCAAGACGGTGCTTTCGCCAATGCCGCCAGCGTCAGCAACATGTGTCATCCTTTCTTCAAGGAGATTTTTTTCGTTTTCAGCTTCGACCAACGATGCTTTCAGGTGTTTCAATTCGCCAAGCAGACGGCGGTTGTTACGTTTGCACCTAACGGCAATCCATAGCATGATGGTTGCGAAGACGATTGTAAATGCAAAAAACATGTTCATTGGCAATAATTATACGTTGTATATAGATATATATGGGCGTTTTTAAGCATTCTATCAATTCGATGAAAAAAAATCACGCCGCATTAGCAGTCCACCATCTTTTGAGGGTTGGCTCTATTCTGTCGTTAAGTTGTGAAAAGCGTGTATCCACCCATGCGCGAGTACGCCCCAATGTCGTTGCCAACTTCACGGGAGAAGTGTTATGGATAAAGCGCTGACGCCAAAGGAATCTGTCACGCTCATTCCAGTCCATCTTCACGGACAGGCTATACAAAAGGTCTATGACCTTTTCATGGACTTCCTCATCTGTGAGATTGAGTCCAAACACATCTGCCAATGAGTTTTCACCCATCTTGGTTCTTATCCATTCTTCCATGTCGGCTCCAAATTCCAACGACTCACTCTGATAGTCGCAGGTCTTGTTCCGGAGCACTTCTTCCTCATAGCCGCTAGTTGAACGGAGCAAAGCGTCTTTCAAGGCATATTCACCTTCATATTTGGCATGTTGATACTCCTGATCCGTCATACCATATTTTTCCATGATTTGCTCTTTTGCGAGACGGCTGACATAGATGGAAACCATGAAATCATGATACTTGCTTCCTTTCAGTTGCTCATCGATGACCAACTGACACATTTCCACAGACTTGGAAAGCAGGGCAAGCCTCGTGTTGCCAGGAGTTCGCGTACGAATCGATGGAATGATACGGTCTTTGGCCAATCTTTCCAATACGGCATTCCGGGCCACTACCTTTAACCAGGCAAAAAACGAGTTACGATGATTGTAGGCGTCAAGTTTTGACCAGGTCCCTTCCGACCAAAGGGCTTGATAAAGGATGGTACTGAAGAAGTCTTCAGAAATCACTACATTGTAGTTCTGAGCCAGATAGCTTAACTCGCCGTAGCGCAACTGACTAATGTAGCATTTTTGCTTTGAGGTTCCATAAAAGAACTCTTGGCAGAATTTCGGATCCGCCTTCAACCGATCGATGATTTCATCGACTGCAGCCCTATTGATTTTAAGGCTTTCTGGAATAAATCCATTTTTGCATTTATTGTACATAATCGAATATAGTTTAGGCTCAAAAGACTATGTTTCATAGTCAATTTCATTACAAAATCATAGTCTTTTTAATCGCCTATATTCTATATTCGACCTTTGAATTTCATAGTTATGTAACTAAATTTCAATAATTTACATTTTCAATAACACAAAATAGCCATTTTAATACCACTGAAATACTCCGTGGTAAATGACGATGCAAAAATACACTATATTATCCAAGTATGCAAGTATTACAACAAAAAGATTCTAAACAAGTCTATTTTATTCTCATAATCATACCATTTTCAGCGTTGATACTATTTTCTTTAGCATCTCTCTGTTTGACTCCTCCATCTTTGATTTGTCATAAGCCACATAGTCATGATTGATGATGTCGTATTCTATACTCTCTGAATAGGGCGACATATCCAGTCGAACAGGAATTATCTTTTTTCCATACTCTACCGAAATAGAAACCTCGCTTATGACATTTCGTGACTTGTTGGAATTCTCCGATGACATGAATAGCAATATCTTTGAATGCTTTATTGCATCAACAATGACCTTCTTGAATGAAATACCACTGAACATTCCATCAACATCCATCCAGCATTTATAGCCCGCCTTCTCTAACCATTCGTAGATTTGCTTGACAACATCAGAATCTTTCCTGGAATAGCTGATGAATACATCCTTTTCAATGTCAGGTGTCGCCTCTAATGGTTGGGGAGCTATGACTTCATCCATAATCAACCGTTCGCTGCTTTGCTTGTTTATCATTTTGGCGATGGCTTCCTGTATTGAAAACTGTTCAAACATGGGCAGACAATTCCAACGCTCCATCATGCTGAATCCTTCAAAAAGATACAATTCCACACTGATGGATTTGTTTGTCTTTCTGAGATTCCTCACGATTGCTTCAGACATGGCACTCGCCACTTTCTCGAAAGGAATTCCAGCCACACCCGCTCCAATGGACGGAAAGGCGATGGACTTTAAATCCATTGCCTGTAACAGCAAAAAGCATTTGTCAATGGAATGTCCAATAATATACTGATGTATGTCCTCTTTGCTTACCGCCACAGGAATATTCGACTGGTTAATACTATTATAGTCAATGGTTATCACATGGAAAATGCATTTTTGAGGAAGCGTGCCCGCTGTTGAAACAACAACATCACCAATTTCTGCGGGAGTCTTTTTCTTTACATCAAGTTGGATGGCTTCGGTTCCTTCTTTACGTCGGATAGCCATCGAGACCCCACCTCCCATAGTTATATCACTGTCGTCACTGCTGACAATCACTTCGGCTTGACTATCCACGATATTGCCGAATATTATTTTGATGGTTGAGTTGTTAATGTGATACTCTTTCACTTGTTCCATATTCTTTTATGTTACTGTTCAAAATTAAACTGCAATATCCTTTGACTTCGGGACACATGACTTCGGGACTTCGAGACGAGCCAATGTCCCGTAGTCTCGCAGTCTCGTAGTCTCGTGTCCAATATGTAAATTAATTTTCCTCATCTACTTATGCTTTATTCTCCAAAATGATAATTATCCCTCATATCGGCCAAGATAATTACAAAAAACGGCATCACCTGCACTTTTCAATACAACACCGATGCAGCTTACTCTCTCGCTCGTATGTAATCCCCACCAGCAACAAATTATCAGCATACTGCGAAACCTTGGCAGGATACTGTCTGCGCTTGATTTGCTCGATGGCAGTGTCAACGGCTTTGTCGTATTTCAGCTCGATGATGATGGCGGGAGAATCCACATTCTTTCGGGGAATGAGCACCAAGTCAGCGAAGCCCTTTCCTGTGGCCAACTCGCGGTGGATGATGTAGTTGTTGGAAGCGTAATAGTAGGCGATGCTCAGCACACAAGCTAAGGAGTTTTCGTCGTTGTAGCTCAAAATGCTCGTATTCTCGTCGTGAGCAGCATCCACGCCACGAGCTACAGCCTCTTCATCACCGCGGAGCGTCGCCTGCAATAGCTGTTTTGACTTTTCAATCGCACTTGCAACGTGGTTCCAATTGCTCATTTTGACGGCATTCACCATCTCGCCCGCCACCTCCTTGTTGGGGATATAGCACTCACCTTCTTCCCAGTTGTATGAAAGATAGCCCAAGTGGACGAGTACCGTAAGTACATCGTCCTTTGAATGGATGACCGACATGTCATTCTGAAATCCAGTAGGGTCAATGGCACATCGCTCACCTGCCAGCATTTGCACCACATCGTCTTTCAGTCCCTCGTAGTTCATCTGGATATAATGAGCCACTGCATCGTAGGCGCCTGTGGCCGCCCAATAACTGCGGCAGCGACGGCTTCTGAGGGCTTGCATCACCGAATTAGGGTTGAAAACAGACTGCTCATCGCCAATCTGATAACCATCATACCACTTCTCCAGTTCATCAAAGTCCAAGTGATGCTTTTCAGCCAAGGCTTTCACCTCGTTCTTTGTGAATCCAAAGTATGGAGCCATATCCACTGGTTCCACCATCGAATATTCAATGAAGTTGTTCAGCGCCGATTCGGTCTTGTATTTTTTGATGGGAAGGATGCCTGTCATGTAAACGCCGGCAAACACACGTGCTGCGTCCTGACTCTTGAACATCCGACGCAACCAACCAACGTATCGATCCATCGCATCCGTATCAGGAGCATACTCTCGGCAGATGGCATCCCACTCATCGATAATGAAGATAAATGACTGCTCTTTGACTTCAATCACACGAAGAAGAAAATCCATTAGTCTATCACCTGCTTCTACAGGAATATCAGGATAGACCTTGCCAATATCAGCCAACAAAGCGTCATTCATTTTGTCCACAATGTTGTCATCATGCGTATCAGCAATGAAACTAGTCAGATCAAGATAGATGACGGGATACTTGTTCAGGTGCTTCTCAAACGAGGGGTCGGAAGCTATTTCAAGGTCGGCAAACAAATGGCGCGAGTCGCACGACTGGTCGTAATAGGCATTGAGCATCTTGGCCGCCACCGACTTGCCAAAACGACGGCTTCGGGATACGCAGCTGAAACGTCGTTCTGTGAAAAGCGCACCGTTGACTATGGAAATAAGCCCCGACTTGTCAACATATTCACCGTTTCTTACACTCTGGAAACCTACATTTCCGATATTGATATATACGCCCATGACTACTTGATTTTGCCGCAAAAATAACAATATTTTACAAATCGCTTACGCCCAATAAGAAGAATTGAAAGCACAATTTCAATAAGTACCCAAAAACTACTCTAAACTCTAAACCCTAAACTCTAAACTCTAAACCAACTCACCATTTCCCCGAAAAACCGCCACCACCACTATGGCCGCCGCCGAAGAAACCACCCGATGAGTGATGGCTGGAGGAATGGCTTGAATAACCCTTTCCGTGGCTGGAAGAGCTGCCGCTGCTATCGCTGTAATGCACCAACTTGGGTATCACCACCGTCTTGGTGAGTGTCTCGCCGCAATGCTGGCAGACGCAGGTTTCCAATAGCTCTCCGTCGTGCGAGTAATCGTTGGCTTTGATCGTCTTAGTGTCTGTCGTCATCATGGTGTAAGCCCCACATTTTGGGCAGGTCTCGAACTTGGAATACTTGCTGCCATGCTCCTTCACCACAACCACATGGCCGTTGCTGCAACGGTATGGCGTGAACTTCAAGGCCCCTACCTTTTCCTCGACCAAATGATTCTCAGGCAGACTAAAACCAGCGTATTTGTTCATAGGGCCACTACATTTGGGACAAGTGCATTCTTCGCTATGGCTCAATTGTTTCTTGTAAATACGGTGGTAAATCCAACCTATCCATGGTGCCATCCAGGTGGCCAACTTGGTGCTCTTATTCTCATAAGCCGCCTGATAGACCGACCGTGGATTGATGGACTGCTTGGCCAGCGTTTTGGCGGTCTTCAAGACACGCTGGTTATGGCGGAAACAGACCCATGTGAGATACAATAATAAGGTAATGATGGAGACCCTATTGAACAATGTATTTTCCTCTAAATCCGGATAGCGCACGCCCATATAGCCTATGACCAGGAATAAGATAACAAAGATGGAGAAACCAATCAACAGGCCTCCGAGACAACCCTTGCCTTCCCATGGTGAACCCGACCAGGTGGTCTTGAAACCATCGATATAGGTGGCCCCCTTCTCTTCCACCGCATGGTAAGTGTCTGTAATAGATTTCTTTCCCAACTTTTTCTTACGCAGCCAAAATCCAATACCCACAAAAGGCATCACAAACAAGACCATAGCAAAAAACACAAAAAAGAAGGGGACATCATCGCCAAGTCCTTGGTCTTCATCATCGTAATTGACAGCCGGCAACGTCGATTTCAGCCCCATGGGGATTTCGCCACCATAAACCTCAACGATGTCAGCCACGCCTGCACAAAGCCCGCTCTCATAATCTCCAGCCTTGAAAAAAGGAACGATGGTATTGGTGAATATCCGCTGACACTTGGCATCGGTGAGGGTTGACTCAGCACCATAGCCTGTCTCAAACTCCAAGGAATGTTGGTCCTCGACGAACAACAGCAGCACGCCATTGTCGGTTTCGGCATCGCCAATGCCCCAATAGTTAAACAACTCCGTAGCGAAAGACTTGGTTTCGGCATCACCGATGGAAGTCAAGGTCACCAGGAAGACATCAGCCTTGTCGCTGATGGCGCAAAGTGCCGTGTTGATGGTCATCTCAGTGCTGTCGGAGAGATAGCCATCAGGGTCGGACACATGGATGTCGTCGCTTTGCAAGCGGGTGTTGGGCACCGTGCTCACCGTCCATGTCTTTTGGGCAGAAGCCGACAACATGGTCAGCAAGGCAAATAGCAATAGCAAAGTTTTTTTCATAGTTTATCCTGTTTAATTCATCATTTATCTTCTTCCTTAATCCGCTTCAAAATCTTGGGAATGGCCAGCATCAAGAAACTGTCGTATTTCATGTCGCCGGGATTGATTCTGCGCAACTCCGCAAATGAGCAGATATCGACGCTGACCGGATCCGAGGCATTCTTTTTCATTCGGTTACGGTATTGTTTTTTGGCGCCACCAAACGACCGCTCGTCGCGAATGCGCTCCTCCTTGGTATAGAAACGCACGCCCATAATCAACCGCTCAGTCACCCAACGGGCATGTTCACTAATCGATAACGCTTCGATATGATCCTCCCAGGCTTTATCCGAATCATTTTTCTTATTACCACACTGCTCCATCCCTCTTGCCCTCAGCTCGAAACAGTCGGCACAGCAAATGCTCGAGAAACCGTTCTTGGCTTGGATCAAATCGGCTTTCCATCTTTCAGGTTTGATAAGCTGCGTCATCGGCTTTTGCAGGAAGTTGTGCTCAAACGTGTCCAAAGCCATTTTGTAGCGTCGGGGAGAGTGAATGTCTTCGGCAGGCAGGTTGTCAATCAGCACACCCAGTTCGTAGATTCGTCCCACATACACTGCCTTGCGGGTGTCGATGCTCATAATGTCATCCATCCTTGCAGTCTTAAGGAACTCATTGGCATCATTGTCCGACATTTCGACGACAAGACCGCTCTTTTCAGCCGCTGACAAACTCCTGACTATTTCCAATTCAACGTCAAGGAAGGAGTCGACATTTACTGGGGCCGCGCCATAAACCGAATATTTGCAGTAATCCAACAAATTACAAAGGTATTCCTCTTTCTTCAGCTCTTCTACGATATTGTCTTTATTGCTCACTATGGTAATGACCGACCGATTTCTACCGCTAGCCTCGTCAAAATTGGCAAAGTGCGCCAACAAGGCCACTTCACGGACAGCTGACAACATCAAAGGGCTGTCGCTCGCCACCACCACATGCAAATGCTCGTTAGATGTAGGACCTATGGCAACACTTTTCAAACGGTCGAGGACGTAGGCACGAGCTACATACCAATTGCGTATCGTTTCAGCCGAGTAGCTGTCGCCATTCTTATGCCTCAAATACTCGAGTGGCTTTTCTTTTTCAATAGATTTACTCATAGCGTTTCCTCCTTTCTACTCATCAACACTTTCTCGGTCAAATTGCTGACATCATGGCTCGAAGGGCGCTGGTAGAGCTGAAGGCCAAACCAATCCAAGGCTTCGACGATATGTTCGATGATCTGTGACTGCTGCCATTCGTAGGCCAAGACACCGCCTTCCATGATGAAACCGTAAATCTGCAAGGGCAGACCTGTTTCTTTCTGTTCCAGCCAGCGTACCACCAAACGCGGCTCCTGAGAGACGTATGGATGGTTCATCAGCCAATGGAACACATACAAGCGGAACAGGTGGGCGTTGAGTTCACCTACTTTGAAATCCTCGTCCAACAAATAGGCCTTGACCTCCTCCCTTTGCTTCAGCGATTCAATTTCCTCAGGTGTAAGCGGATGGAACCCTCCCGTGTCGAGGATAAAGGTCTTCAGCATCTGTCGGCCGTAGGTCTTCCCGTCCGTCATCTGCTGCAGGTTGATGAAATGGTCGTTATGCAACACACTGGTCGGAATGGACGAGGTGGTCGTGTCCCAATTGTAGAGAGTCACCGTGGTCAGCGTGATGCGCTTCACCTCGCCATCGACATTGAGTTTGGGGACCTGAATCCAATCATCGATATAAAGCAGATGGTTAAGTCGCAAGTGAACAAACGCCACCACGCCTTTAATCGTGTCTTGGAAAATCCAGGTCATCAGTGTGCCAAGAACACCAAAGATAATGAAATAGCCGGATTCTTTCTGGATTTTGATGATGCACAGGATTCCGATCAGCCATATCCCGACGAAAATCAAAATCATGATCTGGCACCATGTAATGCCTGTTTCATTCTTGCGCAGGCTATAGAGGTTCGTCATGGTATTGCACACACCGATAACCAGGAACATAAGGAGGGTCAGAAGCACCAACCAATACCAGGAGCTCCTGAGTGCGGTTGAAATGAAACCATAGATAGAAGTCAAGCAACTCGAGGCACTCAAAAAGGCTGCGTTTTGCCAATTGTGAAGCGACAACAAAGAAAGCGCTACCATCACCAGCAACAGCAAGGTAAGGCCCCAACGCCCTTTTAATATCATCGCCCCCATTACCTGAGTACACCCACGGTCGGAGGAAAGCCATTTTTTACTCAATCTATTCATATAATTCAATTAAGTAACTGTTCAAAATTAAACTGCTATATTTTTTGACTTCGGGACACGGGACTTCGGGACTTCGAGACAAGCCAATGTCCCGTAGTCTCGCGTCTATTATGTAAACTAATTCTGCTCATCTACTTAATTATCACTTACTCTTTAACAAATTTCATGACTTTCGGTCCCTTCCTCGTTTGAACATGGAGGATATAGAGACCCTTTCCATAATCATGGACATCGATATGCAGCTGCTCCTGCCCCACTACTTCCAAGTCGTCCATCACCTGCCCAATCACATTATACACGGTTAACCTTCTCATGCCTTCTCCCTGCACATATAGGATAGTATTGGACGGATTGGGGAAGATTTCAATAGTCGAAGCACTTTCTTCAAGGGCATCGAAATAAACAAAGTTGGCGATGAAATGATGAGACCCTGTGACCACAATCTGGAAAGTCGAATCTTCCGTGATGAACTCGCCATTTTCCGACCAACTCCGGAAATTGTAATAGGAGTAAGGTTCAACGGCCAGCGTTGCGGTCTCCCCGTAATGATACAGACCTGTACCAGTAATGACACCTACACCTTCAGGATTGGTCTCTGCCGAGATTTCATAAGTCACCAAAGTGAAGTGAGCCAACAAGGTCCTATTGCCTGTGACGGTAAAGCTATAGTCGGCTTGGTTGGATACTATATTCCCATTCTCCGTCCAATGGTCAAACGAATATCCTGGATTGGCCGTGGCATGGACGGCACAACTCTGTCCAAAATTATAAGTACCGCCGCCACCAACCGAACCGCCATCGCTTGGGTCGGCCAAAACAGACACGGTAAACGACTGTGCCATGAAGTACGCATAGTATGTCGCTGATTCGGTCACAGTAAAGGAATAGGTGGGTGAATAGGAAACCATCACCCCGTTTTTTGTCCATTTTTGGAATGTGTATCCCATGTTAGCCATGGCCGTCAAGGTGCAGTTGTCGCCGTAATTATAGCCTCCACTGCCCGTAACCGAGCCTCCTTCTGACGGGTTGGCCATCGCAGTGATGACATAGCTCTGCATGGTGAAGTTGGCCACCAGTTGGCAATCCGTGGTGACCGTAAAAGAATAGGTCGGGTTATTATAGACAGGAACTCCGTTAATGGTCCAGTTAATGAAATTGAAACCTGAATTGGCCGTGGCATGGACGGTGCAATTATCACCATAATGGAATGTGCCGCCTCCGGAAACCGAGCCTCCATTTGAAGGACTGGCCGAAACTATGACATGGTAGTTGTCCAGCTCGAAATGCGCGACATAATTGGCAGATTCCGTCACAGTGAAGGAATAGGTTGGATTGGTCGAGACTGGGGTGCCGTTTTCTGTCCAGTTGACAAAGGTATAACCCAGGTTGGACGATGCCGACAAGGTGCAAGTCTCCCCATAAGTATAAATGCCCGCACCAGTCACCGAACCGCCAGTGCTGGGATTGGCAGAAGCGCCAATTGTGAAAGTCAAGCTCTCAACCTGCACATTGACAGAATTTGACGGGTCGGATTCTCCGCCAAAATAGTTGGTCGTGACATGATAGTTAAAGGAGCCTTCAGGCAAATTGGCATCCGAATACGTGTTTCCTGTCAACTGTGTAGCCAAAGCAGTGCCGTTGCGATATAGGTTATACGTATAAGTACCATCGGTGATGTAGGTCTTAATCAGCCAAGACTTGTCGGTACAAAAACTCCAGGCATTCCCCAATCGGGAATACAACGAGGCATCCTCGACTTCTGCTCCAGAATAGGAACAGTAGGAAGCTGGACTGTTTTGGTCGCAATATAGCACAATCCAAAGGTCTTGGGTGTAATCAATCGTAACGGGATTGGGAAGGATGATGTCTTGCCAATTGTTTGCGGCCGCATTCTGGTTTTTCTGATAAACCAGCTCGGTCGTATTCGTTTCGTCGCCCTTGTAGATGAAAAGCGTGTAATTGGCATTACACCTCGAATAAAACGACACCTTCTGGACCGCCATCCCCGCATAGTCATCCAATATCGACACAGGATAACGTTGCGCCCAATAAACGCCACCTTCATCATACCCAAAGCCACCGATGCAATTCCCTGAACCATATTGCAGTACCGCATTCACGGGAATTTGAGACTGCCACGAAAGGCTGACATCATTATTGTTGACCGATGCCTGCAAACTGGTTGGAACCGGCCCCGAAAAATGCACATCGGCCACTGCATCGTTTGATTTCATTGACATCACCCCATTGGATTTCACACTCTTCACATAATAGGAATGCATCCCGTAACTGACATTAACCTCTGTGTAATTGGTATTCGTCAGGTTGGCCACCAAATCTCCGTCACGATACAGTTTATAGGAAACAGCGTTGCTCACACTGTTCCAGCTGACACTGACATTCCGTCTGTTGACAGTAGCATTCACGCTTGAAGGAGGATTGATAGACGTAGCCTTGGGGCTGCATCCGAAAAGAGCGTAATTCCACTGGTTGAACTGCCCCGTCGGGCCTACGCCTGGATTCAGGGCTCCGATAGCATAATAGCCGTCATACGCACCACCCCAGCCCCAGTTAAAATGGAAGAAGTTGTTTGCATCATAACCGTCACACACAAAAGCATGTGAGCCGCTCTCCTTAGCAATGTAATACCCCCCTGAATAATAGAGGGGGCGATGGGCATTCAACTCGGTTTTTAACATGGATCTCCATTGGGCATCGGTATAGATGACATGAACGCTGCCATTGTTGGTGATGTATGACTTTTGTTTCAGATTCATGTTGTCGCTATAATCGAAATAGGTATTCAACGCGACAGGCACTTTTTGTGTGGAAGCCGTGCTAACCTCTGGACCATAATCCATATCGACAGCCACGCCGCAATGGTACACCAAGGTGGCGACAGCGTTAGCTTCAGCATCCGAATAGCCTCTTGAATACACATTCTTCATGTGATCCCAATCATAATTTGTGTTCCTGAAATCCGCAAACTGCACCCCATATTCCGGATGGCTTTGAGGCGTGTAGGAATACGTACCTGAACCTCTGGTAGGATGTTCCCAATAGTTCATGATCTGAGCCATGGCCGTTGCAACACATCCTGCCAAAACATGACCATCAGTTGCGTTAGGGTCAGCAGGACAAAGATTGTTGAAAGGCATACCTTGATTCCATCTTGTTCTGAGGAGCGGACTGACGCTGCTCCTTGATTTCGGCTCCAATCCCCTGCCATCCAAGAGACTATCCCATTCCGAACGGATTGCATCATCGGCTTCCAATCTGCTTTCTGACACGTAAGCGATTTCTTCATCGTAGGCTTTCAGCCAGGCAAAAGTGTTTGCTGGCATCTCATTGGTAACAAAAGCACAGTCAGTAGAATACCCCAATATCGGATGCACGCAATCATCCGCAGCAATGATAACGAAGCAACGGTTGTTGCCAAACACATAAAAGCCCAGGAATGACTCTTGGCCAGTGAAATCAATCAAGCTGATTTCGGGAGGCGTGTCCATGTTAGCGTTCAGAAAAGACTGGGCTGCATGTCTGGCGGTTTGAACTTCAACTTTTTTTGCGAAGACCGAAACCGTCAGGACAAGGAACATGGCCAACAGTACAAAGCTTCTTTTCATCTAACGTAACACTCAATTATGGTATTTCAGTCTGCAAAATTAAAGGAAAAAGCAAAAAAACAAAACCAATCGCCACAAAAAACTTCAACTCCTAACTATCAACTACCAACTACCAATCTCTAACCATATTGAAACTCAGGCATATCAGCAACAGCAGGAGGGCTTTTCTTTCCATGGAAATCGAAATTAGAATTCACAAAGACACAAAAGAGCGCCCAATTTCCCGAGATTTTATTATTTTTGCACAAAATTTCAGTCAAGTCACAATATGTTTGAGGACGAAGATTATTATTTCGAACACGAAGCGGAGATGGAAAAGGCCATCGAAAGGTACGAATCCATGCTGGAAGAGCATGACTCCGCATATTTCGACAGTGAGGAGTTTGAATACATCATCGACCACTACACCCAACACAACGAGCTGAAACGCTCACGACAGGCCGTGGAGTTGGCCTTGGCACAACATCCCGAAAGCAGCAAGCTGAGAATCAAGTACGCACGGCAATATTTGCTTGAAAATGATGCCCAACGTGCCTTCGAGATCATGCAGCATATCGAGCGCGAAGATGACGACGACCCCGATTATTTTCTCACCCTGGGTTCATGCCTCGCCATGTTGGGCAAATCGGAAGAAGCCCTGGAGAACTATTTCAGTGCTCTGCCCTACTTCGATGAAGACGAGAAGTTTGAGCTCTACAACGCCATCGCATACGAATACCAGCACATGCAGCAATTTGACCTCGCCCTTGAATTCTACGGGAAAGCCTTGCCCTATGCGGAAGACAATGACACCATCTATCACGAGATCCGTTGCTGTTTCCTCAGTGCAGGCCGCAAAGAAGACGCCATCGCCTATTTCCAACAGATAATTGACAAAGACCCGTACAACAGCAAGGCCTGGACCAACATCGGCGACGTCTACCGCATGATGGGACAATACGAAGAGAGCATCGACCCCTACGAATACGCCCTCAGCATCGACCCCGAAGACCTCTGGACCAACATGCACTTGGCCGACATCTATTACGACTTGGGACGATACAAAGAAGCCATCGACACCCTTGAGGAAGCCTTGCGCAACGGCGTGGAAACCTCAATGATACACACAACAATAGGCGACTGCTACTACCGCCTCAACGACTTGCAGACCGCTGAGGAACACTTCAAAAAAGCCCTTGAAATCAACCCGATGATAGGCTCTGGTTATGCGGGTCTCGGTTATGTCTTCAGCGATCGCGGCCAAAGCCGCAAGGCCATCAAATACTTCGAAAAGGCCATGACGATAGAGCCTTGGGAAACCGACCACCTCTACTCCATCGCAACCGACTACATGAAACTCAAGGAATACGACAAGGCCTTGGAATA
This sequence comes from uncultured Bacteroidales bacterium, assembly GCA_946187645.1. Classification (GTDB taxonomy): domain Bacteria; phylum Bacteroidota; class Bacteroidia; order Bacteroidales; family F082; genus Limimorpha. The sequence goes on along the minus strand of CAMHRP010000011.1, from coordinate 48,857 downwards.
CTTGCGCAAAATCCAAGAGACGACCCCAACCGACCCTGACGCTTACTATTACATTGCTGACCTTTATGGCCAGCAGGATAAAATCGACGAGGCCATCAACACCATCAAATTCGGGTTATTGCAGACCGACAACGATGCTTCGCTACTCTATCTTTTGGCTTACGCCTATTTCGTGAAAGGTTGTCATAACCAAGGGCTTGAAGCGCTTGACCAAGCCTTGGATGCCGACTTTGAGGTCTGGCCCGACTTCCTGGAATACGACCGAGAGCTGTTGGCCAACGACAACGACATCCTTGAACTCATAGAACAACACAAAAAGAACCAAGAAACCAATCCTAATCCAAACAATACTCCTGCATGAAGAATTACATCTACATCTTCCTTATTGCCATGGTACCCCTTATCGAGCTTCGCGGTGCGCTACCTGTGGCATACGGCATACACACAGCCAACCCCGACTTCAGCCTCCTGTGGAGCTACATCATCATCGCCATCGGCAACATGCTGCCTGTGCCCTTCATCTATTTCTTCGCCCGCAAGGTGTTGGAATGGGGCAAGGATGTCAAAGTGCGCTGGTTCAGCAGGTTCTGCATCTGGTGCCTCGAAAAAGGCGAAAAGGGCGGACAAAAGCTGCAAGCCAAAGCGGGCCGTGGACTCTATTGGGCTTTGCTGCTCTTTGTGGGCATCCCGTTGCCTGGCACAGGAGCTTGGACAGGCACCCTCGCCGCCAGTTTCTTGGACATGGACTTCAAAAAGAGCGTTTTAGCCGTCATCGGTGGCGTTATATTGGCCAGCATCATTGTAGGTGTGGTGTGCACCCTGGGATTTGGAGCAGTGTTTGGGATTAAATAACTGAAAATGAAACGTTACGGACTCATAGGGCATCCATTGAAGCACTCCATGTCGAGGCACCTCTTCAACGAAAAATTCGAATACAAGGGCTTGGATTGTTTGTATCAACATTTCGACCTCAAATCATTGGATGAGCTTCACGAGGTGATGGAGAAATATCCCGATTTGTGCGGCTTCAACGTGACCATACCCTATAAGGAAGCAATCATTCCGTTATTGGACGAGATTGATGTCGTGGCCAAGGAAGTCGGTGCGGTCAATGTGGTAAAAATCACAGATGGCAAGTTGAAAGGCTATAACACGGATGTTTATGGCTTCGAACAGTTGCTGAATCGAGCCATAAAAGACCGCCAAATTGAGCATGCCTTGGTTTTGGGAACGGGTGGCGCATCCAAAGCAGTGCAGTATGTGCTGAAAAAGAAAGGCATCCCCTACTCCACAGTCAGTAGAAGCATCGAAAAAGGCGATTACACCTACGACACACTTAACGATGAAATTTTGAGGCAAAACCACCTCATCATCAATACAACGCCATTAGGCATGTTCCCGCAAATCGACAACTTCCCCGACCTGCACTATCAAGGTTTGAGCAATAAACACATCCTTATCGATTTGATTTATAACCCGAAGGAGACCGCTTTCATGGAATTGGGCAAGACTTGGGGCGCGAAGGTGTTTGGTGGAATGCAGATGTTTGAGGAACAAGCAAAGAAAACTTGGGAGATTTTTAATAGACAATAAGCCCATGGCCTATGGCTGATGGCTCGCTTCAACAAATAGCACAAAATTCACACCTTGGGTGAAGCGAGCCATTGGCCATAAGCTAAAGGCCATAGTAAAAAAAGAAGAAATGACGAGAAGCAAAGTAAAACGAGAACCCGAATACATCGAAGACGTGGAAATCGTCGACGCAGGCTCGGAAGGCATGTCGGTTGCCAAGCCCGAAGGGCGCGTGGTCTTCATCCCCTTTGGCGTGCCTGGCGATGTGGTCGACATCGAGGTCTACAAGCGCAAGAAGAACTTCTTTGAAGGAAAAATCTTGAACTTCAAGAAGCAATCAGAGAAGCGTGTGGAACCCGTTTGCCAGCATTTCGGTCTCTGCGGCGGCTGCAAGTGGCAGCACATGGACTACCAATGGCAGACCTACTACAAGCAGAAGCAGGTGAAGGACAACTTCGACCGCATCGGGAAAATCGAGTATCCCGAGATTCGTCCGATTTTGGGCTGCGAGAAACAGTTTGCCTACCGCAACAAGCTGGAATACACCTTCTCGAACCGCAAATGGCTTACCGATGGCGCACCCATTGGCACCCATGATGAAGAATACTGCAAAGGTCTCGGTTTCCACCTGCCCCAGCTCTTCGACCGCGTGGTTGATATCGAGAAATGCCATTTGCAAGCTGACCCGTCAAACGACATCCGCTTGTTTGTCAGGCGGTTCACTTTGGAGCGACATCTGCCCTACTACAACTTCCGCGCCCATGAAGGCTTGATGCGCAACCTCGTCATCCGCTGCAACTCGAAAGGTGAGTTCATGGTCATCCTCGTCATCAGCGAGGAGAACGCCATCGTACGCCACGAACTGATTCCTGCCTTGGAGATGGCTTTCCCGCAAATCGTCTCGTTGCTTTTGGTCATCAACCCTAAGCTGAACGACATCATCAACGACCTGCCTTTTGAATGCCTGAAAGGCGAGCCTTATCTGATTGAGACCATGGCTTCTCCCCGACCGGGTTTCGACGACTTGAAGTTCCGCATCGGACCCGTTTCTTTCTTCCAAACCAATGTGTATCAAGCGGAAAGGCTTTACAGAACGGCCTTTGATCTCGCCAATGTGCAAGGCAACGAGTTGATGTATGACCTTTACACTGGCACGGGCACCATCGCCCAATATTTCTCACGTTTCGTGAAGAAAGTGGTCGGCATCGAGTATGTGGAGGCCGCCATCCAAGATGCAAGGATAAATGCGGAAATCAACGGCATCAAGAACTGTACCTTCTATGCCGGCGATATGGCCAAGGTCTTCACCGACGACTTCATCACGACCAACGCCCAGCCCGACCTCATCGTCACCGACCCGCCACGTGCAGGAATGGCCGAAAAAGTGGTGGAACAATTACTGAAAATCCGAGCCAAGAAAATCGTTTATGTAAGCTGTAATCCAGCCACGCAGGCACGTGATTTACAACTACTTGATTCTGCATACAAAGTGATGGCTGTCCAGCCCGTCGACATGTTCCCGCACACACAACATGTGGAAAACATCTGTCTGTTGCAATTAAGAGAATCCTAATTCTTTGCTTTCCAGTTTCTCAGTCGGCAAGCCATATTTTGCTTCACATTGCCTGCAAAAAGCCACGAGTCGGCGAAATGGAGGTTACCACGAGGAAACATGTCCTTGTAAGCTGGAATGTAGACCATATCGGGGTCAAGGTCGGGGCAAACGGTATTGTGTTTGTAGAGATAAGTTCTTGTAGGACAAGGAACAATCAAAACACTGTCACGGGAATCGTTGTATTTAGCCATACCTAACTGACAATCAGCAGGAATGGTATCAGTTACGGCAGACCAAACCGTTGGGTTGACACCCGCCACATCGCCTCGCGACACCATGCCAATAGCCGTTGTATCGGTTATCGAATTGAAGATGATGAGCTTCCCAACCTCGGTACTGTCGTGTGCAGGACAAAGCTGTTCGGGATATTGTGCCATCTCTTCAGCAGTGACATGATAACCAATGCAATAAGCCGCCACCATCAACCTTCGTTGCTCTTCAGTCATGCCATCCTTCAACAGCTCAATGAGCACCTGCGAGCCTTGGCTGTGCCCGACCAAAAAGAAAGGCCGGCCTCCGTTGCCGTGCGCCATGTAATACTGGAACGCATCTTTCACATCCTGAGCAGCAAATGCAGCATTCCTTTGCAAAATGCTATCGGGCTGGGTGTAGGATTCAAAAATCATCTGACGATAATACGGCGCATAAAAGTTGTAATCGTCGTACAACATCTTGTTGAAACGTTGGTTGCCATTAGCCTCTTCTCTCACCTCAGCTTGCGTGATATCAGCAAACCAAGAGGAGTCGTTGTCTGCAAAAGAGATAGTCGAAACTGTAGGATAGACATAAAACACATCTGCCCGCTTGTCATTCTCGCCGAAGGCATACCAATAGGTCATATCGGCATAATCGATGGTAACGTCGACTTCAGGTGTTGTCTTCTTTTCAGCGCAAGCCATCAATAACAGTAGCACACACAACGAACAAAGCAATTTATTCATCTTCAATTAGTTTTAATAGATTGTCCAAATCAAGGTCTTCAGATTTTATGGTAATTTTCGCCTGCTCATAAAATGGCAGCCTTGAGGTATAATGTTGGTTGACAAATTCCGTCAGCTCAGTCTCACTCTTCCCTTCCGCCAAAGGACGTTTGCGTTTGGCATGGAGCAACCTGTCAACCACTGCCTTAGGACTGATACGAAGAAACACTGTCAATCCATGTTGGTTCATCCAATCCATATTGTCGAAATAGCAAGCCGTGCCGCCACCCGTCGAAATCACCACATGTTCAAGGCTTTCCGTTTCCTTCAGCACCTCGGATTCCAGTTTACGATAGAGCGGTTCGTCGTATTTGTTGAAGAAATCACAGACCGAAATCTTGTATTTCTCCTCAAACAAGGCATCGGTGTCGACCACTTCCCAACCCATGCGCTGAGCAAGTCGCCTCGCCGCAGTGGTCTTCCCTGCACCCATGTAACCGACGATGTAAATACGATTCAAGACTCAAAGATTTAAAATTCAAAATTCAAGATTCAAAGATTCAAAGATTCAAGATACAAAAGTCCACATTCTGCATTCTACATTCTACATTCTGCATTCTGCATTCCTCATTCATCATTCTGCATTCATCATTCTGCATTCCTCATCCCCCATTTATCATCTTGTACTGACACAGTTGAAGTTTCCCCTCCCCGTCGCGCAAATGCATGCCATTACCCTGACAATACCGCCACATCTTACAATCGGCACACTGGTCGGTCTTCATCCATCTCCGGTCGCGATAGACTTGGAACTTGTTTTGCCAAACGTCCCAAAAACTGTCTTTGTAGATGTTGCCCTGATGATAGTCGCTGCGGATGCTGAGGCAGCCCGAAATGGAGCCGTCGGCCAACACAGAGGCGATGTTGATGCCTGCACTGCACGAATAGTAATGGTTGCGCACCTCGCCCTCGTATTTTCCTAAGAAACCGTCACAGCCATAATCCGCTCGGATTTTTCCTTGCAATCGTGTATCCTTGATAAACTCCATCATTTCAACGAATTGGCTGTTGGAAAGTCGCAACTCTGGGTCATTGGCGGCACGTCCCGAAGGAAACACTGTGAACAGTCGCCAACGACGGATACCCAAGGAAATCAAGAAATCACGAAACTGGGGTAAATATTTGATTGTCCGCTGGTTGACGCAGGTGATAACATCCCAAGTGAGGCTCGGATGCTGCTTCATGGCTTCCACGGCGCGAAGCACATTTTTGTAACTCATGGGGTTGCCACGCATCCAGTTGTGGTCTTCCTCGAAGCCGTCGAAGCTGACTGCCAACGACTTCAGTCCAGCAGCCATAAACTCATTGAGTTTTTCGGGTGAGAGCAACATGCCATTGCACACCATGCCCCACACGAAACCACGCTTGGTGATTTCCTCGCCGCAATGTGCCAAGTCATTACGCATGGTAGGCTCGCCACCCGTGGTGATGACCATCACCTTGGCAGGGTCTTGATGGGTGCGCACTTCGTCAAGCACCTTGGCAAAATCCTCGAAAGGCATGTCGTCCTTCTCGGAAAGCATACGGCAATCGGAGCCACAATGGCGGCAATTGAGATTGCAGCGCAGGGTGCATTCCCAAAACAGTTGGTGAAGCTCGTGCTCGTCGATGCGCTGTTGCAGCATCTGATGGTTAAGTTCGAGCATTACTTTTTTATAAAAACCGAGACGATCGCTCATTTTTGCTCTACTTTTTTATTTGCCGTATCTCATATGGACTACCATACAAAACTTCGGCATCCGGTAAACGAGAAATACCAAACTCATCCAGCTCTTTTTTCGCTTCTTTCAACTGTCTCTCCCAAATGGAAATATCACTTTCAATATTAGCTTGTTCTTCATCGTAATCTGGATACATCCCTGGAGGCGGACCGTAGACACAAGGCGGAATATAGGATTTAATAAGGAAATCCAATGAATCGATACGTTTCAGGATTTGACGGCGACGAACGTTACGGTCGAGGTCGATATCTTCGCCTAAACGATAGTTGATGGAGTCAAGCCTATTTTCAAGGGAATACTTTTCATCAAAATGTTCCATGAAAGCTTCCCAGTAATATTGGTAGTAGGTAGGGTCGTTCTCTTCGGGATTCTCCCACTCTTCGCTTTTCACTTTGGCCAGCTGCATTTCGACCTGCTCACGCTCTTTGCGGAGCTGCTTGCGTTCCTTACGCGTCAAGCCATTCTGCGTGCAGCAAGCTCCCAAGAAAGCCAGTCCAGACAAGGCACAAATCCATACCGAACGGACTACCTTTTTCATGGCACTTATTCCTGGTTCAATTCTTTCAGTTCCTTACGGATAGCCTGAATTTCATCCCTCATCCGCTGGGTCTCGCGGCCGTATTCTTCAATGATTTCTGGCGAACCGTAAACGCAGGCTCCCTCACGGCGTTGCAAAGCAGCCTGAAGTTCAACGATGCGATCCTGCAAGGCCACACGGCGGGCACTCTTTTCCAAATCCACGTCTTCGCCCAACTTGTAATTGATGGAATCAAGCTGGCTCTTAAGGCGATAGGTCTCAGCCCCATATCGTGCAATGATTTCGGGCGAGCCATAGACAGCCGCACCCTCACGTCGAGTCAAAATCTCTTGAATGGAATCGCGTTCCTTCATGAGTTGCTTTCTCTCAGCCCTTGACAAGCCTTTTGCAGAGCAACAGGCGGTCAAGAAAGCCAGTCCCGATAAGGCGCCAATCCATACTGTTCGAACTACTTTTTTCATGATAAAATAATGTTATAACGCCGCAAAGATAACATTTTTCAAACCAAAGGGCATTTTTTACACATAATTTTATTGGTTGACCATCAACAATTTTAGCAATCCCGCAAAATTACGTATATCTTCTTCCGTCGTATCGAAGGCACACATCCAGCGCACCACATCGGCATCCTCATCCCAATCGTAGAAGAAGCAATGCTGTTGCAACGCTTTCCACACCTTTCGGGGCAATTGGGCGAAAACACCATTGGCTTGCACAGGATAAACCACCTTCACACCGGGAATATCTTTCACCGATTCGTAGAGCAGTTGTGCCATACGGTTACTGTGTTCGGCATTACGTCTCCACAAATCATTCTCGAAATAGGCATCAAACTGCGCAGCGATGAAACGCATCTTCGAGCAGAGCTGCATGGCCTGTTTACGACGGTATTTGAAGTCGGGGCATAGCTCAGGATTCAAAAGGACGACGGCCTCTCCCATCATCAGTCCGTTCTTGGTGCCGCCAAATGAAATGGCATCCACACCCAAGTCGGTAGTCATTTCCTTGAAGGAGCATCCCAAAGCCACTGCGGCATTGCCCAAACGGGCACCATCAATGTGGACATACATGTTGTATTCACGCGCCAAATCCACCAAAGCCTTGATTTCTTCCAAGGTGTACAAAGTACCCAGTTCAGTAGGTTGGGTGATGGATATGGCCTTAGGTTGGGAATGGTGCTCGAAACCGAAGCCGTGCAGACGCGTCTTCACCAACTCTGGGGTCAGCTTGCCATCAGGAGTGGCAACGGTCAACAATCGGCAACCCACGATACGCTGTGGCGCACCACATTCATCCACATTGATGTGGGCGGTCTCGGCACACACCACAGCTTCATGCGAATGTGTCATGGCATCGATGCACAAGGTGTTACATCCTGTTCCATTGAAGGCGAAAAACACACGTGCTTGTTCTCCAAACTGCTGACGGAACAGTTCCTCCGTTGCAGCACAATATTCATCATGGCCGTATGCCAAAGCGTGGTCTTGGTTCACGCGGGCGATGGCTTCCAAAACCTCAGGGCAAATGCCTGAATGGTTGTCACTTCCAAATCCTCTTTTCATCTTTCAATAATTTTCAGCAAAGGTAGACATTTTTTCCATAGTCAAGAAAAAAAAGCGAAGCATCGGCATGTCCGACACTTCGCTTTTGAATAATGATATTGGTTTTATCTTAGAATCTGAATCCGATACGAGCCAAAAGCATGCGAGGTCTCACGCCATTCACGTTATTGTAAACATCGTTTCCAACAATAGGACGCGTCCTTTCGGCAATAATCTTACTTCCGCCAAGATCATAGTAACTGACACCAATAACGAAATTCTTGGCCACCTCAAAGCCAGCGCCCACTTGGTAGGCAAAGCTGAAGGCGGTCTTGTACTTCATGAGTGTTGTGGCTGACACGACATCACCTACATACTTTATAGTCTCTTCATAATTGGTGATCCAACGGCAGTTGCCACCTACGCCACCTTCAATAAAAATACCGAAAGAGTTGGTGGGATAAATGATATAGTTCAGACCAGCCATGACAGGGAGATTAATGTATCTTGGACGTGTCACCGAATAATCTTTAACCAAAGGATCATTCTTAATATCAACGATTTTTTTATCGAAATACTCCTTCAGATTATCGTTCAGGCCATTATAAAAGCCGTCAATAGAGAGCATGACATTGAGACCAGGCACACCAACACCAAAGTCCCATTTGAGGCCGGCATTGAAACCAATGCTTGCGCCACCATTCGTACTCGTTTCATTGGTAAGCGCCCATTCCTCGGCCGTACCATTACCATAGTTTCCCATCGGGAATGTGGCACCAAGGCTCATATAGCCATGTGTCTGTGCCATTGCATGTCCGCCCATGATCACCAAGGCAGCCAAAGCAAACAATCTTACTAGTTTCTTCATTTTACTGACAATTATAGGTTATTTTTTCCGTTTGAATTAAAACGCGGCAAAATTACAAAAACTTTCGTACTTTTGCCTTTTCAACAGAAAATATCATGCTGCAAAAACTAAAACTGTTCAAAGAACGTCATCCTTTCACCGCTTTGATGCTGACTGCCATTGCAGTGCGCATCCTCGTCGTGGTCTTAGTTCCAGGTTTCGGTTCCAACCGAGAAGTACAACATACCACCCTTTTCATCGGCTTTCTCGAAAAAATGAAATCCATCTTCGGCATCGAAGACGCCTCGGGACAAGGGCTCATGTTTCTGAGCCGTGCCTTGTATGCCACTGTGTCGCTCTTTACCGTTTCGATGGTTTATCGCATCTGTGACCTGACCTCCAACAAGGAGAATGCTTGGCTTTTGGCACTCATTCCAGCTTTCTGCATCATCATGCCCTCATTCGGCATCATTGAAAATGCCAGTGCCTTTCTTGGTCTTCCACTGCTGCTATATGGTGCCAACGTGGTGCTACGTCAGGAAGTGCTGAGGCAAAACAACCTCAGCGAAAATGTCCACCGCACCTCTTTCCTCATTGCAGGTTTGATGCTCGGTTTTGGCATTAGCGTTTGGTACGAAAGTGCATTTATAGTCTTCTGCATCCTCATGATTCTCTGCATCCGCCGCAATTTCAAAGGTGCACTTATGACCCTCATAGGCGTCATCCTCTCCATTGCCTTCGTGTCGCTTCTGCTGACCATACTCGATGTCGATCCATTGAAATACATTCAACTATGACCAAAGAAGAAGCCCGTCAGCGCATTGCAGCATTGAGCGAAGAGCTTGAACAGCACAACTATAATTATTACATCCTTGCCAAACCTACCATCAGCGACTACGAGTTCGACATGAAACTTGAGGAGCTGGCACGCTTGGAGAAGGAATTTCCAGAGTACCTCTCCCCTGCCTCGCCTACCCAACGTGTGGGTGGCGGGGTCACGAAAGAGTTCAAGAGTGTGCAGCACCGCTATCCCATGTTATCGCTGGCCAATTCTTACAGCCGCGAGGAAATAACTGAGTTCATCAACCGCATCAAAAAAACCATCGACGAACAAGTTGAGTTTTGCTGCGAGCTGAAGTTTGACGGATTAAGCATCAGCTTACAATATGAAAACGGCTTGTTGGTCCGTGCCGTGACCCGTGGCGACGGCACCCAAGGCGACGATGTCACCACCAACGTGAAAACCATCCGTACCGTGCCATTGAAACTCCATGGCGACTTCCCCGAGTTTTTCGAGATGCGAGGCGAAATCGTGATGCCTTTCGAGAGTTTCAACCGACTCAACGAGGCCCGTGCCGAAGCCGGCGACGACCTCTTTGCCAACCCACGCAATGCCGCTGCCGGAACGCTCAAGTTGCAAGACAGCAAGGAAGTGGCACGCCGCAGGCTCGACAACTACTGCTACTACATGATGATGGACGGACTTGAAAGCCGGTACCAAACCCACTACGAAAGCCTGCAAGCTGCCCGCAAATGGGGCTTCAATATTTCCAATTTCATGGCCCTGTGCAAGACCATCGACGATATCTTTGAGTTCATCGACTATTGGGATGTGAAGCGCCACGAATTGCCTTTTGCCATCGATGGCATCGTGCTGAAAGTCAATAGCTATGCACAACAGCAGGCCTTGGGCTTCACAGCCAAGTCGCCAAAATGGGCCATCGCCTACAAGTTCAAGGCGGAGGAAGTGGAGACCGAGCTGCAAAGCGTCGACTTTCAAGTAGGCCGTCACGGCACCATCACCCCTGTGGCCAACCTTGCGCCCGTGCAACTTGCGGGAACCACGGTGAAACGTGCCACTTTAAACAATGAAGACTTCATCCGCCAGTTCGATTTGCACTATGGCGACACGGTCACTGTGGTGAAAGGCGGCGAAATCATCCCGAAAATCATCGGCGTGAACTTGGATAAACGTCAAGCGGGTGCAAAGCCAGTGGAGTTTGTCAAGACCTGTCCGATTTGCGGCACCCCATTGATTCAGAATGAAGGTGAAGCGGCGTGGTATTGTCCCAACAGTTCGGGCTGTTCGCCACAAATTCGGGGTCGTATTGAGCATTTCATCGGGCGCAAAGCCATGAATATCGAAAGCCTGGGCGAAGGAAAGGTGGAGTTGCTTTATGAAGAAGGCTTGGTGCGCAATGTAGCTGATTTGTATGACCTTACGTTTGAGAAACTCTACGGTCTGGAAAAGGTCATCACGATTGAGGATGAATTCAGCCTTATGCCCGTTGCTACACGCAAGGTCAGTTTCAAGGAGAAGACAGCGCAGAATATTTTGGATGCTTTGGAGAAGTCAAAGTCGGTACCGTTCGAAAGGGTGTTGTTTGCCTTGGGCATCAAGTTCGTTGGCGAGTCGGTGGCCAAAGTATTGGCCAAGGCCTTGCACGACATTGACCACATCATCAGTGCCTCGGTTGAAGAAATGACCGAAATCAACGAGATTGGCGAGAAGATTGCCCTTTCGGTTCGCACTTTCTTCGATGACGAACGCAATATCGACATCGTCAATCGACTGAAACAGCATGGTTTACAATTTGCCATGGCCGAGCAAGCCGTTTCCGACAAGGAACAGGTTTTGGCAGGAAAAACCTTTGTGGTGAGCGGGGTGTTTGCCCATTACTCCCGCGATGGCATCAAGGAAACCATTGAGGCCTACGGTGGAAAGAATGTGGGCAGCATTTCCGGCAAGACCGACTACGTTTTGGCCGGTGACAAGATGGGGCCCGAAAAACGCAAAAAGGCCGAGTCGTTGGGCATTCCCATCATCACTGAGGCCGAGTTTGAGGAAATGATAGGCGTTTCACGCACACCAGAAGAAAACGGATTGTTGTTTTGAACATTTTTAAGAAAATATCTATTTTTGCACTATCAAAACCTTTAGAAAATGCCGCAACTGACCATAGACAAAATCGAGTATCTGATTATGGTTGTCAAATTGTTTGCAGCCAAGTATCAACTCACTCCCGTTCAGGCCTATCGTTATATCAGTCGTTACGATGGCGTTGGCTTCATTGAGCGAAATTATGGAATTATGCACACACTTTCGTTTCAAGAGATGGTTCAAGGCATTTCAGACTATTGTAAAAGACAAGGAGGTCAACTGTCATGATTCTCTATCACGGCTCAAATATTGAAATCGAGACTATTGACTTGAGCAAATCCAAACCCAACAAGGATTTTGGAAAAGCCTTTTATCTTTCCGAAGAAATGCAACAAGCCAAAGAAATGGCTGCGTTCACAGTAGACCGATTCGGTGGAAAACCTATCATTACCTCGTTTGAATTTGATAAATTCTTGTTGAGTGACAGACAACTTAAAGTGAAAACCTACGACGGTTATTCTCGTGAATGGGCTGAGTTCATTTTTTCCAACAGGGATACGGATTCTGCAGTCAACATACACAATTACGATATTGTTTACGGACCCATTGCCAACGACAAAGTTGGCCGACAAATGTTCAACCTTCGTGAAGGATATATCGACATCGACGAGTTTATGCGCAGACTACACTATATGAAAGGCATCACTTTCCAATACGCTTTTTGTACTGAATTGGCTATTAGCAAACTGAAGAAAATATGAATATAGAGGAAAAAGACTTTGAGTTTATGGTCGATATTATGACCCGCGACCTCATTTCCTTGTTGATGGAACGTCACAACATGGACATGAAATCCGCCTTCGATATATTCTATAACTCAGACACTTACGCAGCCTTGAATCGTCCTGAAAGTGGTTTGTATTTCCAAAGTCCCAAATACGTATTTTCCATCTTGGAAAATGAATTGAAAACCGGGAAAATGGGATAAGAACTTTATCCAAACACCTTTTTCAGTCGCCTCATCGCCTCCTCAACCGTACTTCTAGGACAAGCCAAGTTGATGCGGAAAAAGCCACTGCCCGCCTCTCCAAAGTCCTTGCCTCGATTGAATCCGAGTTGGGCCTCTTGTGTCATCTTGCGCCAAAGTTCCTCTTCCGAAAAGTCATAGCCGTTGAAGTCGAGCCACATCATGTAGATGGCTTGTGGCTTATGGAATTTTACTTTGGGGAGGTTCCGGGCCAAGAAGTCAGACACATAGTCGATATTGCCTTGCACATAGTCAAGCAATTGTCCAAGCCAGTCGTCGCCACATCTCATGGCAGTTTCGGTAGCAACCTTGCCGAAAATATTACCCAGATGCGCCTCCAACGTCTCAACATAATCGATGTAGGTCTTGCGCAACGTCTCATTGGGAATGATTGCCGTCGAAGTGGCCAAGCCGGCGAGGTTGAAGGTCTTGGAAGCCGCGTGGAAGGTGATGCTGTTTTGTGCAAATGACTCGTTCAAGGTGGCGAAAGGCGTGTGATGGTAACCAGGCAAAACAAGGTCGCAATGGATTTCGTCAGAAATGACCAACACATGGTTTTTCATGCATATTTCGCCCAACCGCAACAGTTCATTTCGGGTCCAGCAACGTCCAACAGGATTATGGGGATTGCAGAGAATCAACATCTTGGCTGTTTTGGCTTGCTCCTCAAGTTGGGCAAAATTCATTTCATAGCCTTCACCTTTATTAATTAAGGTATTGTAAACCAACTTGCGTCCATGCCCCGAAACGGCATGATGGAATGGCGGATAGACAGGCGGTTGGATGATGATTTCATCGCCAGGCTGTGTAAAAGCCAATACGGCCATATTGAAACCGCACACCACACCAGGTGTGAACGACATCCATTCCAGCTCCACATCCCACTGGTGACGGCGTTTCAGCCATCCTGCAATGGATTGGAAATAAGGTTCATCCTTGAAATGATAGCCATAAACTGGATGCTCTGCCCGCTTGATGACAGCCTCACGGACAAAATCAGGGGTCTCGAAATCCATGTCGGCCACCCACATGGGAATCACGTCGGGATTGCCAAAAACTTCTTTTCTCAAGTCGTACTTAACGCAGTTAGTATCAGTGCGATTAATGATTTTATCGAAATCGTATTTCATTGCGATGTGGTTTTTGAAAATGCAAAAATGCGAAATTTTTTGCGGTTTTTGCAGGGGATAAGGAAAAAAGATGTACTTTTGCCGCGTCAAAAAGAGACATAGGTTCTATTTTTTCTTGGGGGAGTCGCATAGTGGCAATTGCAACAGACTGTAAATCTGTCCGGGAATCCGTTCGGTGGTTCGAGTCCACCTTCCCCCACTTCAAGGCGAAGTTTCAGGCTTCGCCTTTTTTATGCCTAAGAGCTATTAGGCTCTTTTTTAAAATTTCCACATTTTTAGTTATCGTATTGAATTTATTATATATCTTTGCACTATCAATTCACACTATCATTATTATGAAGATTTTTGTCGCCAAATTAGCTTTTAAAACCACAACAGAAGACCTGAGAGCATTATTTGAACAATTCGGCACGGTAGACTCCTGCAAGGTTATCATGGATCGTGAAACAGGCCGCTCAAAATGCTACGGTTTTGTGGAAATGCCCAACGATGCCGAGGCTTACAAGGCCATTGTAGAGACTGACGAGACCGTATTTATGGGTAACGAGTTGCAAGTCAAGAAATCGCGCCCTCAAGTCGCTCCCGCTCCAAAGCCTGAAAAACCTGCCAAGCCAAAACGTCAACATCATCCTTATGTGCCCAAGACAGAAGGATGATAGGCTTTCTTGCATTTTTTTCTAAAAAAACGACCCGCTCTTCAAAAAAAGTCGTACCTTTGCAGTCGAAATAAGATGGTCTGGTAGCTCAGCTGGATAGAGCAACAGCCTTCTAAGCTGTGGGTCTTGGGTTCGAATCCCAACCGGATCACAACAACATCAGAATCCCTAATTGGTCATTGATCGATTAGGGATTTTACTTTTTAATGCCGCCTCCCATAGATTGACTACGTCGAATGTAGAGCATTTCCCTTCCAACGCACTTGTCCACGCAGGAATGACATGGGAGGCAGGTTTTCACGTGTTCTTTAGGTTGTTACAGGCCTCAACGGCTATGTCATCCCCGCGCAAGGCAGGAACAGGCAACAGAAAGCATGTCATTTAAGCAATGCGATGCTACAGGCATCAACAGCTATGTCATCCCAGCGCTGGCCGGGTGGGCAATGGCATGGGATCTATAGCTGTTGTGGCCGTCTCAATAGGTTTCAACTTCTTTGCCCCGCCTCCCATAGATTCCCTCCAACGCACCTGCCCCAGCTGGAATGACATGGGAGGCTAGTTTCCACTAACTGACGCCTCCCATAGATTGACTACGTCGAATGCAGAGCATTTCCCTTCCAACGCACTTGCCCACGCAGGAATGACATGGGAGGCTGGTTTTCACGTGTTCTTTAGGTTGTTACAGGCCTCAACGGCTATGTCATCCCCGCGCAAGGCAGGAACAAGAAGCAGAAAGCATGTCATTCCAGCGCTGGATTGCGCGAGGGCTTGGAATCTATGCTTTCTGATGCCGGCACAAAATGTTTTTCCCTTCTTTGCCCCGCCTCCCATAGATTCCCTCCAACGCACCTGCCCACGCAGGAATGACATGGGAGGCTGATTTCACTAACTGACGCCTCCCATAGATTGACTACGTAGAATGCAGAGCATTTCCCCTCCAACGCGCCTGTCCACGCAGGAATGACATGGGAGGCTGATTTATCTAGCTGCCGAACCCTGACTCATGAGCCAAAAAAACAAAAAAGGCCACTACAAGGAACATCCTTGTAGCGGCCTCATTAAGAAAGATATTTATTTTATTGGTTATCTTCCTCCTTACGCTTCTTCAGAAGATAATACCCTCCAAAACCAGCCAACAAAAGCCATCCACTTCCCAATGGAGAATAATAGATCTCATCAAGAGAAGTACCTTGGTAAGGGACCGGCACTGAAAACTCAGGATCATTCACTCTTATGTTTCCATTATGGTCTGCTTCTGTCATGAACACTTGAGCTTGCATTGGAACCGCAATGAATAACAACATGATTATCACTGCGAAGAATCTATTTCTAAAGTTTTTCATCTTATTTTCCATTTTCAAATCCTCCAAGGTTTATTATTTAATGATTATTTTCTGGACTTTCGTTTCATTGGCATTTGTCAAGCGGAAGAGATACAGACCCGCTGCCACATTGGGAACACTTACCCTACTCTGGCCTCCACTCAATCGTGAATTCCAAAGGACACGGCCTTGCAAGTCTATCAACTCAATATTACCTTCACCGGTTACCACCCATTGTGAACCATCGAAGAACGCTATGTTGGTCTCAGTGTCTTCATCATTCTCTTCCACGTCAACACAATTGAACGTGATATAGAAGCGGGAATGATAGTCTGATGCTTTACCTTCAAAGACATAGCTATCGTTATTAAGCATATCGTAGCGTGTGCCTGTCAGGTTGTCAATCAGATACAGACTGCTGAAATAACCGTTAGCTGTGTTCCAAGTCATGGTATACACATCGGTATCCTTAGCTTCAAACCACAGCGGTACCCTTTCGGCACCTTCCTTGACGAACAAGGCTGCATAAGGTTCTTCATCATTGTAGGCATAGAGCAAACCATTGCCTTGACGAAGCTCCCTCTGTTTCCTTGCGCCACCCCATTCAGGTCTGTGGAACTCAATGACCGTCACATCAGAACAACCTTTTTCGCTGTTCAGATAGAGATTGACCAGAGGATAGTTCGGCTTCCAGCTACGGAAAGCGCTGTTAGAGGCTTCGTCTCTGGTTACTGTCATTCCTTCATTGAATGACAAGGCGCTACCATCGGTCGACTTGACGAAGAAGCCTTGGTGAGGATGCAGGAATTGATCTGCATACGCACCACCATTCGAACCTGTCTGCGGATAATAGAGATAGGCACTGGACGGGCCGTCTTGATAACCATCAGCATCGTAAATCACATAGTACGAGCCAATGTTGTTGTCGGATGCAAACTCCTCAAAGTCAAGGTAAGCGTGATACGGATTACCAACAAGGTTCCATCCCGAGAATATACTACCCGCGAATGCACTATTCGTATTGGTAACAACTCTATCTCGTGTATTACTATTGGCATTCAGATATCCATGGCTTTGCAGGTAGGTCTTCTCAGCTATGGCAAACATATAGCCCTTTCCGAACACAAGTTCATCCTCATTCTGGTTGGCGATGCCATTCTCAGTATAAGGCAGGTGGGCGTGGAGATGATGTTCATCTTCATACTCATCACTGTGCCAGTGGTTCGGGCCGTTACGTTTGAAGTTGATCCAGTGCGGTTCGGGCTCATACCAGCAGAACATATCCATACCGTATGGGAAGCGACCATATTCATCTTCTGTTTCAATACAGCTATTGCTGAATTCACTTGCGCCATCTACCCTACTCGGGAAGTAACCATCAACCCATTTTTCCTCATCAATTTCAGGATTCTCAACATTCAAGCTCTGGCTGTTCTCCCAACCCTTCATCCAATAACGGATCTTATCGTTCGATTGGGCATTATTAAGCCATGTGAACTCACCATAAGGACCCTGCTGGTGCAGATAAGGCCACGGGTTGTTGTAGTAGTCACCATTGTCGACAGCAGCACCTGTAGGATTCTCAGGATAATATTGTGACAGGTTGGTGTTCACTCCATTCACCTCATAGTTGAAGCCCAAAGGCGCGTTGTTGATTGAAGAGGAGAACATGTGCCAGTCGCGTGGCAAAATGAAGTTATCCATATGGTTGATTTCTGGGGTGGAATAGGCATGGCCACATGAATTGTCGAATGTCACGCCAACGTAGGTCTGAGGATGTTCAGCCAAAGTGCCAGGATGCAAAATGGCAGCATGCTCATAAACGCTGAGTTGAGCGGGTTTATAGACACCTTCCGACATAATGGCAGCCGTCACCTCTTCTGCTATATCACCATAGACATACATATAGTCATTGGTTCCCATTCTCTCAATCATCGAGTTCAGTTCATTAAAGTCACGCACAGGACCTGCATACTGCAACTTAGGACCACCATGCCAGGTAGCCATGTTGCGGAAGTCGCCAAGGCCTTGCTTGCCTTCGCTGTTCCAATCACAGAGGTGCAAGATCGGGAAGTCGTCGTTGATACCCGTGATGGTCGGACGGACCCACAAGGAATACTTGTGTCCTTCACCATTGTTATCCTCAACCCACTGGTTCAGGTTGTTGAAGAGCAGGCAGGTCTCATCTTCCTCAATATCCTTCCAACTGCCGTCTTCCTTCTTCTGCAACTTGTTGTCGTTATAGATATAACGGAAGAAGTCAGCGGACTTAGGATTGGTGTAGTGGTAGCAATCGATCAGCATGCTCTCGGCAGTGCCCCAACCTTGGTCGAAGCCGGCTTGTTCATAGACAGGCATCTGGAAGCTGTGGCCCAAGGTAATTGGCATCTTGGTCTCGAAAGCAAGGAGCTTGAACTTGTCGTGAACAGCGCTGCCTTCTTGCAGACGGCTGTAGCAGTTCTGCATGGTTGACACGTTATATCCAACCAAGCCACCTGCACTGACCATACTTGTTTCACCAAATGTCATCTTGGAGTTGGAGAAGGAGTTGTTGATCTTCGCCACCTTACCTTCAACATCAGGTTCGGCACGACCGACCAGACCTCCAACATAACCACCGTTAGGATAGGCCTTCACGGCTGTGATGTCGGACATACCCATTGAGGAATGGAGTTCGCCTTCCACCACGTAACCGATGACACTACCCACGTTGAAATCATTGTCGCGTTGTGCGCAGACGATGTCGGCTCCACCTTCGCTGTTGGAAACCATGCTTGCTGGCTTCGATGCGCCATCCGTACCCAGCATACCTACCAAGGTACCCATATTGGCCATACCCTTATAGTTCAGGTCACTGACGGGCTCGATATAGCCGCTCAACACAAAGGTACGGTCAACAACACCGCCGTCAACCACACCAAACATACCGTAGTTGTTTCTGTTGTAACGGCCATCACCATTACCCAAGTAAGCAATGCTCAAGTTTTCGATGATATGACCACGACCGTCGAACTTGCCGCCGAAGGGTTTCGTTCCAATCAGACGATCACCAACCGGGAGCCACACATACTGCACCAGGTCAATGTCGGTCTTTTCTTCGATAACATCAATGGCGGAAAGGTCATTGGCTACCCTGCCGTTCAAACCGTTCACCAAGCTAATCAGCCAGGCAAGGTCTTCGGGCGAGTCAATGTTGTCGTAACTGAATCCAGCAGGCTTCCTCGTCACCACATTGTTCCAAGTCCAGCCGAAGTAGAGGGTCTTTTCGATGGTTTCATCGTCTCCTGCATCAGCCAATAACGGCGAATAGTTAGCTGCACTTTGTTCATAATAGGTGGTCTTGAAGTCGTCCTCATAGCCTCTATAGAAGAAGCGAGCCAAGTCATCGTAGTAGTTCTCGTTATCCCAAGCATTGTATGCAATGGTGGCATCAGTCGCTTCTGCGATAGGTGACATGGTGTTCTGTGTGAAATGAGGCTCCGCATTTCTAATCGGGCTGGTGATACCGATTCGTGAACTTTGATCCAACGGATTGGTGATGTAAGTGTGCTTTTTAAAGGTAGGCAGATAGACGTTGCTCTCAATCTTGACAGGTGTAGTTCCAGCCTCTTCTCCATCCTCATTGTAAACAATTTGATCAAGATTCTGCAGATTGTCTTTCACGGTCACCTTGCCTTCTGCATTCATTGTGGCATAACGGTGTACATAGACAGCACCGCCATGACGCGTAGCAAAGACATTGTCAGGATCATCGTCAGCGTCAGCATCATAATCAGGATCGTAGTAGTAATCAGCCTTGGTGTTGTTGTAGCCACGTTGCAGTTCGGTACCTTCCTGCGTCAGGTCGTCTGGTTCAGCAACGCTCTTGAGCGTCAACGTAGTTCCAGCACCCATAACAACAAGCGGCTTGTGCACTGCATCCTCATCAAAGCTGGTCGGAATCTGATGGTAACTATCATCGATTTGAGTATGGCCATACAAACCATCGACCAAGACATTGTTCAGCGTGATATTGCCTTGTTGCGCATCCGAAATTGAATCCACATCGATCATGGCATTGTAGTTGGCACCAGGACCTGTAGTAACGCCTGCTGGCAAACCATTGTAAGCCTCAAATGTAATATCACCAAGGATGTCTTGGGTCAACGGTGTGGTCGTTTCAGAACCATCGATCTCCCCGTTACTCATCACATGTCCACCAGGATAACGGAAGAGCTTCAACTTGTAGTTATGCAGCGGATACACATTTTCAGGATAAAGTGTATACTCACCTTCCCAATCCCTGTTGATGTTAATTTCACCGCCAGCTTCTTCCTTCAGGGCTGAAACAGGTCCTACCACATAAATGATATCCTTCGAAGGATCGAACACTTTATACGGTCCGGTTAACTGTCCTTGTCCAGTAGGATCTGGGATAGTTCTTGTTCTATCATAGATGATACCATTATGAGCATCGTCGACACCAGCATTAAAGCTCACCGTCAGTTTCGGCTTATCCGGGAAATGGCCCCAACCGTCTTGGTGGTTCAAGTCTTTACCCCAGCCGCCAGTTTCAGCACTAACGCCACGACCATCCACATACCAAGCTGCACCGTTTGGTCTGGGGATAACCCACATGCGGTAGAAGTCGCGGTCCTCTCTTGTGAGCGGATACACATTGATATAAGGATACTGCTTCGTCTTGGTGTAATCAGCGCCGCCATCGTCACCATCTGCAGGATAGTCCCAACCACCGAGGTTATCTTGTAAAGTGAAGAAGTTGTATCCATGCTCGTAATCAACACCCAAATTGTCAACCTTGTAGCTCAGGAAGCCACCGTCAACAACGTTGTCGTTTTCGTATAGATAAGGATGATCAGGATTGCCTGACAAGATGTTGTTGTTCTTAGCACCGGTAATCTTCGGGCGGGCAAAGGCGAAGCTCTCCGTTCCGTAAGGCTCATAGTCACTGTCCATTCTGATGAAGCCTTGCAGCTCACCATACTTGGTGTTTGGCTCGTCCTTATGGTAGCGCACCCAAAGTTGCGAGAAGTTGTTGAACAAGATGACATTTTCCTGCTCGTAATCCAACGGGGTGGTTGGAGCAGAAGTAACGTAATACAATCTAGCATTTTCAGCCGTATTTTCACCACCAGTGAGAGGATTAACAGCAATCCACTCCAAGCTTTGAATGTTGTCGTAGTGTTGCTTGGTTTCGTCATTTTCAGCAGGAGTGAGATCACCATCCTCCAAAGCATAAAGCTCGTCGTAAATCGTTGTACCAGCCGGAACATTCAGATGCATGCTGCGCAGGCAATGGATGGAATCCATATAGGCAGGTCCCGCTTCACCACCAACGGAAAGTGCACTGGCATTGGTGAGATACATGACCTCGTCCACCTTAACCACAGAATAAATCTTAGAGGTGCTGTACGTCGTGTTAATGTCGTTAAGACCTGTCAGATTGATGTTGACATTGTCGAGCAACAGGTTCTGGCAACGCTGGATGGTGGTCAGCGTACGGGTGGCCTCAGTGAACTCATCACCATGACCATTGTTTTCCGTGTTACGAATACCATACTCTCTCATCAAAACATTGTGTCCCGACAGGCCAGCCTCGCAGTGGGTACCGCTACCAAACACACCACCTCCGATATTCATGGAATTGCCTGAATTCGAAGCAGTGTTGTATTCAGTACCGTCAATATAGATATTGGTATAACCCGTGGCATCGTGGTGGGTCCAATCGTTCACGTTGCTGCCTTGCGTACCGAAATAGTTGGAACCAGCATACACCGAGTTGCCGATGCTCACTGCGTTTTCAATGGCAATCTTGCCTTCGTGTTCATCGCGGTCAATGTCACCTGTAGCAAATTCGGGTTCTGCTGCATTGGTAGTAAAGGAGATTTCGGCACCGTAGGCCGTTCCCTTGTCGTTCTTAGCGTAGGCACGCACATAGTACTTGGTACCAGCTGTCAGTCCGCTCAGGTTGTAGGTATAATAGCCACGACCATCTCCAGTAATACCTTCGACTTCTGTCTCTTGAGTGGGGTTGGTTTCAGTGCCCAAGCAAATACCGCGTTCAGTGACATTGCTCTCGCCGATGGAAGTGACATAGCTGTCCACTTCGGCAGTAGTACCTGTCACGTCAAAAACGCCTGAGGTAAGAACCGTAGGAAGATAAGCACGGTCGTCGAAATAGATATTGTCGACATTGCGCTTGCTCAAATCAGACCATTCTCCATTGACCTTTTCGGCAATGGCGTTGACACCGATATTAACAAGCGACGAGCCCTTCACCTCACCTGCATAGCCTAAGCCATGTACACTACCAAGGATGGTACCGCCGCTGATGTTGACGAAAGCGGTCCAGTCCTTTTCGTGACCTGGTTCAAAGTTGCCATCGATAGACTTGTTGCTGCAGCCATACACAGAACCGTTGACTTGGCCACCACGCATATTGACGGTCTTGGTGCCAGGGTGCTTGTCAACCATTTCAACAGAGACTTGTTTACAGCCGCCAAACACATCTTGCTTCACGGTGCCGCTATTGATATTGACCACCTTTTCCAAAGAGACAAGGCTTGCATTACCACCGCCAAACACACTGCCATAAGCAGTACCGCCCTCGAAGAAGACACGGGTGCTGCCTTGTACGATACCAGCGGTTTCGGTCTGGTTACCGCTGGCATCTCTGTCGATACCACGGCCACCGCCAAACACGTTACCTTTATACTCGTTGCCACCATCGAAACCAATCGTGCCGTCGTTAACAACCACCTTGGTGTTCTCGGAAACGTGACCGTTTTCACCGCCACCAAACACCGAACCAGTGATTGTAGCACCATCGATGATAACTTCCGTATTCTTCAGATAGGCCAACTGGGCATAATCGGAACCCACCAAGCCTTTCGCGCCGCCATAGACATTGCCACCACGAATGGCGGTGTTTTCATTACCTATTATCACGTCGCCATGGATATACACAGTGGAGCGACCGCTTTCGGCACCGTTGTTGTAATCGGGGTCAGCAGGGATGTCGCCACGTTCAGGATAAGTACCCACACTAGCCATACGGCCACCGCCATAGACAGAGCCGTTCACCTTACCGCCACTGAGGTCAACGAAAGTGTTGCCGTAGGTTCTACCAGAAGTGATGCTGAACTCACCGCCAATCTGGTCCTTACCACGACCTCCACCATACACGTTGCCTTCGTAACCCGTGGTGCCATCGATACCAATGGTACCTCCTGTCACAAAGACATGGGTATTTTGACGCACATGGCCGTTTTCGCCACTGCCAAACACACTACCCTTTACATTAGCGTTGTCTTGAATCGTGACGAAAGAGTTCTTCACAAAGGCCAATTCGGAGAAAATCTGTTGATTGCCTTCTCCGGCAGGACGACCGTATCCCGAACCGAACACATGACCGTTTTCATTGCCATCGGAACCAACAACACCGTCCTTGACGATGACGTTGGCTCTTCCAGAGAATTCAGCATCGTGGTTTTCAGCAATACCCACGGAAGCCAAGTTACCACCGCCATACACGTTACGGTAGGTCTGAGCACCTTCGATGGTGACATTGGTGTTGAACTTCACCCAACCGGCAGTGCGGCTGTAATTGCCGCTGAGATCCAGGTCGGTACCGCAGCCACCGCCAAAGACATTACCCATCAAGATGTTGTGTGACCCCACAAAACCAATGGTTCCATCAACGACATCAACATCGGTGCTGCCCAAGACGTGACCATTTTCGCCACCGCCATAGACCGAACCCATGACTTGACCGCCATTGATGTTGACATCCGTATTACCAGTGTAAGCAAAGTGCTTGTAGTCAGCACCGGCCATGCCTCGTGCCGAACCAAACACCATGCCATCGCCATCACCGTCGTCACCGACGATGGCACCATGATTAATGTTAACCACAGCCAAACCGTTGTTATCAATATCAGGTCTGAGCTTCAAGAAACCTGTTTCAGCATCTGCCACTGTTACGTCATCAGGACCATAATAAATAGGTGTGTCAGAAGATGTGCCGTAGCCACCGTTACCGTCATCAGTAATAATCTGACCCACGGAAGCCATGGTACCACCACCATACACGGCATGGTACACCTGACCACCGTTAATGTTCACCTCGGTTTGTTCATACACCTTACCGGCAGTGCGGCTGAAATCGGTAAGCGACGTGCCATAACGGTCAACGCCACGTCCGCCACCAAACACGTTGCCAGTGAAAGGATACATTTTTTCGCTTCCGATAGTGGCGACACCGTCAACAGTCACCGTGGTCTTTTTTGCCACGTGGCCATTCTCGCCGCCGCCATAGACCGAACCCATTACCTTTGCCGTACCTTCTACGGTGACATAAGTGTTGTTAGTGAAAGCCAAACTGGCATATTTCATGAGTTCGTCATCACCTGGTGTGGCTGGCATACCACGACCTGAACCGAACACGCGACCATTGTTGAGACCCGTAGAGCCCACCTGACCGCCATTGATGTAGACGGTAGCTATACCCGTTTCCGGTCTGTCCTTGAAGCCGACGCAAGCCAAGCTGCCGCCACCATATACGTTGTGGCGCACCAAGCCGCCCGTCATCATCACTCTCGTGTTTTTCTTCACGAAACCAGCAGTAGTGCTGATGTGGCCGTTTTCGAGATCGACGCCTCGACCGCCGCCATACACATTACCTCTATAGATAATCTCACCCGAGCCAAAGTCGTCGGTCACACATTCTTCAGCCGTCAAAGGCGTGCCGATAGTACCATCCATGATTTCAACGAAGGTAGAGTCGAGCACGAAACCGTCGTCGCCGCCACCAAACACCGAACCGCGAATGTCGGCACCAGCTGAAATAGTGACATGGGTGCTGTTGACATGGGCGTAATTCAAATCGCCAATGACAGCCTTACCATGGCTTGAGCCGAAAACCATACCGTTGGAAGCCACTATACCATTATATATATCATCCTCGCCATCTGTTCCGATGATACCACCAGAGATGTTGACAGTGGCAAGACCCGTATAAGGTACAGGAATAAGGTAGGTCTTTTCGTCAATGGTTTCCGTACCAGCTGTCAAACCCACCGAAGCGACGTTACTGCCGCCATACACATTGCGCAAGATATGGGCACCCGACACGATGTTGACCGTGGAGTTGCCCTTCACCCAACCATCTTCGGGGTCGACACCAACCATATTACCATTGCTGTCCAAGTTCAAACCACTACCACCGCCGTACACACTGCCGTGGTAAGGATTAGCACAGTCTGCATGTTCGCCTTCGCCAAAGATGTCGCCTGGATAGCCACCCACTTGGCCGCCATTAACATTGACCACTGTGTTTGTCAGCACATGTCCATTCTCGCCGCCGCCAAACACCGAACCCATAATATAGGAATCAAGAATGTCGACCTCAGCCTCATTGACGTAGGTATCTTCACCAGCAGCAGCAACACCTTTTCCGCCTCCATATACATTGCCTTTGGTGGGATTCACATCGTCGTGTTCGTCACCAACTTCACCTCCTTCGATTTTCACCGTGGCCTTACCTTCAACTTGACCTAAATTGCCACCACCATACACATTGTTCACTACCAAGCCACCATTGATGTGGACTCTAGTATTGCTCAATACCTTGGTATTTATACCATCGCTACCGCCAAACACACAACCGCTCTCAAAACTACCAGTCGTGCCAACGGTTCCGCCGGTCATCCAAACGACGGCATTGTTGTCATCGTCATCTTCAGGGTTGGCACCAGTTAAACCGACATTACCCAAAGTATTACTTCCGCCAAACACACTACCCAACACATTTCCGTCTCTAATGTGGACTCTTGTGGCCGGAATCGGGTCAGTATGACCATGTTGGAAGGCACCACCATAGACATTGTTTCCAACAGTACCACCAACGATAAACACATTGGAAGTGTCGGTAACATATCCATGGAAACCACCACCATAAACATCCTTAAAGATGAAAGCATCGTCGGCAACAACCACATTGGATACATGTACATAAGCGATTTGGTTAACCCAGTGAGGTTCGCCTTGTTGCCATGTAGGGGGTTCATACCAATAGTCGATAACGCCACGTCCAGCTCCAAACACATTGCCACCCTCAGTGCCGTTCACCATAATGGAAGGTTCTGAACCCACAACGGTTTTTCCACCCACATAGATGTATGAGTTGCCATCAATGCATCCCATTTCGCCATTTTCACCCGTACCGTTGCAGCCACCAGCCACCCAACCTTGAACTAAGGTGGTAGGTTGTTGGTTCTCATCTTGGCGTCCAGTAATCACAATTCTTCGGCTGCCAGGAGTCATATTATCAGCTGCGCCACCAAACACACTTCCATGGAACTTTCCTCCCTTGATTCTGATACTTGATGCCACAACATTTGGATCTACATGGTCATGGTCGTAGTTACTTGTGCCACGCCCACCATTCATACTACCAAAATCTCCACCTTTAACAGTGATGTAACGAACACCGGGATAACCTGAAGAAAAGTTCTGGCCAACATAAAACGATTGATCATAACGTCCATTGCCGCCATATTCCCAATAAGACTCCTGATAAGTTCCACCCTTCACCACAAGACTAAAGGTCTCTATATCTTTGTTTTCAATACCATTACCCTGAATTCCGTAACAAAGGAATAACCTATTCATATTAAGGGAGTCGTTACTATAGTCGCAGCAAACACGCAACTTGCTGTTATCATTTTGGGCTCTGTCGTAATCGCTACCCATTATACCTTTCACCAAATAACGACCATTTATAGGACGCTGAACATTACCATAAGTGTAGGTATCACTTATGAAAGAAAACATGTTGAATCTTCCACTTTCAACACGAATAGTATAGTCTAATGGTCCCATAGGGTGATCATTATCCGTATAAACACCTTCAAAGCTATAAGGAACATTAACCGTGTTGATACCCCGGCCAAAGCACAGGTAATGGTTGTTGCCAACGATACGTTGGGTATAAGAGAAATTCATGTTCTCGAATTTCATATCAGCATACAAAAAGAATCTGTCACTGTCTTCGTAATTACCGTTATTGTAATTAGGAATAAGAGTCACATTGCTAGAGACAGACCCTGACGGTGTTCCATCAGGGAAATAACTACTGAATGTTGCAGGGAAACCTATTGCCGGAATAGATGTCATGCCTACCACAAAATTGCGTTCGTAAGAGACATTGGCATTCAGACCTTCAACATTGCCTGGTCCCCAATCATTGTTAGACGTGATGCCCAGATAGGCTTTTGCCCACAAGGCCTCAAAGTCCACTTCATTGCCGTATTCATTGTCAATTTGGAAAATCAATCTGGTCTCAGCAAAGATAGTGGAATTCTCATCATAGGTGTTTCCGTAGGCATCCTTGATGGTTACGCCCTGCAAGCGCTTCACACGCCAGGCGTAAAAGCCACGGTATTCCCTACCAGAAATAGTGAAAGTTTCTGTACTCGAATTACCTACTCCCGACACTATTACTCTTCCAATCTCTTCACCATTTACATCGTCATATTGTAATACACATTGGACATTACCATTATGACCAGCGTCACACCAATCAGCACAACGTAGATTAACAAAAATAGGTGTTCCTGATTTCACAGTTATAGTTGTTGAAGGTGTGATAGATCCAGTACCCGAAACCCAATATATATGCTCTTCTCCCCATGTCCTTAATCTGCCAGCTGCATCGTAATAAGTTACTGATACATATCCGTATGCATAATCTTGAACCGTACTAATATAAACATTTCTTGACTCAGGGGAATTACCATAAGTCGGTCTCACCGAGAAGGGGTTAGGAATTGTTGTATAGGTATATTCGTTATTTGCCCCTTCATAATCAGGGACCATAACAGTATAACCATAATCATCAACTTCATAGTGGCTGCTTTCGAGGGTCTCGTTATACACAAAGGTGTTTTGCGTCTCTCCTTGGGCCACACCCACCATGACGCCAGTGGCATTTGCACTGAAAGAAGTGGGGTTATCGCCATCTTCGGTAGAATCGGTCATGTTGCCAATGCCGTTGCCGAAGTAGGTAATCTTCACATCGACGGGATGGAGACTAAACACAGGCTGGCTACCATCGCTGTAGTAGCTTAAGCTGTGTGACTCGCGGTCGTCGAGATAAACCACATCGCCATACAAGCCACTTGAACTGCCTGGAGTGCTGCCACTAGGAAGATAGGTCGCAACGGCATGGGGAGAGACAACATAGGAGCCATCCTTGGTCACCCAAGCTTCCACGCGATCGTTGGCATTCACCACGAAGGTATGACTATAGTCTGTGTAGGTATACTCCTCACCACCATTTATCGTATAATGAATGGTACAGCCAGAGGTGGACGGGGTAATGATAGTGTTAGCTGAACTTCCAGTACCATCGAAAGTGATGGCTGGAGGCAACAGATAAAGGGTATGGGTATCGTCGTAAAGATACTGACTTTCCTCCGAAAATGCCTCCGGACAAGTAGTGCCTATTACAACAGCTCTCACCATACAGAATTCGGGAAGTGCAACAGTGCCTGAAGTAGTCACCTCATGGGTAATCGGGTCTTCAGTGGTGGAAGTGATGGCCTGAGCCGTTGGCGAAGTGGCTGGGTCTTCTAATTCATTAAGAGTATAGAGGATAGTCCAGGTATCGTTGAGGGCAGCAGGACGCACGACACTTAGGGTCACCGTGGAAGAGTTAGCGGCAGGTCCAGTGATGGTAGGCGCATCGGGATGAATCACTTTTGACTCATCGCCAAAGGTGTACATCTTAATTGCAGAAGAGATAACATCTCCGTCGGCCGTTTCCTTCACTTCCGTCATCACCTTAATCTTAACGGGATAGTCCCCATTAATATTAATAAGTGTGCCTTCTTCATAAGTCTCGCTGGGAGCGCCTGGTTCAGCGCCACCATAACCTACGGAATACTTCAGCGTGGTGGAGTGCTGTCCTTTGCTGGTGCCTAACAAAACGAAAGAGTTGTCAGAACAAGCCATCTTGGCTACTGCGGGAGGCTGGGGCGTGAAAGCAGCCTGTGTGACATGGGCACGCCAACCGAAATCTCTCCAGTGATAGTCGGAGACGAAACGCACAGTCATGTAGTTGTGCGAAGTCACCGTGAAGATGTTGCCACCCAAGCCAAAAACGGAGACTTGTTCACTATTGCTATGCTTATATGCATGATATTCGTTGCAAGTGTAAACTCCAATAAGGTTGCTGGGGGCGATGTCGCCATCGTAGAAATACAGAAAATCGTTGTTGATGAGCAACGAGTCGAAAACAATCTTCACGCCATAAGCAGAGTTTTCGGGGATGAAGACGACCGAATACTCTTCGTAATGGTTGTACCATTGCCCCGGTTCATCGGTGTCAGCATTACTGTCGGTGAAGACAAAGCCATCTTCGTCCACTTCGATGGTTCCGTTTTGCATGTGGACATGGGTATGGAAGGTCTTCACAGCGCCGTAAACAACGGTCCCTTTACTGTTTTTCGCATAAGCCCTCATGTAATAAAGGGTATTGGGCTCAATGTAGGACATGCTCACGGAATAGTCACCTTCGCCCACTCCGTTTTTGGCATGACGGCAATTCTGATTATTAAGGGTTGGCTCGGTGACGGAACTACTCCAACACACGCCCCTCTCAGTGGTAGGGTCGTTGCCTTGGTCAGTCAACCTAGCCACACCCACAGCAGAGTTCTGTCTGATGTGGATCACATCAAGCGTAGTCACCACAGGATCCACGATGGTTTTTGTCGTGAAAGACTTTTGAGCTCCGTAAGCCGTACCTGCACTATTGGTTGCGTAAGCACGCACATAGTACGTAGTGTTTTCGGCAAGTCCCGTCAATTCAGCGGCAAAATAGCCCGTTCCTGCCGAACTGGAGAGGTGATTGCCACTAATGGTTGGGTTCTGCGAGGTGCCCCAACAGATACCACGTTCTGTTACGGTCGCCCCGCCGTCAGCAGTAACATTGCCATTACCTTTTGCAGTAATGGCCGTGATACCGTTCACATCATTTGTCACTACGGTGGGAACGGTTTGTCCCCACGCGATGTCAACAAAGGACATCAGCGAGATTAGGAGGGCAAACAGTGCCCCCCATCTTGGTAAATGTCTGCAATTCATTTTTTTATAATTTATCATTTGTTTTGTATTCAACTAAATATCAATTTATTTCTTTGTTTCAAAAGCGCCAACTGAAATAGCCTGTTATTGGCTTCGAGCATAAAAGACCTATAGGTTTAGGTTCCCTTTTCAACTCGCAGTGACGCCCCTATGTTTAAACAAATCCGCTCATTAATTTATCTAACTAGCTAATAATTAAAACAATAAAATAAAAAAAAACACTTTTCGTTATAATTTGCAAAAGTAGAAAAAAACTCAATAAATACCAAGTATATTTTGAATTAGTTGTCAAAAAAAAAGCATCATACAGCATTATCAAAAGAATAGCTCGTTCTCAAGTTATTATCAGAGAAAGTGGAGTTAATTAAGATGAGAAAAAATACATGCTATGAATGGCGCGAGACTACGAGACTTGACTTGTGACTATGACCATGACTGTTTCGGCCAAGGGCTGAAATTTCAGCATTCCCGTGAAAACAGTCATAGTCATGGTCTATAGTTATGGTCAAAAAGTCCCGCAGTCCCGTCGTCCCGCGGTCAAAAAAACAATTAAACAATCAACACTTCAACATAAATCCCTATTTTTGCCGCCAAATCATCCACTATGATCCAAGCAACAGGCATACACAAATCGTACGGCAGCCTTGAAGTGCTCAAAGGCATCGACCTTCACATCGCCAAGCGCGAGATTGTGAGCATTGTCGGTGCCTCGGGGGCAGGCAAGTCCACCCTACTCCACATCATCGGCACCTTGG
Organism: uncultured Bacteroidales bacterium; assembly: GCA_946187645.1. Taxonomy (GTDB): domain Bacteria; phylum Bacteroidota; class Bacteroidia; order Bacteroidales; family F082; genus Limimorpha. The sequence continues at coordinate 18,127 of CAMHRP010000011.1, read as the reverse complement.
ATAAGGCCGACCGTGGACAACTGCTCATCAATGGCACAGAGGTCAACAAACTAAACGACACCGAATTGGCCGCATTCCGTAACCAGAAAATCGGTTTTGTCTTCCAATTCCATCACCTCCTCCCCGAGTTCACTGCCATCGAAAACATCTGCATCCCTGCTTATATCGGAGGCATGGCAAAGAAAGAGGCGATGGAAAAAGCTGAAAAGCTGCTCGACTATCTCAATCTCTCCGAAAGGAAAGACCATAAGCCCTCCCAACTCTCGGGTGGCGAGCAACAACGTGTGGCTGTGGCCAGGGCATTAATCAACCAACCCGCCGTAGTGCTGGCCGACGAGCCTTCGGGCAACCTCGACTCCAAATCGGCCGAAGAGCTGCACAAACTCTTCTTCCGCCTCCGCGACGAGATGAACCAAACCTTCGTCATCGTCACCCACAACCCCACTCTTGCGGCCATGTCGGACAGGACGATTACGATCAAAGACGGGAGGATTTAAAATTCAAGATTCAAGATTCAAAATTTAAGATTTAGAGGTTGTGGGACAATAATAAATGGATTTGTCCGTTTGTAGTTGAATAATTATAGAATGATGAAAAAACTCATACTTTCCTTGTTGTTGGGCGCTTCGCTTGTGTTGAGTGCCAATTTTGTTCAAGCCCAAGATGCCGAGACCTACGAGTCGTTGATGAAAAAAGGCAATGAAAAATTCACTGCCAAGGACTATATCAGTGCCAAGACTTATTTCGAGATGGCATTGAAGCAAAAGGCCAATGACCCGACAGCCAAAAAGAAATTGGACGAATCGGTGAAGAAGATCCAGGAGGACGGAGCCCGGCAGGAAGTGTTTTATGCCCATTTGGATGCTGGAGACCAATATTATGGGCAACAGAAATATGAGGAGGCTTTGACAGAATACGAAGCCGCATTGAAAGTCTTCCCAGAGGACAAATATGTTGGCGGTCAAGCCAATGCCGTGCGTGCCATCCTCAAAGAACGTCAAGACAAACAAGATGCCTTCGAAACGGCTATGAGTCAAGGTGAGACCTTGCTCGCAGAGGACAACTATGACGCAGCCATCATGCAGTTTGAAACAGCGAGTGAGATCTTCCCCAACGACAAACTACCCAAGGAAAAACTGGCCGAAGCCAAGCAGAAAAAACAGCTCTATACCGAAAAAGTCACCCGTTTCGACAACCTCATGGAAGAAGCTCGACAGTTTGGACTGCGTAAGAATTATGAGGCCGCCATCGGCAAGCTCGACCAAGCCTTGGAACTCTTCCCTAACGACCTAGAAGCCAACGCAAAACGCAATGAATTCCAAACCGCTAAAGGCGTTGCCGACCAATATAACGGAATCATTGCCGTGGCCGACCAACTCTATGAAAACAAAGCCTACAAGGAAGCCAAAGCCCAATACCAAGGCGCCTTGGCTGTCGTGGCAGGTGATGCCTACGCCACCGACATGATTGCCCGCCTCGACCCGCTCATCGCCCAACAAGATGCTGAAGAAGCTGCCCGCATAGCTGCAGAGCAGGAAGCTGCGCGTTTGGCTGCTGAAGCCGAGGCTGCAAGGCTGGCTGCAGAAGCAGAAGCAGCACGTATCGCTGCCGAACAAGAGGCAGCACGTTTGGCAGCTGAAGCCGAAGCCGCAAGAATCGCTGCAGAGCAAGAGGCTGCAAGGATTGCCGCTGAGCAGGAAGCTGCTCGCCTAGCCGCAGAGGAGGCCGCTCGTATCGCAGCAGAGGAAGAAGCCGCACGTCAGGCTGCACTCGCTGCCGCCGAAGCAGAGCGCCAAGCTACTATCAAGAGCATGCTTGATGCAGCGGATGTCTTGTTTAACCAAGAAGATTACCCCAATGCCAGAGTTAAATACCAAGAAGTGGTAGCCTTCGACGCAGGCAACGCCGCTGCCACTGCCAAAATAAATGAAATAGACGGTATCTTAGCACAAAAGGCCGCTGAGTTGGAAGCCAACTACAACAAGGCCATGACTGCCGGCAACCAAGCCATGAGTGAAGAAAAGTTCGCTGAAGCCATCACGCAATATCAGAGCGCATTGGTTTTCAAACCCGAAGACCCCGCTGCCACGACGCAGCTGGCCGCCGCCACTAAGTCGGAGAACGACCGCATCGCAGCCTTGCGTAGCCAATACGACAAATTCGTCAAGGAGGGTGATGCCAACTTCAAGACCAATACCTACGACAAAGCCATCGAGGCTTACACCAAAGCCGATGAACTTGGCTTAGAGTCCTACCCCTCAGAAATGATTGCCCGCATCAGCGAAATCATAGAGCAGAACAAGTTGTATGAACTGAACAGCGAGCCTCTGTTGCTTGCCGCTGGCGAAGCCAAGCGCTTCGATTTCAACAAGATTGACGTGGCAGTGCGCCGTTCCAACTACATCATCATCAAGGTGCGCAACCCGCATCCCGAGAAGACCTTCCCGATGATTGTCTCCTTCGGCGGCGAAGGTGGCAAGAACGGCGGCTTCGTGTTGCCCATCGCAGCCACGGCAGAGGAAAAGACCTTCATCTTCCGCATCGGTTCGCAGTACAAATGGTTCAGCGAAGACAACACATGGATTGAGATTGTCTCCGAGAACAACGAGGTGGAAATTGGAAAGCTGGAAGTTTCGAGAGGTAATTAATGCTCTACAGCACCTCCGTCGGCACCGGCACCGGCAACTCCTCAGGCTCATTCGGCGTAGTCACCGAATAGACGCTGTCGACCACATATTTAGTCATGCCACGCCACGGCAAAGTGCCCAGGTATTCCTTATAATGCAACTCCACCATCTTACCCGTGCAACGCTCCAGCTGCTTGGCCACCGATTCTTTTTTCACCGAGAAGTTGAACTCGTTCGACTGGATGGTGTTGTTGCTGTTCCTGGAATTGTAGCCCGCTTGGATGAGCCTGCCTTCGTAGGTCTTGAAGACATAGCCTTTGTAGACGAACAAGTTAAGTTCACCCGCCTTTACGCCAGAGCCAAAGACGTAGAAAAACTTGAAGAAAACAAAGACGGCCGCAGCCAATACGATAATGATGCTTAATGTGGTGAGGATCTTCTTACCAGTTCCTCTTTTTGTGGATTTTTCTGAATAGTCTTCCATGGTTATTGTTGTTGTTTCTGTTTCTTTTGATAAAAATCGCAAATTGTCGTGATGCCACATTCCTCGCATTTTGGTTTGCGTGCAAGGCAGACGTAGCGTCCATGCAGGATAAGCCAATGATGTGCCTTCGAAATCACCTCTTGAGGCAGATGCGCCACCAAGGTCTTTTCGGTCTCCAACACATTCTTGGAGTTTTTGGTCAGGCCGATACGATTCGAGACGCGAAACACATGTGTGTCGACCGGCATGGCGGGTTGTTTGAAGGCTACAGCCATCATCACGTTGGCGGTCTTGCGGCCTACCCCAGGGAGTTTTTGCAAGTCCTCCAAGTTTCTGGGAACCACGCCATTGAAATCACGCACCAAAGTCTGCGCCATACCCAACAGATTTTTGGCTTTGTTGTTGGGATAAGAGATGCTTTTGATAAAGGAATAAATCTCATCTGCCGACGAAGCTGCCATGTCTTGCACCTTAGGAAATCGTTGGAACAAGGCTGGAGTGGTCATGTTCACGCGCTTGTCGGTGCATTGTGCCGAGAGAATCACCGCCACCAAAAGCTGATACGGGTCTTTGTAATGCAACTCCGACTCGGCAATGGGCATGTGCTCCTCAAAATAGGCTACGAAGGCGTCGTATTTCTGTTGGATTCTCATATTGTACTATTTCACGCAAAACTCGCAGAATACGCAGAACCTACCGGCTGAATATTTAGGGTCGCTTTGCGCTTCATATAGTTCTGCGCATTCTGCGTGAGACAACTCAAATAATATCTCCCTGTTCATCAACAAGCACGCCCCAACTGACAGCCGCCAAGCCATCCTCATCAAAGAAAAAGTCGATCATGGCGTCTTCGAACGACACACGCCGTTCCTCATCTTCTTTTTCCTCTTCCAGCTCCTTGAAGCCGTGCTCCTTCATCAAGTCGATGATTTCCTCTTTCGTAAGGTCGAATATTGGTTCGCCATAAAGCGTTGCCTCCATGTTCTCCGTCTCAAAGCAAGCCACCACCGACTTTGTTACACCCTCAAAATAGATGTTGGTCTCAAGTTCTTCATATTCATAGTAGATAGAGCGGTTGCCTGTCTCTTCCATGTCGCTCAACTCTTCATAGAAATCAGGCATACCCAAAATCTTGGCTGCTTCGTCAAGAGTCATCCCGAAAGGTATTTCCCCGTAGCCTTTCAACGGTTCGATTGTAAAATCTTTCATCATAATTATGTTGATTGGGCCGCTAAGATAGGGATTTTATTGGAACTAAAGGAAAAAAACAAGAAATTTTCCTCATTCAAACCGAATCGACTTGGTGGGACTGATGCGGTTGATGACCGAAGTTGGGATGAGCAGCATCAAGACCCAAAGCAGGAAAGTGCCCAAATTGATGAGTACCACAGTGCTGATATGCAACTCAATGGGCACGGCTGACAAGTAATACGTAGCAGCATCCAGTTTAATAAGTCCAGTATATTTCTGCAAGAGACAGAATCCCAATCCGATGACGTTGCCAATCAACATGCCGATAAACAAGATACGCAACGAGCGACGCAAAAACACTTCACGAACAAACTTGTTGCTGGCGCCCATGGCTTTCAGCAACCCAATGGTAGAAGTACGTTCAATAATGATAATCAGCAACATACTTATGACTGTGATGCCTGCCACAAGAAGCATCAAGGCCATGATAAGCCAGACATTGGTGTCGAGCAAATCGAGCCAGTCGAAGATTTGTGGATTGCTTTGGCGGGCAGTGTAAGAAGCCAATTCGGAAGGCAAAGCATAGTACAGCTTTTCATTAACTCGATTCACATCTGCATCGCCGTCCAAGGCTATTTCCAACAATCCAGCTTCGTTATCCTCCCATCCGTTCAGCTTTCGGATTTGGTTCAAGTCGGCGAAGACGAAACGTTCGTCAAATTCATAAAGTCCAGTCTCAAAGATGCCCGACACCGTGAACTTTCGCCCACGTGCCTGCTGATCTTTGTCGATGAACCACACGCGAACGTCATCGCCCACATTAAGGAGCATCTTGTCTGCTATGACTTTAGAAACCAACACTTCCGTAGAACGTTCACCCGCATGATATTGCGGAGACACCCCTTCCAACAAGCAATTGCTGAAATAGCTCCAGTCGTAGTTTTCGTCCACGCCTTTAAGCACCACGCCCTGAATCTCATCGTCGGTCTTGATCATGCCCGCCTTATTGGCCACCATCTGATAATGCGAAATGCCTTCAATAGAATTCAACCGACTGATTAACAACGAATCCAGCACAAACGGTGTTTCTTCGACCGACTCGTTCATGTCTAAAGCCTGCACATGAATCGGTGCCACGAAGCCAATCACCTTATCGCGAATCTGGTTCTTGAAGCCCACCACGACAGCCCAGGCGATGAGCATCACGATGATTGCCAAAGCAACACTCGTGACGGCCAGTCGCATCACCGTCGAAGAAAGATTTTCCTTCGAAAGCGAAAAAATTCGGTCTGCTATGAATTTTGGGGCGGACATTTGGCAAAAACATTTACAATAGCAGCCTCAAAATCAACAATTTTTGTTCGTCCGTATTCTTTCAATTCCAGTAAGTCAGAATCGCCCGAAACAATATAATCCGCTTTGACTGCATTAGATAGTGCCAGCAAATAAACATCTTTTGGGTCACGGACGGGAATTTCGTTAGCTTTTGACACCTTCCCATAGTGGCAAACGTTTATCATCAATTGATGGACACGCTCAATTTGTTGCTCATCAACATATTTCAGGATTTTAGGGCGATGCGCCACATCAAGGAACTCCTTTTCCAACTCATCGCAATAATAGATTTCCACATCTGCACGGCTGAAAGCGGGGCGCAGTGCAGCAAGCCGTTTGCCGATGAGGAACGAAATCCAAATGTTATTATCGAAAATAATTCTCATACTGCGTAGCGGACGGCCTTGATTTCCTGTTGGATATCTTCATCGGTCAAGGGCACATTGGCAGGTGCGTTTTGTAAAATATCGTCAATAAGATTATCAGTATTACTCTTTTCCTTCACAGCTTCGCGCACGAGGGAACTGCTCAACCTTGCAATCAAAGCCAATTTCACTTCCGCACTCAAATTCTTCAATAACTCCCAATAGTTATTGGTTTCCTTTTCCAAAACAGCTGTTGTCATATTCTTCTTGTTTTCCGCCTGCAAAAATAAACAAATTTGCCAACATTGCCATATTTTTGTTTTTTGGCGAGGGACACACAACGGTTTTCATTGGCATTTCATACGGTTTCTCATCTGCAGGAGTTGAATTTCATTTCACACCTGCCGACAAAAACAAAGCCCCAGCGGGGCGAAAAGACTCCCATTAACGGCGCGTACACAAAATGCGGCTGCCGCAGACAGCCCTACAACGGCTGGGCTGTAGGGCTGTCGTACCACGGCAGCCGCAAATCATTCAATTCAGCATTGCAAATGCTGATATTCACGGCTTCCGAATTGCAAATTCGGAAGAACTGGTGAACTGGGATTATTCCGCATTGCGAACTAAGCGCACAGAGTACCCAAAGACGCGCATGGTGTGGCTCATATCGAAGTCATTGCTGCTGAAGTACGCACCATAATATGCGTCAAGGGAATTGCATTGATTAGCCGACCAATAGTAGCCCCTGCTGCCCGCATAATCGACACCTGGTCCACTACGGTAACCCGCAGCTGGCAGGAAGACCGCACCGTTGGCCTCAAGCACGTTAGTCCAATCGGCGGCGGTGACGATATTGCTGGTGTAGTTTGCATATCTATTGTTCGTATCGTTCAAAGCATATGTTGAGACAGTCCAGTTGTCAGGCAAGAGGATGATTCCATTAATGCCGTTCACATTACCCTTGGCATAGCGAACGCCGCTTATTGTGTTGCGATCATGGAAAAGATAGTACCATTCAGAACCGGTCAACGTGCGCCAACCGCTGTTCTCGGCGTTGCCGCCGTTGCTTATCGCGTTGTAGCCCCAGTCGGCTTGGCCAGTCTGGTCGTACAAGTTGCGCCACATATCACCGTACGCGTAGTAGTAACTGTAGTCTCCGACTGTGCTCCAAGGCTGGTAGGCAATGGCACCATGGTTGTAGCCGCTCGTTCCCCAACCGAAAAGACTAACAATGTTTTGGTTGGCATAGTCATCTCCAATATCTTGATTATTGGTTTCCACCAAATCGTATTGATGTTCCATAAACGACCATTCATCTGTTATCTTGTTATATTGCAGGTTGCCTTGCGAGAAATAAACCTGTGTGCCGCTCTCGTTCACGGAGAACAAGCCATCGATGGCTCCGCCTGGGAGATTGATGGCAACGGCAATGCCATTGGTCAAGTAACCATTTTCTTCTATGGTCGGGATCGTGGCACAAGAGCCAGTATAGATTCCATCATTCGAATAGGCATTTGTATGATTCACTTCATCCTGTGGCAGCAAAATTCCCCATTTCTCTCCATTACCTGCAGCCAAAGTAATAATGCCTTCGCCATCCATGTCATAAGCAAATTCATTGGTCGCGAGATTCACCGTTACCTTATTATTCATGCCAACGATGCAAGTGGCAGCTTCAGAAGCCGTTGTCACATCAAACTTCACCAAAGCGCACTTGTTGAGCAAAGTGGCATTGTAATCCGTCTTTCCGATTTGGTAGTTTTCCCGGGAAGGCGCGTATGAAATCACAGGAAGATACTCTGTCTGGTCACTAATGACCACACTACATTCAGTATTGTCTGCATTGAATTCTGGAGCCTTATTCCCAAGGAAGTAGAACTGGAGTTTCTGTCCTTCAGTCGGTTCCGTGATTTCACCACTGAAGACAGTACCGTTATAGGTCATTGTTCCGACATAAACGCCGTTGCTGACCACATGAATCACATCTCCGTTCTCGAAAGTAACAACACCTGTTTCGGGTGTTACAGCCACTCTCGAGCCACTGTTGCCACTCACATTGAGCGTGATGGGCACTTTTACAACTTCATCGTTTGAAGCAGACGTGTTTTCTTTCTTGCATTGCGACATGCCTAACAACAAGGCAAATGCCATTGCGATAATGCCAAGCTTTTTCATTTTTCGTCCTCCTTTCTTTTTAAGGCCGCATAACCCGCACCTGCCACAAGTAGCAGAGCAATTCCACTGCCAAGCGGCACAGGTTGACCAAAGATTTGGTTGTCGATGGTACCTGATGTTTGCACATTTCGATGACCGAGAAACTCTGTTTTCTCATTTGCTCCACCGTAACCATAATACGATCCATTTGTCACGCCACGTTGGAACAAGCCGTCTTGGGCAAACGCTCCAATGGGCAATGCTACCGACATCGCCAATGAAAGCGCCAAAGCCTTCTTTTTCATTTTACACATACTCATTTTCTTTTGAATTGGGTTAATACTAAAATAATTAAGTTGCATACTCTATCCTGACACGAGCAAAAGAAGCGTGCGCTGTGTTATATCACATCGTACTTGAAGGTCCTAGGAATACCCAAAAATGGAATGCAATAACAGCCCACGCTATACAGCGTAGATCCGTTATACATCCTCCCATTTATGTGCTCTTGAAAATTTCCTAGGTTCTCAAGTACAAAGGAAGCATAACGCTCCTATTGGTCAATATGTCATGAACTGGCGAACCAATTCGGATGCAAAAATAAGGAAAAATTGGTTCGGTGAAATCATTAGGCGCGAATTTTGCAGATTTTTCCATACTTTTGCAAAACAATACCTTTCTGAAATGAAACAACAATTCTTTGCCATAGCCTTCTTCTGCCTCATTATCATGGCACCTACTCAAGCCCAAGTATTCAAGACAAACGACGAACCGAATTTGACTTTTATCGACAAGGCGCATTATGTCAGTGCCGCCATGTACCCTGAAAACTATCTGCCCTATATCGAAGGCAAACGCGTGGGCATCGTCGGCAACCAAACGAGTATCATTGGTGAAACGCATTTGGTGGACACCTTGCTGTCGATGGGCGTCGACGTGCGAAAAATCTATACACCCGAACATGGTTTCCGTGGTACCGCCGACGCTGGTGCCAAGGTGAACAGCGGTAAGGACGAGAAAACTTGCTTGCCCATTGTCTCGCTCTACGGCAAAAACAAAAAGCCAACGCCCGAGATGCTCCAAGACATCGATGTCATCTTATTTGATTTGCAAGACGTTGGCGTGCGTTTCTATACCTATATCTCCACCATGACCTACGTGATGGAAGCCGCTGCCGAAAACGACATCCCTGTCGTCGTCCTCGACCGTCCCAACCCGAACGGATTTTATGTGGACGGCCCTGTTCTGAAGCCCGAAAACCAGTCGTTTGTAGGCATGCACCAAGTGCCAGCAGTTTATGGCATGACCATCGGCGAATATGCTTGGATGGTAAACGATGAAGGCTGGTTGAAAAATGGCGTCAAGTGCGACCTCACTGTGATTACCATTAAGGACTACAACCGCAACGCCATCTACGAACTGCCCGTGAAACCTTCGCCCAACCTGCCCAATTGGGAGTCGGTGTACCTCTATCCTACCCTTTGCTTCTTCGAGGGCACCATCGTAAGCGTGGGACGAGGTACCGAAACGCCTTTCCAAATCTACGGCCATCCCGACATGCGAGGCGGCTACACCTTCACACCCAAAAGCACCAGTGGTGCCTCCAAGCCTTTGTTGGAAGGCCAACGTTGCCGTGGCGAGAACCTCGTGGAATTTGCACACTTTTACTCCACCAATAAAAACTGTATCCATTTGGAATGGATTATCGAAGCCTACCAGCAACTGAAAGACAAAGGTTTCTTTAAGGATTACTTTCGTCTGCTTTCGGGTGACAATCAGTTGCAACGCGACATTGAAAACGGAAAAACTGCGGATGAAATCCGTGCTTCATGGGAGGACGAACTTGAAAATTTCAAGGCTATTAGAGCCAAATACTTATTGTATTGAACCCCAGCCTCCCATGTCATTCCAGCGGGGGCATGTGCGTGAGCGGGAATCTATGGGAGGCGGTTCAAAGAAGAAATAATACTTATCCGGACGGTCTCAGCACGCATAGATCCCATGCCTTTACCCACTTGCCTTGCGCTGGGATGACATGCCTGCTGAGACCTGGAACAATCCTCCGCACAGAATGACATGATTTCTGAAACCTAAGAACAACAAAATCAGCCGAAAACCTCTTCAAGCAAAGCGACAAACTTCTGATAAGCAAGCGTGTCCGACAATTCCGACAAGGCTTCGCCTAACGATCGATAATACCATTCCACATCCGCTTTCCCATTCGGGGCGTGAAACAGCTTCCAAACCTCGTCGCCGACCCTCCGATAATCTATAGCTATACCATACATGTTGGAGAGTTTGTCGCCAAGCGCTACCACCTTGCTGTCGTATGGTGCATTAGTTAATTGATTGATTTGAACCGTCTTTTTTTCACGCCATGCCATATTCTCGTCCAAAGGCGCGGTTTCGTGCTGGACAAGTTCCGCCACCCTATCGCCAAATTGTTCCCGGATTTGTTCGATGGTCACATCGGTGTCCTCAACAGTGTCGTGCAAGACGGCTGCAGCCAACAATTCCTGATCGTTGGAGATGGTGGCCACGATAGCAGCTGCTTCCATGGGATGAATAATGTAAGGGTAACCTTTGCCACGACGCTCGGTACCTTGATGGGCTTCGACGGCAAATTTCACGGCCTTGTCGAAGAATGTGGTTTCCAATGGGTTGTTCATGGTTCTTATATCATATTGATTTTTTTGGCTTGTTCATAAATGCGATGTGCACGTTGCTTATGATAGTCATTTTCGCCATAGAGTGCGTCAAAGAGGCGCACCAAACCAGCCTCGCCATAGCCTTTCTTGAGGATGAGAACAATACAGAGGTTCAGGACAGCCACAGAATAAGTAACGATGTCCAAACCCGTGCCTGCCAACTGCAGCAGCGCCAACTGATAGGCACTCTCGCTATATTCGTTGCACATCCTGACGATGTCGCCGATGGTCTTCATGTTCATGTGCAGCAGTATTTTGTAATAAGGCATGAGGTTGTCCTCATAAACCTCGCCTTGGTTGATGGCTGCGATCTTATCGGCAAGTTTCTTGAAAGGCCTCAACTTGAGGAAGCTACGGAAAGTGTCGCCATTGAGCGGCACTTCGTCGAAATTGCCGTTGGCCACCATCGACTGAACCGTTCGACGGTAGCCATTAATCTCTTTCCGGATGTGGCTGAATTGCTCGTCGGCCAGTTCCAACATCCCAGCGAGGCGAGTCATATTGCGCTGGTATTCAATGGGGATTTCCACATCGCTCTTGTACCCAATGTCATGGTACATGTTGGCCCAGACATGCTGCAATGTGCTGCGCATTTGTAGCTCGAAACGGATTTGGTTAAACTGCGGCATTTCCGGATCTTTGTACAAAGCCTCAGGAATGCGACAGACGTAATGGAGTGACAAATAACCGAAACGGTCGATTTCGAGCATCTTACGTTTGTCGACGGAGTTGTCCCAATCAATTTCAAACAGTTTCTCGGCCAAGGCAGAGATGATGTCAACCTCGTCGCTGTAGAAGGTGATGATACGGGCACCAACGACATCGGTGATGTCATCCAAAGAGTGGTATTTATAGCCTTTCAGTTCGAGCTTTCCAGCGAGGCTTTGCTCGGTCTTGACACGGGCTTCCAAACCCGAAACGAGGATATGATTCTCTTCAAGGCAGGATTGCAACAAACGAAGAATGACGGTTTTCATCTTCTCATAAACAGGCAGCTTCTCGTGATATTCGTCGAGAATCATCTCACTGTGTATGTCAAGCTTCATAGTAGGCTGTTTTATACGATGGTGATGATATTTGAGAATCCAGTGATGTCGAAAACCTCCTTCACGCGGGGGTTCATATTGCGCAGCACCATTTTGCCATTGCGCGACATAAGGCTTTTCTGCAACAAGAGAAACACACGCAGTCCTTGCGACGAGGTATAGGTCATGTTGGTGCAATCGATGTCGATGTCGAGGTTTTCACCTTCCATCAATGGGGCTACATCTTTCTGGAATTGGTCGGCATTGGTGCTGTCGACGCGCCCGTCAAGCACAACATAGGTTTTTTGTTCTTGTTTGTTTATTGTAATATCCATATTCTTCGTTTTGCTGTTTGCCGCGACGTTATATGTCGGAACCTATTGTTAAACCTTTTCGGGGTTAACTAATTTCTTCATTGTAAGGATGTTATTTCCGTCTTTATAGTGATACTCAATGTTATCCATCATTTGTTTGCAGAGGTAGATGCCGAGACCGCCAACAGGTCGTTCATTGGCCCCCAAGGTGACGTCGGGATCATCCATTTCCAATGGGTTGAAAGGCATGCCTGCATCGCGCAACTCGATGGTGAGTAGCAATGACTTATCGTCCAAGCTGGTGCCTGCCTCAAGCCAGCCAATGCCGCCTTCGTAAGCATATCTCACCACGTTTTCAACGGCCTCTTCAATAGACAACTCTATTTTGAATCGCACGTCTTCATCCTTGGGCATATCGGGCGAAGCCATCAGGAAAGCGACAATTTCGCTGCTTCGGTCCTTTATCGGATTGAATCGTTTTTTTATCATTTTTCTTGTTCAATAAACTGGTTTCGGCTGCCACGATGTGACAGCCCTACAACGCTTAACTATTAACTTTCAATTGTAAACTGACAATGGTTATATCGTCATTCTGTGTGTTGCCTTCAGTAAAATCTTTTACCGAATTGTATAGGTTTTCCACAATGTTCTTTTGTGACATTTCAGGGGACGTCTCTACAATGTTTTTCGCCCATTCTAGCAGGCGGTCCTCTCCATATTGACTCAAATCCGCTTTCTCGGCTTCGGTCACGCCGTCGGTATAGGCGATGATACGGGTACCCTGTTTTAGGTCGATTTGCTCCGCCTCATAGGCAAAATCCCCGAACAAGCCCATCGCAATATTGGCTTTGCTATGGAGATAATACGGTTCGGCATCAGGAGGGATAACCAGGATGGGGTTATGTCCTGCATTGCAATAGTCCATGTGCCCCGTCTTAAGGTCGAGACGGGCAACAAAGAGCGTCACGAACATGCCCGTTTCGTTGGTAGCGCTAAACTCATCGTTGATACGGCGCAAAGTTTCGTCCAAAGGCAGACCCATACCTACCACAAAGCGAAGCATCACCCTTGTGATGGCCATCACCAAGGAGGCCGCTATACCCTTTCCCGACACGTCACCAATAGCAAAATAGAGTTGGTCGCCCTTCAAGGTAAAGTCGTACAAATCGCCACCCACTATCCTGGCAGGGTGAAGCATTGCATGCATAAAAGGCGGAAACTCCTTGACCAACATTCCTTTTTGGATTTTGCGAGCCAAGTCAAGGTCCGACTTATTTCGCTCATTGATAGCGGTTGAGGTCTTTAGCTCCTCAATATAATCAATGAGCGAGTGTTGCATGGTTTGGAAACTATCGTGCAAACGCCGCATCTCATCCTCACTCTTGATTTCGGGCAACTGCGCTTTCAAATCACCCTTGGCCATCTCAAGCACGGCCTTGGAGAGCTCTGTGACAGGTCGCGTCATGTAATTGATGACAGCACGACAGGCAAAGAAAATAGCTGCAAGGCTTGCCAAGCCAACGACCATCATGACCACGTGCAGAAGAGGGGTATCTTGCCATGCCCTGTAGGCAAAATACACCGCAAATTGTGCCAGAACAGTAATGGCCGACACGATGCCGATAATCCGCCAACTCAGCCTGTTTGAAAACGATTTGCCTCTCATCACGTCTCAGATTAATTGCAGCAAAATTACAAAAACTTGATTAATAAAACGCTTTTCTATTCTTTTTTCTATTTTTGCCCAAGAAATCCTAACTACAACCGATGGAAGCAATTAAGATTTCCTTAGACGACTATATCCTCACCGGAGGCGGTGCCAATGGAGAGAGCTACGACCATAAAACCGACCCAACGGTGATGCTCAAACTCTATTTCCCGGGCAAAATCCAGCAGCCTTTGGATGAGATGCAATTAGCCAAAAAGGTTTACGACATAGGCATCCCCTGCCCCGAACCTGGCAAGTACGTGGTGACGGAGGACGGTCGTTATGGCATCCTCTTCCGACGCATCCCAAGCAAGGTCTCGTACTCACGCGCCACCGCCAACCATCCCGAACATGTTCAACACTATGCCGAGGAGTTTGCCAAGATGTGTCTTCAGCTACACAACACACATGTCGACACCACACAATTTGAGTGTGTGAAAGACCGTTATCATAAGCTATTGACTGAAAATCCATTCTTTACAGCAGATGAAAAAGACAAACTTAGTCGATTCATCAACGAGGTTCCCGATACCGACACTGCCATCCATGGCGACCTTCAATACTCCAATGCTGTTTTCAATGACACCAAACGATACTTTATCGACCTTGGCGATTTCTGCTACGGCGACCCCCTTTTCGACTTGGGTATGGTCTACCTGAGCTGCAACCTCAGCGATGCGTCATTCATCAAAGAGACCTTCCACATGGAGAAAGCCACTGCCATCAAGTTTTGGGAAGCCTTTGCACCTGCTTATTTTGGCAGAGAACGCTCACTCAAAGATATAGAGGAAGAAATCAAGCCCTTTGCGGGACTGAAGACGCTCATCATCGAGCTCGATACCGGTTGCCTCATGCCTCAATTCTGAGTGGCATTGGAAGAAATTTTAAAATGACCGTTATCGACGTTTCGCTGTTGAGTCAACAACGATTTCCGTATAAGTGGAAAGGACAAACACGGAAATCTGACCATTCTCTTTGGCGAAACGCAAAGCTGCTGCAAGCGAGTCTTCAGGGAAGATTCTGTCACTATCAAAATAATAGAGGCTGTCGGAGGTATTCAGCCAACCACCCACATAACCATTATGACTGAGTGCGTGAGAAACGACTTTGGGCAATTGGTCGCGCGAGTGGCTATTTTGCGTTTCCGAATACGCAACACAGATTCCTTCAGTAGGTTCAGTCATCGTGCGAAGGTCAAGTGTGAAACCATCGGGGTGCATCTGACTGAACGCCCAAACCTTTTCGGAAACTCCCTTTACTTGGTAACGAGAGGTCTTGCATTGCGTAAAGAAAAGGGTGCTGCAAAGGAATAACACCCCTGCAAGCACCCTAATTGCTGTTTGTTTCTTCATAGGACTTTTATCTTGTCCTACCTGGATACATCTTCAAGGCTTCGTCCAAACATTTCATGGCGGCCTTCAGGTCTTCGATGCAGAGGCAATAGGTGATACGAGCCTGATGACGGCCCTTCTCAGGATCGGCATAGAAGCCTGTGGCAGGAGCCAGCATCACGGTGGCACCATTGTAGCTGAAGTCGGTCAGCAACCACTGGCAGAACTTGTCGCTATCGTCGATGGGAAGGTCGATGACGGTGTAGAAAGCGCCCTTAGGCATCGGGCAGAAGCAGCCCGGAATCTTATTGACACCTTCAACGATGACATTGCGGCGGGCCACATATTCGGCTTGCACCTTATCGAAATACTCCTGCGGGGTGTCAACAGCAGCCTCAGCAAAAATCTGACCGAAGCTCGGTGGTGACAGACGGGCCTGAGCCAGACGCATAGCGGTGGCATAGACCTCGCTGTTGCGGGTCACCATGCAACCCACACGGGCGCCGCAAGCACTGTAGCGCTTCGAGACAGAGTCGAACAGGATGGTGTTGCGCTCCAGTCCTTCAAGCTGCATCACGCTGAAGTGCTTATGGCCATCGTAGCAGAACTCACGATACACCTCGTCGGCGAAGAGATACAGGTCGTACTTCTTGACCAAACCAGCCACCTTGAGCAATTCCTCATGGGTGTAAAGATAACCCGTGGGGTTGTTGGGGTTACAGATCATGATGGCCTTGGTGCGAGGCGTGATGGCTTTTTCAAAGTCTTCAATGGGCGGCAAAGCGAAGCCCGTCTTGATGTCGCTGGGAATGGTGACAATCTTGGCATCGCACAGCTTGGCGAAGGTGTTGTAGTTGGTGTAGTAAGGTTCCGGGATAATGATTTCGTCACCAGGATTCAAGCACACGGTAAAGGCCATTTGCAGTGCCTCACTGCCACCAGTAGTGACAAGCACTTGGTTAGGCGTGACATCGATGCCGTGCTTGTGGTAATAGTTACAGAGTGCGCGACGGTAGGAAGGAATACCGGCCGAATGGCTGTACTCCAATACGCCTTTGGTTGCAGGGAGTTCACGGGCGGTATCAGCCAAAGCAGCGAGGGCACCTTTAGGCGTCTCGATGTCGGGCTGACCGATGTTGAGGTGATACACATGGACACCGCGTTCTTTTGCGGCATCAGCAAAGGGGACAAGTTTACGGATTGCCGACTGTGGCAATTCCATACCTTTTTTGGATATTTGTGGCATAAAGATTTGTTTTGAAGAAAAAGCCATCTAACGCAAAGATTAGACGGCTTTTATAATAATTTCTTTTATTGGATTCAAATTAATTGTTGTTGACGGGGCTTCCCATATCGCTCTTCTTCTCTGGCAGTGCCTCTGTGGGCTGGTCGAGAACACGGCCCTTGATGCGCAAAACCACAGTCGAATTCTTCACAGCGTTTGAGGTGACGGTCACCGTCTTGTTAATGTTGCCGGCACGGTTGGTTCGATAGGTCACCTTGATGACATCTGACTCACCAGGGAGAATAGGTTCCTTGGGCCAGGAAGGGATGGTGCAGCCGCAGCTCGACTTGGGTTTCTGTACCAAGAGGGGCTCAGTACCCGTATTGGTGAAGCGGAACTCGCATTCGCCATTGCCGTTGTAGGGCACATCACCATAATCATGGACGACTTTTTCAAACTCGATCTCAGGTCCCATCGGGACAGCCTTGTTGTCTTGAGCCTTGGCAGCTCCAGCCATAAGGAGCATGATACCAAGCAGATAAATCACTTTCTTCATTGCTTATTGATTTAAAATTGTTGCAAAATTAGTAATTATTGTTGTTCGTTGTTCAAAACTTCCAAATTTTCAAACAATTTTTCTCATTTCTCAAAAACTGTACCAAAAAAAGGCATCCGTCATGGCAATCTTCAATTGATTCGGATTTTTTGCGACCTGGTCTCCTTGGCATTGAAAAGGCGCAACACATACAATCCAGCCGCCAGATCATCGGTAGGAACGCGATATTCCGCATTTCCTTGCTTTACGATCTTCTCATCTTCCAAGCATTTGAATCCCTGAAACCGAGGCGCAAAAGTAATGAAATCTGCGATTAATGCCATTTGAATCTAAGGGAAAATAGTGATTATATGAAGCTTTTTCACCCACAATCATTATAAAAAAGTAGGGACAAGCCCTTTTGCCACTACTTGCTACATTGTTGATTTTCAACAAAAACCAATAAGGACATTCCAAAAAAGTAGGGACATCGACTCGTCGCGCCCCCTTTGCCTCTTGACAAGCGTTTTTTCTGTATATTTTTGCGATGACAAAACATAATAGTCATGAAGACATATTTACACTCATTGATTTTAATTGCCATCGCTTGCCTTGGGCTGACAGCCTGCGACAGCCCAACGAAGCGTCTGGAACAGGCCCAAGCATTATATGAAGAAGGTGTGCAACTGCGTGAGCAACGCCGCTCCGAAGAGGCCGCCGAGAAGTTCCTGCAAGGGCTGGCCCTCGTGCAGCGTTCGGACAAGACGGCCGAGACCATGCAATTGGAAGGCCAACTTTGTGACAACCTCGGTGCCATGTTTCTGAAACATGGCCTTTTCGAGGATGCCTTCAATCAACACCTTCAGGCATTGAAATGTTTTAAGCAGGCCGCCGACTCCACCGGCATGATGAACGCTTATCGCAATAGCGGTCGGGCAGTGCGGGCGCAGGAGCAATACACCCAAGCCAAGCAATACTACGATTCGGCCTTCCGCGTCGCCACCTTCATCAACGACCGAGCTATGCTCGCTGACCTCTATCTCGAGATGGGTCGCGACTACTACATGGAAACGGGCAACTTCGCCAAAGGCATCGAGAGCGTCAACCAAGCCTTGGAAATCGGCC
>CAMHRP010000010.1:0-78201 GCA_946187645.1 uncultured Bacteroidales bacterium | reverse complement strand
CCTTGTCGAGGCCGTAGACGTGCGCCACGCCGTCGCTCACTTGCAGCACCTTGCCAATCTCCTCGAACTGAACCTTGTTGCTCATGTTCTGGAGCTGCATCTGCAGGATGCTTGATATTTCACTTGGTTTGATGTTTGCCATTTATGTTGAATTGTTGATTGTTTAATCGTTTAATTGTTGGGCTGTTAGCTTTTAGCTATTAGCTTGGCAGCAACTACGCTAACAGCTAAGAGCTTTTCAGCTTGTTTTTCAGCGCGTTAAGCTGTCCAGCCACGCTGGCGTCCATTCTCGTGTTCTCGATGTCGAGGATGAAGCCGCCGATGAGGCTCGGGTCGATTTTGACTTCCATCTCAGCGTCGGCATCGAAGGTCTTTTTAATGAAGGCCTTGATTTTTTCGTACGAGGACTCCGACAGTTCGGTGGCGGTGGTGACGTGTGTGCTCAAGATGCTGTGCTTCTCGCGGTACATCTCCATGTATTTCATGGCGATGAAGAACATTTTGTCCTCGCGTTTCTGGTCAACCACGAAGGCGATGTACTGCTTCAACGTGTCGTGCAGCGGTTCTCCCATGGCCATTTCCATCAGTTTCACCTTCTCTTCTTGTGCCACGATGGGGTCGGCCAGCACCTCGTTGAACTGGGCGATGGCCAAGAGGTAGTTGTGGGCAAAGCGTGTCAAGCCGTCGTAAACGGCTTCTTCACAATGCTGTTCCTGAGCCAATTGGAACAAAGCCCGTGCGTATCTTACCGATATCCTTCCGTTATCCATAGCTTAGGCCTGAATCTGGGTTGGGTTGTTCTTGAGCAGTTGCTCGATATAGTCATTTTGTGCCTTTTTGTCGCTCAGTTCGCGTTGCAAAAGCTTTTCGGCGATGTCGACGCTGAGGGCGATGACTTCGTTTTTAATCTGAGCCATGGCTTCGGCTTGTTCCTTCTCAATCTTCAGGCGAGCGTCGGCCACAATCTTTTCGGCTTCTTGCCTTGCCTGCGTCTTCGCCTCTTCAATGAGTTGGGTCTTCAGGTCCTGGCTCTCCTTCATGATTTTGATTTGCTCGGCCTGGGCTGCCGCTATGGTCTCTTGCCGTTTCTGCTCGATGCCGGCAAGGGCTTTGTTGGCTTCATCAGCGGCCAACAGCGATTCGGAGATATGGGCGTTGCGTTGCTCGACGGCCCCCATGATCATCGGCCAGCCCGCCTTCGCCAAGATGACAAAGACGATGAGGAAGGCGATGAGCATCCATATCACTAGTCCACTTTCGGGAAGAAATAAATCCATCTTTTATTTGTTTAATCGTTGATTGTTTAATCGTTGATTGTTGACGCGTGACTTCGGGACTCCGGGACTTGGGGACGTTTTCTCGTCCCGCAGTCTCGTAGTCCCGTAGTCTCTTGTCTTTGATTAGCCGAGGACGGCCAACACGCAGACGACGATGGCGAACAGGGTTGCACCTTCGACGAGAGCGCCAGCGATGATCATACCGGATTGGATTTTACTGGCGGCTTCGGGCTGACGGGCCATGGCTTCCATGGCTGACTGACCGATTCTACCAATGCCGATTGCGGCACCGATCACTGCGACAGCAGCTGCAATAGCGGCCAGACCTGGCACGTACGATACAGCTTCAAGGATGGTTGATAATAACATGATTTTTAAAGTTTAAGTGTTTATTTGTTTGATTTAAAGATTTAATATTCAAAGATTCAAAATTCAAAATTCATCATTCTGCATTCTGCATTCCTCATTCGTGTTCCGGTTCGTGTTGTGCCATTCCAATAAATAAGGATGACAATATGGTGAAGACGTAGGCCTGGATATAGGCGACCAGCAGCTCCAGCGCCGTCATGAAGATGGTCATGAAGATGGAGACGATACTCATCACGCCGCCCATGCCTGCACCGTACATGCCACCGATGATGAAGATGAGCGCCATCAGCACCATGATGACGATGTGGCCAGCGAGAATGTTGGCGAACAAACGGACCATGAGTGCGAAGGGCTTGGTGATGGTGGAGATGAGCTCGATGATGGGCATCAGCGGGAAGGCCTTCAGGAAGATAGGTACATCGGGCCAAAGGATGTCTTTCCAATAATGCTTGTTGCCGAACACATTCACGAAGAAGTAGGTCAGCAGGGCAAGCACCACGGTGATGCTTAGGTTGCCCGTCACGTTGGCGCCGAAGGGGAAGAACGGAATCAAACCAAACAGGTTGGCGAAGAAGATGAAGAAGAACACCGTCAGAAGATAAGGGGCGAATTTCTTCACTTTCTTATCGGGGATGTTGGGCCGGATAATGCCGTCCAACACGGTATAGGTGAGCCATTCCACCAGACCTTGGTACTTGGTAGGCTTTGCCATTGGGTCTTTCTTGTACTTGCGCGCGGCTGGCAGGAAGAAAGCCAACAGAAAGATGACGACGAGGAAGATGCCGAAGGCGTTCTTGGTGAAGGAGATGTCGAAGGGGCGAGAGAGGCTGCCGTCGGCTTTCAATTCGACCAGCTTGCCCGGGTATTTGTCGGCATTGATAGGCGAAATGTAGAAGTTGGCGCCGTTGTGGTTGAAGGTCTCGCCGTCCTTCAGCTCGCAGACGTGCTTCGAGGAGAAGCAGTGCCAACTGCCACCGTCCTTGCACTTGACGATGACGGGCAGCCACACGCAGACGGGGTGCTCATGGATTTCCGTGATATGGAAGCAATAGCTGTCGCCCGTGTGGCCAAAGATGAACGATTTGGCGTCGAACTTCTCCTTCGCAGGCTCTTCGGCTTCCTGCGCAATACTTCGGCCAGGTGTGAGCGTCAGCAATGCGAGGAAAAGGATTAGGATACTATGTTTCAAAACATTTCTCATGCTTTGTTTTCTTTGTTCAGATTCTTGATATAATGGTTGTAGACCCAGGTTTCCGTTACCAGCGCAATGAGGTAGGTGGAGGCTGTGATAATGACAAAAACCTTGCTGCTTTCCTTGACGAAGAGGATGTAAAGGACCAAAATGGCAATGGTGAGCACCAGCTTGATGCCTTTGTAGACCAGCAGCCATGTGAGCTTGTTTGGGTGCTCGTCCACGTTCTTCTTCATCAGGTGGCAATAGAAGGCACCCAAGATCATGAAGAGGTTGGGTCCTGTGATCATCCAGTTGTTCCACCATGGCTTGTCGGCAAAGAAACAGAGCAGGATGCCGTCGAGCACGAGGCAGAGCAGCAAGAAGACCGCAAGGTATTTTGTCAATACATCCTTTTTCATAACTCTACGCAGATGGTCAGGTGGTTGTCGTGGTTCTCGGTGAAGCCGCCCTTGATGGCAAACTCATGATGCTCTCCTTTGGCATCGGTGAGGCTGACTTTGCCGGCCTCAAGGATGGCGACGATGGCAGCATGGTGCTCAAGCAGGGTGAAAGGTCCCATCTTGCTCGGCACGGTGACGGCACTGGCTTCGCCTTCAAACAAGGTATCGCTCGGTGATATGATTTCTACTTTCATCTCACCTTAATTAATTAGCGTTGGCATTTTTCAGCAGTTCTTCGCCCTTGGCGATGGCATCGTCGATGGTGCCCACCAGGTTGAAGGCGGCCTCTGGGTATTGGTCGACCTCGCCGTCCATGATCATGTTGAAGCCTTTGATGGTCTCCTCAATAGGCACCATCACGCCCTTCAGGCCGGTGAATTGTTCGGCGACGTGGAAAGGCTGCGACAGGAAACGTTGCACACGACGAGCGCGGTGGACGACAATCTTGTCCTCTTCCGAGAGCTCCTCCATGCCGAGGATGGCGATGATGTCCTGCAGTTCCTTGTTGCGTTGCAGCAACTGGATGACGCGCTGCGCGGTGTTGTAGTGCTTCTCACCGATGATGTTCGGGTCGAGGATGCGCGAGGTGGAGTCGAGCGGGTCAACGGCAGGGTAGATACCCAACTCGGCAATCTTACGGCTCAATACGGTGGTGGCATCCAAGTGCGAGAAGGTGGTGGCTGGTGCAGGGTCGGTCAAGTCGTCGGCAGGCACGTAGATGGCTTGCACTGAGGTGATGGATCCGTTCTTGGTCGAAGTGATACGCTCCTGCATCTGACCCATCTCCGTGGCCAAGGTGGGTTGGTAACCCACAGCCGAAGGCATACGGCCAAGCAGGGCCGACACCTCGGAACCAGCCTGGGTGAAACGGAAGATGTTGTCGATGAAGAGCAGGATGTCGCTCACACCATCGTCCAACTCGTCGCGGAACGACTCGGCCACGGTCAGGCCCGACAGGGCCACGCTCACACGTGCCCCAGGCGGCTCGTTCATCTGGCCGAACACCAGAGTGGCCTGTGAGGTGGCGAGGGCTTTCTTGTCGATCTTCGAGAGGTCCCAGTCGCCTTCTTCCATGGCCTTGACGAATTCGTCGCCATATTTGATGATGCCTGACTCGATCATCTCACGGAGCAAGTCGTTACCCTCACGGGTACGTTCGCCCACGCCAGTGAACACCGAGTAGCCGTTATATCCTTTTGCGATATTGTTGATGAGCTCCATGATGAGCACCGTCTTGCCCACGCCTGCGCCGCCAAAGAGGCCGATCTTACCGCCTTTCAGGTAGGGCTCCAGCAGGTCGATGACCTTGATGCCGGTGAAAAGCACCTCTTTCGAGGTGGCCAAGTCTTCAAACTTGGGCGGTTCACGGTGAATGGGGTATTCCGTCGAGCGGTCGAGGTTGCCGATGCCGTCGATGGCGTCGCCCGTCACGTTGAGCAAACGGCCTTTGATTTGACCTCCGATGGGGATGGAGATAGGTTTGCCCAATAGATTGACCTCCATGCCGCGCATAAGGCCGTCGGTGGAGTCCATGGCGATGGTGCGCACCGAGTCCTCACCGATGTGCTGCTGGCATTCCAAAACCACGCGTTTGCCGTTGGGCCTGACAACCTCAAGGGCATCGTGGATTTTCGGGAGGTCGGCTTCGCCGTTCTCAAAGTAGACGTCAATCACGGGGCCGATAATCTGTGTGATAGTTCCTTTTGACATGTTGTATCTGTGTTGTTTTTATTTCTTGAAAATCAAACGGCAAATTTATCAAATATTATTTTCCGTTTCGCAGAATTTGATAAAAAAGGAAAAAAAAGTCCCGAAAAGGTATTTCGATTCTTTGACATCAGTTTTTTTTGGGGTTTCTCTTTTTTTTCAAGAAGGGATTCCCTAATTTTGCCCCCTGATTTCAAAAGCAAAAACTAAACAAAGCAACACATATAAATTTATGCAAGACAAACTGCAAGAATTGACCGACAAGCTCTATAAGGAAGGCTTGTCGAAGGGAAAACATGACGGTGAGGAACTCGTGCAAAAGGCCCAGGCTGAGGCCGACCGCATCGTGGCCTATGCTAAAGTGCAAGCCGATCACATCATCGCCCAAGCCAACAAAGAGGCTGAGGAACTGAAGACTAAGGTGACTGCCGATGTGAAAATGGCCGCCACGCAGAGCATCGCCGTGACGAAACAGGAAATCGAAAAGATGCTGGTGACCAAGGCCGCCACTGAAGGCGTAAAAGCCAATATGAGCAATGCCGCTTTCGTCAAGGAGCTGATTGCCAGTGTTGTGAAAGCTTTTAACCCGCAGAATGCATCGCCTGTCGACCTTGACCTAATCCTCCCTGAAGCCTTGAAGGCCGAGGTGGAGCCTTTCGTGAAGAACGAAATCGCCAAGCAATTCAAGGGCGAGGTAAAGGTGGACTACTCCAAGAAGATGAACGGCGGCTTCAAGGTTTCGCCCAAGGAAGGCGGCTACATGTTGCAGTTCACCGATGAGGAGTTCACACAACTTATCGCCAACTACCTGCGTCCCGCCACCAAGAAAATCCTCTTCGGCTGATGGATAACTATGTCTATATCGTGGCCGGCTTGCCGGAACTAACCTCGGGCTTTGAGAACACGGGCTTCAATTATGCCGCTGTCAAGGAGTCCATCATGGAGCTGCTTTCCGAGAAAGACCAACAACTGGTCGAACTCATGGAGGAAGGCTTCAACGAGGATACACTCAATGCCGAATTTTACGACAAAGCCGCCAAGAGCAAGAACCGTTTCATCCGTGAGTACTTCGACTTCGATGGTCGCCTGCGCAACATGAAGGTGAACTACTTGGCCAAACGCCTTGGCAAGAAAGGGGAGGATTACATGGTGGAGTTGCCCGAGGCCGACTTTGAGGAAGCCAAGCAGATCGAGGAAATCCTCGCCGACGCCGACTTCGTGGAACGCGAGCAAAAGATGGACGAACTGAAATGGGAAAAAGCCTCCGACATCGCCCGCATGGACTACTTCAACATGAACGCCATCCTTGCCTTTATGGTGAAAGCGAAAACCGTCCAACGTTGGGCTGAGCTTGACGCTGCCAAGGGACAGGAGATGTTCAAGAAACTGGTTCAGGAGATTAGAGGCACGAGTGCGAATCTGGATTTAAGTGGAGGAGGAAAATTGTAACTTCTAAAGGTTATAAACAATAAATTAAGCTTTCAGAGGTTATAAATGGAAAGATATAAGTTCTGAGCCTTATAAATGACAAATATAAGTTCTGAGCCTTATAAAACGATAAAAGTAAATATGGTAAGGGCAACTATTTCGGCTGACATTATTTCTTCCACATCGTTAAGCGTGGAGGAATTGACACTTTTGCAATCGGAGATACACAGTTTCCTTGATGAACTCTCGGAAAAGTCGCAAGAAAATGACTGGGGGCGGTTGTTTAAGGGTGATTCGGTGGAGATTTTCTTGCATGACCCGCATGAAGCACTTAGGGTTGCCTTACTGTTGAAGACTTTGGTGAAGAAAACTTTTGCGTGGGGAAAAGAAAACAATGCTCGGCGAGAATTGTTTAGAAAGTATGGCATCCGATTGGCGATCGGCATTGGTGAGATGCGTATTGCTGACCAAAAACAAGATATTTTGGATGGAGAAGCTATATATAATTCAGGAAGATTGTTGGAAAAGGCATCTAAAGAGAAACTGTCAATCAAACGTAGTATGTTTTTTGCTTGCCCAAATCCGTTGTTGACAGAATATGTGGATGTAATGGTGGGTTTGCTTGATACGCTGTTGAGAAATGCAACTTCGCGCCAAAATGAGATCCTATATTATAGGCTGTTAGGAAAGAATGAAAAAGAGATAGCAGGGATGTTAGACATAAAACAATCTGCTGTAAATCAACGAAGCAACTCGGCAGGATGGAAAGCTGTAGAATCGGCTCTCAATTATTATGAAAAACTGAACTTCGAACAATGATGTGCAAACTCCTCATATTGCAACTCTTGGCGCACTTGGTCAGCGACTTCTACTTGCAGACGGAAAAATCCTGCAAGAGCAAGGCCGACAATGCGTTCAAGTCGAGGCATTTGTACATTCATGCACTGATTACCTTTGCCTGTGCTTGGCTGTTCTCGCTGAATGTGGGCTATTGGTGGGCTGCTTTGCTGATTGCGGTATTGCATCTTGTCATAGATGGCTTGAAATCGGTTTGCAAGAACTTGAAAGGCGCATTCTTTATTGACCAGTTGCTGCATTTGGCGGTCATTGTTGCGGCGGTAATGCTATTTAATAAGGTAAGTACGATTGCGTTGCCAACATGGTTGCCTGAAACGAAGGTGCTGATGTGGATTGTAGCATTCGTGTTTTGCCTGCGTCCAGCCAACTTCTTCATCCAGAACATCTTCAAGGATGCGAAAATCTCCATTCCCGACGGCGGCAAAGAAGATAATTTGCCTAATGCTGGTCATGTCATCGGCAATGTTGAAAGAATGCTTACACTGGTTTTTGTCATGTTGGGGCAATATGAGGCCATCGGTTTTCTGTTGGCTGCCAAGTCGCTGCTGAGATTTAGGGAAACAGATACTGTGAAGTCGGAATACGTTCTGGTCGGCACTTTGTTGAGTTTTGGCATCGCGATTTTGTTGGGTGTCGCCGTGAAATTAGTAATTGAATCGAATGTATTAAGTCGAACCATAAAATCTTAAATATTGAATTTTGAATATTGAATCTTAAATTATGAATACTAAAGGAAAAGTTACAGGAATCATTGCAAACCTCGTCACTGTGGAGGTGGACGGCCCTGTGGCACAGAATGAGATCTGCTTCATCGACCTCGACGGCGTCGAGCTGATGGCAGAGGTCATCAAGGTGAACGGGAACAAGGCCTCCGTGCAGGTGTTTGAGAGCACCCGTGGCCTCCAGATTGGCGACCCGGTGGAATTCCAAGGCTACATGCTTGAGGTGACCTTGGGACCTGGTTTGCTTTCGAGCAACTTCGACGGCCTGCAGAACAACCTCGCCACCATGGCAGGCGTGTTTCTGAAACGCGGTGAATACACCAAGGCCCTCGACGAAGAGAAACTTTGGGACTTCACGCCTCTCGCCAAGGCTGGACAACAGGTCGTTGCCGCCGACTGGTTGGGCGAAGTCAAAGAAGGCTGGCTACCCCACAAAATCATGGTGCCGTTCAACTTTAAGGGCACCTACACCGTGAAGTCGGTGGCCAAAGCCGGTCAATACAAGATTACCGACACCATTGCCACGCTGACCAACAGCGAAGGCGAGGAGGTGAAGGTGAACATGACCCAGAAATGGCCCGTCAAGGTGGCCGTGGGTGGCTATGTGGAGAAGCCACGTCCCTTCAAAGTGATGGAGACAGGTGTGCGTACCATCGACACACTGAATCCCATCGCCGAAGGTGGCACGGGCTTCATTCCCGGACCTTTCGGTTGCGGCAAGACCGTGCTGCAACACGCCCTCGCTGAGCAAGCCGATGCCGACATCATCATCATGGCGGCCTGCGGTGAGCGTGCCAACGAGGTCGTGGAGATCTTCACCGAGTTCCCCGAGCTGAAAGACAAGCACACGGGTCGCTCGCTGATGGAGCGTACCATCATCATCTGCAACACGTCGAATATGCCGGTCGCAGCCCGTGAGGCCTCCGTCTACACGGCCATGACCCTTGGCGAATATTACCGCGCCATGGGCATGAAGGTGCTGCTGTTGGCCGACTCCACCTCGCGTTGGGCACAGGCCTTGCGTGAGATGAGTAACCGTTTGGAGGAGCTGCCCGGTCAGGACGGCTTCCCGATGGACCTCTCGGCCATCATCTCCAACTTCTACGCGCGTGCAGGCTATGTGAAACTCAACAACGGACAGTCGGGCTCCATCACCTTCATCGGAACGGTGTCGCCCGCAGGCGGTAACTTGAAGGAACCCGTTACCGAATCGACAAAGAAAGCTGCCCGTTGCTTCTACGGCCTCTCGCAGAACCGCGCCGACAAGAAGCGTTATCCCGCCGTCGACCCCGTGGACTCCTATTCGAAATACCTTGAATACCCCGAAATCATTGAGTATCTCGACGAGAAGATCGAAAAAGGTTGGGTCGACAAGGTGACCAAGACGAAATACATCATCCGTAAAGGTAAGGATGCCTACGAGCAAATCAACATCTTGGGCGACGACGGTGTGCCGATGTCGTACCATGAGCAATACTGGAAGTCGGAACTTATCGACTATGTGATACTTCAGCAAGACGCTTTCGACGATATTGACGGTTGCTCGCCCTTTGAACGCCAGAAGTTCATGCTCGACCTGATACTTGAGATTTGCGACCGTAGCTTCAAGTTCGACAACTTCGAGGAGTGCATGAACTACTTCAAAGGTCTGATCAACATCTGCCGCCAGATGAACTACTCGGAATACGAGTCGGAACAATTCAACAAATACTTGAACCAGCTTAAGGAGGAACTGAAACATGAGTGAGAAAGCCTTTCAACGCATCTATACGAAGCTGACAGCCATCACCAAGGCCACCGTGACCCTTGAGGCACAAGGCGTGGCTAACGATGAACTGGCTTATGTGGCCGGCCGTTTGGCCCAGGTGGTGAAAATCAAGGACAACAGCGTCACCTTGCAGGTGTTTGGCGGCACAGAAAACATCCCGACCAATGCCGAAGTGACCTTCTTTGGTGAGCCGCCTACCTTGAATGTAAGCGATGACCTCGCAGGCCGTTTCTTCAACGCCTACGGCGATCCCATCGACGGCGGTCCGGCCGTGGAGGGCGAGAAACGCCAGATAGGCGGTCCTTCCGTGAACCCATATAAACGTCGTATGCCTTCAGAGCTGATTCCAACGGGTATCGCCGGTATCGACTTGAACAATACTTTGGTCTCAGGCCAGAAGATTCCGTTCTTCGCCGACCCTGACCAGCCTTACAACCGTGTGATGAGCATGGTGGCCCTTCGCGCCGATGTGGATAAGATTATCCTCGGCGGCATGGGCTTGACCAACGACGACTACCTGTTTTTCAAAAACGAGTTTGAGAGTGCGGGTGCTTTGCACAAAATCGTCAGTTTCGTGAACACCACCGACCAGCCCCCTGTCGAGCGTCTGTTGATTCCCGACATGGCTTTGACTGCGGCGGAATACTTTGCTGTCGACAAGAACGAAAAGGTTTTGGTGCTGCTCACCGACATGACCTTGTATGCCGATGCTCTGAGTATCGTGAGCAACCGTATGGACCAGATTCCTTCCAAAGACTCCATGCCCGGTTCGCTTTATTCTGACTTGGCCAAGATTTATGAGAAGGCTGTGCAGTTGCCTTCGGGTGGTTCCATCACCATCATCGCAGTGACGACCTTGAATGATGGCGACATCACACACGCCATTCCCGATAATACGGGTTACATCACCGAGGGACAGTTGTACCTCCGTGCTGACCCCGACTCGGGCAAAGTCATCGTCGACCCGTTCCGTTCGCTTTCGCGTCTGAAACAACATGTCCAGAACAAAAAGACCCGTGAGGACCACAGCGCGGTGATGAACACTTCGGTGCGTTTGTATGCTGATGCCGCCAACGCCAAAACCAAATTGGAGAACGGCTTCGACCTGAGCGACTACGACCTGCGCTGCCTCGATTATGCCAAGGAATACGCCACGCGCCTCCTTGCCATCGACGTCAACATTCCGATTATGGAGATGCTCGACACCGCTTGGGAGTTGTTCGGCAAGTACTTCACCAAGGCCGAGACGGGTCTGAAGGAGAAACTCATTGAGAAATACTGGAAAGAGCCTGCGAAGTGACCAATATTGAATTTTGAATCTTAAATTTTAAATCTTTAAATCGATTCAATGGCCATCAAATTTCAATATAACAAGACCTCGCTGAATGAGATGAACAAACAGCTGAAGACGCGAGTACGAGCCTTGCCCACGCTGAAGAGCAAGGAGAGTGCGCTGCGTCTTGAGGTGAAGAAAGCCAAACAGCGTTCGGAGGGGCTTGTAGAACAGTTAGAGGCCGAACTCAAGTCGTATGAGTATATGGCCCGGCTTTGGAATGAATTTGAGCCAGGACTGATTTCGGTGACCGATGTCAAGCTGAAGACCGAGAAGATTGCGGGCGTGCCCGTGCCGGCCTTGGAGGAGGTGCTGTTCGACGTGAAAGACATCAACCTCTTCACCAAGCCGATGTGGTATGCCGACGGCGTGCAAATCTTGAAGAATCTGGCACAGCTAGGCATCGAGTCGGAGGTCTATACCGAGGTGAGTCGCATCCTCGACTACCAAAGGAAGAAGACCACACAGAAAGTCAACCTTTACGAGAAGGTGCAAATTCCTGGCTATAACGAAGCCATACGTAAGATCAAGCGATATATGGAAGACGCGGAGAACCTCGACAAGGCTTCGCAGAAAATCGTGAAAAACAAACACATGGAAGAAGAGGAGGCAGAACATGGTAACTGAAATGACGAAATATGATTTCATCCTCATGAGCGGCGACGCCGATGCCTTCTTGGAGAAGCTGCAGTCGGTGGGCGTGGTGGATATTACCCGCTCGCTGAAGCCCATCGACGATAAATCGGAGAATCTGTCGGCTCGTGCGGAGATTTACCGCAAAGCACTTGCCGCCTTGAAGATGGTTGAGAAGGCCGACGACCCAGGCCAGAAGCCTACCGACTTTGCCGTGGAGGTGATGGAGACTGTGCGTGACAAGGAAGCCATCGAGGCCCAGCTGCCGCAGCTCCGCAAGGACGTGGATGAGTTGGTGCCTTGGGGCAAGTTCGACGCCAAGAGCTTCGACCGCCTCAAGGGAACCGGATTGAAGCTCCACTTCTACAAGGCGAAAGCCATCGACCCCGCATGGAAGGAACAATATGCACTAAGCGAGATTTCGAATCTTGGCGGTTATAGTTATTTCGTGGTCGTGTCCGATTCCGACGACTACGACTTCCCGCTGAAAGAACTGCCTGCTCCCGACCGCGACTATGCCGCCATCGAGAAGCAGATTGCCGACTTGGAGGCGCAGGTGAAAGAGAAAGAACATCGCTTGGCCCAACTGAAATGGCATGAACCTGTGCTGCAAGCCGAGTTGGACAAGACCCTATCGAAACTTGACCTGCATCTGGCCCATGCTGCAGGCGAGAAAGCCGCTGAGGACTACATTACGGTCTTTGAGGGCTTTGCACCCGCGGTGAACGAGCCCGCCTTGCGTGACATGCTCGACAAGGAGCAAGTCTTTTATATCGAAGATAAAGCAAAAGTGGATGACAACCCGCCCATCAAGCTGAAAAACAACAAGTTCGTATCGATGTTTGAGTTGCTGACCGACATGTACGGCCGACCCAAATACGATGAATTCGACCCAACGGTGTTCATCTCCATCTTCTTCATGCTCTTCTTCGCCTTCTGTATGGGCGATATGGGCTATGGCTTGGTGCTCATCGGTGCCAGCCTTGCCTTGAAGAAGGTGCTGGGCAAGATTGCGCCTTTGGGCATCACATTGGGCATCGCCACCACTGTGGTGGGATTCCTGTTCCATACCTTCTTCTCCGTGGATATGCTCAACTGGAGCTGGCTACCCGAAGGGGTGAAGAAGATTATGCTACCTTCGCAGATTGCAGGCTATGACGGCACGATGGTGCTGGCTTTGCTCGTCGGTATCGTCCACATCTGTCTCGCCTTGATTGTCAAGACCTACCAGAGCACCAAGGTGAAAGGCTTTGCCAACTCCTTGAGTACTTGGGGTTGGACACTACTTATTGTAGGTGGTGTCATTGTGGGCGGTCTCGCCTTGATGGGCGTGATGGACAAGGCATTGACGAAGTGGATTGTCATTGTCATAGGCTGTTTGTCGGCCTTAGGCATCTTCTTCCTCAACGACCTGCACCGCAACCCCTTGCTCAATGTGGGCTCGGGCTTGTGGGAGACTTACAACACAGCCACGGGCTTGCTCGGCGATGTGTTGAGTTACCTGCGTTTGTATGCCTTGGGTTTGGCGGGTGCCAAACTCGGCGAGGCCTTCAATGCCATCGGCGTTCAGGCTTTGGGCGACGGCGGTTTCGGTTGGGTGGCCTTCATCCTCATCGTGGTGATTGGCCACACGCTGAACGTCGCGATGTGCGTCTTGGGTGCCTTCGTGCATCCTTTGCGTCTCAACTTCCTCGAGTTCTTCAAAAACTCCGGTTACGAAGGCACAGGCAGGAGGTATAAACCTTTACAATCATAGGACACAAGACTACGAGACTGCGGGACTACGGGACGAACCAAACCTCGAAGTCTCGAAGTCCCGGAGTTCCGAAGTCAAAAAAGAGAATCAACAATTAAACAATTCAACAAATAAACAATCAACATTATGTTAGCAACAATTTTAGGTTATCTCGGTTTAGGCCTCGTGTTGGCCTTGGCAGGTATCGGAAGTTCAATCGGCACTTCGACGGCGGGCAACGCTGCTGAAGGCGGCCTCAAGAAACGCCCTGAGGCATCGGGTAATTTCATGGTGCTGTCGGCACTGCCGGCCACCCAGGGTATCTACGGCTTCGTGGCCTTCTTCATGCTGCTGGGCAAGATGCAGGCTGCTCCTGAAAATGGTCTCGTCATCTTTGGTGTGGGCCTCTGCGTGGGCTTGGTCTGCATGATCTCCGCCATCCGTCAGGGACAGGTTTGCGCCAACGGTATCGTGGGCGTGAGCCAAGGTCATGACGTGTTCACCAACACGCTGATCTATGCTGCTCTTCCCGAATTCTACGCTATCTTGGGCCTTGTGGGCGCGTTGATGGTGTGATTGGGAATGCAGAATGTAGAATGTAGAATGAAAATTCCGATTCGACATTGTAGAGACGTGCCATGGCGCGTCTCTACATGTTTATTAATTTGTTGTTTTGGAAAAAATGTGTAGTTTTGCAGTGTGAAATAACAAAAACCATGGAAAACGTTTTGTCGGATATTAAGCAACTTGCGTTGGAGGTTGTCCCCTCGGGAGGTGAAGCATGGCTTTACGGTTCTCGGGCGCACGGGACCGCTCATGCCTTTTCGGATTGGGACATACTCCTCATCCTTAATAAGGAAAAACTTACCCAGTCGGATTACGATACGGTAAGTTATCCTTTTGTTTTGTTAGGCTGCGAATTGGGCGAGGAAATCAATCCGATTATGTACACCGAGCAGGAATGGCAATCTTATCGGGCAACGCCTTTTTATGAGAATGTTCAACATGATGCAGTAAATTTATTGCAATGACACCTGAAGAGAGAAAAATATTGGTTGACATGCAAAGTGAAAGGGCGCTAATAATTGAAGGGAAATAAATATAACATATTGAAAACTAATAATATAGTAATAAGTAAAAGATAAACACAAAAGGCATATTATAATCAGATAGCACTTGTTGCTGTCTTTGAATGACAAAGGCGACTCCGTTTGGGGTCGCCTTTGGTGATTAATGCAACGAAACCTTTGATTGGGAGAAAAATGTTTATATTTGCAGGCGAAAACCTATAATGAAATAAGGAAATGATGCAGTTGAACACAATGAATGAAGCCCAAATGATGATTCTTGAATCATTTGCGGGTGCGACAGACGAGCAAGAGGTTAACGATTTGATGGATGTTCTTAGATTGTTTTATGCTCGCCGTTTGGAGCGAGAAATGAATCGACTTTGGGATAATGGAACTCTAAATCAAGAAGCTCTTGACCAATTGAAAGATGAGCATCTTCGTACTCCTTATAGGAATTGATTGCCATGACGCAGCCTCATGTGGTCATCGATACGAATTGTTTGTTGCAGATACTTGGAGCAAAGAGCAAGTACCATTTCTTGTTCGACAGCTTTCTGCAATTCGGTTATGTTTTGTGTATTTCAAACGAGGTACTTCTTGAATACGAAGAGATTTTACGCATGAAGGCTTCACCATTGGCTGCTGATTTGTTTATGAAAGTCATCGCTCGTTCTCGTAATGTGATAAGAAAGGACCCGTATTTCAAATGGAGAATCATTACCAAGGATTTGGATGACAACAAGTTCGTTGATTGTGCATTTGCTTGTAGGGCAAATTATATTGTGACCAATGATAACCATTTTCAGGAAGCGGCTGATTCACCGTTTCCAAACTTTAATGTGATAAGTCTTGATGACTTTGCAATCTTATGAAACAACAATAGATAATAAACTAAACAAAAGGAAAAAGCACAAGATAAACAGAAACTTACATATTAGCAGATAGCACTTGTTGCTTTCCTTGAATGACAAAGGCGACTCCGTTTGGGGTCGCCTTTGGTATTTTTACATTTCGTCCTTCAGCCGTTCAATCATCCGTCGTTCCTTCTTCGTCGGACGGCCAGCGCCGCGATCGCGCCACTCGGCTTTGTAGGCGCGCATGAATTCGATACGCTCGTATTCCTCCTTGGGCGTAAGGTCGTTGTAGACCTCGGGCACCTGCTTGGGGGAGACGCGGTTCTTGACGACAGTCTTCACTTCCACGACCTTGTGCAACTGCTCAATCTGCACTTGGATGACATCGCCCACTTTCACCTCGCGCGAGGGCTTGACGGGGTTGTCGTCCATCTTCACCTTGCCGCCTTTTATGGCATCAGCCGCCAACGAACGCGTCTTGAATAGGCGTGCCGCCCACAGCCATTTGTCCATTCGGACGATATTTTCTTCTTCAGCCATTTTTTTGTTTTTATTGGGATTGCTTCGCAAGAAATCTTGAAAAATCAATTCAAAAAATCCATTGAAAATCAAATAGTTATATTTTGGAAGATTTTAATTCCGATTTTTGATAGATTTCTTGGCCGCAGGCCAATCCCATAAAATCACTTCTCTTTAAATATCAACTGAATCGGCACACCATTGAAGTCCCAGGTCTCGCGGATCTTGTTTTCCAAGAAGCGCTTATAGTTCTCCTTAACATCCTTAGGCAGGTTGCAGAAGAAGATGAACTGCGGTGAAATGCTCTTCAGCTGGGTGATGTACTTGATTTTCAGGAAACGTCCACGCGAGGCGGTCGGCAGCGGAACCGAATTGATGATTTCCTGCATCTTGTCGTTCAGCTCGCGGACGGGGATGCGGCGCTCGCGGTTTTCGTAGACCTTATGCGCCGTCTCCAGCACCTTATAGATACGTTGTTTGTTGATGGCTGAGGTGAAGATGATGGGGTAGTCGGTGAAAGGTGCCGTCCTGGAACGAATCAGCTCTTCGTAGGCTTTGTGCGTGTTGGAATCCTTTTCGACCAAATCCCACTTGTTGACGACCATAACCAGGCCTTTCTTGTTCTTTTCAATAAGACGAAGGATGTTCATGTCCTGGGCCTCGAAGCCTTGTGTGGCGTCGAGCATGAGGATGGCCACATCGCTGTCTTCGATAGCGCGGATGGAGCGCAGCACACTGTAGAACTCGATATCTTCCTCCACCTTGCTCTTCTTGCGCAGTCCGGCCGTGTCGACGAGCATGAACTCCATGCCGAAGGCCTTGTAACGCGTGTAGTTGGCATCGCGGGTGGTGCCGGCGATGTCGGTCACGATGTGACGGTCGGTGCCGAGGAAGGCATTGATTAAGGATGACTTACCTACGTTAGGCCGTCCCACCACGGTGAACTTGGGCAGGTCGGTGTTGAAGTCGGTGGTGTTGTTGGGCAGCAGCTCGCAGACCTTGTCGAGGAGCTCGCCTGTGCCTGTGCCGGTCATGGCTGAAATCGGCCAAGGCTCGCCCAAACCCAAGGCATAAAACTCACCTGCCAAAACTTCTTTATTAGGTTCGTCTATCTTGTTGACAGCCAATAAAACAGGTTTCTTTTGTTGCCTCAAGATGACGGCCACATCCTCGTCGAGGACATGCAGGCCTTCGCGACCATCGACGATGAAGACGATGACATCGGCTTCTTCGATGGCCAGGTCCACCTGCTTGCGGATTTCTTCTTCAAAGATGTCGTCCGACCCAACCACATAGCCGCCGGTGTCGATGACGGTGAATTCCTTTCCATTCCAGTCGCTCTTGCCGTAATGCCTGTCGCGCGTCACGCCGCTCGTCTCTTCCACGATGGCCATGCGCTGCTTCAGCAGACGGTTGAACAGCGTCGATTTTCCCACATTGGGTCTCCCCACAATTGCTACAATATTTGACATAATGCTTTGAATTTAAAATCGGCTGCAAAGGTACACATTTTTTGAATGCGGAATTAGGAATGATGAATGCTGAAATATGAAGTATTCGACGGAGTCAATGGCGCATGCGACGATTGGCTTCTACAGGTATGTCATCTTTTCATTGAGTGATGCAGGCCTCAACAGCTATGTCATCCCCGCGCAGGCTCGTTGAAACAGGCAGCAGAAAGCATGTCATTCCTGCGCTGGATTGTGCGAGGGCATGGAATCTATGCTTTCTGATGCCGTCATTCATGGTTTTTATCTTCTTTGCCCCGCCTCCCATAGATTCCCTCTTGCGCACATACCCCCGCAGGAATGACATGGGAGGCTGATTTGACGTGTCATTTAGGTTGAAACAGGCCTCAACAGCTATGTCATCCCCGCGCAGGCTCGTTGAAACAGGCAGCAGAAAGCATGTCATTCCTGCGCTGGATTGTGCGAGGGCATGGAATCTATGCTTTCTGATGCCGTCATTCATGGTTTTTACCTTCTTTGCCCCGCCTCCCATAGATTGACTACGTCGAATGCAGAGCATTTCCCTCCAACGCACTTGCCCCCGCAGGAATGACATGGGAGGCTTGTTTACTACGCTTCGTACCCAAACCGCTTTAGCTCAGCCTCATTATCTCTCCAGTCCTTATCAACCTTCACGAACAGCTCCAAAAAGATTTTCTTTCCCGTAAACTCCTCGATGTCGGCGCGGGCCTGCATCCCGAGCTTCTTGATGGCGCTGCCGCCCTTGCCGATGATGATGGCTTTCTGCGATTCGCGGGCCACATAGATGATGCTGCGGATGTGGATGCGGTGTTCGCTCTCCTCGTAGCTTTCCACTTCAACTTGCACGGAATAAGGGATTTCCTGTTGGTAGTTGAGTAAAATCTTCTCGCGGATGATCTCGGTGATGAAGAAACGCATCGAGCGGTCGGTGAGCTCGTCTTTGGGGAAATAGGGCGGGCATTCGGGCAGTTTTTCCAAGATTTGTTTGAAGATGAATTCCACATTGGCGTTGTATTGTGCCGAGAGCGGGAACACGGTGGCGTTGGGCAAGGTCTCGCGCCATTGCTCCACGGCTTGTTCCACCTGTTCCTGTGTGGAAAGGTCAATCTTGTTGATGAGCACAAAGACAGGGATGTCGGTCGTCTTCAGCCTTTCGACGGTCTTTTCTTCGACTTTCTTGTCGGTGATGTCGACCACGAAAAGAATAAGGTCCGCATCAATGAGGGCCACGTTGACGAACTGGTTCATTACCTCATGCATCTTGTAGGCCGGGTCCTTGATGATGCCGGGGGTGTCGGAGAAGACGATT
Organism: uncultured Bacteroidales bacterium; assembly: GCA_946187645.1. Taxonomy (GTDB): domain Bacteria; phylum Bacteroidota; class Bacteroidia; order Bacteroidales; family F082; genus Limimorpha. Next base: position 59,494 of record CAMHRP010000010.1, on the reverse strand, counting down.
TGGAAGTCGTCGCCGTTGACGATGCCCAAAATACGGTGACGCGTGGTCTGCGCTTTCGAGGTGATGATGGAGATTTTCTCGCCAACGAGCTGATTCATCAGGGTGGACTTGCCCACGTTCGGGCGACCTATAATATTGACATAGCCTGCTTTATGACTCATAATGAAATTTTTTCCTTGATTTTGGCCTTGCAAAGAAACAAAATTATTATCTTTGCAGCCGATTTCAGGCACGAAAAAATTTCATCGACTGAAATTTTGACACGATGCGGGGTAGAGCAGAGGCAGCTCGTCGGGCTCATAACCCGGAGGTCGGAGGTTCGAATCCTCTCCCCGCTACCAACGAAAAACGGATGACCATCGGCCATCCGTTTTTTTTGTTGTTTGTGTCGTCAACGTCATTGTATTTTGTTCAAACTGCCGCCGACTGTGGATTCTAATTTGATGGTGCCACTGAATAAGCCGTAGTTCAAGTCGCCATTGCCTGTGCAGGTACCTTCGAGGTTGAGTTGGTTTTCAACAAGGGTTCCAACGATGCTGTAGGTGACATTGATTTCGGGATTGATGGTCATGAGGCCCATATTATATTCGAACGTGAAGACATCGTTGACGGCTTCGAAAACGAGCTTGTTGCCATCGACAGTGCCTTTGCAGGTCATTTCCCTGTCGTTTATTTTGCAGGTGCCCACGACTTCATTCATGTTTTCGCCTCCGGTAAGGTCGAGGATGACAGGCACTTCGCGGTCGGTGAACTCGTCGTGTACGGGTTGCGCTCCAATTCCAGTGATTTCTGCCTCCATCGAACCCGTGGCCAAGGCGTTGCCTTCATAGTGGCCCAAGAACTTGGCATTGGGTTTCTCGTTATAAATGATGTTGAAACTCTTGGAGGCGTTCAGGCCGTTGGCGTCGGTCACGGTGCCGGTGACGGTCACGGTGCCGGTAGCCTCAACGGTGAAGGTAGCTGTGTGGCTGTAGCTCGTCTGATTCTCGATGGCTGCCTGGCTGGAGTTGATTACAGTACCGTTTTGGGTCAGTGTAATCTCGATTTTCGTCAGCTTTTCGCCCGTGGCGTTGAAGCCGACCTTGATGATGTCGCCCGAAAAGATTCGTGTGTTTTCTGTCGCATAGCCCGTGTCGGTGATGACGTTGATGGTAGGTGCGACAGGGTCTTTCTTACAACTTGCGAAGAACATCAGGCCGATGCAGCAAGCCAAAAATAAAGTTGATCTCTTCATGATGTTATGAATTTTAAGTTATTGTTTTAATAGTTTTCCGTTTAAGGTACCCGACACTTCGTCGAAAATCTGTTCCTGTCCCATGATTTCCGCAGCCCCCTTGCCTGTAAAGGAGCCGACAATGTTCAAGGTGTCGCTCGCGGCTTTGGATCCCTCCATCTTCAGGTCCAAATTGAATGAGTAATGCTGGTCGGGCTTGTCGATGACGAGGTGGACGGTTCCGAAGTCGGCTTTGTCGGCTGTGGCCGTGCCAGTGGTTTGGTGCGACTCGTTGTCGACGGTCACCGTGGCAGTGATGGCGTTGGTTTCCGTGCCTTTGGCGATGTCCATCTTGATGCTGTCGATGGGGAAGCTCATGTTCGACACCGCGCTGTTGTTCATCGATGTGATGGTGAGCGTGAACTGTCCCATGTAGTTGCCGACATAGTTGGCGGTGTAGTCAACGGGCGTAGGCTCGACGGGTTTCTTCTTGCATGCTGCGAACAGAACTACGAGGCAGCTTAATGCGATGATGAGGGTTTTCTTCATGATTTGATAGGTTTTGTATTGATGTTGATAATTACCAAAGATGATTCGGCTTGCAAAAATAAGACCAAATTGTCATTGATAACGGAATTCCTTCAAAAAATTGTATCTTTGTACCTCATTTTATGCCTATGAAAAGGAAACGGATAGTCCTTTCAGTGCTGATTGCCTTGGTTTTGGGCATCGTGCTGCTGAATATTTTGGGCCCAGTCGCTGGATCAATGCCCTTGTGGATGTCGATTTTGCCGCCTTTGGTGGCCATCGTGATGGCTTTGCTCATCAAGGAGGTGATTTCCTCGCTTTTCGTCGGCATCATGACGGGCACCTTCCTCATGGCCTATTACGGTGGCGCAAGTCCAGCCGCGGCTTTGGGTGGCGGGATGCTGAGGGTTGTGGATACCTATGTCGTGGGTTCTTTGTTTGATGCCGACCATGTAAAGATTGTTGTCTTCACCATGCTCATCGGTGGCATGGTGCGCATCATCACGGCCAATGGCGGCATGCAGGGCGTGGTCAACTGGCTTTCACGTCGAGCTAAAGGCCCGCGCTCCGGACAGCTGATGACCTTCCTCATGGACCTCTGCATCTTCTTTGACGACTATTCCAACACGCTTGTGGTGGGCAACACGATGCGTCCCATCGCCGACAAACTCAAAGTCTCTCGCGAGAAGTTGGCTTATATCGTCGACTCCACTTCCGCCCCTGTGGTGGCCGTGGCTTTTGTCACCACTTGGATTGGGGCGGAGCTGAGTTATATCCAGGACGGTATCAAGGTCATCGGGTTGGAAACCGCGGCCTATTCGGTGTTTTTCAATTCTTTGGCTTATAGTTTCTATCCTTTCCTCACCTTGGGTTTCGTGCTGATGATCATCCTCAGCAGGCGCGACTTCGGCCCGATGCTGACCGCCGAGCGCAAGGCGCGTATGGCTTCGGCCATGGAAACGGAAACATCCAACATGGTGGCAAAGCCTGCCCATATCATCGATGCCTTGATTCCATTGGCGGTGTTGATTTTTGGCACGATTATCGGGCTGGTTGTCACGGGCTATGACGCTTCGGTGTGGAATGAAGCTGGGACGGGTTTCTTCCCCAAACTCTCAGAGACCATCGGGGCGGCCAATTCCTATCTGGCTTTGCTTTGGGCATCGTTGTCATCGCTGCTCACGGCCATCGTGATGACCTTGCTGCGGGGCGACATGGAGTTTGGGAAGATTATGGAGGAGATGGTGGAGGGTTTCAAGTCCATGTTCAACGCGGTGCTTATCTTGACGATGGCTTGGTCTATCGCCTTGGTGACCAAGGATATGCACACAGCTGAATTTGTCTCGCATTTGTTGGTGGAATGGTCGCTGTCGCCAGTGGCCGTGCCTGTGTTGACCTTCCTCTTGGCCGCTTTGATTGGCTTCTCGACGGGCACCTCATGGGGCACGATGGCCATCCTCTATCCTTTGATTTTGCCTTCGTCGTGGCTGCTTTGCCAAGAGCAGGGTTTGTCCGTCGATGCTACCATGCCTTTGTTCTACAATGTGGTGGCCTCGGTGTTGGCGGGCTCCGTCATGGGCGACCACTGCAGCCCGATTTCCGACACTACGATAATGAGTTCCCTGGCCTCGAGTTGCAATCACTTGCAGCATGTCAAGACGCAGATGCCATACGCGCTCACCGTGGGTGGTGTGGCGGTGCTGTTGGGTGTCTTGCCCACCGCATTGGGCCTGCCCTCATGGGTGGCCTTCCTGATGGGCTTTGCCGTGTTGTGGCTGATTGTGAGGTTGGTAGGGAAGAAGGTATAAAACAGAAAATGCGGTAGTCTAAACTGTCGCATTTTCAATATGGGTAAGAATGAAATCTCTTATTCCTTCACGAAACGCTTGATTTGCACTGCCTTGTTCGTGCAGACCTTAAGAAGGTAGGCACCAGCAGGCAAGTCACGCACATCGATGTCGAAGGTGTCGTGGCCGATGGTCTGGCGGCGCACCAAAGCACCTGTGATGTTGTAGATTTCGTAAAGCTCCACGGTGTCGTCGCTTGTCACGCTGACGCGATCGGTGGTTGGGTTGGGATAGACGGAGAGCCTGTCTGCTGCGTTGTCGGCCACGTCATCCCACTCGCGATAAAGGGTGATGTCGTCAACCACAATCATAAACTGCTCTGTGGAGTTAAAGTGGCGCAAAGCCACCCAAATCTCCTGTCCTTCGTATTCGCGTAAGTCGATGGCGTATTCATACCATGCGCCTTGTTCCTTGGCGGTCATGGTGGTTTCCCAGATGGTGGTGAAATCGGCGGCATCGGTGTTGCCTGTTGTGGAGACGGCCACGCCAAAGTGCTCTTTGGGGTAAGCCGCGTCTTGGGCACAAGCCCTGAAGGTGATGAGGCCGTAGGTGAGTTTGAAGGGACAGACCACATAGTTGTCGGGGGTCAGCGGCAGCTCAAGATAGCTGTCGTATGACTGGGAGGCCAAGCTGTAGTTGTTTGAAGGATTGTTCCAGTTTCGGTTCAGCTCCCAGTTGTAGCCGTCACCGTCAGCGTCGATGGTGGTCCAAAGAAGGAAACCGTCGTTGAAGTCGTAGAATTGGTCGCCCGCAGGTGGCTCGGGTGGCACGGGAGTGTAATCGCCCAAGGCATAGATGCCGATGAGGTTGGGGCTCTTGTCGACATCGCCGAAGAAACAAGGCACGCCATCCAGCTCGCCGATGAAGGCACCGCCAGCGGAACAGGCATATCCCCAGCCAGGGGTGACGGAGAAGTCGAAGATGTAGTCAGGATTCATGGTGTCGTCGTCGATGTTATAGTCGAAGACATGGGCGGTGAAGCCTTCCACGGCAAACAGATAGAGGTGGGCTGCGCCGTTCTCGTCGGTGAAGTAGCCTGTGCCATGCACGGTGTGTCCACCGAGGTTGTGGGCAGTGGCCGTCTGAATGACAGCGCCGTTGCGGTCGACGAGCTTAAGGTCGAGATGGAGGTTGGGACTGTTTCCCGTAGCTCTCTCGCCAACCCAAAACGCGTCGTGGACAGGGTCGTAGGTGCAAGTGCCGAGCTCCCCTAAGGTCGTGTTGATTTGCCCGATTAATGCTTTGTTGTAGAGGTCATAACACCAGATCGCGCTGGAATGGGCGTCGCAGCCGTAGAAATACTGCCCGTCAAAGGTCATGTCGCGCATGTAGTTGTCGGAGTTGTCGATGCCGGGGACGTCGAATTCATCGATGAGGTTGCCGTCGAGGTCGTATTTGTAGAACATCGAAAGCACCGTCGACGACTTGCCCCAGGCGCTCGTGTAGATGTACTCGCCGTCATAGACCACGCCATGTTGGCGGCCTGTTGAGCATGAGAAGGCGTTCACGAGTTCCCATGGGTCGCGCGAGGCTTGCGCTTGAAGGGCACTGGGCATGGCAAAAGCCAGCGCCAAGATTAGGAATAGATGTCTTTTCATATCATAGTGACTATTGTTTTGATTGGTTTATTTCAGCGGATCGGTGTTGTCGCAGCGTTGTCCCTCGTATTGCTGCACCTCGTCGTATTTGTATTCCAATGTGATGCCCACTTGGCGGAACATCTCCTCGGTCTCGGCGCCGTCGTGGTAGCGGCGTTCGCACACCACGCGCACGATGCCGCAGTTGATGATGAGCATGGCACAAGTGCGGCAGGGCGTCATGCGGCAGTATAAGGTGCTGCCGTCCAAGGCGATGCCTCTCCTTGCGGCCTGACAGATGGCGTTCTGCTCGGCATGGACGGTGCGCACGCAGTGTTGGGTGACGCTGCCGTCTTCATGGATGGTCTTGCGGAAGAGGTGGCCCACATCGTCGCAGTGTGGCAGCCCGCGGGGCGAGCCTACGTAGCCCGTCACTAAGATTTGCTTGTCCTTCACGATGACGCAGCCGCTGCGGCCACGGTTGCAGGTGGCGCGCTCGCTGACGGTGTCGGCCAGGTTGAGGAAATAGTCGTCCCACGAAGGACGCACATGCAGCTGGGTCAGCACCTTCTCCACCTGCTGGTGCAGCTGTGGGATGGAGCCGTCATTCATGAAGACGAAGTCGGCCTCCTTGATGCAGGCACCGAGGTTCTGCTTGTTGGGGTCGGTGGCGGTCATCTCGCGCTCCTCGTTAGCCACGAAGGTGTCGAAGTCGATGTGGTCGGTCTCCGAGCCACGGAGGTAGATGCGGTCGTAGCGTATCTTACGGTCGGCGTCGACGGCGAAGAGGTAGAACTCGCCTTTCTCGCGCAGTGAATGGATCTCACCAGGGGTGCGCACGCTCTCGATGACGGCGTTCTTGCCTTCGGCCTTGGCGCGTTCGAAGAGCTGGTCGGTGATGTAGCTGGGTGAGTGCGCGGCGCGCAGGTCGTTGCCCACGAGGGTCAGCGTGTCGCGGTTCACCTCGAGGCCGCGGCGTTGGCATTCTTCTGTGATGTAGGCCCGCACCGAGTAGTGCACGAAGCCCTTCTCTTTGACGAGATAGTCGACGATGGTGCCTTTGCCGGCGCCTAGGGTTCCTGTTATTCCTATGATGATCATGGTCTTGTTGTTTTAAGAGCAGGGACTTACGTCGCCTGCTTATAGATGTGTCGTCCCTACGGGACTGGTATTAACTCTAAACTCTAAACTCTAAACTTTAAACTTTAAACTCTAAACTCCCCACTATTTCACTTGTTCCTTGAGTTCACTTACCCATTTCTTCAGCTCCACGGGCTTGAAGTTCTCGATGCCTTCGAGGAGTGCCAAAGGGTCGTCGCTGACAATCAGGTTGTCGGCGTGCTCGCGGTGGATGAAGCCGTCGCGGGTGGCGCGGTCGAGGAAGCTGACGATATGGTCGTAATAGCCGTTTACGTTGAAGAGGGCGACGGGCTTGTCGAACACGCGCAGCTGGCTAAGCACCATCACCTCGAAGAACTCGTCCATGGTGCCTACGCCGCCCGGCATGGCGATGAAGGCATCGGCCATGTCCTCGAGGATTTTCTTGCGTTCGGCCATCGTCTCGACCACTATCAGCTCGTCGATGTCGGGGCGGCCCACGCGCATGTCGAGCAGATGTTGTGTGATGGTACCGACAATCCTGCAATGGCGTTCTTTCATCACCTCGGCGATGATGTTCATCAGGCCCACATTGCCGCCTCCATAGAGCAGCTCGCAGTGGTTGTCAGCTAAGACGTGGCCCAATTCGGCTGCCTTTTGGCGGTAAATCGGGTCGAAGCCCATACTGCTGCCACAAAAAATGCAAATTTTCTTCATTCCGTAAATTTTTGCAAAGGTAAGATTTTTTATTTTTGCAATTTAAAATATTACATCATGACCAGAAATATCGGCATCCTGGGCGCCATGGCGCAAGAAATCGACGAGGTGAAAGCCCTGCTGACGGAAAAAACGACAGTGAAAATCGCCAACCGTGAGTTTGTGGTGGGCAAGATAGGCACCGTGCGCTGCGTGGTGGCCTTCTCCAAATGGGGCAAGGTGGCCGCCACCATCACCGCTACCTTATTAATACAAGAGTTCGCCGTGACGGACTTGATCTTCATCGGCACGGCAGGGGCCTTGGCCGAAGGCCTCAAGGTGGGCGACATCGTGATTTCCAAACGTCTGGTGCAGCACGACTTGGACGCCCGTCCCATCATCTCGCGCTTCGAGTTGCCCTTGCTTAACCGAGTATATGTCAACAGTGACCCTGAGCTGACCGAGCTGGCAGGCAAGGCGGTGACACGTTTGCTGGATAGAGGCGTGGAACACATGGTGGGGGAGGAGGCCGTCAAGGAATTCAACCTGGCCCCGACCTTGCATTTCGGCGACATCGCCAGCGGCGACCAGTTCATCAACAGCAATGAAAAACGGGAGGAAATCTTGGGTTTGCTGCCCGACATCCAATGCGTCGAGATGGAAGGCGCTGCCGTGGCTCAGGTCTGTTTGGAATTTGGTACGCCCTTCACCGTCATTCGCACCATCAGCGACACCGCCGACCATAACGCCCGCGTCGACTTCGGCAAGTTCATCGTTGAGGTGGCCAATGCTTATTCGCGGGCCATCATCAGTGAAATGTCCCAGCTCTTCTGACGGTCATGAGAGCATGGCCGCCACGCTGCCAATCAGGAGGAAAAGAATAAGCAAGATGGCGCATCCTGGTGGAAGTTTAACCTTTGCTTTTGAAGATCCCGCTTTTTTAAGGCCAGGGAATATTTGTTTCAAAGAGAACTTCTGCTGTGACGGCAACTTTCTTCTTTTCAATGTTCCATTAGGCTGTTTTTCATAGTACAAGGGCTCCCCATACATCATCGTTTTGGCGGCTCCTCCGGCGAGCACGATGGCCATGAACACCGGGGTGATGTACCATGCCGCACCATAGCCGATTTGAATGTCGGAAAGCGGCAGCCCCCTGAGGATTTGTATCGGAATGGCAATCAGCAGCGGGAGAAAGGTGACAACCAACAATCCGACAATCAACTTGATGATACGCGAAGGAGTGAAAAACTTCAACTCGGTGGGGACGGGGCCTTTGCCAAAGTCGGCGAAGAACTCAGTTTGGGTGTCATTGTGTCGGTTCTCTTCTTCGGGCATGGTGATAATCTCTTGGACGATCTCTTTATGGTGGCGGTTGTGGGCTACGGCGAAGAAGACGAGACCAAACACCAAGGCGATGGCACCGCCTGACAGCGCCTCTCCCATCCACAACCCCGACACAAGGGCCACTACCAAGGTGGCCAGGGTAGGCCAAAGCCACCAATTTCTGGTGAGGTTCTTCTGCTTTCCGGTAGCGATGGATACCTTTCCGGTTTGTCCATTCACGGCCGCTGCCACACCGTTTTCGCATTTCACCAGATACACGGGCATGAGGGCAGGGATGGACTCGTTTTCGTTGTCATCGAGTAAGACGTCCATTTCCTTGGTGCGCACTTTCTTAGCTAGGCTTTGGTATAGCTCTGCACGGGTTTCTTCTTCGACACGCGCGTTCAATGCGTCACCAACCACATTCTGAATCTTGGCGTTCTGGTGATTCAGGAAGGCGAAGTCGAATTCGCGAGTCTCGCTGAAGTCGAAAGGTTCGATGCCGTCGAGAAACAGGTTGCCCCAGTCTTGGGAGGCATTCACTGCGGTATGGCTCAAATAGGCTCGGAACGGATAATGGGTGGTTGTGCCATCCTGAAGGCCGATGGCCATGTCGCCGTTAAAGGCGCCGCGCACGATATGATAGGGCAGATAGCAGCCCGTGAAGCGGTTCAGGTTGTCTTCGATGACCTTTGCCGCCTTGTTGCCTTTGTTTTCCGCGAGCCATGCCTTCAGTTTGTTTTCAGCCTCTTCTTTGGTGATTTTGAAAGGGATGATGATCTCGGGCAGGTCGTTGCCCGCAAACTCGGCGTCGATCATGGTGTTTTGGCAGAAGGGGCAAATCGCTGAGGCGTCGTCAGCGGCGGCTAAGGTGTGTGCACCGCAAGCGGGACAAGCAAAAGTCCTCACATGGCTGATACCTTCCCTGACTTTCTGTTGCTGGATTTTCCTCCAGTTCTTGAAATCCGCCTTTTGCGAGTTCAATTCGTTGGTTGAGCCACAATGTTCGCAAATATAGTGCTGTTTTGCGATGTCAAAGTGTTGCTGCCCCCCGCAGTTTTTGCAACGGATAATTAACGGGTTGTTGACGCTTGATTCCATGGCTTTTGCGATTTTATCGGGGCAAAGGTAGGTATTTGTCGCTATTTTTCCAACTCCAACCGAATAATCTCCCAAAACATGCACATTCCTGTCTCCAAAATGTCGTCAGGAAAATCAAACATCGGGTCATGAAGGGCAGGTTGCTCTAAACCTGATCCTAAGCCGAAGAAGCCGATGGGGCAGACGCTCCCGAACCTTCCAAAGTCCTCCGACCAACGGAAAGGCTCGTCAAGATGACCGAGATTTAATTCAAGGTTTTTGGCAGCTTGTTCTATGGTTTTTACGCAGTTGTCGTTGCTGTTGGTGGCGGCGAAGGCTTCGTGTTCTGAGAAACTGAATTCAAAGAGATAATCCTTGGCCTTGGCGCGGCAGAACTCGATGATTTCCTTCGACATCAGTTCAAGATTGCGGTCGTTGAAGCTGCGCAAAGTGAGCCAAATCTCGGCATGGCCAGGGGCGACGCCGAAGGTCTCTTCGCCCAAGATGGCATGCGTGATGACGAAGGTGGTGAGGGGCTTCACGGCTTTCAGCTGCTCGCGCTTTTTCTCCAAATGGTGGATGAGTTGTGCCAATAACTCCGAAGGGCTATGCCCCGTCTCAGGTTGCGAGGCGTGTGCTGTGCGACCGTCGAAAACGAGCTTTAAGCCGAACGAAGCCGCTGCAAAACAACCTTCCTTTACCATGATTTTGCCTTTCTCAAAGCTGGGAAGGTTGTGCAGCCCGTAAACCACATCGGGTTTGATTTGCTCAAACTGAGGGTCGCTGAGTATGGCTTGTGCGCCTTGACCGGTTTCTTCGGCGGGCTGGAAGAGCAACACCACTTCGCCTTGGTCGGGGCGTTGCTCGCCGAGCCATTGCGCCAGTCCGCAGAGGATGGTGGCGTGGCCGTCGTGACCGCATTTGTGCGAAACGCCTTGGTTTTGTGAGCGATAGGGAATGTCGTTCGGCTCGGGGATGTGCAATGCGTCGATGTCGCCTCGGATGAGGATGCGTTTGCCTGGTTTCGCGCCTTTATAAACGGCTGCCAAGCCATAACCGCCGATTTTCTCGATGATTTGGTCGGGATGGGCCTGTTTCACCCATTCGTTCAAAACTCTATTTGTAATGGCCTCCTGCCCTGATAATTCGGGGTGGGCGTGAAGGATATGTCTTAATTCTATGAGGTTTTGCATTTCAGTTTAATCCAAATAACCGTCGTCTTTAATAAGGTTTTCCAAAGTGTTAAGAAACAACTCTGCCGTAGGAATTAGAGGTTTAATGTCGTCTTCTGTGACCACTTTCCAATCGTCATAGTCGCCAGTTTGTCGTAATTCGAACAATTGACTGTAGAATTTCCCTAATTCTGAGGAAACAATTCCTGCTTTGATAAAATGCAGACCGAATAGTCCGATAATGCCTCCATGTGTATGCGCACTTTTTCCGTGTTTAAGAAGCAAAGCGGATGTCATATAGTAGCAGGCATAATACATTCTGTTTGCGGCTGCATACCAATAGCCGCTTTCTATTATTCCTTTAGTCTCGTTCCATGTTTCGCGAGAACGTCTTACCTTGTTGGAAACCAATGCTTTTCTTTCTTCGTCTGTTAGCATAGTATCACCCCTTCCTTGTTAACATTTTCATAGAATGGTGTTCCTTTTCTATCGTCCCATTCAGAATAGGTGTAGATTTTGGGACTGAAATAGGTACCGTATTCCCAGCCTAATTCAACGAACGGATAAGCATAATTGCCAAAGTTATCTTGCTGTAAATATTTGTCATTAAGCAAAATAAGTAAATCCCAATCCGATTCTTCATGTGCATCATTGCGTGCTTGTGAACCAAACAAGATGAGTCGGGCATCCGAGGGCAGTAATTTCTTCCCCAATGCTTGAATTGACATTAATATGGCATCTTTTTCCGTGTACATTAACCTTTATTTTGCTGCAAAAATAATAAATCATTCAGTAAAATCATTATTTTTGCACCCAAATTATCAAAGCGCAATGCAAACAGTACTCTATCCCCTAAAATTCAAGCCCATCTTCAAAGATAAGATCTGGGGCGGACGTAAAATCAAGGAAGTGCTTGGCATGGACTACGGTCCGCTGCCCAACTGCGGCGAGGTGTGGTTGCTCTCAGGCATCTGGGACGAGCAGAGCGAAATCGCCAACGGCGACTTCGAGGGCGATGAAATCAACGACCTGGTGGAGACCTTCATGGGCGACTTGGTCGGCGAGAGCGTCTTCGACAAATACGGCGAGCAATTCCCGCTTCTGCTGAAAATCATCGATGCCAATGACTGGCTCTCGGTGCAGGTGCATCCCGACGATGAATTGGCCCAAAAACGTGACTTGGGCAACGGCAAGACCGAGATGTGGTATGTGATGCAGGCCGATAAAGATGCCGAACTCGTCATGGGCTTCAACCGCGAGATGACGCGGATGGATTATGTCAATGTGTTGAAGGACAATATGCTGCAATCGGTGCTGAACCACGAGGAGGTGAAGAAAGACGATGTGTTTTTCATCCCCGCGGGTCGTGTCCATGCACTTGGCCCGGGCATCATGGTGGCCGAGATACAACAGACCAGCGACACCACCTACCGCATCTACGACTGGGACCGCATCGACGTGGCGGGGATGCGCCGCGAGTTGCATATCCCGCAGTCGGTGGAGGCCATCGACGGGACGATGCCCGAAAACTACAAGATCGAGGTGCCCAATGTGATGAACAAGACGGTGCCCGTGGTGGATTGCCAGTACTTCGTCACCAACCTGCTTCAGTTGCAAGGCGAGATGGAAAAAGACTACTCCAATCTCGATTCATTCGTGATTTTGATTGCTTTGGAAGGAAAATTCACCCTAAACTGGGAAAGTGGCGCGATATTTGTAAACCAAGGCGAATGTGTCCTGATTCCTAACGTCATCAAAAAGGTGGCTATCAGGGCCGAAAAATACTGCAAACTGCTTGAAGTGTATTGCCAAATTGAGGAAGAATGAACGATTATAGTAGGATTATAGTAGGATTATAGTACGATTATAGTACGAAGATAGAATGAAGAATGTAGAATGAAGAATGAAGAATGTAGAATGTAGAATGCAGAATGCAGAATGATGAATGAGGTATGAGGTATGTTGAATCTTTGAATTTTGAATTTTGAATCTTTAAATCTTAAATATTTGAATTTTAAATCTTTAAATCCAATGAAAAAACTTATGACACTTCTGCTGATGGCTCTGGTAGTGACAGGCCTTCATGCGCAATCGAAATCGGATCTGCCGAATGTGACTTTAAAGGACTTGAACGGCAAGGACGTGAACATCGCCAAGCTGACGAACAACGGCAATCCTATCGTCCTCACATTTTGGGCTACTTGGTGCGGCCCCTGCATCAAGGAACACAATGCCTTGAATGATGTTTATGCTGACTGGCAGGAAGAAACAGGCGTGAAGATTTATGCCGTTTCCATCGACGACTCACGTTCCACCGCCAAGGTGAAGCCTATGGTGGAAGGCAAGGGCTGGGATTTCGACATCCTTCTCGACGTGAACAGTGACCTGAAGCGTGCCATGAATGTGAGCAATCCTCCGCACACCTTCCTCTTCGACGGCAGTGGCAAACTCGTTTACCAGCATACAGGCTATATCGAAGGCGGCGAAGAAGACCTTTATGAAGAGATCCTGAAAGTGGCTAAGAAGAAAAAGTAATTATTTGACACGGGACTATGAGACTGCGGGACACGAGACTTGGGTTTGTCCCGAGGTCTCGAAGTCCCGTGTCTCGAAGTCAAAATAATCATTTATGCGAAAACATATACTATTTGTATTGTCACTCGCTTTGACCATCGGTTTCAAGGCGAGTGCTCAGTCGTTTATGGAAAACAGTCAGGTAAGCGGAAGCTTCCAGACCGATGCGCAATACTATATGCTTGACAAAGGCATCGGCATCAACGACCTTAATGGCAAGAAATTCGGTATCAATGGCTTTGGAAAGGTGAACTACACCAACGGCAATTTCTCCGCAGGCATCCGTTTCGAGGCTTTCTTGCCCGAATTGAATGGCTTCCGTAGCGAGCTGAATGGTCTGGGCCTGGCCAATTTCTTTGCCACCTACGACAACGGCTTCATCGGGATGACCGTGGGCGATATCTACGATCAGTTTGGCTGCGGTTTCGTGTTCCGCACCTACGAGGAATGGTCATTGGGCATGGACAATGCCCTCCGTGGCGCAAGAATAGTGTTGCGTCCCACACGAGGCGTGACCTTGAAAGCGGTTTATGGCCGTCAGCGCTATTTCTGGGCGCCTTATTTGGAGCGCGACATGAACAACGATGACCAACGTGGCATCGTGCGTGGCGTTGACGCCGAATGGGACCTCAACCAAAGCATAGCTTCGCTCAACGATTCGGAGTTCAAGATGAGCCTGGGCGGCAGCTTCGTCAGCAAGAAGCAGAATGACCTGAGCTCGTTCTATACCATCCCCGAGAATGTGGGCGCTGCCGCAGCTCGCATCAACTTGGGCTATGGCAACTGGGCTTTCAGCACCGAGTATGCCTATAAAATCAACGACCCATCGGCCATCAACAACTTCATCTATAAGGAAGGCCGCGCTTTGCTCTCCTCTTTGAGTTATTCCCAGAAAGGCTTTGGCGCCGTCCTGCAGGTGAAACGTGTCGACAACATGAGCTTCAAGTCAATGTACACGGGCAAACAAAACGACCTCGACATCAACTTCATTCCTCCTATTAATTATACGCATACCCACAGCCTGCCGTCGATGTACACCTATTCGACCCAGCCCAACGGCGAGATGGCGGCCCAGTTGCAGATCAACTACACCATCCCGAAAGGCACTGCCCTCGGCGGCAAATACGGCACCAAGCTCGCATTCAACATGAGCCAAGTGAACGACATCGTCCGCGATTCCGTCAAGTTTGGCAACACGATGGCTTTGAACCAAGCCGGCACCTTGGGCAACACTTCCAAGTTCTTCGCCGTCAGCGACCACCGCTTCTTCCGCGACATCAACTTCGAAGTCGACAAGAAAATCAGCAAGGACTGGCACCTCACCGCACAATACATCAACCTGTATTACGACATCGAGACCATCGAAGGCCATGCCGGTTCGCCTGTCGTGAAGGCTAACATCGGCTTCTTGGACGTGACCTACAAAATCAACAAGAAGCAAAGCCTGCGCCTCGAACTGCAAGGCTTATGGGAAAACGAAGTCCACAAGGGCTATGAAGTGGAAGAGAGCGAGAAGAAAGATTACCAGAAGCGTGGCGATTGGGCATTCGCTCTGCTGGAGTATTCCATCAACCCGCATTGGTCGTTCTCCATCGCCGACAAGTGGAACTATGGCAACCCCGTCGAGGAATACCGCGACCATTACTTCACGGGTACAATCACCTATATCCACGATGCAACCCGCGTCATGTTGAGTGCAGGTCGCCAGAGCGAAGGCGTGGTCTGCGTGGGCGGTGTGTGCCGTACCGTGCCCGCCTCCAGTGGCGTTTCCTTGACTGTTTCAACAAGTTTTTAATTGATGTTTCAACCTAATGATTAGAACAATGAAAAGAATACTAAGAATAGGTATGGCTTTGCTGGCTGCCATGGCGTTCATGAATGCCTGCGATGTCGAAAAAGAACCTTATATACAAGGTGCTGAAGACGAGAGATTTATTTTGGAATTTAGAGTTGACAGTGTTTCTGGCACTGTTGACGAGGACAACAAGATGGTGAGGCTGGATTTCCCTGCAGAAACGGATGTGACCCATCTGACGCCGACCATCGTCATTTCGAACTACGCCACCATCGAGCCTAAATCGGGCGTGGCTCAAGACTTTACCAACCCCGTCTATTACACTGTCACATCCTTGAGCGGCGCCACGTCGCAGTATATGGTGGAGGCCATAGTTCACGATGCCGACAACGAGAAAAGCATCCTGTCGTTCCGCTTCGATGCTCTGGACGAAAGCGGTGTGATTGACCAAATCGCGCGTGCGATTTCATTTTTGCTTCCCGCCGAAACCGACGTCACGCAATTGGTTCCCACCATTGAAGTGTCGGAAGGCGCTACGGTGGAACCCGCTTCAGGTGTGGCTCAAGACTTCTCCAACCCCGTGACCTATACCGTGACCGCCCAGAATGGCACAACAGCAGTTTATACGGTGACGGTCGATCTGGAAGGCAGCAATATGGAGCCTACGGGCAAGACGGTGCTTATCAAGGACTTCACTGGAGCCCGTTGCGTCAACTGCCCCGCCGCTGCTGAGCATGCCCATAACCTGCAACATCAATTGGATGAGGATCATATCTTCATCATGAGCGTCCATGCCGGATACTTGGCTCAGCCTCTGGGCAGTTTCCCCGATTTCCTCACCGACGAAGGCACCGAATGGTATAACAACAATAACTCCAACCCCTTGTTTACTGTCGACCATGTGGCATTGACAGAAGGGAACACGCTCAACGAGACGCAAATCGATGCCCCTGTGACTGCTGCTTTGGAAGAAGAGCAGACGTTCGAGATTGTGGTGGGTCCCAATTATGACGAAACTAACCGCCAACTGAAGGTGGATGTCCAAGCCATCGCATTGGATGATCTTGATGGACATTTCTTCATAACGGTTTGTCTGGTTGAGGACCATATCATCGGCTGGCAAACCATTCCGGGCGGCGTCGACAAGGAATATGATTTCCGTAACGTGTTCCGTGGCACACTCAATGGGGCGTATGGCACCTCGTTCGAAGACCTGCATGTGGACGCCAACGACACTTTCCATTTCAACTATAGCACTGAAATCAATGCCGGCTATAACGCCGACGAGTGCTACCTGATGGTTTATGTCTACGACAGGACCCAGGGCGACAAGATTTTGCAGACCACTGTAAAGAAAATCAAATAACCTGATACCGAGGGTCTTATGGTCTTCAACTCTATAGAGTTCGTCATTTTCCTGCCCATTGTGGTGCTGCTGTTCTATCTGCTGCCACAAAAGGCACGTTGGCTGATGCTGCTGGCCGCAAGTTGCGTGTTCTACATGTGGTTTGTGCCCAAGTATATCCTTATTTTGCTCGTCACCATCATCATCGACTATTCGGCGGGCATCTTGATGGAAAAACACGCCGACGAACCCAAAAAGAAGAAGACTTTCCTCGTCATCAGCGTGGTTTCAACCCTGCTGGTGTTGTTTATTTTCAAGTATTTAGGTTTTATCAACGACAATTTCGTGTGGCTTTGCCAAAAGTTGGGGTTGGATGTGCGCACTTCGGTGAACATCATCCTCCCCATCGGTTTGTCGTTCCACACGTTCCAAAGCATGAGCTATGTCATCGAAGTGTATCGCGGCCACCAAAAGGCGGAGCGGCATTTCGGCTACTATTCGCTTTATGTGATGTTCTTTCCGCAATTGGTCACCGGCCCGATTGAGCGACCGGGCAACCTTTTGCGCCAACTGCACGAGTATAAAGATTTCCGCTACGAGAACATCTCCAAAGGCATGAGGCTCATTCTGTTCGGCCTGTTTATCAAGATGGTGGTGGCCGACCATTTGGGCGCTTATGTCGATGAGGTGTACGCCAATCCAGCGGAATACAACTCGTGGAGTGTGATGCTGGCGATGGCCTTCTACAGCTTCCAGATTTACTGCGACTTTTTCGGTTATTCCACTATCGCCCTCGGCAGCGCCAAACTGATGGGTTTCGACATCAGCGACAACTTCCGCACGCCTTATTTGGCCAAAAACATCGCCGAGTTTTGGCACCGCTGGCACATCTCGCTTTCCACTTGGTTCCGCGACTATGTGTATTTCCCGCTGGGCGGCAGCCGGGTGAAGTTTGGACGATGGGCGTTCAATATCTTGGTGGTGTTCGTGCTGAGCGGCATTTGGCACGGCGCAGCTTGGACGTTCCTGTTTTGGGGTTTCGCGCATGGTTTGCTGCACATCCTTGAAAAAGCCTTGCGCAACCGATTCCCTTACAAGGAACCCAACTCCAAGTGGTTGAGCATCAGCCTTGACGCGCTCCGCATCGCCAAGACTTTCGTGTTGGTCACGCTGTTTTGGGTGATGTTCCGTGCCACCGATTTCGCCAACATGCGCGACATTTTTGTGGCGGCAGTCACCAATTTTGGCGGTGGACAAAATCTGGCCGTCAAGCCCGAAGTTTGGCTCTATCTCGCCCTGTTCATCCTCTCCGACTTGCTCTTGTTCAACACCCGTTTCGATGCGTGGTGCGAAGGCAAACCGATGGTTGTCAGATGGCTGATTTATGCCTTGCTCATCTTCCTCGTCATCGCGTGTTCGAGTGTCAATAGTTTCCCGTTCATCTATTTCCAGTTCTGACCATGAAAAAGTTGTTGATACGCATAGGAATCATTGCAGTGTTGCTGGTGGCCATGAATTGGGTCTATACCAAGTGGTTCTTCGAGAAGGACTTGTTGGAACATTCCGACATTATTGAGTTGCCTCGTCAGGTGGTCGCCGACAGCTGTCAGGTGGTTTATTTGGGCGAGTCGTCGAACAACACCTACGGATATGCCGAAAGCGACCACAGGAAGATCAGCGCGATGGTCTCGGCCTACTTCCCGAAAGTGCGCATGGGCGACATGACCAAAAGCGCTTCGCATGCCCAGACCTATTATAACATGCTGAAGCAAGTGCCGAAAGATGCTCCTGTCGAGACCGTGATAGTGACCATGAACCTCCGCTCTTTCGATGCCGGTTGGATTTACTCCCGCCTCGAAACGGCGCTTCGGAAACAAATCGTGCTTTTGCAGGACTATCCGCCATTGATGAACCGTTTCTTGCTGGCTTTCAAGGCTTACCCTATTCGTAGCGAGGAGGAGTGGGACGCGATTGCGCGGAAACATTGGAAAAAAGACCCGCTTGATTTCCCATACGATTTTGAGTGGAACAACACCCACCAATGGGATTCGGCGATGGCTTGGGGCGGCTGGCATGGCTTCGACGGCCAACGCGACCAACAACTCACCGAATTGGCCTGCCATTACATCAAGAGTTACGCCTTCCAAATCCGCGACGACAACCCGCGCATCAAGGACTTTGACGCGATTGTCGACTTGTGCCGCGAAAGGGGCTGGCATTTGATCTTCAACCTGATGGCTGAAAACGTGGACAAAGCCAACGAATTGGTAGGCAAGGATTTGCTGTTTCTGATGAAACAAAATCGCGACTATCTGATGCAACGCTATGACACACAGGAAGATGTTACGGTGGTGAACAATTTGGACCTGGTGCGCGACGTGAATTTCATCGACCAAGACTGGACCACTGAACACTATTACGGCGAAGGCCGACACATTATTGCCCATCAGGTGGCGCAAGCACTGAGGCAGTATTATCCAAATGAGTATCAAGATTTGGGCTTGCTGCAATATGAGGCAGGACATTATTGCTTCGAAGGTTCGGAAGATGAGTTGGATGTTGAAAGACCTTACAGCCAGACGCTTATCATGCCCGCTGATAGCCTCCAACCCGATTGGGGCATGGTGAACATTGCGGTTGAGATGCTCCAGCCCGACACTTTGAACGATGCCCAAATAGTCATCGAGAAAGACGGGGAGCAAGGCAAAACCAGCACCTATTATGATTTGGGTTCACAAATCCAAAGCATCGGGAAGTGGGAGTTTGCCACTTTCGCCCTGCCCCTCGATTCCACTTTCCGCGAGGCCGAGCAAATCAAATATTTCGTTTACAACCCATCGACTTCCTTCGTAAGGGTGAGGCGTTTTGACATTTCCTTCCGTCCGGCCTATCTCAAGCCAGCAGTGAAGGCACAGTCGTCGCGATAAAGGAATCAGCTGATTTCCAAAACGGTAAGCAAATCGTGATTCACCTTGAATTTCACCTCCATCCCGCCAAATTCCATCCCGTAAACTCTTTCGGGGTCGGCGTGATATTGCGGACGCGGGTCGTGGGCCAGCACCTCGATGAGGCTTTCCCTTTGGTTTTCAGGTACTTTCTGCAATAATTCTTCGGCGAAATCCACTTCCAAAAGGTATTCCGCAGGCGTTGAGGCAAAGCCGCTGACGGCGTCGGGGTGGCAGTCGGTGTAGGCGATGTAAGGCTTGATGTCGAAGATGGGGGTCCCATCCATCAGGTCGGCACCCGTCACGTAGAGCACAGGACCGAGTTTGGCGTCAAATTCAATATGCTCTAACCTTACCGACGAAAGGCCGATAGGGTTGGGGCGGAAAGGCGAGCGTGTGGCAAACACGCCTTTGCGCACGTTGCCTCCCAAGCGGGGCGGACGCACGGTGGGCGACCAAGTGTCGCGCACGGCCTGCGAGAACTCCCAAAGAAGCCAGATGTAAGAAAAGTCCTCCAGACCCCGCACCGCCTCTGCATTGCGGTATTCGGGCTCGAAGACGATGCGTCCCTGCAACGAGGGGATGATGCCGCTCTGTCGCGGAATGCCGAACTTGGTCGGGAAGTCGGTGTGGATGTGGGCGATGACTTTCATGCCGCAAAAATAACGCAAATTGCCGTACAAGACAAAAAAAGCCTTACTTTTGCGGCCACAAAAATCCGTTTGTTATGCAAAGCAACGAAGAGATTTCCATTTTGGTGCTTTATACCGGCGGCACCATCGGCATGATGCAAGACCCCAAGACGGGAGCCTTGGTGCCTTTCGATTTCGACAATATCTATGCCCATCTTCCCGTGTTGAAGAACTTTGGCTATCAGATTGATTACTATAGTTTTGACCCACTTATCGATTCGTCAAACATGTCGCCCGACTTCTGGATTCGCTTGGCGACCAAGATAAAGGAAGAGTATGAGCATTATGATGGCTTCGTGGTGCTTCATGGCTCCGACACTATGGCCTACACGGCCTCGGCGTTGAGTTTCATGCTCGAAAACCTCAACAAGCCTGTCGTCTTGACCGGCTCGCAGCTGCCTATGGGCATGGTGCGCAGCGATGGCCGCGAGAACTTCTTGGCTGCCGTCGAGATTGCCGCTGCCAAGGACGACGACACGCCGATTGTGCCCGAGGTGAGCATCTTCTTCCAGAACCAACTATTGCGTGGCAACCGCGCCACCAAGTTCAACGCGGAGAACTTCAACGCCTTCATTTCTTCCAATTACCCCAACTTGGCCGATGTGGGTATCCACATAAAATATAATAAGGAGCGCATCCTGAAGCCCAACTTCAAGAAACTGAAGGTGCACACTAAGATGGACCGCAATGTCGGAATATTGAAACTGTTCCCTGGCATCTCCGAGGACTTTGTGCGTCACGTGTTTAAGACCCCTCATCTCAGTGCTTTGGTTTTGGAGACCTTTGGCTCGGGCAATGCCACCACTGCAGGCTGGTTCTTGGACGCACTCAAGGAGGCTATCGATGGCGGACTCATCATCCTTAACATCACCCAGTGCAAGGCCGGTTCTGTGGATATGGGACGTTATGAAACCAGTCTGGATATGGCTCGTATTGGCGTCATCAGTGGCCACGACATGACTACAGAGGCTGCCGTTGCCAAACTCATGTATCTCATCGGAGAAGGCTTGCCAAAAGCCAGAATCCTTGAAATCATGCAGAAATCCATCCGTGGAGAGATGACCCTTTGACCTTATGAGTCAAGCATTTGAAAAAATGTTGCAATAAAAAATCAAATATTTTTGTTTGTCAAATGAAAAAATGTGTACTTTTGGCAACGATTTCAGATAAGGTTTGAGGGGTTGGAAGGTATTGGAGAGATGTCCGAGTGGTTTAAGGAGCACGCCTGGAAAGTGTGTGTACTCCAAAAGGGTACCGCGGGTTCGAATCCCGCTCTCTCCGCAGAAAAGTAATGATTGTTTCATCAGAACATAGTAATTCATAACAGTAATAATCAAAACATTCAAACTAAACTATGAAAAAATTAATTGCTTTCCTCATGATTGCTGGCCTTTTCACTTTTGGTGTCAGCAATCTCGCCGTTGCTCAAGACGAGCAAGTGCAAACCGAGCAGACGGAACAGACCGTTGCTCCTGAACAAACTCCCGCCCCTGTGGAGACTGTCGAAGAAGTTACCCCTGCTGTCACAAACGAGGCTGCCCCTGTGACTTTCCGTGAATCCATCAAGAAACAATTCATCGATGGTGGTCCTGGCTTCATGGGCATCGTGTTGGTCATCCTGTTGATCGGTATGGCTATCTCCATTGAAAGAATTATTTATCTGACCCTCGCTTCGGCCAACTCGAAGAAGCTTCTGGCTGGTATCGAAGCCAAGATGAAGAACGGCGACGTTGAAGGTGCCAAACAACTCTGCAAGGACACCCGCGGTCCTGTGGCCAGCATCTTCACCCAAGGCCTCATCCGCTATCAGGACGGTCAGTCACTCGAAGAGGTTGAAAAAGCCCTCGTTTCCTACGGTTCAGTGGCCGGTGGTAAACTTGAAAGCGGCTTGAGCTGGATTGGTCTTTGCATCAGCTTGGCTCCTATGTTCGGATTTATGGGTACTGTTGTCGGTATGATCCAGGCCTTCGACGACATCGCCGCTGCTGGTGATATGAGCCCGACGGTCGTTGCCTCCGGTATGAAGGTCGCTCTGTTGACCACCGTGTTCGGTCTGATCGCCGCTATCATCCTTCAAGTGTTCTTCAACTTCATCGCTTCCAAAATCGAAAGCATCGTCAACGACATGGAAGACGCTTCCATCTCGTTCATGGACATCCTTGCAAAATACCACAAATAATCAGTATCAATCATGAATAGTAAGCTTTCAAACATCGGTAAATGGGTATTTGGCCTGCTGGCATTGATCACCGTGGCTGTGGCAGTTTATTTCTACCTCGACCTCAAGAGTGATGCCCGCACCGACTTATTCCTGAATTGGGGCTACATCTTGGTTATACTTGGCATCGTCATCGCATTGATCTCAGTCGTCTTCACTGCCGCCGTCAAAGGCGTCAAGGGAAAGAAACTCTTGATTGCGGTCATTGCAATCGCTGTTATTGCAGTTGTAGCTTATGTTATGTCGAAGGGTGCCTTCTCCGTGCCTTATCAAGCAGGTGAAGTTACCTATTCAGGCAAGACTAACGGATGGGTCGAATTCGGCCTTAATGCCTTCTATATCACTCTTGTAGTAGCCATCTGCTCCATCCTGTTCTCGGTGCTCTACAAGGCAGTCAAAAAGTAAAATCAATTCATCATGGCAAGAAAAACTCCGGAAATCAATTCAAGTTCGCAGGCTGACATAGCATTCTTGCTGTTGTGTTTCTTCCTGATGACGACCTCCATGGACGTGGACTACGGTATCACCCGTCGTCTGCCTCCACCCGTCGAGCAAAACGACGAGGACGTCAAGGTTAAGGAGAGAAACGTGATGAATGTAATGGTAAACAAGAGCGACAGGTTGCTGGTCAATGGCCGTCCTTCCGACATCTCACAGTTGAAAGACCTCGCCAAAGATTTCATGACCCCGCGTCCTGGCGACGAGACCGCTCCTGAAGTGGAGACCAAGACCTTCGACCTGGTGGGCGACGTGCTCATGTCGAAGGGCGTTATCTCACTCCAGAACGACCGCGGTACCTCTTATTCTATGTATATCAGCGTGCAGAATGAGTTGGCACGCGCCTTCAATGAAATGAAGGAAGAACTTGCTTGGAAGAAATTCCACAAGCACCTTGACCAACTCAATGAAGATCAAACCAAAGCTATCAACGACGCCGTGCCTGTACGTGTCAGTGAGGCTGAGCCCGTTGAGTATAAATCTAACTAAAGGAGGATAGAGATATGGGTAAATTCAGAAAAGAAGGGAAAAAGGAAGTGCCGCAAGTGAGCACCTCTTCACTGCCCGACATCGTTTACATGTTGATATTCTTCTTCATGATCACCACTACAATGCGTGATGTTGAACTGAAGGTGAAGAACGCCATGCCTAAGGCTACCGAGATCCAAAAACTCGAGCATAAGGCTCTGGTCTGTTCCATCTACATCGGCCCGCCTAAGGACAACAAACTCGGTACCGAATCACGTATCCAATTAGACGATGCTTTCGCCCGCCCGGCCGACATCGCCGACTGGATCCAGAAAGAGCGTGACTCGCGTAGCGAAGCCGACCGTCCTCTGCTGACCACAGCACTGAAGGTGCACAAGGATACCCGTATGGGTGTCGTCACCGACGTGAAGCAAGAGCTTCGTAAAGTGGGTGCCTTCCGTATCACTTACACGACATTGAAAGGTAGCGCTTTGGAAAACTAAACTTCGGTTTGGTTATTAACTGAAAAGGGTGGCAGCACATGCTGTCACCCTTCTTCGTTTTATGACCAGTGAGAGTTATTTACAGAATGCTCTTGCTTTTTCTCCAGCTCCACACGAGGAGTATCACCGTCACTACCAAACTTGCAAAGACAAGTCCCACACTCTCTACCGAACCGAAGTGCTCAGCATCCACATTGGTGATGCCTTTGTTGTTTAAATAATAAATGAGGACTACGGTACCGTTGTTGAAGAAATGCATCAAAATGCTCATCCACAACGATCCTGTGATATAGAACATGTAACCTAAGAGCATTCCGAGAAACATGCGCGGCAGGAAGCCGTAGAACTGGAAATGGATGAACGAGAAGATGGCGGCCGAAAGGATGATTCCAACATGGACGTTCTTGCATCCTTTGACCAAAGCTTGCTGGACAACACCGCGGAAGGTCAATTCTTCGCCGATGGCTGGAATCAAGGCGATGATGAGCAGATTGAATAATAAGCCTCCAATGGTGTTCACACGAAGCATCCTTTCGGTGACTTCTGTCGCTGCCTTTTCCATGTTTTGCAGCCAGTCTTCAAGTTTTGGCAAACCCAGATGCATGCTCTCGTTCCATGTCGACATTTGATTGGTGATGGGCAACGAAACGAACATCAGCAAGATACCAACGAAGAGCAGCCAAAAGGGCTGTACGCTTCTGAATCCAAGGTTTTGCAGGGGTTTCACTCTTCTGGTGATGAGGTAAAACACAATGGGAGGCACGATGAACATGAGCGCAGAACTGATGCCTTGGCCAAGTTTCAGCAGGTTATCGTTGTTGCCTATTACCATTAAAAAGGAGACGAGACCGCCAACCATAGTGCAGATTAGGAGGATGACCAAATACAAAAAAATCCTGTACCCAACGGAATGTCTCAGGCTTTCGGTGAATAAATTGTCTTTCATTCTTGAATGAATTTTGCCGCAAAGATACACTTTTTGTACTTTTGCAGTGAAAAACTTTCGATTCCCGAGGTTTAAGGCCCCTGAGCCAGCTACTAAGGCAAAACACCGAAAGTACTCTCTAATCTTTGAATTTTGAATCTTTGAATTTTGAATCTTTGAATCTTTGAATTTTAAATCTTTGAATTTTAAATCTTGAATTTTGAATCTTTGAATCTTGAATCTTTAAATTGCTAACCGTGTATCCCCTCGCCCACCTCGAATTTGAGCATTATCCGCTGCTCCTTGCCCCCATGGAGGATGTCTCTGACCCTCCGTTCCGCTATGTCTGTAAACTGTTTGGCGCCGACGTGGTCTATTCCGAGTTCATCTCCGCCGACGGTCTCATCCGCGACTCGGTGAAGAGCATCAAGAAACTGGACTTTGAGGAGTTTGAGCGTCCCGTAGGTATTCAGATCTTCGGCAATGCCGTCGAGCCTATGGTGGAGGCGGCGCGCTATGCCGAGACCGCCCACCCTGATATCATAGACATCAACTTCGGTTGCCCAGTGAAGAAGGTGGCTTCGAAAGGCGCGGGCTCGGGCATCATGAATGACATCCCCAAGATGGTGGCCATCACCAAGGCCGTTGTGGAAGCCGTGAAGACGCCAGTCACAGTGAAAACCCGCCTCGGCTACGACAACGAGCACCGCGAAATCGTCGACATCGCCGAACGCCTGCAAGACGTAGGCATCGCCGCCTTGACCATCCATGGACGCCTACGCACCACCAAATACAGCGAGCCCGCCGATTGGACCTTGATCGGAGCGGTGAAAAACAACCCGCGTATGCACATCCCCATCATCGGCAACGGCGACGTGGTGGACGGCCCTTCTGCAAAGTATTACAAGGATACATACGGTGTGGACGGCCTGATGATAGGACGCGCCACCTACGGGAATCCATGGATTTTCAGCCAGATAAGTCATTATTTGGAAACGGGGGAGGAACTGCCTTTGCCCGATGTGAAGGAACGCGTGCGCGTCAGTAAGATTCATTTGCAACGTTCCATCGAGTGGAAGGGCGAGCATATTGCTTTATTGGAGATTCGCAAGCACTGGGCATCGTACTTCAAGGGATTACCCAACTTCAAGCCATTCAAAAT
The DNA here is from genome assembly GCA_946187645.1 of uncultured Bacteroidales bacterium. Classification (GTDB taxonomy): domain Bacteria; phylum Bacteroidota; class Bacteroidia; order Bacteroidales; family F082; genus Limimorpha. Next base: position 33,835 of record CAMHRP010000010.1, on the reverse strand, counting down.
GCGGCTGATGGAGACGCTGTCGGTTGATGAAGTGTTTGGAATTCTTGACGAGATTAATAGTTACTATGACCATTAACTATGGCTTATGGCCTATGACTATGGCTTTTAACGGGGCTTTGGGTTCCTGCTTTTTTGATGGGATTATTATGTTTAAACAATTAAAATACATTGATTTATGAGAAATTTTAGAAATTATGACGTATGGCATGCTGGAGTGGACTTCTCCGTACATGTTTATGAATTAACAGAGCAGTTCCCAAGAAAAGAATTGTACGCTCTTTGTGACCAACTTCAAAGGGCATCTGTATCTATTCCTTCTAATATTGCTGAAGGCTGCTCAAGAAGGTCGCAAAATGAATTTGCACACTTTCTTGAGATTTCATTAGGGTCATCATACGAAGTGGAAACTCAAATGGAAATTGCAAGCAGATTAAAATACGTGAAAGAAGAACAGTTTGAGGACATTATAACAGAAGTCCAATCCATTGAAAAAAGATTGACCAGTTTAATCAATACTGTTCGTCCCGAATAACCTAAAGGAAAAGAGACAAAGCCCCATCATCCTGTGGCCACTAGCCATAAGCCATAGTCATAAGCCATAGTCATAGGCCATAGTCAAACCACCCCATCCTTCAAAACCCCATTCTCAAACAAATTCCTCACCAATTCCTCACGACTGATATGATACGTATTGATTCCCAACGACTGGGCCACTTTGATATTCTTTTCCGTGTCGTCGATGAAAAGCGTCTCTTCAGGCAGCAGGCCTTCATGGTCAAGAATCAGTTCGAAGAAGCGAGGGTCGGGCTTTTCCAAATGTTCTGCAAATGAGAAATACGACTTGTGAAACAGCTCATCAAACTCGTTGTAGCCAAAGCGTAGTTGCAAATCTCTGATATACAAATCGTAATGGATGACATTGGTGTTGCTCATCAGGAAAATCTTGTAGTGTTTCTTTATCTTTTCAATAGCCTCAACGCGCTCGCGGGGGATGTCCAACAGCATGGCGTTCCAAATGGCATCGAAACGCTTGTCGGTCATTTTCCCTAATCCGAGAAGGGCTTTGGTTTTTTTGCGGAAGGTGGGGGCGGTGTAGATACCCGTGTCGAATTTGCTCATAATGTCGATAAACTCCTTTGAACGAGCAAGTTCCGAAGTCTTGATACCCAGTTTTTCAAGTTCCTTGTACACAATGGTTTCATCGATGTCGAGGATGACACCGCCGAGGTCGAAGATGATATTCTTGATTTTTGCGCTCATTTTTGAGAAATTTTCAGTCTAATTCGATGCAAAATTGTAAATTTGCAGCGCAAAAAGCAAGAAAAAAGGCGGAAATCTTTGCTTTGACCTTGTTTTTTTGCGGTCCCATAGCGCAGTTGGTTAGAGCAACTGACTCATAATCAGTAGGTCCTAGGTTCAAGCCCTAGTGGGACCACAAAAGAGCCACTCACGAGTGGCTCTTTTGTTTTTATACCATCTGTGTGTAATCTCTCGCTAATCCGCCCTGTGAGGTTTCTTTATAGAGCGAAGGTATGTCCTTGCCAGTTTCTTTCATCGTTTCCACGACTTTGTCGAACGACACGCGATGGTGCCCGTCGGAGAAAGTGGAGTAGATGTTGGAGTCGAGGGCACGGGCAGCAGCGTAGGCGTTGCGTTCGATACAAGGAATCTGGACAAGACCGCAAACGGGGTCACAGGTCATGCCCAAGTGGTGCTCAAGCGCCATCTCAGCAGCGTATTCAATCTGGGCCGGACTCCCGCCAAACAGTTGGTTGGCAGCAGCGGCAGCCATGGCGCAAGCCACGCCCACTTCGCCTTGACAACCCACCTCTGCACCCGAGATGGAGGCGTTGGTGCGCACGATGTTGCCCACCAAACCTGCAGTCACCAAGGCGCGGACGATGCGTTGGTCGGTGAAATCATAACTCTTTGAGAGATGATATAATACAGCAGGCATTACGCCACACGACCCACAGGTCGGCGCAGTAACGATGACACCACCCGAAGCGTTTTCTTCCGAGACGGCCAAGGCATAGGAATATACCAAGCCACGGCTCTTCAAAGTGTGCGTGTAGCCCGATGCCTTGATGTGATAGGTGGCGGCTTTGCGGCTCAGGTTGAGCGGTCCAGGGAGGACACCCTCAGCTTGGAGGCCTCGCTCAACGGCAGTCTTCATCACTTGCCAAACCTCCAGCATGTAGTCCTCAATTTCTTTTTGGTTCTCGTATTCGTACACATATTCCCAATAAGTGCGTCCGGTGCGCTCGCACCAGTTGAGGATGTCGGTCATCTTCGAGAGCGGGTAGACCTCGGGCGACTCATCCAATTTGCCCTCTTCAGCCAGGTTGCCGCCACCTATGCTGAACACCTGCCATTCGCCGAGAAGGTTTTTCTCCTCATCGAAAGCCTTGAACAACATGCCGTTAGGGTGGAAGGGAAGGATGACCTCTGGCTTCCAAACGATTTCGGTGGGTGCCTGAAGGGTGTCGAGGATGGCCTTGTCGGTCATGTGGCCTTTGCCCGTGGCGGCGAGGCTGCCGTAGAGCGTCACCTCAAACGAGGAAGCATTGGGAAAACGGTCGTTGAAAATATGGGCGGCCTTCTGCGGCCCCATGGTGTGGCTGCTTGAAGGGCCTACACCGATCTTGTAAATGTCTTTGATAGTTTTCATGACTCAAATTGTATGATGCAGCGCAAAAGTATACTATAATTCAATGGTTGTTGAGATGGAAACCAGTCGATCTTTGATTTCCTCTTCGGATGGTGGTGTCGGGATGAGATACTCTATTTCTTCTGAGTAGTCAACATCTTCAAAATAGGATAGCTGTGATCGGAATAGTTTGTCGGAAAACAAGTCTCCATAAATTGAGGATGCTCTGTCGCTTAATTCATTCAAAGAGAACTTATTGCTCAATAAGAAATATAAATCTACGTAGTCTTTCCATTTTGACCGTCGTCCCAATGCATAGGCTTTCATGGCTGCCAAATCCAACAGGTCGGGGATGCGGACAATTCCGTCAAAAACATTGTCTGCTTTAATTTGGAAAGGATATTGAAAGAAGGTGAGCTTTACCTCATTGACAATTAGATTCATCTGGTCCGCAACATTCCATGAGACAATGGGCTTATAGCCATGAGATTGAATTTTATCAAGGTTTTTCTTGCGTTTGAGTGCAGTGAATTTGAATAAATCAAAATCTATGGAACGTCGATGGCCGAGGTAAAGGGCTATGGCTGTGCCTCTTACGAGGTAGTATTTTCGCTTGAATTCGCCTATTAAGGGCAAAAGCTCAATTTGCTTGCCGTTCAGGATTTCTTTGTGGAACATAGCGGTTGAAAACCAAAGTGAAAAAGTTGTATATCTGTGGGAAATAGTTCAGTTTTTGCCGTCCTTTTGCAGAGAAAAAGACATCAGCAACCTTTTCAATGCCCATCAGGTTAAACAAAGCCTTGACATCATTCATCGTGCCGTAGTTAAGGATGGTCTCCACCAAAAGACTGTCGCTGATTTCGCTTTTTTTGGCTTCGGGGGTAAACCAAAACAAGTAGGCGTGTTGTGCTATGTAATCTGCGCGTGTCATGACGCTGCAAAATTAAGAAAAAAACTGTAATTTTGCAACTCAAATTAGCTCTTATGGAACAAGAAACTTCCCCCAAACCCTTGACCGAACTCGACGAACTTGGTGAATTCGGCCTCATCGACCAACTGACACAGGACTTTCCCTTGCGCAATGCCTCCTCGCTGAAAGGCGTTGGCGACGATGCCGCCGTCATCAACCACGAAGGCTACCGCACCCTCGTCTCGGTCGATATGCTCATCGAAGGCATTCATTTCGATATGACCTACTGCCCGTTGAAACACCTCGGCTACAAAGCCGCTGTGTCCAACTTCTCCGACATCTACGCCATGAACGGAACCCCCACGCAGATTGTGGTCGGACTGGGCGTGTCGAGCCGTTTCTCCGTCGAGGCTTTGGATGAACTCTATGCGGGTATCCGCTTGGCTTGCGAACGCTACCATGTTGACATGGTGGGTGGCGACACGACGAGCAGCAAGACAGGTCTCGTCATCTCCATCACGGTCATAGGTATGGCTAAAGACGAGGACATCGTCTACCGCAGCGGCGCCAAGAAGAACGACCTCCTTTGCGTGAGCGGCGACTTGGGCGGTGCCTACATCGGCCTGCTCATCCTTGAGCGCGAGAAGGTGGAGTTCCTCTCCAATCCCAACATGCAGCCCCAACTGAAAGGCATGGAGTATGTGCTCGAACGCCAACTGAAGCCCGAAGCCCGTAAGGACATCGTGGAGCAATTCAAGACCTTGGGCATCAAACCCACTTCGATGATCGATATTTCCGACGGCCTGGCCTCCGAAATCTTGCACCTCTGCAAGGAATCGGGCGTGGGCTGCCAACTTTATGAGAACAAAATCCCCATCGATCCGACTACGGATAAGATGGCCAAGGAGTTCCAAATCGTGCCATCAGTGGCGGCACTGAGTGGGGGAGAGGATTACGAACTGCTCTTCACCATCGACCAGAAGGACTACGAGAAGATACAGACCATGTCGGCGGACGTGACGGTTATCGGCTATATGACCGACGACAAGGGCGTGGCCGAGATGATTACCCCCGACAACCATGTCATCCCCATCAAAGCCCAAGGCTGGGACCATATGAAGAAAAGACAATAGCCAATGGCCTATGACTATGGCTGCCTCTACGTAAAGGCAAGCCATAGTCATAGTCATGAGCCATAGTAAAAAAAGAAATAATGCCAGAACTACCCGAAATAGTGAAACAAAAGCTCGCCGCGCTACCTAACAAGCCTGGCGTGTACCGCTATTTCGACAAGAACGGCACGCTCATCTACGTGGGCAAGGCCAAGAACCTGAAACGACGCGTCAGCAGTTATTTCAATAAGGAGCAATTCGGCAAGACGCGCGTCCTCGTGAGCAAAATCGCCGACCTTGAATACAGTATCGTCGATTCGGAGTCGGAGGCACTGCTGCTGGAGAACACGATGATCAAGCAGTACAAGCCGCGTTACAATATCATGCTCAAGGACGACAAGACCTATCCTTGGATCTGCATCAAGAAGGAGCCCTTCCCCCGTGTTTTCCTCACGAGAAGAAAGGTCAACGATGGCTCGGAATACTTTGGGCCTTATCCCTCGGTACGCACAGCGCATATCTTGCTGGACCTGCTTAGTCAAGTCTACAAGGTGCGTTCTTGCCGTACACCGCTGACGGAATCGGGTGTCGAAAAGGGCAAGTATAAGGTCTGCTTAGACTACCACATCCATAAGTGCAATGGTCCTTGCGAAGGACTGATTTCCAAGGAGGATTACAACACCATGATTGCCGAAATCCGGGAAGTCATCAAGGGCAACCTTGGGTGGGTGCTTCGAGGGTTGAAATCGGTAATGATGGATTATGCTTCTCGTATGGAGTTCGAGGAAGCGCAGCTCGTTAAGGAGAAATACGACCTTTTGGAAGAATACCGCAGCCGCTCAACGGTGGTCAGCCAGTCGATTCACAATGTTGAGGTGTTCTCTTTCATTGATGATGACGAAACGTTTTATGTCAATTACATGAAGGTAAAGGACGGCGCGGTGGTGCAGAGCCATTCCTTTGAGATGAAACGTCGTCTTGAAGAAACGTCGGAAGAGCTCTTGCTCTTGGCCGTCGCCGATTTGCGGCAACAGTTTGGTGACCATGCCCCCGAAATCATCGTGCCCATGAAGCTGGACTATCCCATCGATGAAGTGCAGGTGACTATCCCGCAGCGTGGCGACAAGCTCAAACTCCTCGACCTCTCGCGCCGCAACGCCTTGCAGTATAAGATTGACTTGGAGAAACAACGCTCCTTGGTTGACCCGGAAAGGCACCAGAAACGCGTGCTGAATAGTCTCAAGGAGGCTTTACAATTGGAGGAAGTGCCCGACGTCATCGAGTGCTTCGACAACTCCAACTTCCAAGGTGACTATGCTGTGGCTGGTATGGTGCAGTTTGTGAACGGCAAACCCAACAAGGCAGGATATCGCCATTTTAACATCAAGACGGTAGAAGGCCCCGATGATTATGCCTCGATGAAAGAAGTGGTACGAAGACGTTATTCACGTCTTGTTGAGGAGGGCAAACCTTTGCCCAACCTCATCATCACCGATGGCGGCAAGGGACAAATGGAGGTGGTGCGACAAGTCATCGAAGACGAGTTGCATATCAACATTCCCATTGCGGGTTTGGCTAAGGACGACCGTCACCGCACCAACGAGTTGTTGTTTGGTTTCCCACCACGAGTGGTGGGCTTGAAGCCTAATTCAGAGGTGTTCCGACTGTTGGCCCATATCCAAGACGAGGTACATCGCTTTGCCATCACCTTCCACCGCAAGAAGTTTGAGAAGGGCTTCATGCATTCCGAGTTGGCCGACATCAAGGGCGTGGGGAAGAAAACGGGGGAGAAGCTGCTTTTGGAGCTGAAATCGGTGAAAGGCATCAAGGAAGCTTCCTTGGAGCGGCTAACAGAAATCGTTGGCTCTGTAAAGGCGGAGATTGTTTTCAAGCATTTCCATCCATAAAAAAATCCGACGCCGTAGCATCGGATTTTTTTTGTTACTCATGTCTTCAACTGATTACTGCAGCTTGAAGAGCACAGGGATTTGATAGGACACACGCACGGCTTTACCACGCTGCTTGCCAGGCTTCCATTTCGGCAAGGACTTGATAACGCGCATGGCTTCCTCGTCGCAGCCGCCGCCGATGCCACGGAGCAGCTTCACATTGGAGATGGAGCCATCAGGCTCGACAACGAAGCCGACGAACACACGGCCCTGGATGCCAGTTTCACGGGCAATCTGAGGATACTTGATGTGTGTGGCAACATACTCAAGCAATTTGCCTTCGCCGCCAGGGAACGCAGGCATCTCTTCCACAATCTGGAAAATCTCCTGTTCCACGACTTCCTCTTCCACGACTTCAGGGGCAACGTACTCTTCAATGACTTCGTCCTGTTGCACGTCAGCGTTGATTTCGATGTCTTCAGTCTCAACGTCGTCGTTCACGATTTCGAGCTGGGTGGTCTGCTTAGGCACTTCCACGGGCTGTGGCTTTTGCTCTTCTTGCTTGGTGATTTCCACCATTTCTTCATCGATTACAACCTCTCGATTGAGAAGACTGGGGTCAATCTCGCGTTTGTCGTAGCTTTTGTGCTCGAAAGCCAACCATGCAACGAGCAAGCTGATTATCATGCCTATCTGCATGAACATCAGTTTCTTGTTCTCAAGATTAGCCTTAGGTGATTTTTTCTCTTCCATGGTACTATGTTTTTAGATTCTACTTTTCAATTTGACGTTGCGAAAGTAGTAATAATTTGCTTATAAAACGCAACTGAAACGAATTTTATTTTTTGCGGTGAAAAAAAAGATAAAAAACAAGTGCTCCGATGACCGTTCCGATACAGTCGGCGAGATAATCGAACCAGTCGCCCGTTCGTTTGGGAACAAGGTATTCCTGCATCAATTCGGTCAGTCCTCCGTAGGCAACACTGATGATGGCGGCGAGGAGAATTGCCTTTTTTTTGTCGGCTATGCTTTTGGAAACAAATTGTTTACGATATCCCCAAAGACAAGCAAAGGTAAATCCCGCATACATGATGATGTGCACTACCTTGTCAATGCCAAGGGCGGGCTTGACGCTGGGAAACAAAGAACCCGGAAGTCCGGTCAGAATCAAAATGATGATTCCGCACAGGATTCCCGGGTAGCTATTTCTTGTCAGACGTTCCAAGGGATTAACCGATCTTTGCTTCGTAAGCGGCGGCATCCAAGAGGTTGTCGAGCTCGGCGACGTCGTTCACTTTGATCTTGATGATCCAAGCTTCGCCATAAGGGTCGCTGTTGACGAGTTTGGCATTCTCTTCGTCGGCGAGTGCTTCGTTGACTTCGAGGATTTCGCCAGCTACGGGCATGAGGAGCTCGGCGGTGGTCTTCACGGCTTCGATGGCGCCGAATTCTTCTTGGGCGTCCAAGGTCTCGCCGACGAGGTCAGGGTCAACATCCACGAAGGTGATGTCGCCAAGTTCGTGTTGTGCGTAATCGGTGATGCCGACGTAGGCTTCGTCGCCTTCGAGGCGGATCCATTCGTCGTCGTTGGTGTACTTCAGATTTGCTGGAATATTCATTTGTTGTATGTTTTAAGGTTGTTTAATTTTAATTCGTTACCTTTTCAAATTTGGCTGCGAAATTACATATTTTAGTGGCTCATTCTGCAGTTTGGTGAAAATTTTATTGAGCTAAGCTGAATCTGAGGGTGATGCCACCGTATGTGGTAGAGTTTTTGAAAGTGTTGGCCACTTCTGGAATCATCAGGTCGTACTTGAAGAAGGCTTGTGCACTCAAGCGCTGGCTGAAGTTGTAGTCGGCAGTGAAGTAGACATTGATCTTGTTTTGGCCAGCCGAAACTTGGCTGTTGTTCTCGTCGATGCGGCGTAGAATGGTGATGTCTCTCTTAAAGCCTAAATCAAGTTTGAGTACCAGGTCGTTTTTGATGGTTTGGGTTTTACCGCTGCCTCCGATGGGTGTGATGTTGAAGGAGAGGTTCTTGATACGGTAGCCACCTCCGATGACGATTTCACGGCCGTTCACTTCGGTGAGTTGGTTGTTGGCGAAACTCAGGGTCAGGGTTCTTGATTGCTTGAATTGCAAGTTAAAGGTCATTGAGTTTTGCAGACCAAGGTCGATGCCGATCAAAGGAGTGAATTGTTCGTTGAGGACGATTTGCGACATGTCATATTTCGGGATGATGACGTCGGAGTTCTCGTAGGTTTGAATAGTGTTGTTCTCATCGAAATAGACGTTGGTAGCCCACGAGTTGATGGCGTAGTTTGACTTGTAACCGTGGGTGATATTGACGGTCTTGAAGAGTTTTCCGATGGCAGGGATGTTGGTCAGGCCGTTGTAGGTGAGGTTCCAGTTGGGCAGCGGGATGCGCGGGAATGGGTTGAGGGCGATGGTGTTGGGGTCTTTGCCCGTGTAGGCGGCAATGAAGGAGTAGAGTAACACGTCCATCGAGCTCGAATTGATGCCTTTCGGGAAGTAGTCGCCAGCAATGCTGTCGTAGACGTATTCGTTGATTTGTTCGATCCATTGCGGGTTGTTGCGGGCAATGCGTTCGGCAATAATCTTTCGGCTGGCCTTGAGATTGTCGAATAGCTTCGACGAAGTGGAGTCGGCATGGTTCATGAAGGCGGTACCAGCCATGAAATAGCTCATGGTGAAGTTGCCGTTGTTGGTCGGGGTGAAGATGTCGAAGTTGTTGGTCATCTCGTTGTAGCGGAAGTAATGCTGCTTATTCTCGGAATAGTTGCGGTTGCCGGTGAAGTCGATCTTGAATCCCTGGAGGGGTTCTGTATTGACGCGATAGTTGATCGTCTCCGTCTTGCGGCGTACGTAAGGCGCACTGAGGATGGAGTCGGTGGTGAGCCAGCGATGGGCATCATCCATGTTGAGGCTGTGGAGGACAGCTTTGTCGTAGATGTTGTCGTCACTGCCGAAACTGCTGCCGAGCACGAAGCCTAAGCCAGGCGCCCAGCCCGCACTGTTCATTCCGAAATATTGGGCGAGAGGCATGAAACCAGGCAAGGTCTGTCCATTGTTCAGCGAGTAGGTACCTGATACTTTCTTGACAAGGGTGAGTATGCGAAGCGAGTTGTCCAAGATGGCCTTGCCGTAGTTCACTTTGGGCTTCAGATTGGTGGAGTCGGCAGTTTTTCCATCCTCACCTTTGCCGTCTTTTTCTTTGTCTTTGCCGTTGTCTTTCCCTCTTCCTTTGTTGTCTCTGCCACCGCTGTTGTTACGGCGCTGAGAGGTGTTGATTTGTTTCAGGTAAGGCACTTTGCTATAAAGCTTCGTGAAGTCGAGGGTGGCATTGCCTTGGATGTTGTTGGAGTTCTCGATGGTGTTACCCAGACGTGGCTGGATGGATTTGGCAGGAGCCGTCCAGTTGTAGGTGCCTTGATAGTTGGCACTGGCGTTAATCCAATTGAGAATCGGAATCTTGTTGATGGGCAACGTGTAGCTTGCGTTGAAGTTTTGCGTGAACCTCGACATCGAGCCCAGGTGCTTGAGCTCATTCTTGATGGTGTCTTGGTTTTTCTGCCAGGTCTCTGGGTCTTGGCTCTTGTCGACAAATCCTGCAGGCTCATAGATGTAGGCTTGGGCCTGTGCCGAATAGTCGAAGGTCAACGCTTTGGTGAGGTCGTAACGCAGCTGATAGTTACGGGTCCAATCCCATTGCTTGGAGAGGGTCGGCGTGATGTTGATGATACCGCCGCTCTTGTTGCGCATTTCACGCTCCGAATAGTAGCGGTACATCTCGGTATTGAAGGTGATGCTCTTCGGCAGGTAGTAGAAGTTGATGTCCTTGATGATTTGCCAGGCGGGTTTGGCAGCCCATTTGGCTTTGGCAAAGGGCTCAACAGGCTTGGGGTTACCTGCATAGTTGTAGCCCAAACCACCACGATAGGCCTTCACCAAGTAGTATTTGATGTCTGTGTTCTCTTGGAAAGTCTCGTTGTAGGAGAAGGAGAGGTTGAAGTTCTCGATGTCGTAGATGTGCACCTTGGGCATGTTGCCACGACCGCTTCCAAGGCCTTTGTTGGGGTCTCTTTGGTTTTCGGTCGGGTTCTTGCCTTCTCCTTCGTTGTCTTTCTTTTTCTTGGCAACACGTTCTTTCCTGACATTCATGAAGTTGATGTTCTTCTGTCGGGTGTAGTCATGGATGGTCGAAGTGAATTCTTTCCTTTCCTCGTCGCTGTTCATGATGGCAAGAGCGTCTTTCAGCTTGATGTCGGGGTCGTAAGGGTTGTAGAGCGGCGTAATCCTGTTTTCGCCGTAGTCAAAGTGCATCGGGATCTTGAGTCCGGTGTTTTCGAAGAACTTGCCCAGTTCAAGGTCGGTGGAGACGTTAAACGTGGAATGGGCTTCGAAGGTGTTGTTGGTGATACGGCTGTCTAAGGCACCGAATCCTGCAGAGCTATATAATCCGTTGACGGTCACACGACCCAAGTCGGCAAGGGTGGCCTCAAGGCGCCCTGTTGCAGCAATGCCGCCATTGCTGTTCAAGTCAGTGAGACGCAGCTCATTGACCCAAACTACGGCACTCTTTGGTAGGCCGTCATCGACATCGGCAAGGTTCTGGCGTTTGGGGTTGCGGATACCGATCATCATGGCTTCCACATCGCTGATGCTCGGGTTACCAATCACTTTGATGGTATGATAGTAGTCTTTGTTGTCGACGGTGCCTTTCCTTATTTTTTCGGAATAGATGTAGTTGAGCTTGACGCCGCTATTGGGCTGGTTCATGGCTTCATTACGGCGTTGTTTTACCTGGACGAGGTCTTCCAAACGGATGTCCAAGTTGTTGATTTCTGGCCAAATGGCATCTTTGTTGGTGTAGGGTGTACCCCACGGGGTCATTTTCAAAGGCACTTCATATTCGTAGTAGTTCTCGGTGAAGTCGGTACCGATGCGCATGAATACAGTCAGGTCTTGGTCTTCAAGTGGGCTGTCTTCGTGGGCGGCTTCGGCGTGGACGAACATCTTTAGGTATTTATACTGCCGTAGGTCGAAGTCGGCAGTCTTGTAGATGGCGCGTCCGTCGCCGTCAACGAGGTTTTGCACGGTCATTTGCAAAGATTGCTCATTGATGTGGATGGTTTGGGTCATGCCGATGACGCGCTCCTGCATGATGCCAGGCGGGATGACGTAAGGGACGGGTGAACGACGACCGTTTTCTTCGATGCTTACAGCGGAGATGTCGAAGGTGGTCTCGTTGGAGATGTCGTTGGGCTCGTATTCACCAGGAGCCTGGATGCTTTGCGAGTAGGTGCGCCATTCGCCTTTCACAAGGTCGAGTGTGGCGAAACGCAGCACGATGGGGCGCTGGAATTCGGTCATGAACATACGCATGAAGCGGATGGAGGAGTAGTCGTCAATGCGGCCAATGACTTTATCGGGCTGCTTGATGGGAATCCTGAACTGATACCAGGTGACGCCGCTGATTTGTCCGTTGGGCAACGAAACGCCGCTCGACTGGAAGATGTCGGCGATGTGGTTCTCGCCAACAATCATCTTGGCGGGGTCAAGGTCAATCTCATATTGGTAGTAGCGTTCCGATTCGCTAAGGGTGTTGTCATTGTTGATGTCCTCGGCATTGGGCAGGGTGGAGTTGCTGCTTTGATAGCCTTCGGTTTGCTGGAAGTCGGCAGGTGAGTTGCCGTCAGGACCATTGAAGCTCTTGTAACGCGCCAAGATGCTTCTGTGGACTTCGTCATCGGGCGTGTCCCAGTCGTTGGAACGGAAATAGTGGTAGTTGTCGCCCGAGGGGTCGTCGAAGGCTTTGGTGTAGGCGGCTGAGCCTTCACCGAAGCGGTCTCTGATGATGTTCAGATAGACGTTTTCGAAGAAGCTTCGCTCGTCCAGGTCGCGCAAACCGTCGTAACCCACGTCTTGGTACTGACGGGCTTCTGATGAGTTGCTGAAGGTTCCAACAAGGTCTTGCAGGGTGGGAACGCGACCCCAAATGGTGGTGTCCACGTTTTCGACAGTCGCCGTGGCAGGCAGTCCGTTTTCGTAGAACTTGCGGCCATCGCGAAGGATGTCTTCCGAGATGTCACCCAAGTTGATGTAGAGCTTTCCGGGGTTGTTGGCAAATTCCTCATCGGCAAAGGGGTCCATCAGCCAGAATTCGATGTATTCGATGTTGGTGGCTTCAAAGTCGATCGATTCCATCTTGCGCATGATACCACCCCAACGGCTCTGCGGGTCGTTGAGCTTGCCTTCTTCGTTGATACCTGCCGAGTAAGTGGACGGATTCACGTCGTAGTTGTAAGGACCACGCTCTTCCGGATAGTAGGCCAAGTTGAGCACGGAGATGTTGGTCTGTGTGCCGGCTTCAATGTCTCTGTTGGGGAAGAGCTCGGTTTCAAGTACCTGACGGACAGCGTTCTTCGACAACTCTTCGTTGTCAACGTTGCTAGGACGGTAGTTGGAATTGCGGTCGTAGAAGGTGGAGTTGTCAATGACGTACCAAGCCAGCCTTGCACGGTTCTTACCGTAGTCGAGGCCTGTGTTGGCAGCCGCTTCGGGGAACATGTCGGTCTGGTTCTGTGGGGTACTGGCCAAATACCATAAGGTGGGCAGACGCAGGTCAATGGTCGACTTGGCTCCTTCAAAGTCGTCGATATAGGAGGTGCCGGGTTCGCTGGCCGACTTGGATAATCCAGGGATAAAGCGGGCAAACTCGCCGTCCACATTGATGCGCGATGGCGCTTTGGTGGTGATGCCAGGCAGGGCATTGATGAAAGTCGTCAACCAGCGGGCATCGGTGTGATAGCTGAGGTCGGCTCCATAGATGGTATTGGCAATGGCTTCCTCTCCGTAGTTAATCTTTTGGGTGTACGACTTCTCACCAAGATAAAGGAGGGTGGCTCCAGCATGGAAGTCGTTGGTGAACTCATGCTCGACTCGGGTGCCAAGGAAGGTCTTCCGGATGGCACTGAAGCCCGAATTGGATTCCAACGAGATGTTGATGGGCGTGCCCGAGTTGAGGATGCCTTCGTTGAGGATAGTGACGCGACCTAAGGTGTAGTCAACGGTATAGTCAACGTTTTCAACGAGTTGCGCGCCACCGGCAGTGACGGTAACGGAACCTTGGGCCACGTTCATGGCATTGAGGCTGATTTCGCTGCCCGACTGCGATGAATAAGAACCTTTCAAGCTGAATTTGTTCTTTTCTGAGTATTGCTCGGCTGAGGTCTTCGTCATCGTGTAAAGCGAGTCGTAAGCATATTTCTCGGCCAGATTGGGCTCGTTGGGGAAGACTTTGGTGTGGATGTGCTTGCCGAAAGGTTCCAACACTGGGAAGAAGATACGTCCGTTCGATGCGTTGATGGTACCGCCTTGGGTTGCGGCATTGTTCAGGAAGTCGAACATACCATCACCACCAGGGATGGGGTTGTTTTGCGTGGTCAAGTTATCCAAGCCCATCAGGTGAAGCAATGAAACACCTTTCACTTCACCTTCGGTGAAATATCCGTATGGGGTGCTGTTGGAGTTGCCGTTGTAGAAGATGTTGAGCATGAAGTCGTTGGAGCTGATTTGATAAGCTCTTATGTTGTAGACGTTCTTCATCATCAGGTTCCAGATGGGCATCTTGGTGTTTACTGTAGTGCCTTTCAAAAGCTTGGTGACCAAAACTTTCGGCGAATTAATGTTTTGGTCCGAGAACTCACCGACTTGGTATACCTCGTCCGAACCGACGATGGTGTATTGGTAGGCGACGGCCAAGGTCTGGTTGGCATTGAGGTTGACATTCAAGGAGATGAAGCCCAGTTTTGAGTTCAGGGAGAATTCCGTATTGCTCAGGCGGCGGGCATTCTCCACTTTCTCGAAGTCGCGCCCCGAGACCATATAGCCTGACCTGCCGATGCGCATGGGGTCGTTGCTCATGTAGTTGGTCACGGTGCTGATGTTTCGGATTTGGGTCGTGTCCATGCGGCTGACCAAGTTGTTGGCACTATTGCGCGGATACACTTTGTTGTCGGTTGGCGTGACTTCCGGGTTGTAGATCCAGTTGCCTTTGCCTTCGGCTAAGTCGTTTAATGCAAGTATGTTACGCGTGTTTTGTGTGGAGGAGTTGGTATTGGTGATCCAGACCTCGATTTTGGTGATGTTAATGCTTGAAGTGACGGTGGGTAAGGTGGATAAGGCGACCTCATATTGGTCACGGAAGTATTGGCTGAGGAAGAAGTGTCGGTTTTCTTCGTAGTCCAAGCAGCTGAGTTCGAACTTGTTGGTCTGGGCACCGCCTTGCACGGTGATGTTCTGCGACTCACTCTCCTGGTAGGAAACGATGGATGAGATGGTCGTCTTGCCGAACTTCAATTTGCTCTTGATACCAAACAGTTGCTGTGTACCAGTAATGAGGGTGCTGTTGAGCGGGAAGCTGACGTTACCGGCCTCCAGGAGTTGGATGATTTCGTCTTCCTTACCTTGGTATTTGAGGGCGAGCTTGTCTTGGTAGTTAAAGGTCGCCTTGGTGTTCTTGTTGATGTTGAAGTTGATTTTGTCACCGATTTTGGCCATCACGTTGAGCTGGATGTCCTGGTCAAAAACGAATTCGTTGTGGCGTTTGCGTCGTTCGGTCATCGATTTGTCGTCGCGGAAGTTGTGCTTGAAGCCAAAGGTGAGGTCGACGGAACCTTGGGGACGGATGTCGATGGTGTTGCTCCCGAAGATGGTCTCGAAGGCTTTGCCGCCGATGAACATGGGTGGGATGATGGAGTTGCCGTTGGTGGTCGAACGCGCGTTCTGGCTGCGGCGTTCTTTCCAGTATTCTTGTATGCCCTTACGGTTCTGATATTCAAAGTATTCGCTTTGTGTGAGGGTGGAGGGCGTGTCGTAATAGAATTGGCCGATGCGACGTTTGAAAGTGTATTGTCCAGTTACTGGGTCGTAGATGATTTCGGTCTCGAAGTTGTCGGGGTCGCTGAGGTAGAGCGGCGACTGGTTGTTGAGGTCCCAAAGTGGGTTGCCCGTGTTGACGGGGATGGGGTAGATGACTTTGGTCGTGTCGGGCTCGACGATATAAGGGTTGGGGTAGAAAATATCGTAGTTGTTTGCAGCAGTCAAACTGAGGGCTGGCGATAGGAAAAAGGCGAGGAGGAAAAGAATGCTGAATGCTGAATTATGAATGCTGAATGCTGAATGATGTCCCACATTCCGCATTCTGCATTCTGCATTCTGCATTTTCAAGATTCTTGTATGGTGTATATTCATTTAATTTCTAGTTTGTTACAAAACTTTAAGTGCTTCTTTGATCAGCGTTTCGACGTTGGCCTCGGGCATTTGTTTCAGCAAGCGGTCGAGGGTCTTGTCGACGGCGGCTTTGCCGAAGCCCAATATCGTCAATGCTGATAACGCTTCGGTTTTGATTGTATTGTCTGCCACGGTGAAAATTTCCGTCGGGAAGTCGTTTTTCTTCAGTTTGTCTTTCAGGTCGATGACGATGCGTTGGGCGGTCTTGGCGCCGATGCCTTTCACGGCTTGGATGGTCTTCACGTCATCGCTGGCGATGGCGTTGCTCAACTCGCTGACCGTCAGTGAGCTGAGGATAAGCCTTGCCGTGTTGCAACCCACGCCCGACACCGAGATGAGCAGCTCAAAGAGGTCGCGTTCCTTGGCCGTGAAGAAGCCGAAGAGGTTGTGGGCGTCCTCAAGGATTTGCTCATGCGTGAAGAGACGCACGTCTTCCTTCTCGCCGATGGCGGTGAAGGTGTTGAGCGTGATGTTGATGTAATAGCCTATGCCCTGATTGTCGAGAACGACGTAGGTGGGCGACTTTTCAGCTACTTTACCGGTGATGTAGGCGTACATTTGGGCGCAGTTTGTTTAAAACTGCAAAAATAAGAAAAAAAAGAAAACGACGAACACGGATGGCTTGGATTTTACAGAAAGGTTTTCCGTTTTGTCCGAACCGTCCGTGTTCGCTGGAAAAAGGTAAGGTGTTATTCCTTCACCACTTTGTCCGAATAAGTCTTCCCATCCTCCAAGGTGACCTTTATCAGGTATTGCCCTGGCGCGAGGCCTTGCAGGTTGATGCTTTCCAGGCCATCGCTTTGTGTGCGCACCAGGCGGCCTTGCAGGTCGTAAAACTCGACTTGCGCGGGCTTCACGTCGGGCGAGTATTGCAGGTAGAGCTGGTCTTGTGTGGGGTTGGGGTAATAGGCATAGGGACGGATGGCAATACTTCCGTCTTGAACAGTTGTCAGTCCGTCATCGGTGAGGAAGAAATGAAAGATTACACCACCACCAGCCTGCATGAGGTTGGCGGCATCGCCAACAATATATATCCCCTCCTCATTCCCGTTCTCTCCTTTCAGTATGTCAGAATATACTCCAGAACAAGGATCATATTTGGATGATAGAGGTTCATAACAACTGCGTCTCCAGATTAGGTTCAAATCTGGATCCAACTTAGCCACGGTCATGGTTGGTGTATCTTGCGGAGTTAGTTCTCTGTATACCAAGTATAGGTTACCGTCGGATGCCTTCTGGAAGCATAAGCAATGCGCATCAGTATACGGTCCTGGCCAGTCATTGAAATGAGCCAACGCTTTCCGCTGCATGGTGCGAAGCTCGTAGCGTGCCACTGCCAATCCACTTTCCTTATAATTGTAATTAGAGGCAGAGTCCCTCACATAAGGCGCTGCAACCAGCAAATCTCCCCCGTCGGGGATGACGAAGGTGGAATTCATGTTGGAATTGCCAAAATAGGACTCCTCCAATACCTGAATTTCATAATAATATAACGTATCATTATAATATGTCGAATCCCAATACCACTTATCCTCCAGCACTTTGTGTATGATGTAAGAGTTCTCCACGTGGAAAGCGGAATCGATGACATAGAAAATAAGGTTCCCGTTTCCATTCGTGCCCCACTGGTAGTATTGCCTTGGTTGCGATTCGAACTCCTCCATCGTAATCAGGAAATTCTGGTTTTCGGGCAAGGTGGCGGAATGCTTCACCGTCCCATCGAGGCCGACACGGGAAATGTGGCAGCTCCAACCTCCGTCAGGTCTTTCCGTGTAGTATTTCAATATCAGGTCGTTTTGGCTGTCGATCATATAACTGTCGATCATGTCGAAAGCGATGCTGTCGTACAGCGGAGCCAACACGTCTTGTTCATGGTTGATTTGCAGATCGTTGTCGGGGAAATGGCAGATGCGCACCGCCGTGCCCCCGTTGCCATCGGGCTCGATGTTGACGCGCAAATTGCCTTCACCGAGAGGGTTCTTAGCGAAGAGGAACCAAGGCGGAAGGTTGTCGGCTACAAACACTGAGTCGGTGTATTGCAGCTCGGTAGGGGACACTTTGTAGAAGATGTTTCCTACGATAATTGGGTCATTGCCGTTGGGGGTGGCAACCAATACATTGGAGACGATGTCACCGTCGCCTTGTTGCATGACGTTATTTATGTTAAAGATGCCGAAATCCGGACGATGGAACAAGAAATCGATGGTGACGCCTTGGGCTTGGACAAGAAAAGAAGTTAAGAGCCCGATGATGAGTAATGCTATTTTTTTCATGTTATTATGTATTTAATCCGCTGCAAATATATGAATAAAAACGTTTGAAACAAATATTTTCCGCTTTATTTTTGTTTTTTATTCCTTCACCACCTTGTCCGTATAAGTCTTTCCATCCTCCAAGGTGACCTTCATCAGGTATTGCCCTGGCGCGAGGCTTTGCAGGTTGATGCTTTCCAGGCCTTGGCTTTGTGTGCGCACCAAGTGCCCTTGCAGGTCGTAGAGCTCGACTTTGGCGGGCTTCACGTCGGGCGAGTACTGCAGGTGGATTTGGCCTTGTGCGGGGTTGGGGTAGAACAGGTAGGGGCGGATGAAGGCTTCCGCTTCGGGAGAATTATATGGGTCTTCATCATGGACAACATAATAGAAGAAATTGAAGGATTCTCCATCCTTATTGCATTTTCCTACAATCACAAAACCATCGTTTATCTGACTAACATGACAATAGTTAAGAAGATATCCGTCCACAGAGTATGAACCCAAACAATATCGCTGCCAGATGATGTTCAAGTCCTTGTCCAGTTTGGCGATTCCCAACCAGCCTCTTGTTGTGGCAGAACCTCCACTAATGTTGTTGTTGGTCCGATAGGCAAAATAAATGTTGTCGTTCACGGTTTTGACAATTCCAATGGGATAGCCCATCTTGTCAGGGTCTAAATAGATGGGCCAAGATTCAAACTGTGCATCGGCGAGGCACTCGTGAGTTGTCTTGTTGAATTTCAGCAAGCAGGCTCCGTTTCTGTTGATGTTATGACGCTCATATTTGATGGCTTGGATAAACGTCCCGTCGTCCAAAGGTCTGGGATTGGATGCAGACAGCCCTGGGCTAACGGGATAAATATCACCTACATGCGATCCCATCACGATGGCTTCCTTCAATGCGAATAATGAGTCTAACACATGATAGACAAGGCAGGTGTCATTTTCGCAGACTGTCCAGTCGGAAAGGGAGTATTCGCGTGGTGCGTCGTTGTACACGGCAAGCCCATGCGCGACGCCGTCGAGCAAAAACAAATCGTCAAGATACTTTTTCTCATGAATTGTTCCATCGAGGCCGATTCGCGCAATGACAGGAGTGAGTGCGTCTTTTTTGTAAGCCAACACGATTTGGTTGCCTTCGAGTGTAATGCCGATTAAATTGTTGATAATTGCGGAATCTTCCAGAAGCACCTTTAAGGCATCTTCATGCGGTTGCATGTTAAGTGCTTCGTCGATGTGGCTGATGCGAAGCCATGTCATGCCAGGGAATCCAGGATACGACAGCTTGTTGTGGATAAGTTTTGCAAGGATATAGCCGCCACCATTGGGAGCATTTGCCAACAAGGGTCTTGTGATGTCCTCGACCACCGTATAATCGGTTTCGACAAACACCGAATCGATGACGGCGAGGTTTTGCGGGTCTATCTTGTATAGCCAGTCGCCAAAGTCTACAACTTTGAAGCCCATGAGTGTCTTGGTTGGGAGACAGGTAAGAATTTTCCCATCATCTGTCATTATGGAATGCGGTTGACGGAAATCAAAATAAGGTGAACCAGTTGGGTGCTTGATCTCCAAAAAGAGCGAGTCGCGAACATAGCTTTGGGCTTGGACAATGGAAGCAGCAATGACAAAGGCGATAAATAGGGAGATTTTTTTCATGAGAAGACGTTTTATGGGTTAATGCGTATTTACTACAAAGATGGAATTAATTCTCAATATAGGACAAATATAATAATGAAGAGTGTCTCAATAGGAATCTACTTCTCAAATCAGATGAAACACTCTCCAACTCTATATCAATCATCTGTATGGCCTGGTGTTGAGTCACCGTGTCGTATTCCATAAATCACTTTGAGTGTATGGAATTCTTTGGTATGATTCCAATTCTGGCCATATTCCACTTCCCAACTCACGATTTCTTGACCGGTAGGACAGTTGTCAAAACCTAATCCCGCATATGAATCATAAAGAGGGCACATTTCTAACCCTAAATCATAGAGAAAGGGAAAGTTGTGATTGAACAACCTTGAATAAAATGGAGAGCCGTCAAAAACTGGATAGTGCTCGTAATCAAATATCTTTTCAGAGGCTTTTGTGTAATAAACGGGCTGAGAGGGAAATGGGTATTGAATAACAGTATAATATTCATGGCTGACGAGTTTGTTTAATTCTTCCTGTAATGCCTCTCTTCCCGTTGTTGAGGGGGCATATATTAGTGTAGGAGGAAATATAGAATCACAAATATCACAAAGTTCCCATACATCATCGAAGTACCAAAGATGGTCGGGCCAGCCTTTTGACACATAGCTAAAAGTTGTCAACAATGGTATGACAACTTCTCCGTTTTCAGAGATAACAGCATCTATGAAGCGAAAGTGTTTATTGTCTAGTGCAAGGTTGTTGTAAAACTTGTCTATGCTTGAGCTGATTTTTTCGTAAACCATGCCTAAATCACTCAAGAGAACAAATCCGTTAGTAATGTTCACCTGGGCATAAAGTGTATCAAAACGCACACCGTCACACTCCACATTGGCATTGGCAAACTCGTAGTTGGCCAAGCTCGAGAGGTGCCATGCGGCATCTTCAAGCGAAAGAGACTCGTCTTCGCCTTTGGCAGTGGAATTCATTTTCTGCTTGAAGTCCTTCAGGTAGGCATTCATGTCTTTAATCTCTCGTGGATTGAAGGTTTGCACTGATTCATTTTTGTTGCCCGTCAAGGCGCTTGCATTTTCTTTTTTGCAGGAAACCACAGCAACCGAAATGGCTGCTACTACTAATAAGGTGGCGATGAATAATTTTGTCTTTTTCATAATGATTAAATTTTAATAAATGTTGTTAGTTGATTTAATTGATGATTTTGACTTTAATCCGTCACCGTAAACTCACCATAGTACTCATCCCCGTTGGGAAGGGTGAAGGTGACGATGTAATCGCCCGTGTTGGGGATGTAAATTTGCAGGCCATTCGGCGTAGTTATCGAAAGGCATTCTACCGCGCCACCTAAAGCTGTGGTCAATTCCACAGCCACTTGGCCGAGGTTTTCGGAAAACACCACTGTAAGTAAATGGCCATCTAATGTGGGAATAATCGCATTGCTTTTAGCAAGACCTGAAACGTTTATTGCTTCAATTATTTCAATGGGTATTCCCCTTCCTATCTCCTTTTCTGTTGTGCCCGTGTTGTGGGCGTAGCTTAATGCTCCTGAAAGGATCAAGCAGAGCATCAGAAACAATCTCATTACTTTTTTCATTTTGTCTTTTTTCATTTTTGTCTTTGTTTTAAGAGAAACAATCCATCTATTATGAAGTTTGTGGCAAATGTACGCTGACAGTAAAAATACCACCAAATTATTTTGATGGAAATTTGCTGGACAACGAAAGAAATTTGCTAGACTAAATTTTATGGGATGAGTAAAGGTTGATAATCAATAATTTAAGTTGATGTGCAAATTTGGTACATAAATAAAACTCGAGACATGTTCCGAAGTCCAACGTCAAAAATTGAAGTTTGATTTTGAACAGTTACTTGTCTTTTTCAATGTTTACCACAAGCTGTCATTCAGTAAAATCGCTCTTGGCAGCAATCTTTTTGACAAATTCCGCCAACTTTGATTCAATCCCCATACGTTTCCCCAATCTTTCAGCCTGCTTCTTGATGGCTGAATAGCTACATTGCCTCAATACGGCTATTTGTTTTTCATTAAGGTCAAGCAGATATAAATAGCACAAAAGAAAATCCTCCTGCTTCATGTCCTTATAGTATCTCAACAGCTTGGCATCAAATCCACAGTAGTTCCGCTCAACTGCTTCTCCAAGCTCCCGGAAAGCATTATCGCTAATGGCATACTTGCTTTGATAATGATTGTCTCTGGTTGTGAGGCGCAGATAACGCACATCTTCCATGATTTTTTGGCACACTGGCTCTTCAAAAAAAGCTTTAGTGCTTCCTTTTGGTGCCTCATTCATTTTTTGTCTTTCCAATTGCTCTTCAAGCTGTCCCATCTTCACTGCGCTTTCTTGAATCACACTTTCCAATGCCTCTTTTTCTTTCCTGTGCCTCTCTCTTTCCTTGTCTAATTCCTCCTCATGCTGTTCACGCTCTTTTCAGGCTATGGCCTCTTTCGCTTCCATCTCTTTTTGATGGATTGTCTCTTTGTTTTTCAGTGTCTTTTCTGTCTCAGCTTGCCACAGTCTCATTTCTTGCTCATGCTCCTGCTTGGTCTCACCAAGCTTTTTGTTCGCTTCCTCTTGATGTTTTTTCAGCAGTTTCTTGCTTCTTAGTTTCGTCACGACCAAGAGGCCCAATGCAATTGCAACAGCAATAGGAATAGTGATTTCAATGGTTCTTTTGATTGATTTTGTTCGCGCTTCCTCAGCTTGTTTTTCCTGCTTTTTGTTCTTGTAATTTTGGAACAAGTATTCAAGCTTTGAAACCAAGGCTTTATTCTCTCCCTCCGATTTTTTATGTTCGGATAAGAAGCGCATATAGGCATAGGATTGCTCTCTATCCCCTATGCTGTCGAATATAATACTCAAATACTCCGAAGCACGAGTTTGAGAAAACACATTTGCATCGTTCTCAAAAACAGGTGTTAAATATAATAAGGCGGAATCGTAGATGCCTTCTTCAGAGAAAATGGCTCCAATGGTCAGGAAACGAGCTAATCTTTCTTCCTCATTCTTTGATTGTAATAGAATTTGCCTTAATGAACAAATTGATTGTTCATATCCCAAGCCAATTTGATAGTCATTCAATGCTATTGCAGAAACAATGTCTCTATAAATACTTGTATTTGTGTCTGCTATTCCTTCAATAGCTTGGCGATAATAGTTTCTTGCTTTCCCCTTTTCTCCCTTCTTTTGGTATTGTTTCCCAATATGAAAAAGAGTATTGGGAATCTCATTATTTAAAGAAGGTTCTTTTTGGCAATATGCCAAAGCCTTTTCCCCACAAGCTATGGCAGGATCCATCATAAACTGTGCCGAGAAAAGTTCCATAAGCCGGTTGTAGGTATAGGCCATAAACCTGGCCCTGTGTCCTGTCAATTCATCCTTTTCGAAATGCCCTTCCATCACCTCCAAAGCCTTCAGGTATTCCTTGCAGGCTTCCACTACGCTGTCGCGCTCGTAGTATCCTACACCATTAATATAATGGGCGCGGGCATCTAGAAACGCGATGGTGGAGACGTTGCGCACAACGCCTTTGCAAAGGCACAACGAATCGAAATAACGCACTGCCTGCTGCAAAGCCGGGCGGTTGCTTTGGTCGTAATCGTTTTTGTAGAGCAGCTCCGAAATCAGCAGCTGGCAGTAATGCTCGTTAAACTTATCGAGGCTGTCGGCCTCAGAACTTGCTGCAAACTGCTGCAGCACCGCCAAGGCGCTGTCGGGCTGGCGCCACATCAGGCTGTCGATGGCGGCCAGTTCGGGCGACGAGGCATGGGGCAGAGACGTGCCATGGCGCGTCTCGCTGTGTGAGGTGCATGCCGCCAGAAGCAACACCATCAGTCCTCCTATCAACCCCAAACGTTTCATGCCTGCAAAGATAGGAAATAAACCGCTTCAAAGGGTTTTTCGAGGCACAAAAAAAGAGGACTGTTCAGCCCTCTTTTCTGTTGTGGTTTTAAGTGAATGCTTATTGGGCATCGTGTTGGCACTGATGGCCTTCGCCTTCGCCTTTGCAGCAGCCCTTTTCACCTTCGCAGCCACCGAGGCGCTGCATGATGAGGTCCTTCTGCTCGTCAACGGTCTTCTCGGCGAAGTTTTCCCAAGCGGCCTTCATCTCGGCGCACTTCTTTTCGCATTCAGCCTTTTGTTCTTCGGTCATTTCAGCCATCTCTTTGGCGCAGCCTTCACCAGCGGCTTTCATTTCTTCCATCTTGGCGTCCATTTCGGCAAACATGGCGCAAGCCTTCTTGTTGAGCTCGGCCTTGGCCTCGTCGGTCATCTCGTCCCACTTGGCATACTCTTCCTTCAGAGCGTGCATGGGGCAATCGTGCTTTTCTTCGACGACTTCTGTCTTTTCCTCCTGAACGGGCTCAGCGGCTTGTTCGGGTTGCTTAGGGGTGTTGTTGCAGGCCACCATGAAGAGGCTGGCCAGTCCGAGAGTAAGAACTAATTTCTTCATTTTTAATAAGTTTAGATTATTGATTTGATGTTTTTGTCTCATTTTGAGCGCGCAAAAATACAAAATATTTCAATAGAGCTTAAAAATTTGTGTTTTTTGGTAAAAAAATCTTTTTTATAATAAGGTTGTTTTTTTGTCGGGGAATGCCTATTTTTGCGGTCACGTTTTTTGCAGTTGTGTTTTTGGCTGCAAAAGGAGTAAACAATGTATAATCAACTAATTATAAATTCATACTAAATTCAAAGAAATGGCAGAAAAAAAGTTTTTGACATGTGATGGTAACCAGGCTGCGGCTCATGTTGCCTACATGTTCAGTGAAGTGGCCGCCATTTATCCTATCACTCCGTCGTCGCCGATGGCCGAGTATATCGATGAATGGGCTGCTAAAGGTCAGAAGAACATCTTTGGCGAGACCGTCAAAGTGGTCGAGATGCAATCCGAAGCCGGTGCAGCCGGTGCCGTCCACGGCTCGCTACAGGCTGGCGCCCTCACCACCACCTACACCGCCTCGCAAGGCCTCTTGCTGATGATTCCCAATATGTACAAGATCGCCGGTGAATTGCTTCCTGGCGTGTTCCACGTCTCGGCCCGCGCCCTCGCCGCCCAGGCCCTGTCCATCTTCGGCGACCACGCCGACGTGATGGCCTGCCGCCAGACTGGCTTCGCCATGCTGGCCACCAGCAGCGTCCAAGAGATTATGGACCTCGCCCCCGTGGCACATCTTGCCGCTATCGAAGGCCGCGTGCCGTTTGTGCACTTCTTCGACGGTTTCCGTACCTCTCACGAAATCCAGAAGGTCGAGGCTGCCGACATGGAGAAACTCCGCAAGCTCGTCAACCAGAAGGCCCTCAAGGAATACCGCGACCGCGCCCTCAATCCTGAGCACCCGGTCACCCGCGGCACCGCCCAGAACCCCGATATCTACTTCCAGACCCGCGAGCTGCAGAACAAGTACTACGACGCTCTGCCCGACATCGTGGCCAAGTACATGAAGCAGATGAGCCGCATCACTGGCCGTCAATATGCTCCGTTCGTTTACTACGGTGCTAAGGATGCCACTGATATCATCATCGCCATGGGCTCCATCAACGATGTCATCAAGACCGTTATCGACAAGGAGAATAAGGCTGGCAAGAAGCTCGGCCTCATCACAGTGCACCTCTATCGTCCCTTCAGCGTGAAGTACCTCATGGACGTCATGCCGAAGACCGTGAAGCGCATCTGCGTCCTCGACCGCACCAAGGAACCCGGCGCCAATGGCGATCCGCTCTACCTCGACGTCGTCGAAGCCTTCAAGGATGTCAAGAAGGCTCCTATGATCATTGGCGGCCGCTATGGTCTGTCTTCAAAGGACACCACGCCGGCTCAGGTGCTTGCCGTTTACAAGAACCTCGCTGCCGAGAAACCGATGAACCAGTTCACCGTGGGTATCAAGGACGATGTCACCCATCGTTCGCTCAAGGTCGGTAAGGAAATCTCCATCCTGCCGAAGGGCACGTTCGAAGCCAAGTTCTACGGCCTCGGCGCTGACGGTACCGTGGGTGCCAACAAGAACTCCATCAAGATCATCGGCGACAACACCAACAAGTACAGCCAAGCCTACTTTGACTACGACTCCAAGAAGTCCGGCGGTTACACCTGCTCGCACCTGCGTTTCGGTGACCAGCCCATCCTGGCTCCTTACCTCGTCGGCACGCCCGACTTCGTGGCTGTCCACGTCCCGAGCTACCTCCGCAAGTATGACTGCCTCCGCGGCTTGAAGAAGAACGGCACATTCCTCTACAACTCGCCTTGGAGCGTTGAAGAGACCAAGAAACATCTTCCCGACTACGTGAAGAAGTATCTGGCCCTCAACAATATTAATATGTATATCATCGACGCCACGAAGATCGCAGCCGAGATTGGTCTGGGCAACCGCACCAACACCATCCTCCAAAGCGCCTTCTTCAAGATTTCGGGCGTCATTCCTTACGACCTGGCTGTCGAGCAGATGAAGAAGTTCATCGTGAAGAGCTACGGCAAGAAGGGTGAGGATGTTGTCAACATGAACTACGCTGCCGTTGACCGCGGTGGCGAGATCACCAAGGTTGAGATTCCCGCAGCATGGGCCAAGCTCGACTGCACCACCGACTTCGTCTTCGAGCACAACGATGCCGATCCCGAGTTTATTAATAAGGTGATGCGCCCGATGGTCGCCCAGTGTGGTAACGACCTGCCCGTGAGCGCCTTCAAGGACATCGTCGACGGTACCTTCCCGGCTGGCACCACCGCTTACGAGAAGCGTGGCGTCGCCACCGTCGTTCCTGAGTGGAATCCTGCCAACTGTATCCAGTGCAACCAGTGCTCGCTGGTGTGCCCGCACGCTGCCATCCGTCCTGTCGTCATGACCGATGCCGAGCTGAAGAAGGC
Source organism: uncultured Bacteroidales bacterium (assembly GCA_946187645.1). Classification (GTDB taxonomy): domain Bacteria; phylum Bacteroidota; class Bacteroidia; order Bacteroidales; family F082; genus Limimorpha. The sequence continues at coordinate 7,172 of CAMHRP010000010.1, read as the reverse complement.
TCCCAAGGGTATGAAGACTGCCGACATGAAGATGCCGAAGGAGATGGCTGGCATGCACTTCCGCATGCAAGTCTCCGTCTTGGACTGCACCGGTTGCGGCAACTGCGCCGACGTGTGCCCCGCCAAGGAGAAGGCTCTGGTGATGAAACCGCTCGAAAGCCAACTCGACGAAGCCAAGAACTGGGAGTACGGTCAGAAGAAGGTCACCTACAAGGACGAACTCATCGACAAATTCTCCAACGTGAAGAACAGCCAGTTCGCACAGCCGCTGTTCGAGTTCTCGGGTGCCTGCGCCGGTTGCGGCGAGACGCCTTATATCAAGACTATCACCCAACTCTTTGGTGAGAGCATGATGGTGGCCAACGCTACAGGTTGCTCGTCCATCTATGGCGGTTCTGCTCCTGCAACGCCTTACTGCAAGAACTACCGCAGTGGCAAGGGTGTGGCATGGGCCAACTCCTTGTTTGAAGACAACGCCGAGTACGGTCTCGGTATGGCCACGGGTGCCCGCAAGATCCGCGAAGGCCTCCGCAAGAAGGCTGAAGAGCTGGTCAACACCACCGTGTTCGACTGGATGAAGGAAGCCACGCAGAAGTGGTTAGACACCTACAACGACACGGTCGCCAACCGCAAGGCTACTGACGAATTTGTCGCCGCCCTCGAAAAGGCCATCCTTTCCATCGACGGTTGCATCGACTTCTTCGGCTCCAAGAAAGCCCAGGACATCTACGGCAAGGAAGTTGCCGCACAGAAGCTGGAAGAAGCCAAGAAGGCCAAGAAGGCTGGTCGCAAGATCTGCATCTGCCACGGTTGTGAGCTTGAACAAGAACTGTTGGACAACAAGGACTTCCTCGCCAAGAAGAGCCAGTGGATCTTCGGTGGTGACGGTTGGGCTTACGACATCGGTTTCGGTGGCCTCGACCACGTGTTGGCCAGCGGCGAAGACGTCAACGTCCTCGTCCTCGACACCGAGGTTTACTCGAACACGGGTGGTCAGAGCTCCAAGGCTACGCCTGCCGGTGCTGTCGCCAAGTTTGCTGCCTCTGGTAAGAAGGTCCGCAAGAAAGACCTCGGCATGATCGCCAAGAGCTACGGCTACGTCTATGTGGCTCAGGTCGCCATGGGTGCTTCGCAAGCCCAGTACTTCAAGGCCATCAAGGAAGCTGAGGCTTATCCGGGCCCGTCGCTGGTGATTTGCTACGCTCCGTGTATCAACCACGGCATCAAGATCGGTATGGGTCACTCGCAACTCGAAGAGAAGCTCGCCGTCGACTGCGGTTACTGGCACCTCTGGCGCTTCAACCCCGCCGAGGAAGAGGAAGGCAAGAACGGCTTCCACTTGGATTCGAAGGAACCCAACTGGGCCGACTTCCAGAAGTTCATCATGGGTGAGGTGCGTTACAACTCGCTCGTGAAGACCTTCCCCGAGGAGGCCAAGGAACTGTTCGCCAAGACCGAGCAATTCGCCAAGCTCCGCTACGAAGGCTACAAGAAGCTGAGCGAAGGGAAATAATCTTTCCTGATTCAAATGAAAACAGCGCATCTTATCGGGTGCGCTGTTTTGTTTTGTATTATAAAAATGTGTAGTTTTGCAAAGTAAATCATTCGAAATTTGGTTATTATGGAGTTTAAGTTGAATGAATATCATAGAGACGTTTCAGATGAGGAATTATTTGAAGATCTTCGGAGAGTCGCTGAATTATTAAAAACGGATTATTTTTCTCGTTCAGAATATCAAAAACTTGGGAAATATGGTTCTTCTACTATCACTAGAAGATTTGGCAGCTGGAATAATGCCATAAAAACAGTCGGACTTAAAGTTAATGAAGTATCTCATCGTAGACATGATTTTTTGGAAAAAGAAGAAGATTTCTTTTCTGATATGAAGTTAATAGCCAAATCGTTAGGAAAAGATTTTATTACTACAGGTGAATATGAACAATACGGCAGATTTGACAAAAGTGCTATGCTACACAAATATAGCAGTTGGGATAGTTTACTGCAAATGGCAGGACTGAAATCGACTCCATATAGATTGGGTAAAGGCAAAGAGATTTCTGATGAAGAGTTATTTCAAGATATAGAGCGTGTTTGGATAAAACTGGGAAGACAGCCTACAATTAATGATGTAAAAAATGGAGAGTTTAATTTCGCACAAAACACATTTACCCGTCGTTTTGGTGGTTGGCGAGGTGCGTTAGAGGCTTTTGTGAAATACATTAATTCAGAAGATGTTTCCGAAGACTTGAATGAAGATGTCCCGGATTCAACGTCAAATGAAATAATTACACCTGAATCGAATAGTCAAAGTGTTAAATCACAGCATTCTACAACACATAAGACTAGAAGAGACATCAATCTTCGTTTGCGTTTTAAGGTAATGGCGAGGGACAATTTCAAATGTTGTAAATGCGGCAGATCTCCAGCTACAGATCCTACCGTTGTCCTTCATGTGGATCACAAATACCCTTGGGTGAAAGGAGGAGAGACTACGATGGAGAATTTAGAAACGACATGTAAGGAATGTAATTTAGGAAAAGGTGATTTAGTGTTTGAAGAATAGCAAATCATGGTGTTGCTGCTGCCACGGTGTGACAGCCCTACAGCCCTGGGTCGAAATTGTCTCATGGGTTGTAGGGCTGTCGTATCACGGCAGCCGCAAAATATTTCAATGTATCACGGCAGCCGCATTATTGTTTCCACCAAATTGTTTCGTTTTTGAATTTATTCAATATCTTTGCGGAAAAATTGAATGTCAATGCCATACAATTTGCCACAACGGAAATCGCCGCGTGCCATATGGCACGATTACAATGGCGGAAGGTATTTCGTGACCTTTTGCACGAAAAACCATGAATTGTATTTTGGCGACGTGGTTGATGGTCGGATGGAATTGTCGGAAATAGGGGAATATGCATTACAATGCATCGAAAAGATCCCGAAAATCAATGATAATGTTGCGGTCCCTGAATTCGTGGTGATGCCGAATCACATTCACATGATTGTTATTATTGACAATCCAATTGAATGGCCTGATGATGAACAATTGTCAAAATTCTACCAGCGGCTGCCACAATGTGACAGCCCTACAGACCCAAACGGAAACATGATGCATGAATCTGGGACTGTAGGGCTGTCGTATCACGGCAGCCGCTGTGACGAACCAATCATTGACGATTCCCAATTAGACAAAAACGAAGAAATGCAACGCCGTTCCAATTGTTGCGGGCGGTTGTCACGTATCATTGGACAATACAAATCTGCTGTCACCAAATATGCAAATGAACATGACATTTCATTCGCATGGCAACCGCGTTTCCATGACCATATCATTCGGAATTGGACGGAAATGAACCACATTGCCCAATATATCCAACATAATCCTATGAAATGGGAATTGGATCGGTTTTATAAAAAACGGTGATTTTTGTTTTGCGGCTGCCACGATGTGACAGCCCTACAGCCCCAAACGGAAACACGATGTATGATTTCTGGGCTGTAGGGCTGTCGTATTACGGCAGCCGCATAAAACGGCATCTGCAATTCTAGAAAAACAAAAAAGAGGACGGCCAAGTCATCCTCTTTATCATTTGTTCAGCTTTTTTCTTGGTTATTCTGCTGGTGCTTCAGCGGGAGTCTCGGCAGGAGCCTCCTCGCTGGCGGGCATTGTCGTTGTGGCGGCTGGAACTTCAGCCGAAGGAAGGTTGGGAATGATGCTCTCCACTTCACTCTTGGGAGCGCCTTCTTTGGAGTTCTTGGGGAGGGTGATGCTCGAAATGAGGCAGAGCACCACAAGGATACCGCCCAACGTCCAGGTGGCTTTTTCAAGGAAATCGGTTGTCTGACGCACACCCATCATCTGGTTGGCACCACCGAAGTTGGAGACCAATCCACCACCCTTTGAGTTCTGAACCAGAACGATCAATCCTAATAATACGCTGACAATCAGGATTAAAATTACTACTACTGTGTACATGTTTATTGATTTAATGTTTGACTTTCTTTGCTTTCTTGTAAGCGCTCAATTTGGGCTGCAAAATAACGACTTTTTTTTGGATATTTCAAGCCTAATTTTTTATAAATTGAAATTGCCTTCTCAACATACCCTTGTTGCTCATATATTTTGGCCAAAGTCTCACTCACGATGTTCTCTTGGTCGATGATGCTATTTTGGGCAACAGAGATGGGATTATAGAACTCCGCTTTAGGCTTAGAAATGCTTGGGTTTTCGAGTATGAATTTGTCTATCAACTCTTTGCGTGAAAGCTTCTTTTGAGGCGTTTTCTCGGTTTCTGAACGTTGCTTTTCTGCTTCTATTTCCCTTAACCGGTTGGCGATGATGGCTTTCAACTCGTCCAATGACTTTCGCTTTTCTTCTAGAAGAGCCATCTCGGCAGACAACTCTTCATGGGTGCCGCTTAGGTCGATTTCAGGGATGATAAAGACCTTCTCGTGGATGATGTTGCCGTTTTGTACTTCGATTTCCTCGACGGAGTTGGTGACTTTTTCCTTGGATGAGAGCTCATTGGGTAAAGCATTGACTTCAGGCTCATGCTCTAGTCGGTGACGGGCAATCAGAGTGAATTGATGCAGTTTGTCGCGGTTGGGCGAGAGGGCAGCGGCGCGTTTCAGTTGTCGGTCGTAGCTCGCATTGTCGGTGTTTTGGTAAGCAACGGCCAGCAGTGTTTGCCCAATGGAAAAATAGGGATAGCCTGCCACCAACTGCTCTACATTTTTCACAGCCTCGTCTTTCAGCCTCTCAGGCTGAGTCATATATCCTATCAGTTGCTTGCTGTCCATTGAGTCAATTGTCAGTTATCAGTTGTTCAGTTATTCATAATTCCTCATTCTTCATTCTTCATTCTGCATTCCTCATTCTGCATTATAATTACCAGTTTACCAAAGCCTTATTGAAAATGTCTTCCACCAATTGCTCAACGATGGTCGCGGTGAGTGCCTCTTGAACCGACATCAAGTCTTGGTTGCTGGGATAGTCCTCATAGCGTGAGAAAGATTGTTCGAAGTCTTTCGTATCATCGATGCGGTTGCTGAACCTGACTTTAACCGTGATGGTAAGGCGGTTCATGGCGGCAGTCTGTCCCGTGATGGCCACCGGGGTGGTCCTGTAGTCGGTGATTTCGCCTTCAAAGGCCAAGTCGCCACCTGTTTCTATCAAATCTAGTGTGGTTTGGCTATTCATCGCATCGCGCAGGGCGGTGGTGAGGTTGTCGCTCAGCAATGGGTTGACGAGTTGGGCATGGTTAGGGAAGTAGTCCACCGAGACGGTCTTGGCCTCGGCGGGTATCGACGCGCCCGAGAAGGAATAGATGCCGCAACCTTGGCAGACGACCGCTAAAGCCAACACAAGAACCGCTATTTTCGCTTTGATTCTCATAGATCAATGCCGTATTCGTTGATTTTGCGGTATAAGGTGCGTTCGCTAATGCCCAAAGCTTTGGCAGCATCTTTTCGCTTGCCTTTATGGGCTTCCAATGCCTTGATAATCATTTCTTTTTCATGATGCTCAAGCAATAGTGTCTCGGTGGTTGAGCCTGTCGAGACGACACCATAATGTGTGGTTTCCTCTGCGGGAATAAACTCCGTGAATTCCGGCTCTGCCGCTTTTGGCTCGCTTTGGCTCACTCGAGTCACCACCGTGTCGCCGATTTGTGTGACAGGGTTGCTTTGCACAAAGTTTTGTTCCACAGGACGGCCGGCGTTCATGTTGTTGACCTGGGCACGCAATTCGGCGATGTCTTTCTTCATGTCGAAAAGTACACGATAAAGCAGGTCGCGCTCATTGACGCTATCCATGGAGTCGTCATGTGGCAGCAACATGGGTAAGGAACTTTGCACTCTGTTGGGCAGGTATTTGGCCAAGGTCTCCGCGGTGATGGTTCGTTCGGTCTCCATGATGGAGATTTGTTCTGTGACATTCTTCAGCTGTCGGATGTTGCCGTCCCATCGGTAGCTCTCAAGCGTTTTCACAGCGTCAGAAGTCAAGGTGATTGGTGGAATGTGGTTGTGCTCGGCGAAGTCAGTGGCAAACTTGCGGAATAGCAAGGGAATGTCGCCTTTTCTCTCACGCAAGGCGGGGATATGGATGGGGATGGTGTTCAACCTATAATAGAGATCCTCGCGGAAACGACCTTTCTCGATGGCCAAAGGAAGGTCGACGTTGGTGGCGGCCACGATTCTGACATCGGTCTTCATCACCTTGGAACCGCCTACGCGGATGAACTCGCCGTTTTCAAGCACACGCAATAGTCTTGCTTGGGTGGAGAGGGGCAGCTCACCCACCTCATCCAAAAAAAGTGTGCCTTTATCGGAAATCTCGAAGTAACCTTTGCGCTCGCCTACAGCACCGGTGAATGCTCCTTTTTCATGGCCAAACAGCTCCGAGTCGATAGTGCCTTCCGGAATGGCACCGCAGTTCACGGCAAAATATGGGCCATGCTTGCGTGCACTATTTTGGTGGATAATCTTCGGAAATACATCCTTACCCGTACCGCTCTCGCCCGTGATGAGCACGGTGAGGTTGGTGGCGGCTACCTGCGCGGCGATGCCGATGGCGCGGTCCAATTCAGGGTCGTTGCCGATGATGCCGAAGGTTCGTTTTATTGTTTGTACGTCCATGTCAGTTGTTCAGTTAGTCAGTTGTTCAGTTGTTCAGTTACTATGGCTTATGGCTCATGGCCTATGGCTTGTCCCACCGAAAGCTTGAAATCCAAGATTTTTCGTGGGTCAGGCCATAGTCATAGGCCATCAGCCATAGTCCTTTTATCTCAAAACTCCTCCCAACTGCTGTTCAAACGCGCTTTGAATCTTCCCCATTGTCTTCTCAATCACCTTGTCAGTGAGGGTGGTGGTAGGCGACATCAGCACGAAGCTCATGGCATATTGTTTCTTGCCTGCGGGTATCTTCTCGCCTTCGTAGACGTCAAAGAGACTCATGGATTGCAGGATCTTGTTCTCGGCGGCCATGGCGACTTTCTTGACTTCATCGAAAGTGATGTTCTTGTCGAAGATCATGGCAAGGTCGCGGCGCACGGCTGGGAACTTCGACAGGGGCTCGAAGTGCACTTCCTTGGCCTTGGCCAGGCATTGCATCATCACGGTCCAGTTGAAGGTGGCGTAGTAGACGTCCTTCTTCAGGTCGAAGTGCTTCAAGG
>CAMHRP010000009.1:0-79358 GCA_946187645.1 uncultured Bacteroidales bacterium | reverse complement strand
GTGCATCGAGGACAAGTGTTCCCCTCTATTTTGAATTTTAGCGGACAGCAATAATAAATAATGAAACCTCCGACAAGAAACGAATAATGGATTTTGACTACCTTTGCAGCCGATGAAAACCTATCTGCATATCGTCGTGTTATTATCGTTGATGGTGGTGGGCTGTTCCCGAACCGTTGATGATAGGGTTGAAGAGGTGGTGGCCACACCGTCTCTCCTGAAATTATCCGCCATCGATAGTTTGATGTGGTGGCGGGCGGATAGCGCTTTGGCGGTGATGTTGGAGTTTGCGGGGAGTGAGGCGGCGGATGGGTTGGATGCGTTTGAGGGGCATTATTGCCAGGTGCTGATTGCGGAGTTGCTGTTTAAAAATGACTATGGGCAGAGCAACCGCGAAGAGGTGCTGAAGGCGGTTCGTTATTTTGATTCGATTGTGGGGATGGATGGAGCGGACACACGCGGTGTGTCCGTACGGGAGCGGGAGGCGTTTTTGGCGGCGCGGGCGCATTATATTAATGGCGTGGGATTCTATGAACGGGATAGCGTGGTGGCGGCTTGCGGGGAGTATCTGAAGGCATTGGAGATTGTGGCAACGCATTTCCCCAATGTAGAGACAGTGTGTACACCATCTCTACCGATAGCCCACCTGCCTCGGTTTATGGCGTTGACATACGGGCGGCTAGGTGATTTGTTTTCCGGCCAATTTATGCAGGAACCTGCCATCGTCTGCTACAAGAACTCTTTAGTTTTCAGCAAAATTGAACCTACATCGGCCACTGGCATTGCCAATTTGATGAGTCACCTTGGAAATCAATATAGCATTTTGCAACAAATGGATAGTGCCGGATACTATTTCAATGAGGCATTTAAGTATTTTGCCGATACAAACAATTTGGCCTATCGTGATTTGATTTCAGGATTGGCATTGTATAATTACTATTCGGGCAAAAGTGTAGAGTCAGCGGTAAGTGACTTAAAACGAATGGCCACACAAACTAAAGATGAGGATGAAAGGCTGACACGATTCTTTACCATTGGTTCCATTTATTTTGAAATCAGACAATTTGACTCGGCAATGGTTTATTTGACACGAGTGTTTGAAAACAAGGATAATGTTGTGATGAAAAGAGGTGCTGCCAGGTCGTTGCGCGATATTTTCCAAGTAAAAGGTGACACGCTGAAGGCCACCCAATATGCCCGTTATCAGGTGGAAAATCCAGCTCTTGAAGCGGAGAGCAACAGGCAAGTCTCGCAACTCAACGAATTGTTTCAACAACATTTGCAGTGGGAGCAAGAGCGAGCCGAGGCCGAAAGGCAGCAGGCGGCGCGGTTGCGGAGGAACAGGATGATCGTTGTGGTGAGCGCTCTCGTTGTAGTGGCGGTGCTGTTGGCTTGGCTGTTTTATAGGCGTAAGATGAAGCAGCAGCGCGACGCGGCGAGCCAACAGATGGAAGCCGAACGAGAGGCACACCGCTTGGAGAAAGCCTCAATGTCGGGAAGGCTGAAACGGAGCAACCAGGAGCTGCGCGAGCTGAAGGACCAGATGCGGCAACAGGCGGGCAACGGCGCACCGAAACAGGAGGCGCAAGCGGTGTCGTTCAACGATGAGCCTATCTGCCGCCTCATCATGGAGCGGGTGAATGAGGGACAATTCAAGGCGCAGATGGACTGCAAGCTCTACCAGGACTATGCCTTGGGCAAGGAGCAGGTGATGGCGTTGCGCGAGGCTGCCGACCGCCACTTCAACCAGTTCACCGTCCGTTTGGCCAAGGCCTATCCCAACCTCACCAAGGGCGACCTTGACTATTGCTGCTTATACCTGCTTGGCCTTTCGGATGCTGACATTTCCGCCTTGATGCAGCGTGCTTACAACACCGTGAGTGAGCGCAGCCGCAAACTGAAAAGCATTTTCGGCAGCGAGGAGTCGCTTCCCGCGACACTCCGAGGCTTTTCCAACGGATCTGCATCTATCTGATTATAGGGACGATAGCCAAAAACCCGCACAAATCCGCACATTGTTTTTCTTGACAGGTGTGGGGGTATTGGTGTAGTTTTGCCGAAAATTTCTAAACCTAATAGTTATGAAAACGACAAGATTTTTCAACATTATCATTTTGGCTTTCGGGCTGTGTTCCTGTTCGCCAAAAGTACACAAACACATAATTAAAGAAATGCATCCCGTCGGCAACGAAACAGAAGTGACGGTGTACGACATTGGGAATGTTGTCCCAGAAAATGCGGAAGTCATCGGAAATGTGTCCGTGTTGGACGGAGGCTTCACCTCGCATTGCGACTGGGAGACCGTTCTTGAAACAGCCAAACAAGAGGTGCGGGCGGCAGGCGGCAATGGCATCGAGATTGTGCAGCACAGCTATCCCGGACAAAACGGCAGCAGTTGTCATCAGATTACGGCGTACATGTTGAATATCAGTGACGATATTGAACCCGTTGCCCCATCGGAATCGGCGCAGGAAGAATTCCATGACTATGTAGTCATGAAAGATGGAGACACCATCCCATGCCGTATTACCGACAAAACCAACAACGCCATCACATTCCTTTATGAACGCAACGGCATCAGAAGGCTCTCCAGTTTGCCATTGACGGATGTCCCACACTACTATATCGATGACCCTGTGGAACTGGCCAACCGAAAAGCCGAGAGCCAAAAGAAGGATTATAATGTCCAAATCGCGTTGAACGGTGGGTATGCCTTTAGGACGGCAAAGTTTTCCGGGGACATTTCGAGTGATTACAAAGACTATTTGAGAAAGCTGTCGCGAGGTCTTGACTATGGAGCCAGCATTCGGTTTAATATCAAAAACGGCATTACTTTGGGCTTGCATTACGACCAATTCTCGAGCAGCAATGGAGCCAATGTTTATGCATACGATGATGATGGCAACTATCATGAAGGGACTATGAGCAACATTCATACCATTACCTTTATAGGTGTGTCGCTTGGTGCTTTGACAGCCAATTCACAAAACGGCAAGCACATGTTGAATGTTGAGGGCCTTGCTGGTTATATGGGCTATAAGGATAGTGCTGAAGAGTTTGGCTACAAATACACATTGACAGGACAAACCTTTGGTTTGGGCTTGGGTATGGGGTATGATTACAGGCTTACCCAGCATATTGCCATAGGTGCAGAAGCTTCGTACTACATCGGGGCCTTATCGAAAGTGACCTATGACGACGGGACTCGAAAGGAAGTCATTGACTTGGGCAATTCCAAGGAAGGCTTGCAACGATTCAACATCAAAGGAGGGATTAGGTTTTATTTGTGAGAAGCAATCGAGCAAATTGAAAACAGGGAAATATAAATAATACGAATCAATTGGCAGGAACAAACAACTAAAACACAATACAATGAAGAGAACTATGATTATTGCAGCCTTGATGTGCTGCCTTGTGTCGGCCACGGCACAACAAACCAAGAACACAAAAAGAGTCAATAACACATTAGGCGTTTGCATGATGGGCAAGACAATGCAGTGTAACGGCATCAGCATGTCATACCTGGCTTCGGAGCAAGGTAAGATGGCACTTGCCTACGGCCTGGAATACGACCGCGAGTACATGTTAGGCAAGACGCCTCTCGGCATCGTGACGGGCATCCGCATGGAGTATAGCCGCCCCTACGCCAAATTCGAGGAAGAGGGACAAACTCTCGAGGTGAAAGCCCACGACCTTACTGGGGTGATTCCCGTCATGCTGCAATACCACGACAAGTTGGGCGACCACACCGAGCTTCAGCTCTTTACGGGTCCAAGTCTGGATTTGGTGATTTTCCGCAAAACGGATGCTTCAGGAGTCATATCAGGAAGCGGCAGCTATATCTTTGGGAGCCCGCTTGAAAACAGCGGGAAACCCACATGGCATTGGATAGGCCTGTCATGGAATTTCGGTATCGGAATCCAATACAACGACATTTGCTTCAAGATCTCGTCAGGTTATGGCTTGCTGAACCATTTCGACAAGGATTATACGGCGCAGTATATGGGATATCCTTTGCGCATCAACAGGCCTATTGTGGGGACGGTGATGTTTAGGCTGTAATGCCCGGATGGGACTAATAGGACTGATAGGACTAATAGAACCATGAAAATGATAAGAACATGTGCTTTGCTGGCGGTGATGGCTGTCTTATTGGCGGGATGCCGGAGCGGATGTGAGCAGGACAAAAACTTACCACACGAAGAGACCTCTCTGGATTGCTTCGTTCCTCGCAATGACGGGGGGAAAGACTCGCTCAAGGAGTATTATGAGCGGATGGAGCGGTGGAGGGTGTTGCATGGAGGGATGAGCAGGTGGGAAAGCGATAAGTGAAATAGTTTTATATGATAAAATGTCAAACCAATAAAACCTAAAACAATGAAAAAATTACAGTCAAATCATTACATTATCTTGCTGGCTATTATTGTGGCTATCGTGACCGTCATAATAGCACTGACATTAGGCAAAGACTTAGCCTTAAGCGTTTTCCTTACTGGATTATTATGTTTGGCTGGGTTAATTATTGGCACCGTTGTCAGAAAGAAAACGGAAGTTGGCAAGGCTGTGGATGAGCTGAGTCCTAAAGCCCTTAGCCAACTGACCACTTATCTTATCACAGGTGCGGTGCTGACCATGGCAGGGATTGTTCTGCTGGTGCTTTATTTGAAGTAACTATCTGGGGGAATGAATCGTTTTGTGGGGTGGTTGGCTATCGTGCTAACGGCCAAAGCCGTTGAGAGCCTGGGCTTTCTTGTTGGCGACAAGGAGACTGTTTAAGGTCATCGAATAGCAAATGCGGCGGTGGCATGTGTTGCACGGCGGGATGAGCAGGTGCGAGAGCGACAAATGAAATGTTGTAATCTGGAACTACAATATGTTGTAAAACAAAGAAGTGACTTTGCAAAAGTTTGTAATGGCCTTTGGACTTGAAAAAACAGCGAAAATTTGCTATAATTTTGCATCATGAAATTCAAAACAAATTATTAATACCTAAAATTAAAGTTATTATGAACAACAGAAAATTCAAATTTGGAACGCTGCTGGTGTTTTTAGCGGCAATGACTTTTACATTGAGCTCATGTGAGTATATGGTGAATGTCGATTTTGAGATTGCTCACAATGGCAACGACACGCTTGTGCTGACAGGATGGAATGAGACAAACGAAGTTTGTTACACGAGTCCTTATACCAGCAATTCTGGCGATGTGTTCGACAAAACGACTATCAGCTCTTTCAGGGCGGGTGGCGGTTCTTCCACTACCGTTACGGAAGAGCAAGCCTTCACGCAACTCATGTCGGACTATGACAGCGTAAGGATTACACGCAGTTCTGATGGTTTGTCTACCATTACTTATCGCCATGACGAGAATGCCAGCGATGCGCAGCGGTATTTCTTCACGCGAGAGGCATGGACATGCAGCCCTGATGATGAAGGGTATGATGGCACTAGGACTTATATGCTTAACCTTACGGATGAGATGTTTAAATAAAAGATTGACTTGCGGTTTTCGTCATTCGTGCTGACGTGCTGACAACGGAATCCCCCAGGCCCCCTTTACAAAGGGGGAATGGGGATGAAAGGACGGAAGAGAGTTGGTCAGTTTCGTTATTCGTGCTTTAACTACGTTGAAATCGACGATGCGACGATAGACAATATATGCATTTGTGCTATTGTGCTAACAAGCCATCGAAAGCTTTGAATTGTCAAAAATATACACGAAATCAAAGTTGTGAGGTACATGTTTTTTACACGAAATCAAGGGCAAAAACAGAATAGAATTCAATTCAAATTAATTTCGTAGTTTTGCCAATTATTTCACAACGATGGCCATTCCAAAGGAAACAGTGGAGCAAATCCTGCAAGCCGCTCACATTGAGGAGGTTGTAGGCGAGTTTGTCACGCTGAAAAAGCGTGGGTCGAATATGTGGGGCAATTGTCCCTTCCACAATGAGAAGACGCCATCGTTCAGTGTCAATCCAGCGCGAAACATCTTCAAATGTTTCGGCTGTGGCAAGGCGGGCGACTCGGCCAAATTCCTCATGGAACACGAGCATTTCACCTATCCCGAGGCGCTGCGTTACCTTGCCAAGAAGTACAACATTAAAATCGAGGAGAAGCAACAGACTGCCGAGGAGATCATGCAGCAGAGCCTCCGCGAGAAGATGTTCAATATCAACGAGTTCGCCGACAAGTATTTCGTTGATACATTGTGGAATACAGATGAAGGTAAGTCCATTGGCCTCGAGTATTTCCGCGAACGTGGTTATTTTGATCCTATCATCCAGAAATTCCATCTCGGTTATAATCCAGCCAAATGGGACGCCTTTACCGAACATGCCAAGAAAAACGGCTATTCTGACGAGTTGTTGGAGCAAATCGGCCTGTCCATCAAAGGACAAAATGGCCTCTACGACCGCTATCATGGCCGTGTGATGTTCCCCATCCACAGCCTCACGGGTCGCGTCATCGGCTTTGGCGGGCGTATCCTCACCAACGACAAGAAAAGCCCGAAATACCAAAACTCGCCCGAGTCGGAGATCTACGACAAGAAGCAGACGCTCTACGGCATCTATTTCGCCAAAAACGCCATCGCGAAAAACGACGAGTGCATTCTCGTTGAAGGTTATTTCGATGTGTTGCGCATGCACCAAATCGGCATCGAGAATGTGGTGGCCAGCAGTGGTACCTCGCTGACGATGGAGCAGATTCGCCTCGTGAAGCGTTACACGAAGAACATCACCATGCTCTACGACGGTGATGCAGCAGGCATCCATGCGGCTCTGCGCGGTACCGACATGATTCTCTCGGAGGGCATGAATGTCCGTGTAGTGGTGCTGCCTCCCGAACACGACCCCGACACCTTTGGCAAGGAGTTTTCGGTGGAGTATGTCAGCAACTACTTGAAAGAGAATGCGAAAGATTTCATCCGTTTTAAGACCGAGCTGCTGCTGAAAGACGCCGAGAACGATCCCATCAAGCGGGGACAAGTGATTCGTGACATTGTGGAGACCATCTCCGTCATCCCTGACAGCATCTTCCGCATCACCTATGTGAAGGAATGCAGCCGCCTCTTGGACATGCCCGAGCAGACGCTCACCAACGAGCTGAACAAGATTCTCAGGGCGAAGATGAAGAAAACCTTGGGCATTGAGGATAATGTGGTTCCCGAGACGGAAACCACGACGGTGCCTAAGCAAGAGGAAACCGTCGAAGAGCAGCTGCCTGCAGGTTATTATCAGGAACGAGAGTTGGTGAAACTGCTACTGATGTACGGTAAAGAAATGATTGTGGACGAGCGCATTGACGAGGAAGGACAAAGGATTTACGAGCAAGTTTCTGTGGCACAATTCATTATTGATGACTTGAAAAACGACGGTTTCGTTTTCACCAACGCCGTCAACAAGAAAATCTTCGACATTTTCGACCATGCCATTGATGAAGGTCCCATTCCTGAAGGCCATTATTTCACCTCCAACGAGGACGAAACCATTGCGCAATTGGCCGTCGACCTGCTGTTTTCACCATACAAACTCGACAAATGGGATAAATACAGCATTTTTGTTAAACAGGAAGAGAACAATCTGAGAAACACTGTATTATCTTCGCTTTACCGCTACAAGGACCTCATCATTGAAGACCGTCGCAAGGCCGTTGAGGAGGAACTGAAAACCACTGAAAACTTGGACGACCAACTCATTTTGTTGAAGCGGAAGAAAGACCTCGACGACATCCGCATGCAGATTAATAAGGTGTTGGGGACGGTTATAGTCAAATGAATTGAAAAAAAACGTACTTTTGCAGCCCAAATTCAAACAATATGTTTAACAGGCGTAAAAAGTGGCGTGTGCCGGCCGGACAGGAACCGACAGCATTGGACAAAAAGGTGATGGCGATGGAGGCCAAAGGCGCGATGGTGCCCAAACGAAGCCTCATCCGCACCCCTGAGGAGATTGAAGGTATCAAGAAGAGCGGCGTCATCAACACGGCCATCCTCGACCTCGTAGGCGAGAAGATCCACGCCGGCATGAGCACGTTGGAAATCAACGACCTGGTGCATAACTACACCATTGAGCATGGTGCCATCCCCGCCACTTTGGGTTACGAAGGCTTCCCGAAAAGTGTGTGTGTTTCTGTGAATGAAGTGGTCTGCCATGGCATCCCTTCCGCCAAGGAAATTCTCAAGGAGGGTGATATCGTCAACGTGGACTGCACCACCATTTTGGATGGCTATTATGCCGACGCCTCGCGCATGTATGTCATCGGCAAGACCTCAGCTCGCAAGCAGAAATTGGTTGACGTCGCTAAAGAATGCCTCTATGTGGGCATGGAAGCTGCCAAGCCTTTTGGTTTTGTAGGCGACATCGGCAACGCCATCCAGCAACACGCCCATAAGAACGGTTTCAGCGTGGTGCGCGACCTCTGCGGTCATGGTGTAGGCGTCAAGTTCCACGACGATCCCGAGGTGCTGCATTATGGCAAGAAGGGCACAGGCATGCTTCTTGTCCCCGGCATGGTGTTCACCATCGAGCCAATGATCAACATGGGCACGTGGAAGGTCTTTGTCGACAGCGCCGACGGTTGGACCGTCATCACCGAGGATGAACTGCCCTCCGCACAATGGGAGCACACCTTCCTGATGACGGAGACAGGGTTGGAGATTTTAACCCATTAAGCGTATTTTTCGCGTTATCGCCTCCCTCAGCGGATTTCTCCTCGTAAAAAGCATGGTTGACCACATTTTTTTGAACTTTCAAAGCCTTTTGGCAAGGTGTTGGCAAGGAGATGGCAAGGTGTTGGCATACTCAAACAGCTTGCTTGACTATGCCAACAGTATGCCTAGAGCGAGAGAAGAGCGAAAGAAGAGCGAGGCAATCCCATTCCAGGGGAGGATCGTAAATCCACCAGAAATATGTTTCCCCGCAGGATAGGGTATATCTTACAGCTGGGAGATATGGGTGTCGTGGAAAAAAGATATGGGTGTCTATTCTTTCACCACCTTGTCCGAATAAGTCTTCCCATCCTCCATAGTGACCTTCATCAGGTATTGCCCTGGCGCAAGGCTTTGCAGGTTGATGCTTTCCAATCCTTGGCTTTGCGTGCGCACCAAACGCCCTTGCATGTCGTAGAGCTCGACTTTGTCGGGCTTCACGTCGGGCGAGTACTGCAGGTGGATTTGGTCTTGGGTGGGGTTGGGGTAGAAGAGGTAGGGACATGCTGAAACATCGTCCATGCCAACCGAGCCTTCGGAGTCGACTTTGAGGGCGAACGCATCGTAATGGTCGTTTTTGTGGCCACTGCCCAACACAAGACAACCGCCATCACTGGTGGCCAGTATATAGTGTGCCCGTAAAGGATATGACGGGATGGAGTAATACCTCTGCCAGACCACATCGAAGCTTTCGTCCATCTTGGTCACGACAATAGGGTTAGGCTCGTTGTAATAATAATAGTGATTCTCATCGGACAGCTCCATGTTGCAAGTGTATAACAGCTTCTCGGGAGAAAGGGTGTTCTTGGCGAAATCGAACGAATTGAGTACGGCAGGCAAATCGTAATGGTCGTTCCAACTGCCAATGATGTGGTAATCCAGCATATTGCCTTCCAGGTCGGTCTTGAACAATACGGTTGAATACTCGTGTTGGCTTGAGCCACTTGTAGAGGATTTGTTTTCTCGGTTACATTCGTAAATGAGCAAGGTGGTGTCGTCCAATAGTTTTAGCGAGGGGCAATGGTTGGATATCGCAAAGGTTTGGACAGTATAGTTCGTGGGGTCAACATAGTCCAACGTGTCAACAACAATGTTGGTGAACTCTTTGTAAGATATGGTATCGAAGTTCTCGTCCAACGTAAAAAGCCTGGTTCTTACCAAGGGGCTGGGCGGCTGAAAGAAAGATTCCCTGTAGTGACCGTATCGCCCTCCTTGGGGATGCTCAAACAGATTGCCCAGAACCAAGCCCACATCTTGATGGCACTCTGAAAGCTTTTCCACCTCGCCGTCGGGCGAAATGAGCATATAAAGGCGCCTTTGCTCAAACCTAATGTCGTAAACGACGAGGAACTTGCCGTCGCGTGTCATTTGGCAGGAAGCGGACTCCAACGCCCTGTATTGCTCGGACAACTCCACCTCTTTTGCATAGGTGATGTCGAGCTCATCGTCGAAACGTATAACAAACGGCCTGGTGAACTTGTTGGGTACATCCATGTTCTGGCCGAACGCCAAGTACAGATCCGGATTCTGGGGGTCGTTGTAGATGCTCTTTACAAACGAATAATTGTAAGAAGACGACGGGAAGAGGTCTACCACAACCCGTTTGACCAGGTTCCCTTCCCTTGAGAGCTTCACGAGCTCGCCTTTGCTGTCGTGGTGTTCATCGTATTGCGAAAAGATAAACCCTCCATCATGGGCTTCGATGGCGGCTGCAACAAGCCAAGACTTGTCCTGGTCCTCATAGACGTTGAAAAATCCCTCCTGCTGGCTGAAGGAAGTTCCAGCCAGCAGCAAGGATACCAGGATTGATAACAGTCGTTTCTTCATGAAATTTAAATTTGTTGTCAATTAATTAAATTGATGATTTTGACTTAATTCGTCACCGTAAACTCACCATAGTACTCGTCCCCGTTAGGAAGGGTGAAGCTAACGATGTAGTCGCCCGTGTTGGGGATGTAGATTTGCAGGCCATTCGGTTTTTTTCCACGCAAATGCCTACTCTTTCATCACCTTGTCCGAATAAGACTTCCCATCCTCCAAGGTGACCTGCATCAGGTATTGCCCTGGCGCAAGGCCTTGCAGGTTGATGCTTTCCAATCCTTGGCTTTGCGTGCGCACCAAGCGTCCTTGCAGGTCGTAGAGCTCGACTTGCGCGGGCTTCACGTCGGGCGAGTATTGCAGGTGGATTTGGTCTTGGGCGGGGTTGGGGTAGAACAGGTAGGGACGGATTAAGGCTTCCGCTTCGGGAGTGCCCACGACGCCGTCGTCATGGATGAAATAACAGAAGAAATCGTGAGGTGGCTCTTCCTTGTTGGATCTCCCTCCGACGACGAAACCGTCTTTGGTCACGCCCGTCCGGCAATGGATATGGTGGTATCCTCCGGTTGCAGAGTATGTCCCCAGGCAATACCGCTGCCAGATGATGTTCAGGTCGGTGTCCAGCTTCGCAATGCCAATCCATCCCACGTTGGTCGAATAATTCGCATTGGTGCGGTAGGCGAAATAGAGGTTGCCGTCGGCCGATTGCTCCAGGCCTATGGGAAAGCCGTAGTACTGGACGTGTGTATAGATGGGAGTTGACTCGAACTGGGCGTTCGCGAGGCAGGCATGGGTCGTCTTGTCGTACTTCATGATGCAGGCTCCGTTCCTAATTACGTTGTGCCGCTCGTATTGTCTGGCTTCAAGGAAAGACCCGTCGTCGAGCGGAAGGATGTCAAGCTGGATGTAGTTTTCCGTGTAGGACACGCTTGGATAAGGCGGATAGACATCCCCGTAGGATTCCTCCATCACTATGGTTTCCTGCTGGGCAAACAGGGAGTCAATCACATGATAATTGTAGCCGCCTCCCGAGGCGTTCATGTCAATGAGGGCATATTCCCTTGGGGAATCGTTGAAGACGGCCAAGGCATGGAACCTGGGAAAGTTGATGTGAAACAGGTGTGAAAAGCTCACCCTATCCCTCAGCGAGCCGTCGAGGCCGATGCGTGCAACTACGGGCGTGTCCCATCCTCCCCCCATCAGGTACATGAGCACGATGTTGTCGCCTTCCAGCATGATGGTGCAGAGCCTGTCGACAATGGCGTTTTCCAGAGGGACGATGACGGCGTTGCCCAGGTCCTCGAAGTCCAGGTTGTCGTCGAAATGGCGGATGCGGAGGCTTGTCTCCGATGTTTTGTAGTTATAGACAAGGTAGGCGTAGATGTAGTCGTCGCCATTGGGATTCTGTGCCAGCAGGACGCGTGAGCCGTCGTCATAATTGTGGCCTTTGCCGTCATCCTGCGCCGAGGAGCGCGAAGAGGTTCCGTCGAAGGCTTCGTCCTTGGCCACGAAGACGGAATCGATGACGGTGTTGTCCTGGGGGGAGAGCCTGTAGAACCAGTCGCCGATGTATTGGCTGCCGTCTTGTGATTTCAGGAAGAGGCGTGTCAGCAGCGTGTTGTCTCGCATCTCCAAGAAGGTGGGGAAGTTGAAGGCAACGCTCGTGTCTCCATCGGGTCCGGTGATGCACATGAAGAGCGAGTCGCGGGAGTAGTCCATATCACTGGCTTGGACATGGAATGCAGCAAGTGCAATGGTGATGATGAGAAGCAGTTTTTTCATGACGGATGCAGTTTTATTGATTACTATTATGGGTAAAAATACAATTAATGTGGTTCAAGAACTGATTTTCTGTTATTATTAGGAAATGCTCTTTGGTTTAAGGGTGTTCCAAACGAAAGAAACAGGTTCCTCCGTCCCAGCGGATTTGCAATCCGCTGGCGCCGAGTATGGGGATTTGCAATCCCCGTAATATGTAGCTCGGTTTCCCATCACAAGCTGGTTTTGTCGGCAATAATATTGTATTATAATGTTACCGCGCAAGTGTTTCGCATTGTAAATGCTGATATTCGATGTTTTTTCATCGTTTTACGAATCAAAGACGATGCAAAAGTAGTGTGCCCCTAATACTTTGTCAAGAAAAAGATGGTTCGGAAAAGTTCGGGTTTTTGATTAACGTCTTGCCAATCAAATGGATACAGACTCGTTGGCGATGGCCTGCAAGGTGAAGGAAATGGCATTTTCGCTACCTAAAACCCTCCTCAGCTTGCTGTTGCGCTCGTTGACGGTGTTGTAGGCACGCTGCATCAAGGCCGAAACGTCGGCATCGGAAAGGCCAAGCAGATAGAGGCAGCAATAGTCGAGGTCACCTTGGGTGAGGGCGGGATAGGCTTTGGCCAAGCGGATGGTGAACTGGTTGAAGTGGCGGTTGGCGGCTTCACGCATGGCCACGAGGTCGTCTTTGCCCAAGGCATAGTCCTTATAGGACGTGTAGTCCATCTTCGATTTGAACTGTCCTTCGTTCACCCGCTCCATGATGAGCCTACAGATGGGTTCGTCGTTGAACGATAGGGCTTGTGCCTCTTGCTTCGTGTTCATGCTGTCCGCCTGCTGCCTGATTTGGTCTTTCAGCTCGCGCAGCTCCTCGTTGCTCCGCTTCAAACGGTTGGAAAGGGAAGATTGCTGCATCTTATGGGCGTGGCGCTCGGTTTCCAACAACCTGCCCACGTCCTCTTTCTCGGTTTTCAGCCGTTGGTTGCGCTTTCTGCTCAGGGTGAGGAAAACAGACACCACAACAGCCAAGGCCAACACGATTCCCAAAACAATGCCCCATCGCCTTGTGGCTTTCTGAACCTTCAACCTGTGTTGGGTTTCCTGCTTGATTTGCTCATATTGCTGGCAAAGCCCCGTCAAGGTGGAATGCAGCTTGCCGTCTTCGTCTTTCGCGGTGACGTATTGCGAGCGGGCAAGGGCATATTCTCTCGCTTTAAGTGTATCCCCGTTCTTTATGGAAATCTCCTGTAGCCTTTCGGTAGCCAGCATCTTGCTGTCGGGGGCGCTTGTATTGTCGTACACCTGTTTCAGGTAGACCCAAGCTGAATCATAATGCCCCTCATAATAATAAATGTCTCCTATCACAAGGTATCGGGCCAAAAGCTCGTGGTTGCTTTCTGCAAGTTGCGCCAATCGATACAACAAGGCCAGACTCTTTTCGGGTTGGTGGTCTTTCTTATAGGACAGAAGAGCCTGCCTGGTAGTAATATCCCTATAAGTTGGGGTAATGGTATCTGGTAGGATATCCACGGCACAACTATAATAATAGTCGGAACTATCCAGTTGCCCCATTATATCATAAATAAACCCTAACTCGTTCAACACCCAAGCAATATGTGAAGGCTGGGCATCGTATTTTTGGTAATATTTCAAGGAAAGCTTGCCGAAATCTAGGGCTTGTTCCTGAAGGAAATCATCGGCATATAAGTCGGTCAATCTTGTACAGGTTAAAGCCATAAATATCGCTTTGTTTCCCACAAGTTCCTTTTCCTCGAAATGGCTTTCCATCACTTCCAATGCCTTCAGGTATTCCTTGCAGGCATCCACAACGCTGTCGCGCTCGTAGTATCCCACACCATTAATATAATGGGCGCGGGCTGTGAGGAAATGGATGTTGTCGTTTCGTGTCAGGGATAGCGGGTCTGTGCCCGCTATGAGGCGTTTAAGCGTGGGTGTGTCTTTTAGGGTGAGTATAAGGCTGTCGAAATAGGCGACGGCCTGCTGCAAAGCCGGGCGGTTGCTTTGGCCGTAGTCGTTTTTGTAGAGCAGCTCCGAAACCAGTAACTGGCAGTAATGCCCATTCAACTCATCGAGGCTGTCGGCCTGGGGGCTGGCTGCAAACTGCTGCAGCACAGCCAAGGCGCTGTCGGGCTGGCGCCACATCAGGCTGTCGATGGCGGATAACTCTGGGTTCGGCCCTTCTTCGCTTCGCCCACGCTCAGCGACCTCAGCCGAAGGGGTGCAGGCTACCGTAAAGGCAATAACCAACAATACTATGCAGTGCATCAGTTTCATGCCCGCAAAAATAGGAAATATTAATCAGAACTGGAAATAAATGAACGACTGTAGGTCGGCCGTGATGAACTGGTAGATGACGAATACGATGAGGGCGCAGACCACAATCATCAGGGGGATGGGCATCTTGGCAAACCAGATGCGGTAGCGCCGCTTGAAATCCTCAGGCAACCAATGGATAACCAGACCTATCACGATGAGGATAAACACATTGCGATAGTGGGTAATGATGTCAGGAATCCTGTTCAAGTCCCAATGACTGCCCATCTGGTTGACCATATTCTTGGCCGTGTTCCACGCCGTTTCGTTGGCCTCGGCAGGGTCGAGGTTGGAACCGCTGCGGAAGAAGAGTCGCGTGAAGGTGATGAAAGTAAAGGTCTGGAAAATAGCCCACGCGTCTTGTAGCCATTGCCAAGGCTTTTTCCCTCCGAATAGGTTGTAAGTCATGCGGATGATATTCCCACATAAGACGATGAGGCACCACACGCAAAGCACATAAAACACGGGTTGGGGCGTGTAATAGCAAAGCAGCTTTAGTCCGGCGGTTACAATAAGAATAAACAAGGTGCGCACATACACATTCCAATCTTGCCAAAAACGGTAAAACACCATTCCAAGCCCGTTCAGGCCACCCCATATCATGAAATTCCATGAGGCTCCATGCCACAATCCACCTAGCAGCATCGTGTCCATCCTGTTGATTTCGGTGGTGATTTTTCTTCGTTTTTTAGGGACGAAAACGGCCACAACCCCTAATGTCAAAGCGATGGCACCAACGCCGACAGCCACCCATAGGCTGTTGGAGAGGAAAACCGCGATGGCTGCAATCACGATGATGATGCAGAACGAGCCAAAGGTGGCTTTGCGGTTGCCTCCCAAGGGGATGTAAAGATAGTCTTTCAGCCAGCGCGACAGCGACATGTGCCAGCGGTTCCAAAACTCAGCGGGGCTCTTGGCCTTGTAGGGCGAGTTGAAGTTCTTGGGCAGATAAAAGCCCATCAGCATGGCCACGCCAATGGCGATGTCGGTGTAACCCGAGAAGTCGGCATAGACCTGCAACGAATAGCCGAACAAGGCCATCAGGTTCTCGAAGCCTGTAAACATCAAGGGCTGTTCAAACACGCGGTCGATGAAGTTGATGGCGATGTAGTCGCTGAGCACGATTTTCTTCACCAAGCCGTTCATGATCCAAAAGACAGCGATACCAAACTGACGGCGACTGAGGAAGAATTTCTTGTGCAGTTGCGGGATGAATTCGTTGGCTCTCACGATGGGACCGGCCACCAGCTGCGGGAAGAAGCTGATATAGAAGCCGAAGTCGAAGATGTTTTTCACAGGTGAGATGCGCTTGCGGTAGACATCCATGATGTAGCTGATGGCTTGGAAAGTGTAGAACGAGATGCCTACGGGCAGCAGGATGGAGTCAACGCTGAAGCGGTTGTCGCCCGTGATTTGGTTGCCTACCCATGAGAACACGTCGAACACACGGAATTTCAATCCAGTAAGGTTGTTGAGGACATCTGTAAGGAAATAGGCGTATTTGAAGTAGAAAAGTGTGAACAGATTGACAATGACGCTGATGGCCAACACCATATTCCGGCTCCCGTCTTTCTTTCGCGAATGCAGCCATTTGCCCGCAAAGAAATTATATAAAGTGATGAAAATCAGTATTAAAGTGAAGAGTCCGCTGGTTTTGTAATAGAAAAACAAGCTGACGAAAAACAAATAGGTGTTGCGGAGCAGACACTTGTTTTTGAACAGGCAGAAAAAGGCGAACACGATGGCGAAGAACGCCCAAAAATAAAACTGGGTGAACAACAAGGGATGCGCCTTGTCGAACGAAAACAGGTTTTTCAGGAAATCCAATGCTATTTCAGGGAAAGTCAACATGTCACGGTCGTTTTGCAGTGGATTTAATATGTTCTATATATCTATCAATGAAGGCATTGTAAAGCAAATCGCCCAATAGCCTGTAGCCTTCGTTGGTGAAATGCACCTTGTCTTTCTTGGCCAAGCCGGCGTCTTCCCATTCCTTCATCGAATTCAGTCCGCCCATGATGTCGAATTGGTCCCACACGGCGGCATTGTACTTTTTCCCCATTTCCATGAAAGCCTGTTGCGCCACCAAGCCGTTTTCGTTCACCTGGTATTTGTTTTTCTTTATCCGTTTGAAGCTGTCGTTGTTGGTCATGAAAAGCATGGCACAATCAGGATTGACGCGTTGGATGATTTTGATGAGTTCCTTGTAGTTCTGCTTGAAAATCCACTTGTCGAAGTCTTTTTCTGCCGCGTCATTGATGCCGATGCCAAAGATGACGAGGTCGGGCTTGATCAAGGCAAGGTCGCGTTCGAAGTCTTCGCAGCGCAAATAAGAAGGCACACTGGCTCCATTGACGCCTATGCCGTGCACATTGATTCCTGTTTTTTCGCTTTCCAACAGAATGCCAGTGATGGTGAACTCACCAGGGATAGAGTCGAAATAGATATGGATGGAATCGGTATAGGAAGGCAAGTCGAAAATGTAGGAGGATAGTTGTTCGTCACGATGGGCCCGAATAGTGGTTCCGTCGTAACTGACCAAAGGTTCCACATTGACGGTATCGGCGAACCCAAGGAGGGTCACCTTGTTGAAATCGAAAACAGGTGGCATGAGGGAAGGATAGCGCTCGCGGGTGATGATGCTGACGGAGGCGATGGAGTCGGCGGTGGTGATGGCAGCCCCTGCCAGTCCCATCCGTTTTTCGTTTTCATTTTTCACGGCATTGCGGCAATAACTCCACGAGCCGGTATATTTTACCATGTAATAGGAAGGGTTGTTGGTGCTGCCGGCTGAAAATGGGAAGACGAAACTCTGTCCACCAATCAAATCAGTGCCAATGCTTAATAAATTGTCGCGAAACTGCTGCGTGAAAACACCCGCCTGCACATGTGAACCACCGATGTGCATGATGGTGACATTGCCATCGCCCAAAAATAGGACGGAATCCAGTTTTTGGAAGAACTGTTCCATAGGCAGGCTGTCGCCCGGATAGACAATCCGATTCCGCTCAAAATGCGTGAACGGGTAGTTTGGGACCTTTTTTGTCAAAGGTTGCGTCTGACCAAAGGCTGTCAGCGTTGCTAATGCCCAAAAAAGTATGACGAGGATTCTTTTCATCGTTTGGATTGGGCATAAGGTTGATAGATGGGTAAATGCTTTCTGTAGGCTTCTCTAATTGAATCCTCGGTTTTGTCGCTGTTGATAAAGTCGATGACATATTGGGAGGGCACATGCTTGCGCAGTTGGTAGAAGTCGTAATAGGTGGTGAACGACTTGGCCAAGTCGGAACCGATTTCCTGTGCTCCGTGGAACGTGAAGTGAATATGGTCGGGGCCAGCCAATGCGGGTTTGTGTTTCACCCATTGCACCATCGAGCCTTCGCCACCCATCACATGAAACATATCCCAATAGGCAATGTTATTGCGCAGGGCCATCGAGCGAAGAGAGTCGTTCAGCTCTGGAAGACCTTTCCATGTGCCTAACTTTCCATTGTAGCTCTTGCTCATGTCGGCAGGACCGATGAATATCAATGTAGCTTGCGGAGCCACACGTTTCACATAGTCGATTTGTTTCTCCAATTCTCTGGTATAGGCTGAAATACTGCTGGAGGAGGTGATGCCAGGCATCCTGTTTCCGCCAAATTGCAGGATAATCAGTCGGGTGTCGAGAAGGGCGAAAGATTGCCGCATGGTGGGCTCGTCAATGCGGGTGAATATGGTTCCCGAACATCCGCGCAAGGCTACATTATCGATGGCCACGCCAGGTTCGCCATCGAGCAGGATGGCATAGATTTCGGCATTACCCTTAAAGTTGATGGTGCCTCGCTTCACGTTGACAGGAAGATTCCAGGTGATGAGGGATACGCTGTCGTTGGCGGGCAGGATCTTAGGCTCCAAATTGAGGGAATCGCATTTCAAGGTAGCCTTAAAGCCATTGTTGTTTCTTCCCAACAGCACCGACACGGTTGAAATCATCTTTGAGTTCTCAAAGGCGCGCGAGTGGCTGGTTTGGATGAACGAAATGGAACCCTCGCCTTGCACTTGGGCAAATTGGGTCATCACTCCATAGCGGTTATGTGGAGCACGACGCGTGCTTTCGTCTCCATATAAGGTGTAACGAGTGAGGTTGGAGCATTGCTGCGAAACGGATATGGTAGGCACGGCTTGGATGGCTGGAATCATGTTAGGCCCCGAACCTCCGAAAAAATCCTGCAGCTTTTGGCGAAGGACAGAAGAAATGCGGTCCATTTCAATCTGAGAGTCGCCATAATGCATCACCCGGTAGGTTTTCCCTTCCCCTTTGGCTTGCTCGAACAAGTAGAACAGCGAGTCGAAATACTCGTAGTCATCCTGAGGCAGATAGATGCGGTTGGGGTTTTCCTTGAGGTAGCTGCGGAAGAAACGCAAGCTATCGAGCAGTGATTCGGAATAGTTCATCACAAAGCTCTTGTTCACCTTGTCGATGACATCATCCACGTCGACGGTCTTGTCTTCACTAGGATTCTTGACTTCTGCGTATGAGGGGAAGCGGAGGTTGCGGTTCTCGACCTGAATGCCTTCTTCTGGGAAAAAGAACCAAACGATTCCAAGCAGGGCAATCACCGAAATGATGAAAATCAATATGCGTATGGGCTTCATTTTTTTATTATCAATTCTTGACCCTCCCGGATAAAGTCACTTTCCAGGTGGTTCCATTCAATTAATTCTGATATTGTAACATGGTGTTTTTTGGCGATATGACTCAGTGTGTCACCTTTTTTCACCTTATATATTATGGTCTTTTCTTTACTTTTTGGCTGTTTCTCATGTTTTTTTGGCTCTTCTTTGACCGTTTGTTTTGGCTCTTCCTTAATGGTAGGTGCTTCAACGGCGGTCTCTTCATAGAGTCGAGTCTCAATGTCAGCAAATTGTTTCGCGACTTCGTTGGGCAATACTAAAGGATAGTGTTCAAGAGGAACGAAGACATCTGAACGGTAGACAGGATTCAGTGCTTTGATCCTTTCCACAGAAAGACCTGTTTTCTGTGCCAAGACTTCGATGGAAATGGGTTGTGAAAAACTGATTTCCGTGGTTTCCCGCTCTTTGGGTAGGGTATCTTCAACCTGATGGTCGTGGTAAACGCATACACAAGCAATGAAATCGCTGATGATTTCAGAGTTAGGAATCAGTTTTTGGTCGTAGAAATCCCATAATTCAGGGTCTTTCTCGCTTTTCGAGAGGGCATGTTGCAGTGCGTTGGGGCTGCTTGAGAAAGCCAGGATGGCATGCCACCAGTCGTTGTATTTTTCATGAAGGTCCGAAAGATAGTCCAAGGCGGCCTTGGTGGAGGCTTCAACGGAATAACGCTCATCGTGCCGTTCATCGATGATTAGGCCGTAATGCATTCCTGTTAAAGCCGGCATGGCCCAAACCCCGCAGCGACCATCATGATGATAGCCGGGCTGCATCTCTGAAAATGCCAAGGGCAAATATTTCAGCTCCAAGGGGAGGTTACGTGTTCCTAATTCTTCTTCAATGAAGGTTTCGTGAGCCAAGAACACTTCCGGCAAGGATTTCTGGTTGTATTTTTCGATAGATTTGTCCAAATCATGGTGATAAGGAAGAGAGATTTCTTTTTCTATCGTTTTCAGCTCTTTAGTAATAGCGTTGGAACCCGACGATACGCAACAATTGTTGGCCGTCAGGCAGAAAAACATGAATAATGATATGATTAACGCTCTAAAATTCATCTTATTACAGGTTCGAATGCTATCTCACTTCCTCTTTTGAAAAGAGAAGGCAAAAATACGGAAATTGTTTGGATTAGGGACGGGCTTTTTTGCTACTTTTGCAACCGTTTTTTTCTCATTTCTCTTTTTTTATTATATGCATCAGACGGATAGAACTTTAGAACTTGAAACTAAGAGTATCAGAAGATTACTTTGGATTTATGCATTGCCATCAATCGTAAGCCAAATTATCGCTTCGATTTACAACATAGTCGACCGTGTGTTTTTGGGACAGTGTGTTGGGGCTTTGGCCATTGCAGGCCTTGCCATCACCATGCCCATCATGAACATCATCCATGCTTTTGGTTCTTTGGTGGGTGTGGGTTCTTCGGCGCGCATGTCGATTGTGCTAGGCAAGAAAGATTACAAATGGGCTGAAGACATCTTGGGCAACAGTATGCTGTTGACGTTTATCTTTGGTTTTCTTTTTGTTTCGGGAGGCTATCTTTTCATGGACCGTATTTTGACTTTGTTTGGCGCTTCCGATGATACTATTGCCTATGCCCGTGAGTATATGGACATTGTGCTGCCGGGTATGTTCATGACCACTGTGACTTTCAATTTGACGGGTTTGATTCGTGCTACCGGTTATCCTATCAAATCCATGTGGATTTTGGCAGGAGGTGCCATACTCAATATAGTGCTTGATGCCTTGTTCATTTTCGTGTTGGATTGGGGCATCGGAGGTGCGGCTTGGGCTACCACAATCTCTATGACTTGCTCGGGTATTGTGGCCGTTTGGCATTTCCTGCAGCGGAGCTCGTTTATCCGCTTCCGTCGGCATTCCTGGAAGCCGAAGCTCTACATATTCCGTAACATTCTGCTTATCGGCATGAGTCCTTTTTTGATGAATGTGGCGGCCTCTGGCGTGGTGGCTTTGCTGAATCGGCAGCTGATACGGTATGGTGGCGACCTTGCTGTGGGGGCATACGGTATCGTGAACACTTTCGGCAGCCTTAGCGTGATGCTGATCCTTGGCGTGTGCCAAGGCATGCAGCCCATCGCAGGCTATAATTATGGTGCGGGACATCTTGACCGATTGAAGTCGGTTTATACGTTGACCATGAAAATCAATGTGCTGATAGGCTTTGTCGGAGCCTTGCTTGCTTTGACCATTCCAAGCCTTTTGCTGCGGGCTTTTACCACCGACGATGCGCTGATTGAAATTGCAGTACCCGCTATGCGCTTTATGATGGTGATGTTTCCTTTGGTAGGTTTCACCATCACCAACTCCAACTTCTTTCAAAGTATCGACAAACCTTGGATTGCCATTGTCACCAGCCTTTCGCGTCAGGTGCTGTTTCTTGCCCCGATGATCTACATCATTCCGCCACTCTTTGTCAATATGGGCGGATTGGGATTGACGGGGGTGTGGGCTTCGATGACCATCTCTGATATGATGGGTGCATTGCTTGCTTTTGTCTTGATGTTGTCCCAAAGAAAAGTGTTTAGACCCACAGAATGATGGATACCTCAAATGCCATTCCTACAGTCACCAACACAAAAATTCTGGATTCTTGCATCGTCAAGAGCAAAAGCGCCATGCGTGATTATTTGCAGGAATTGCGCGCGTCTGTACCACCTGAAATGGCTGTTTGTCAACGCGATATAGAGTCACAGGTGCGTGAATGGAGGTCGCATAACTTCTTCTATCGGATACACATTTTCCGCAGCCGCACCAAAGACGTAGACCTTGAACTGAAACAAGCTTGGTATCGCGAGCTCTTCTGTCGGATAGTGAGTTTCTTTTACTTTTGGGACAATGATTAAACAAGCTATTTGTTCAAGTTTGGGATTGATTCTGTATATTTGCGCCAAAATAAAACAACATTCATGAACAATTCTTTCACCATAGGAGGTCAAATAGTCGACCTTGTCAACTCAAGGATTTTTTCGGGGGTTGTCGTTGTCGAAAACGGGAAGATTAGCAAAATAGAGGAAAAGGCGGTAGGCAACACACGGTATATCATGCCAGGCTTCGTCGATGCGCATGTGCATATTGAAAGCTCGATGCTGGTGCCGTCAGAGTTTGCCCGGCTGGCCAGCTGTCATGGTACAGTGGCCACCGTCAGCGACCCTCACGAAATAGCCAATGTACTTGGCAAGGAAGGTGTTCGTTATATGATCGACAACGGCAAAAAGGTACCTTTCAAGTTTTTCTTTGGTGCTCCCAGCTGCGTGCCTGCCACAGCCTTTGAGACGGCTGGGGCTTCTCTCAATGCTTCGGATATAGAGGAACTGATGGCTTCCGACGATATTTATTATCTTTCAGAGATGATGAACTATCCCGGTGTTATCTTCGACGACCGTGAAGTCATGGAAAAGATAGCTTCGGCAAAGCGGTATGGCAAGCCCATCGACGGACATGCTCCCGCTGTGACAGGCCCCGATTTGCAGAAATATGTGAGTGCGGGCATCACCACCGACCATGAGTGTTTCCGTCTTGAGGGAGCCTTGGAAAAAATCGGTCTTGGCATGAAGATCCTCGTTCGTGAAGGCAGTGCGGCCAAAAATTTCGATGCATTGATTCCACTGATGGCCACACATCCCGACAAGTTGATGTTCTGCTCCGATGACAAGCATCCCGATGAATTGGATGATGGTCATATTGATGTGTTGGTTCGTAAGGCTATAGCATTGGGCTACAACGTATTGGATGTTCTCAAAGCGGCTTCACTCAATGCTGTGAAACATTACAAGCTCAATGTCGGAATGCTCCAATTAGGCGATGATGCCGACTTCATCGTGGTCGACGACCTGCACAGTCCAGTGGCAAGACAGACTTATATTAGAGGCGTGCTGGTTGCCGAAAATGGTGTGTCGAACATCAAATACAAGGAAACCGAGACCCCCAATCGGTTTGAGGCCCATTTCCTTTATGCCGATGACCTTTTTGTGCCTGATGAGGGAAAGCGGATTAAGGTTATCGAGTGCTTTGATGGACAGCTGATTACGAATTCTTTTTTTGCTGAGCCTAAAGTAGAAAACGGTGGCCTTGTTAGCGATGTGGAGCGCGACATATTGAAACTAGTCGTCGTCAATCGTTACAAACCCACAAAACCTGCAGTTGCCTTTATCAAGAATTTTGGCCTGCAACGTGGCGCTTTAGCTTCGAGTGTGGCCCATGATAGTCACAACATTGTGGCAGTGGGTGTCACCGACAATGACATCCTTCATGCTGTCAACCTGCTCATTGAGCATGGAGGTGGCGTGACGGCCTATTGCAATACAGAGATGGTGGCAGTGCCCTTGCCCGTTGCGGGACTGATGAGCAATGAGGACGGCTACGAGGTGGCCGCCGCCTATCAAAACGCCGATGCTTTGGCCAAACGCTTGGGCTCAAAGCTTTTCGCACCGTTTATGACCTTATCTTTTATGGCATTATTGGTCATTCCCGAGCTGAAACTCAGCGACAAGGGTTTGTTTGATGTCAAGCAATTCGGTTTCATTTCAGTTTTTAAGGAATAATGCAGTTACGACAATGCCAACCTGCTGATTTACAAGTTATCATTGACTTGAATGAGGCCATATATGCCGCGTTACCCGACAAGTCGGTGCTGCGTCATAATTCGCCCGAGATGATAGCTTCCTGTCTTGAAGAGCCTAATGTCACTTTGGGCGTTTGGGATGGTGATTTGTTGGTGGCCATAGGGATGCTCTATGTACCACAATGTATTGAAGAAGACCATTTCCACGACTTGGATTTGCAAGGCGATTACAAATCGGCAAACCAGAAATTGTTTTTGGTGAGAGACCGCTATCGTGGCTTGGGATTGCAGAGAACACTCATCCGAGAAGTGGAGAAAACAGCAGCTGCACGGGGTTATAATCTGCTTTGCACTACGGTAGCACCAAATAACGATTTCAGTATCAATAACTTTCTCAAAGAAGGTTATGTGTATGCCAAAACTGAAATGAAATACGGAGGGTTGGTCAGGAATTTGTATTACAAGGTGTTATAAGATGTTCAATCTATAAGCGTCTTGCTTCACAAAAATCGCCAGCATGATGGTGAAGGCCAGCATGCTTGAACCGCCATAGCTTAGGAAGGGCAATGGGATGCCGATGACAGGCACCAATCCAATGGTCATGCCGATATTGATGGCCACATGAACAAACAAGATGCCTGCGATGCCATAGCCATAAACACGACTGAAGGTGGAGCGTTGTCGTTCGGCCATGAATATGATTTTCACCAATAGAACTATATACAGTAGTACGACGATAGAGGTTCCAAGGAAACCGCCCTCTTCGCCTACTGTACAGAAAATGAAGTCGGTGTGTTGCTCGGGGACAAAATCATACTTGGTTTGGGTGCCCTGGAGGAAGCCTTTGCCAGTCAGGCCGCCCGAGCCTATGGCGATTTTCGACTGGTGCACATTATAGCCTACGCCTTTCGGGTCGTCGAGCTGGCCTAATAGCACCAGAATTCGGTTCTGTTGGTGATCCTGAAGCACTTTGTTGAAGGCATAGTCTACGGAGAAGACAAAAGCAAACATGAATGCAAAAACAGCCACCATCGTCAAGAGCCCCTTCTTCTTGTTCAGCAAGTAATAGGTTAACGTGAGGACGAATAGGCTGCCTAAAATGATATACATGATTTTTTGCGACCAAATCAGTGTGAATACAAACAGAATAATAGCGACCACACCAGCTATCATGACCCACCCCGTGCCAGGCAATCCTTCACGATAAAAGACAAAAATGAAAGATACAAAAACGATGGCTGACCCCGTGTCGTTTTGAAGCAAAACAAGAGCCATAGGGATGAGGACGAGTGCAATGGCAACGAGTTGGTCTTTGCGCTTTTGCAAATCAACGTCTAATCGGTCGAGATAGCCTGCTACAGCCAAGGCCGTAGCCATCTTTGCAAACTCGGAAGGTTGGAATTTAATGGGTCCAAACTCAATCCACGCGGTGGCGCCTTTGGTGGCTTTGCCGTAGACCAAAACAGCGAATAATGAAAACAAAACAGCGATGTAGATCCAAAGCGAAAAGGCGTTGAAAAATTTAGCATCGATAAGCAGGACGATGAAACCAATCAGAAGGGAAATGCCAATCCAAACCAATTGTTTTCCATATACTTGCGACATATCGAAGATGCTGGGATGTGCCTCATTGTAACGTGCGGAGAAGATGCTGAACCAGCCTATCATCACTAATGCCAAGTAGATGAGTACAATCGTCCAGTCGATTTTCCCTATGATACTATTCCTTTCGTTCATCTTTCGTTCTTATAAGAGATTCTGCCTTCCATCATACGTTTTTCCAATTCCTCACGCGTAGTGTAGCCTCGGATGTATTTTTCTATCATCAGGCTGGCGATGGGCGCTGCCCAAGTGGCACCATAGCCTCCGTTTTCGATAATGACGGCGAGGGCGATCTTGGGATTGTCGAAGGGCGCGAAGGCGATGAAATTGGAGTGGTAGTTGCCGTGTGGGTTTTGGGCCGTGCCAGTCTTTCCGCATTGGGGGATGTCTTTCATCTCGTAACGACGTGCCGTGCCGGCAGGCCCGCTGAACACGGTTCTCATGCCGTTTTTGATGGTTCTGACATGTCGTCTTTCGATGCCAGGTTCAATTTTGGTGGTCATCACTTCCGGAATGGCCGTGGTGTCGCCGAAACACTTGATTAGGTGAGGAGGATAGTAATAGCCTTCGTTGGCAATCATGGCAGCGATGTTGGCCAATTGCAAGGGGGTTACCAAAACTTCGCCTTGACCGATACCTAAAGAGCGGATAGTCACAGAGTTCCATTGACCGTTGTACATTCTGTCGTAATATTCGCGCGATGGGATGTTTCCTGCAACTTCATAAGGAATATCTGTCTTGAACTTGCGACCAAATCCTAAATTGTAGGTCATGTCCTTCCAATATTCATAGCCTTTTTTGATGTTTCCGAATTTCGGGTTGTTGATAGTGGCTTTGAAAGCCTCATAGAAATAGGGATTACATGAATTCATGATGGCATTGGCGAAATCGGGGCTGCTGCCGTGGCTGTGGGTGCATTTAATGGGCAAGGAGGCAGGTCCGCTGCAGTGAAAAACAGTGGCAGGAGTGATGGTTCCGCTTTGGAGGGCAATCATCCCGACGACTGTCTTAAACGTGGAGCCAGGTGGGTAAGTTCCACTGATGGCACGGTTGATGAGGGGCTTCATCGGGTCTTTTTGGAGCTCGGTATAGTTGTTGCCGCGTTCACGTCCGACCAACAGATTGGGGTCGTAAGTGGGACTGGAGACGAACGCGAGGATTTGTCCTGTAGAGGGCTCGATGGCTACAATGGAACCCACTTTGCCTTGCATCAACTGCTCACCATAGGCTTGCAGCTCGGCATCCATTCCTAAGTAGATGTCTTTTCCTGCAACCGGGTCTTTGTCAAGTTCGCCGTCCATGAAACTGCCCATCTCGCGGTTATACACATCCACCATCATGACTTTCAGGCCTTTCACGCCTCTGAGTTCTTTTTCGTACGATTTCTCAATGCCTGACTTTCCAACATAATCGCCTTGCCGATAGTAGCCTTCCTGGTCTTTATCCAATTCCTTCTGGCTGATTTCGCCAATGTCGCCCAAGGTGTGGGCTGCAATGGGCTGAGGATAGTGGCGGACGGTACGGGTTTGGAAGTAAAACCCTGGATATCGGTACAAAATCTCGGCGATATGTGCAAAGTTTTCTTTTGATACTTGCGTCATGAAAGGAGAGGGTTTCATTTTCGATTCCTTTGTCGCTTTATTCATCCTTTCAATGAACGAAGTCTTGTCGATATTTAATAGATGACAAAACGTCAACGTGTCGAAAGGATCCGTCGAATCACATTTCATGGCCTGCTTGGGAATAACCATCAAGTCGTAGACGGCTTCATTGAACACAAGCAGGTCTCCGTTTCGGTCGTAAACTTTTCCTCGGGCAGGATATTGCGTCACAAACCGCAAAGCATTGTTGTCGGCAAGTTGCTTGTAGTGTTTGTCGATGACTTGAAGTGAAAACAACCTGACAATATAAAGCACGCCTATGGCAATAAAAATGCCTAGGATGAGTATTTTTCTGGATGACAGATTGTTATTCTTCGTTTTCATCGAGCGAAATTGAGTTTACAAAAGTACATGTTTTTATTGGTATACGGAAGGCCGTTTCAACAAAAAAACTCCTTTTTTTAGAAAAACTATCCCATTCATTGTGGAAATTATCTTTTTTCGTATATTTGCACGATTTTTTATACTTAAAATGAAGAAGTGTGCCATACTTGTAATAATCTGCTGCCTGTGTCTCTTGGGATGTGGGTCGAAGGAAAAAAATGCGGAAATGTTACACCGTGATTTTTACAATGCGATATGGGAACGCTTTGATTATGTGCGTACTGATGTGGAAGTCAAGGAGAGTACCACATTTAACTTGAGTATGAAAATCAGTTTTACAGAGGATTATCCTCATGACGACTTTTCTATGATTTTCACTGTATTCGACAAGGACGGACAACCTTATCGCTGTAAAGGATACAAGTTCAATTTGAAGGATGCTGAAGGTCGATGGAATTCGCAACTTTCCGATGGGTGTTACACTTTCAATTTTCCCATTAATAAGAGTTTAATGATAGCAGACCCAGGCGTATATCGTTTTCAAATTGAAAACCGCATGCCAATAACTCCGCTGGTGGGCGTGAAAGAATTGACTTTGTTTAATAATGCAAATGATTAAATTATAAATTATGAAAAACGTTAATAGTCTTAAAAAATCAGGATTTGTTTTGTTATTGCTTGCAATGGCCTTCGTGTCATGTGTGCCGCAAAAGAAAATGCTTTATTTGAAAGACGCCGAAATGGCGGCAGCAAACATTTCAAAGGAGTATATCAATGATCGCTCGGTCGACTACAAGCTGCAGCCTGGTGACAACCTTTTCATTCGAGTGCTGAACACCATTGACGAGCGAAGTGCTTCGGCTATTTCTGGTGATTATGGATCCCGGAATTATTCTACATCTGACGCATCCATTTATCTTCAATCTTATACTTTGGATGAGGACGGCTGCATCGAAATGCCGTTGACGGGAAAAATAGAGGTGAAGAACCTGACCATCGATCAAGCCAAGGCAAAACTGCAAACCGAGCTTGACAAGTTTGTCAACCAGACAACGATTATCGTAAAACTGTCCAATTTTAATCTTACCGTGTTGGGTGAAGTGACCCGTCCAGGTATGTATAAGGTCTATCAGTCACAAATCAATTTGTTTGAAGCCATCTCAATGGCTGGCAATATGACCAACTTTGCCAAAAACAGTGAAGTGAGAATCATTCGTCAAACCGACAATGGATCTGAAGTGATAACCGTGGATATGGGTCAGGCTGACATCCTTTCGTCACCTTATTACTATCTGAAGCCGAACGATATCATCTATGTCGAGCCGCTCAAGATCAAGCAATGGGGCTTCACTGCATTCCCGTATTCGACCGTCATTTCTGTTATCTCATTGGGCGTCACTTTGGTCACTTTAGTACGTAGTATGCAAAAATAAAAATAGCTAATCGAAACAATAAATAAAAAGAATACAATCATGCAGAACGAAACAACAAATTACAGACCACAGCAGACCACTGACGAGCAATCTGTTGATATCAAGCAATTGATTTACGTTTGTCTTAGTCATTGGTATTTGTTTGTGATAGGTGTTATCATCGCTTTGGCGGTAGGTTTCTTTATCAATAGGTACAAACCCACTGTGTATCAAGCCTCGGGTACCATACTCATCAAAAATGATCAAGGATTCGATCCTACTGCCTTGATGACCAACTTGAGCACGGGTAAATCGAATGTTGAGAACGAAATGGCCATTTTGCGTTCGTATACCCTTACCGAAAGGACCATCAAAAAGATGAATCTGGAAGTCACCTATTTTGAAAAAGGCCGTTTTCTGACAAGTGAAATGTATAAGACAGCTCCCTATGACGTGGAATTTGACCGTAGTGTGCCTCAGGCCGTGGGGATTGTTTATGAGGTTTCGGGTTTGGGCGATGGTAAAATAGTGCTTCATGGCACTTCCCAGTATTTGACCAAATACGACTTTGTCCTTTGCCAAACTTTGTCGAGCGTTCCCTCCAAAATTGATTTTATTACTGAGTGCAAACAAGGAGAATGGATCGACAATGGCTACAACCGCATTCGTATTGTCTTGAATGACCGGTATAATGCAGAAACCGATAACACCAAGAGCTTTTCTTTCCGCATTAATAGCTATCCGAATTTGGTCAGGCAAATGAGCACAATCACTGTGGCTGCCACAAGCAAGCAGTCGTCCGTAGCTTCTCTCGTTATGAATGGCAATAATCCTCGTAAGATTGTTGAATTCACGAATATGTTGATGACGGAATATGTGAATAGTGGCTTGGAAAAGAAGAACAGCGTATCGGAAAACACAATTCAGTTTATTGATAATGAGTTGGAAGGAATTCAAGAGTCTTTGAGCAGTGCTGAAAGCGAATTGAAAGATTTCCGCACGCAAAACGACCTGATGAACCTTGATATGCAAACTTCTCAGATTTACAGCCAGTTGCAAGCTTTGGATAGAGAGAGAGCTGAGATGTCTGTGAATGTTAAGATTTACAAACGCTTGCAGGATTATATCAAGGAGCAGATCAACGACCCGGAAAACTTGGCTGCCCCTAGTACGATGGGCATCACCGACCCGCTGTTGAACCGTTTGGTCACGGAGTTGGTTACACTTTCGCAGACCAAGGCCACACAATTGTTGACCCAAACCGAACAACACCCGCAAATTGTTAAGCTTGACGAACAAATTGTCACGACAAAGAGAACCCTTTTGGAAACCATCAACAATTTGGTGAGCAATGCGGAATTGAGCCTTGAAGAAATCAACAAACGAATTGCTAAGGCAATGTCCGAATCAAAAGTGCTCCCCGAGAAACAACAGCAGTTGATCAACTATCAGCGTAAATTCAATTTCAACGATGAGACTTACAAGTATTTGATGCAGCGTCGTGCTGAAGCCCAGATTCTTAAGGCTTCCAACACGCCTGACAATGCCATTCTGGATGAGGCAAGAATTGAGAGAGTGATGAAAATCTCGCCTCGCACTTCCATGAATTATCTTATTGCCATCATTTTGGGTCTGATGATTCCTGCCTTGTATTTGTTCCTCAAGGACTTCTTCAATGTGTCTATCAACGACCGCAAGGATGTGGAAAAACTCACGCATTTCCCGATTATCGGTCAAGTTGCTTTGGCGGGTGGCAAGGATCCGCTTGTTGTGGTCAACTCTCCCAAGTCGCCTATTGCCGAGTCGTTCCGCTCAATTCGTACCAATGTGGAATTCCTTACCCAGGGCAAAGCAAAGAGTACGATTCTTGTAACCGGTGATATGCAGAGCATCGGTAAGACCTTCAACAGTATCAATGTGGCTTCTATCTATGCGTTGTATGGTAAGAAGACCGTGCTGTTGGGCTTCGATATGCGTAAACCGAAACTTTTCAAGGAATTCGGACTGAGTAACAATATTGGTTTGAGCTCGTTCCTTTCCAATAAGGAGTCGTTTGATAATATCATCCAATCAACGACAGCCATTCCAAGTCTTGACATCATCACCAGCGGTCCTATTCCGCCTAATCCGGCAGAGCTTATCGCCTCCGATAAGTGTAAAGAGCTCTTCGATTTGCTGAGAGAACGCTATGATTATATCATCATTGATACGCCGCCTGTTGGTCTCGTGACCGATGCCTTCCTGTTGATGAAGTACTCTGATGTGAACTTGTTCATTGTCCGTCAAGGTGTCACCAACAAGAACATCTTCGGTAGTATTATCAAGGATCTTGAAAACCGTGATCTCAATATTTCAATTGTCATCAATGGTATCCAAACCAACAAGGGTGGCTACGGTTATGGTAAGAAGTACGGTTACGGTTATGGTTATGCCTATGGCTACGGCTATGGCAGATATGGCAGCAACAGCAGTGGTTATTATGGCAATGACTATTATGGTGAAGCTGAAAACGAAGGGAAAAAGTCCAAACACAAGAGTAAAGACAAAGAATAAGCTATAAATGAAGGATCAAGCAGTTAGGTATTGGCATGCCCTCTATGTCAGGTCGAGGGCCGAAAAAAAGGTCT
Organism: uncultured Bacteroidales bacterium; assembly: GCA_946187645.1. GTDB lineage: Bacteria > Bacteroidota > Bacteroidia > Bacteroidales > F082 > Limimorpha. The sequence continues at coordinate 47,843 of CAMHRP010000009.1, read as the reverse complement.
TGGCTCAGCTTGAAGATATGGGCATCCAAGCCTACTTGCCCTTGATTACGCACGTCAAACAATGGAGTGACCGCAAGAAAAAGGTGGAGGAGCCACTGTTCAAGTCGTACGTGTTCGTGTATTCAAATGAAAAGGAACACATTCCTGTCTTGAATGTTTATGGAGTTCTTAAGTTTGTAACTTTTGAGCGTGCCGCTGTGGTGGTTCCCGAAAACCAGATTCTCGCCATCAAGCGATATATTCAGGACTACGAGCGTGGAGAAGAGGGTAGGATCATGAATGATAATGAGGATTTGAAAGAAGGGCAAATGGTCCGTATCATCAATGGTCCAATGAAAGGTCTTGTTGGACGGCTTGATGCAATTAAGGATAAGCGACGTTTGATTGTCTATATCGATGTGGTGGGGCAGTACATACCTGTCAATATCCCCAGAACAAGAGTGGAGCGCGTGATTGAAAGCTAATCACCCATCACTTGGATTATTACTATTTTTGCAGAACAATATCAAAACTATAAAACATGGACTCAGAGAAAAAAACAAGAACACCAATTTGGCTTTATGTTCTTCTTGGTTTATTGGCCGTTGCACTGGCGTTTCTGGCAGTTCGCAATTCGTCGTTGAAAAACGACAAGGAAATGCTTGAAGCTGAAAAGGAATTGCAACGCGCTGACTTTCAAGCTGAAGTGGATAGTCTGATGAAGGTTCACAATGAACTGAAGGATAGTTATGGTGAGCTGAGTCAGGAATTGGCTGAGAAAGACAGTATCATCCAAGCTGATGCCGTTGAAATCAAAAAGCTCCTTGATTCTCAATGGGATTATTATCGTGTGAAGAAAAAACTTTCGGAACTGCAGGAAATCTCACAGCATTATGTGCGTCAGATGGACTCGCTTTATACGGTCAACCGTGAGTTGGTGGCCGAGAACGAGCGTATCCGTGAAGAGTTTCAGAACGAACGTCGTCAGAATACCAACCTCACCCGTCAGAAGGAAGAGCTGACCAACAAGGTGAATCAGGCGACTACGATGAAGCTTTACAACTACACCGCACAAGCCGTACGTTTCAAAGGCAGTGGCAAGGAAACACCAACCGACCGAGCTGCCCGTGCCGAGCGTATCAGAATCGATTTCACATTGGCGGCAAACGACCTTGTTCAACCGGGTACCAAGCTGTTTTATGTGCGTATCGCCGACCCAAAACGTGCTATTATTAGCAAAGGGACAGGTGACGAATTTGCCTTTAAATCGAATGGAGAAACCCTACAATTCACGGAATTGGTTAGGGTCAATTTTGATGGCAAAGAAACTCCCGTACGTGCTTATTACAACAAGCCGGATGCTTATGAGTTGATGCCTGGAACCTATTTCATTGACGTCTATGAAGAAGGAGGCAAACTGATTGGCCAAACGGCCATTGATTTGAAGTAGTTTTCTAAGCGACAAAGGCTTTTAAATGCCTTGAAATCGCCCGTCTATCGATTCCATTCGGGAATGACATAGACGGGCGATTTCGATTTTATTCCAGTACGGTCTTCAACACCTCATGTGAGTGAAAATCTTTCATTATAGGTGCATGAAGTCGCATGAAGATGATGAGTCCGTCAAGCAATCCACGACGCTGACTCACGTTGAGCGGCACTTTACATACCTCGTCAATGCTTGCATCAAGCAGCCGAGAGAGCAAAGCGGCGTCCTTTGCATCGAAATAATAGGGATGTAGTGGATAGTCGTGTACAAATAAGCCTTCCATCATGTCGAAGCAATAGTCCGTGTTGTGGTTTGATTTGGGATAGAAACCAAGATGGCGCGTCAGTTCAAGGGTGAAATATATTGGGAAATTGGCGTAACTCTGCTCCACCAAATCGAGCCATAGCAACGACTTCACGATAAAGTCATATAGTGCCTCATTTTGTTCTTGCTCGGTAATGGTTTTTGTAAGCAGTTCGCTGACATACAACATGATGGCGCTTTTATTCATCACAAAGGGGATACTTTGATAAACTGTGGCGAGTTGCACTTCTTTCAAATAGCCCAAGCTGCTTTTATTGGGCTTGCCTGCCTCTATATAATTAATGAGGTTTAGGTGTTGGAATAGGGCGGAGCGGCTTTTGGCATTTCGGTTGAACGCCCCTTTCACCATGTAGGACTTTAATCCTTGGCTTCGGGTGAATATCTTTACAATCAAACTGGTATCCCCATACCGCAGCGATTGCAGGACTATGCCTTGGATTTTGTCGTCCATCAGTTCATGATAAGAATCTTGGTAGCAAACTTGTTGGTGCCTTGTTTGGTACTGACGAAGATAAGATATACGCCAGGTTCTACTTTCTCGCCATTGATATTAGTGCAATCCCAAACGGCTTGACCTCCATCTGATATCAGTTGTGTGACGAAAGCGCCATCAACGGTAGTGATTCTGACCAATGAGTTGGCAACCAGACCTTTGATACCAACATATCCGTTGTAACCCATTCGGACGGGATTAGGATAGACTACCACATCACTGATAATGGGTTCTGGGGTGGCATATTCACCGCGATAGGAGATGATGCCGTTGGAGGTGCCGAAAAACACCTCACCGCTCTTGTCAACGGCCATAGTGGTGACGGCATTATCGAGCAAAGGACTGTTTGTCGTGTTGAAATAATGGATTTCCTTGGGCTTGCCGTCGAACGACATGAGATATACGCCCGACTCAAGTCCGAACCAGATTTGGTTGGTGCCTTCCATGGCGGCCATGGATAGTACATTGGAGCCGTCGAAGAGGTAGTCGTATTGGTTGGTGCCATCATTGCGAGGCACCCTGACTTGGGTGGCGTCGAAGTTGGAGCCATTGAAAATCTTTTTTGAGTCGTCAAACAAGCAAGGGCCTTTGTCGGTGCCTGCCCAAACATTGCCTTTGTTGTCGACGGCGAGACAAGCGACGGAACCAGTCAGATGCCCGTTGCCAGTGGCGGTGGTGAGGTTGACAGTTTGGTCGTCAGCATTAATGTCTAAAGTGCCGTTGTCGTTGAAAACGATGACTTCGCCATTTCTACGGGTAATCCATTTGTAGTTGTTATGGTCGACGAGGATTGTGCCGATATCGATGCCGCTGAGGCTGCCTCCGAGGTTGAAGGAATGCCAAGTCCCGTTAGGCTCAAGCACCGAGAGGAGATTGCTGGCACCAGTGTTTGCCACCCAAAGGTTGCCTTTGCTGTCGAAGGCCAGGCCACTGATGTTGATAAGTTCTGGGTCGTTAACCCAACACTCAAGAGTACTGTTTTCTGTGTTGTAGACTTCAACTAATTCATTGTCCTTGAACTTTAGAATACCGTTGCCCCATGTACCGACGTAGGTAACCGAAGGGTCGTTGGGGTTGGTGGCCGTACAAACAAAATCGGAATAGTCACTAAAGTCAGTGAGGGTGGTGCTGTTTAGGATGGTCCATAAACCATCAAAGCGGGCCACACCTTCTTTCATGTAGCGTTTGCCCCAGTTAGCAGCATGGCCTCCTGTGGCAATCCAAACTTGGTCGCCGCAGGCTTGTAACTCGAAGACGTTTTTTGAGTAGGGGCCATTGGGTTTCACGTCTTGGTTATTCCATCCGTCGGTTGTCATGATGAGGCCGCGTTTGGTATCGCCAATCCAATAGTTGCCACTATGGTCTATTGCAGCTGAAAGAGGCTCAATAGAACCGCCTGGCGAGAAGATGTTAATCGTCTCGTTCATGTTCAAGTCGTAGCCTTTGATGTTGTAGCGGCTGGTCATGAGGAAACAATTATTGTAGGCTCGGAGTTCCCTTTTTTGGCTGATATCTTGTTTGTTGAAATAGCTCCATTGGCTGCCGTCGTTGACAAAAACCGTGTCGGTTTCGAAGCCACCATCGTAGTTAAGATAGAGCTTGCTGTTGAAAACTTCCATCTCAGTATAAGCCAAATGAGGATGAATCAAACTGGAGTCGAAATGCCATGCGGAGTAATTGGCTAGATTAGGTGCGTCAAGGGAGGCATAATACACCCCGTCATCAGTGCAAGCATAGATACGGCCGTTGAAGAAGGCAACATCGGTAACATTAACAGCGTCTCCTTGGTTACCAATATAATAGGTATCCTTTACTTCTTCTTTTTTAAGGTCGAAGACCACGATGCCAAAACCACAAGCCACGTATGCCAAATCACCGTTGAAAGTGACGTGGTTGATGCTTTTGTTGCCCACGATGTTCTTGTCCTTGATGTCGCTCATATTCTTGATGTTGCCGTTGGAATCAATGAGGTCTACATTGGTATTCGTGTAGGCCACAAAGAGTTTGCGCTGGCTCTCATTGTAGCGCATGGTGCTGATGCCGATATCCGACAAACCGTTGATTTTGTTTAAGATATTGATGGAGTTGTCCTCCGTATCGAAGTAGAACAGCTCAAACTGGGTGGCAGCGTAGATTTTGTTGCCGACAGGCTCCACAGCGATGACTTTTTGGTAAGGCAGATGGGTTCGCCAGTTGCCGATTGATACTCCGTCTTGAGCGAAAAGGTTTGCCGAAACAAGCCAAGAGGCTATAATGAGGGTAAAAAACTTCAGATACTTCATACAATTCAATTTTAGGCGGTAAAAATACGAATTTATAGGAAGATAACGCGGTTTTGGGCGAATTGTTTTATAATTTTGCAAGGAAAATAAGAACAAAATGAAGAAATCGTTACTTTCTATTTTCGCCATCACATTGACATTCAATGTGATGGCAACATTTATTGTTTCTTTTTCTTCAACGACAATGGTATAGAAAACACTCCTGAAGCAGAAACCTACGTTCGTCCCTACGACTATTGGCCCAATTCCGCCGCAAATCAACTTCACTTACGGTATTCCCCTGATGTGCAGCCTGCTCGTATTGAATTTTATGACCTCCAAGGGCATTGTGTGTATTTGGTGCAGTCGGATTTTGAAAGTGTTGATTTGCAAAATCTTACATCAGGACAATACTTGATGAAAGTGACTATGAGGAATGGGAAGACCTATACAAACAAGGTGGTGAAAGAGTAGAGGTATAACTACCCAAAACCCCCATTTTGAGGCTTCAAAATGGGGGTTTCTTGTAGCCCAACTAGGACTCGAACCTAGATTTAAAGTTTAGGAAACTTCCGTTCTATCCCTTGAACTATTAGGCCATTGGATAAATCCGCTGCAAAGGTACTACTTTTTCTGAGATAGGAACAAATGTTTTGAAAAAACGTTTGCCATGTGGTGAATTGTTGCAGGCCTCAATTGCTATGTCATCCCCGCGAGGGCAGAAGCAGGCAGCAGAAAGCATGTCATTCCTACGTAAGGCGGTGCGATGGCAGGAATCTATGCTTTCTGATGCCGTGTCAATAAGGTTTTTCTGCTTTGAACCGCCTCCCATAGGTTCCCTCCAACGCACATGTCTCTGCTGGAATGACATGGGAGGCTGATTTTCACGTGTTCTTTAGGTTGTTGCAGGCCTCAACAGGTATGTCATCCCCGCGAGGGCAGAAGCAGGCAGCAGAAAGCATGTCATTCCAGCGCTGGGCTGAGCGAGGGCAGGTGGGCAAAGGCATGGGATCTATAGCTGTCGAGGCCGTCACATAATGTTTTTACCTGCTTTGAACCGCCTCCCATAGATTGACTACGTCGAATGCAAAGCATTTCCCTCCAACGCACTTGCCCACGCGGGAATGACATGGGAGGCTAGCTATAATGATATGTCAGAGTTTATGCCAATTCCAATACAATAGGACAATGGTCAGAGTGCATCACCTCGGGCAGGATGCCAACGTTGGCGATACGGTTCTCAAGACTGTCGGTCACCATGTGGTAGTCGATGCGCCAACCGAGGTTCTTGGCTCGGGCGCCAGAGCGAAAACTCCACCAACTGTATTGGTTGGGCTCCTTCACCAAATGCCTGAAACTGTCGATGTAACCATCACTGAGGAAGTCGGTCATCCATTGCCGCTCCTCGGGCAGAAAGCCCGAAGAGGTGTCGTGTTTCCTCGGGTTGTTGATGTCAATGTCCTCATGGCAGATGTTGTAGTCACCTGAAAGTACAAGGTTGGGACGTTCTTTCCTTAACTCGTTGACATACTTGCGGAAGAAGTCGAGCCACACCATCTTGAAAGCCTGTCTTTCGTCGCCCGTGGTGCCCGAGGGATGGTAAACACTCACTACCGAAAGGTTCCCAAAGTCGGCACGGAGAAAGCGGCCTTCATTGTCGTATAAAGGCTCATTCATGCCGTAGACCACATTGTCAGGCTCCTGCTTTGTGATGAGCCCCACACCACTATAACCTTTCTTTTGCGCAGGGAACCAATAATGATGATAGCCCATCATCTCAAAGTCCATCAAGGGGATTTGGTCGGGGGTGGCTTTCAGCTCTTGGAAGCAGAGCACATCGGGTTGGTAGTCGTTGATCCATTGCAGCAGGCCTTTGTTGATGGCTGCGCGGATGCCGTTTACGTTGTAGCTGACGATTTTCATTGAGTCGAATTGTTGAATTGTTGATTGTTGAATTCTTGTCCGATGGTGCGAAATTAAGGAAAAAGTCATTTCTTTTTTCTTTGCGCGTTACTTTTTCCTATTTTAGCGGCCGAAAAAACGATAACGACTGTGCTTAGAGACAAGCTCAACGGATGGATTGACCAGTTCAATGCTTGGCGTGCGACCCACATGACGGATCGCCGCTTCATGCTGTTGCTCAGCATCCCTACGGGTTTCCTTGCAGGTGCCGCCGCCGTGATTATCAAGAAGTTGGCTCATGGCATCCGGGAATTGGTGTTCAATTTTCAGGGTCAATATGCACATTTCCTCTTTTTTATATGTCCTGCCATCGGTATCTTGTTGACCATCTTGTTTTGCAAGTATATCCTGAAAAAAGATGTTGGTCACGGCATACCTGGTATTCTTTACGCTATCTCAAAAAACAAAGGCAAGGTGGACCGCAGTAGCACTTGGTCGAGTATCATCACCAGTGCTTTGACTGTTGGCTTTGGCGGTTCGGTGGGTTTGGAAGGTCCCTCAGTTTCGACTGGCGGTAGCATTGGTTCCAACATCGCCCAATTGTTGAAACTAGACTACAAACACACCATCCAACTCATCGGCATGGGGGGCGCTGCAGCTTTGGCGGCCATCTTCCAAGCCCCCATAACTGGTATCGTCTTTGCCCTGGAGGTGTTCATGATCGACTTGTCGCTCAATGCCTTGGTGCCAATCATTTGCTCTTCGTTTGTCGCTATCCTTACGGCTTATTGGTTCCTTGGTCAGACGGTGGAGTATCCTGCTGTCATCGCCGAGGGGTTCATTCCAAGCAATGCCTTGTTTTATGTCGGCTTGGGCCTCTTTGCGGGTCTGGTGTCGGCCTATTTCCTCAAGGTGACTTTTAGTGTGGAAAAGCGCTTCAAGAAGGTGCAGTCGCCATGGGTTCGTTTCCTCGTTGGAGGTACACTGTTGGGTATCCTTATTTTCTTGTTTCCAGCACTTTACGGCGAGGGCTACGAGGCCATCAACTCGGCTTTGCGTGGCGACTACAGCCCGGTCTTTGGCAACGCGTGGTTTGCGAGGTTCAAGGAATACGACTTGGTGGTCATCATCCTCTTTGCGGGCATGATTCTGCTGAAAGCCTTCGCCACTGCCTTCACCTTTGGTGCAGGTGGCGTAGGTGGCACCTTTGCTCCAGCATTGTTCATTGGGGCATTCACTGGGCTTTTCTTTGCATTGTTGGTCAATTACCTCGGAATCGGGCACTTAGACCCTGCCAAGTTTGCTCTCGTAGGCATGAGCGGATTGGTGGCAGGCATGCTTCATGCGCCTTTGACGGGCATCTTCCTCATTGCTGAAATCACGAATGGTTACGCGCTTATCGTTCCACTGATGATTGTGTCGGCCTTGGCCTACGCCATCAACAGGCTGTTTTTCAGCCATTCCATTTATACCAATGCCGTGGCAGAGAAAGGCGTGGAGGTGACGCACAACAAGGACAGGAGTATTCTCAATATGTTGGCTATCAATCAATTGATTGAGACCAATTTCAGCCCTATAGATCCCAATTGTACTTTTGGTGACCTGTTGCCGTTGGTGGCTTCATCAAAACGTAACATCTTCCCGGTGGTCGACAAGGAGGGTTTCTTCTGTGGCCATGTGTTGTTTGATGACGTGCGTGCCATCCTCTTCGATTCAAGTCATTACAACCAATCTATACAGAATTATGCGGTGCTTCCTGACTATGTCATCCATCCAGAGGAGCCTATGGAAGAGATTGTGCATAAGTTCCAGAAATCGGGCAAATACAACATTCCTGTGATTCAGGAAGGAAAGTATTTGGGCTACGTCTCGCGTGCCAATGTGTTCTCGGCTTATCGCGCCATGATGAGCGAGATTTCGGAAGATTGATTTTTTTCACGTAAAGGAAAGTGCTTTTTGGCATGCAGAATTATCAGAAGTTTCTGGGCATTCTTGCGAAAAATGTTCGATTTTGCGCAAAAACCCCATTTTTTTTGCTGTTTCGGTAGTAAAAAAAACTTTCACTATGCCAAATTGGTTATTTTTGCAATTTGATTGAATAAATGTTTAATAAATCGTTTAATAAAATTTCAACAAAATGAAAAAAGTAACGTTTTTACTCGCCACCCTGCTTATTGGTGGCATGATGCTCACGGGCTGCAAGAAAGAAGACCCGAAACCAACACCAACGCCGACACCAACGCCGACAACCGCCAAAGTGACCTACAAGGTTGACAACAAGATGAACACGCTTCCTTTCGTCACTTCCGATTGTTTCAAGTACACCATCACTTATGTTGGTGCTGACGGTAACAATGTCACGGTGAATGATGTCACCTTGCCTTGGACTTCACCTGAACTTACGGTGACGCTGCCTTTCGATGCCAAGATGGAAGGAAAATACACCTATAAAGAGGAAGAGCTTCCCGACCAAGTGGGTTTTGGACAAATTACGTATATCTTTTCTGGCGAAAAATTGATTGCCACTGGAACTGATGATAATATTGTATCCCTTCCGAAGGCTGGTTTTTTGAATTACATTTCGCAAAATCCTGACGCCACAAGTTTCAGCCTCAGTGTAAAAGTTGAATAAGATTATTGTTTTTGTTAACTCTTAATCAACAGACAGATGAAAAAAGTAATGTTTCTCGCTATCGCATTGGTAGCCTTAGTGTGCACCTCGTGTACTAAAACCGATACCAAAGGTTATTATTCCTATTCTCCGATAATGAACATTCATGGACCTGGCAACAACACCACAGAGCTTGACGATGCTCTGCGTCCTAAACTCGGCAAAACGATGCAATTGACAAAGTCAGAGGCTCACGCCGAATGGAACAGTTTCATGTCTTCGGTCTCAAACATCAATGTGACTTTGAATGACTCAAGTTACTATACAGTTAAATTCTGCCGTAGGGAAGAGAAAGACGGTCAGTTTGTCAATGTTGAGACCATCGGTGAACATACATGGGGACATGCACCCGCTAATTAAAGATCTATATCTTTTCCATAACTTTTAATTCAAGAGTTTAAAAAAATGAAAAAAGTAATGTTTTTGCTCGCCACCCTGCTTATCGGTGGCATGATGTTCTCGGGCTGCAAGAAAGATGACCCGAAACCTACGCCAACACCTACGCCGGCAACGAAGACAGTGGTTTACAAGATGGATAACACTTATTTTGACCAAATATCATCATATACGGCTACAGTTTCTCCTTGCTTCCATTATACTTTCAGTTACAAGGATGCCAATGGAACGATGGTTGAAGTGAATAATCCCACTTTGCCGTGGACAAAGGAAATCTCAGTGACGACTCCTTTTGAAGCCAAACTGGAAGGAAAAGTGACGTATAATGAGATTGAACTTCCTGAAGAGGGAAAAGTTTATTTTGGTGCGCTGGGCTCTATCACTTTTAATCATACTACAACAACTAATCCAAATTTTAAAGAGTTCCATAACAAGCAGCAATTCCTCGATTTTCTCAGTACCCATCCAGATATGCTGAACTTTAGTTTTACCATGTCGGTTAACTAAGCATCGGTAAGGAGATTCTCTTTTATTTGCCCGACTTTCCCCTGTTTGGAAGGCCGGGCAAATTGTTTTTTGTGGACAAACATCTCATTTTTTCTGAACATTGTTGCAAAAACTGTACTTTTGCGGTCATGGAAACAAAAGAACAAACCCCTATCGAGAAGGCGGAAAGCATGGAAAGCCAGTGCCTTGTGAACCATGTGGACAGCGGCCTGCCGCGTTGGCTCATCGAGGTGGCTTTTGTGTGCTACCTTTTGCAAGCTGTCGTCAACTATGCCCCGCTGATGCACTGGTTAGAGGAAACCCATCTTTCTTGGGTACGAGGCATCATCCAGACCTTTGGGGCCTTGGTGATGTATTTTGGGCTGTTGCGAGGCATGAAGCCTCTTTACCGTCCATTCACGACATGGTGGTGGGTGGTCATTGCGCTGAACCTCGCTGGGTTTGTGACAGAGTTGGCTCCAGCCATCATGTATAGTGTTGGTCTGCCTGTAGCCGTTTCGCTCATGTTGGTTTATCTGCCTTTGGGCTGTGTCATTGCTTTCAGCTACCGTGGTCGGCTCCGTCAGGTGGGCATTTGGATGGCGCTCTACATCTTGATTTCCAGCATTATCCCCGTTGTCTCCTTCCTGCTAGTCGGCCCCAAATCGGGTTTGGCCAACCTACCTATGGAAATTTCCACCATGGCTGTTATCGTCATTTATGCTTGGGTGCAGCGGCGGGTATTAATCTGAAGTTTGTGGTGTTTCTTGATGGGCGGTTTCCATCCCCTGTCGGTATTGCAAAGGCGTGATGCCAAAACGGTGTTTCATTTCCATTTGGAAAGTGCGGCGACTGCCAAATCCGGCTTCCGTTCCAATGGCTTCGATGGTCCAGTTGGGTTTCTCGCGCAGTAGCCTACAGGCCAACAAAACACGTTTCTCGTTGAGATAGTCGCCCAAGCTGGTGTAGTTAGGATGGCTTTTGAACAAAGACCCTAACCGCCGTTGCGTCAGTCCCAGGGCGTTCGCTAAGGATTTCAAAGTGAGATTGGTGTCGGTATATAGGCGCATTTCGTCCATCTTTTTGTCTATCCAAGCCAACAGGTCATCGTCGCTCATGTCGGAAGTCAGTTCGATGTTCTCGCGGTACTCGCGCGTTTGCTCCCTCAGTTGAGCCACTTCACCTCCTGTTTGGTTCTTCAGTTCTTCCTCCAATTCATTAATTCGTTTTTTCAACTCGGTTTTGTCTTTTTCCTGCTGCTTGTTTTGTTCCAATAATGCGTTTTGGTTGTCCACCAACCTTGAATTGGTGGAGAACATCTTTTTGGCATGGATGTTTAGCACGACCATTGTGATAATGAAAGCCAATACGAACGCAATAATAATGGCTAATGTAAGCAGTTGAGGCCCTGTCATTGAAATCTTGTCTTAAAAGTGTGCAAATTTACCATTTATTTTTCGGCAAAATTGCAATGATTGCACAGAAAAAGCTGTTTCGCGCAAAATCATCTTCTTTTCTTGAAAAACTCAGTCAATAACGAGAGACATTCGTCGTGCATGATACCAGTATCGATCTTCGTCTTGGGATGGAGCATGTTGCCGAAGCGTGAGAATCCATTTTTCGGGTCGTCGGCAGCCCAAATGATTTTGCCGATATGGGCATGGCATAGGGCTCCGGCACACATGGGGCAGGGCTCCAAGGTGACATACAGCGTACATTCGTCCAAGTATTTGGCTCCTAATGCGTTGGCAGCGGCAGTGATGGCCAGCATCTCGGCATGGGCGGTTACATCGTTGAGGGTTTCGGTTTGGTTGTGGGCGCGGGCGATGACCTTGTTGTTGCACACTACCACAGCACCAATGGGGATTTCTTCGGCCTCAAGGGCAGCTTGAGCCTCTTGATAGGCTTGTTTCATGTAGTATTCGTCGGAGAAAACGGTCAATGGCATAGTTTTAGTTTTTGATTTCAAACCCATCCCAATCGGGTCCCAAAGGGAATTTTTGTCTGAAGCGTTGCAGTTTTTCAAAATCCAAAGTGCAGTGCATCACCGCTTCCTTGTAGGCTTCAGCCTTCGAGATGACCTCGCCACGAGAATTGATGACCTGCGACTCTCCGCTATAGTGCAAGTCGTTGGCATCTTCACCGACACGGTTCACACCTATCCAATAGGCTTGATTTTCGATGGCGCGGGCTACTAGGAGTGTGTTCCACACAATCATTCTGGAGTCGGGGAAGTTGGCGAGATAGAAGGCCAAATCGTATTCATATAGTCCGTTTTCGTAGCGGTTGCGGGCCCACACAGGGAAGCGGATGTCATAACACACCATGGGGCGGATGCGCCAGCCTTTCAGCTCCACAACCAGTTGTTTCTCACCGTGTTCCACCAATTTGTCTTCGCCACCCATAGTGAAGGTGTGCCGCTTGAAATAGAGCTCATAACTGCCGTCGGGGCGCATCCAGACGAGACTGTTGTAATAGTGTCCATCCTTTTCCAACGGGAAAGTAGCGCAAATCACTGCGTTTTGGGCTTTGGATTGCGTTTTTAGCCACTGCATCGTCGTGCCGTCTTCTTTTTCGGCATAGTTTTTGGGGTCAACCGGGAAGGCCGTTGTAAAAGTCTCTGGGAAAAGAATCAAGTCGGTTTCGGTTTTGACTTGCTCCAACAACTGGTTGAAATGCTGCAGATTAGCCGATTTGTCTTCCCATTTGAGATCGGACTGAATGTAAGCGATATTGAGGTTTTGCATGATTAAATTGAATACTGATGCAAAGATAGAAAAATCTTATTACTTTTGCCGAAAAATAAGAATCAAAGCAAACGAATAATACTAAACAATGAAAAAACTACTCTATTTACTTATGGGAGTGCTACTGATGCTGGGCGTTAGCTCCTGTAGTGGCTTTGGTAACGAGGATAACTTCGACGCGACGTTGTTGTATGGCCGTTGGCAGGAAGGCTCTGTGTTTGAACGCTATGACAATACTGGGTTGGGGGCCACATGGGATGTGAGTGATGATGTTAGCGAGGCAGAAGCCCAGCTCTTCAAGTGGTCGCTGGATGGTGCGACACTTGTTCATGAGCATATTGGAACCTTTGTTACCGTCCCCAAAGTATATACGGTCTCTTCGCTTACCCCATCAACGCTTGTTTATAGCGACGACTATGGCAAAACCCATTATTATACGAAAGTCGAATAACCCATGAAAAAAGCACTGAAAATCACGGGAATAACTTTGGCATCCCTTGTCGGATTGGTGCTTGTTGTTGCTGGCATTGCAGCAGCGATGATTACTTCCTCGGGTAGACTCACCAAAATGGTCAGAAAATACGCACCGCAGTTTGTGAACTGTGAGATGCAGTTGGGCAAGGCTGATCTTACCTTGTTCAAGACCTTTCCCAATGTAGGCATTGCAATCGAGAATGTCGCGCTCATCAATCCGATGGCGGGTTCGCCTTCCGATACCATGGCCAACATCGACAACCTTATTGTTGTTGTGGATGCCAAGAAACTCTTGAAAGAGAAGGAAATCATTCTCAGGCGCTGCATCCTTGAGGACGCTTTTGTCAACCTCTATACGGATTCTATTGGCAACAGCAACCTCAATGTGTTCAACACGAGTGATGATACAACCCATACTTCTTTTGATTATCTGGTTGACATTGAGGAAGTGAAACTGAAGAATTCCACTTTGTTGTATTCTGATGACCGCAATGGGATGATGGCTCAAGTCAAAGGCCTCAATCTTGATTTGAAAGGCAATATGCAAAATCAAGACATCAGCGCAAACTTGACATTGAAAGCAGATGATTTGAATCTGAAGATGAAAGCTATCAAAATGGCATTGAAATCATTGAATCTGGATTTCGATGGCGATGTCACTGAGATGGATCAGATTTCAGGGGTTTTGAAATTGGGCACTCCGGGCATTTGTCTGGATCTCAAGGAGCCTTATCTGAAAAACGATACGTTGAGCTTGAATCTGCCGCTTCAGTTGAGTTTGAAGGACAAAGCCGCCCATTTGGATCAGGCGCAAATCGGATTAAACAGTTATCTAATTGATTTGGGAGGCGATGCTGGAATGGCTGAGAATGGCGATTACAATCTTGATTTGAACTTGAATACCAATACTTTGCTCATCGAGGATGTGTTGACCTACTTACCAGAACGCATTCAGCAGCGGCTGAGCGATATTAATTATTCCGGCAAGTTGACGCTCAATGCGGTCGAGGTGAAAGGCATCTACAACGACAGTCTCATGCCCGTGATATCGGCTAAAATCCAGACCGACAATGCCACGGTCAACGTTCCACGTCTGCCTTATCCTTTTACAGCTATCAATCTGGATGGCTTGCTGGATTTGGACCTCAACGAAAATACGGGTAGTGTAGAAGTCAATAGCTTGAATGCCAAATTCAATCGCAGCGACCTTAATCTAAAAGGCTCGATCAAGGACTTGTTGGGTGACATGCGTTTCAAATTCAACGTGAAAGGGGATGTGCCGATAAATGATTTGAAATGTTTTCTGCCTAAGAACCTCAAGTTGGACGGCCGTACTGACCTCAGCCTGGATGCCAATTTCACGCTGAAGCAACTGATGAAGACTCTGAAAGACTACAACCTCAACCGTCTTGTTGCCAAAGGAAAGTTGAAAGTCAAGAATTTTGCATTCGATATGGATACCATTCATGCAACGGCACCTATGCTTCATCTGGGACTCACCTTGCCTGCCTCGGCAAAGGAAAAGGGTCGTAGGGGAGGCTTTGTATCCCTTGCTTCCGATGTGTTCCAGGCCCGTATGGGTGAAGGTATTCAAGCCGATGTGAAGGATTTTGCCGTTGATGTGAGTGCCGACAATATCAAGAAAGGAATGGAAAAGATGGACCTGAATGCCGACCTGAAGTTCGGCCATTTGGATTTGAAGTATGATAGCATTTCGGCACAAATCAACCGACCCTCCGTTAATTTCGTTACTCAGCCTACCAAACATTCAAAGGGACTGAAGGCACATGTCGTCTTCAACAGCAACGAACTGGATGCCGCCATGGGCAAGAGTTATGCTTTGAACACGAAGTCATTGAAAGTGGATGCGTCAGTGGATCAAAACAAAGACAAGAAAGATTTCCTGAACCAATGGAATCCGTTGGCCGACTTTATGCTTAACAATGCCGTGGTGCAGGTGTCGGGTCTCGATGAAGAAATCCGCATCAACAACATTGATTTCCTCTTTAATTCCGACGAACTCGATTTCAAGAAGAGCACCTTCCGCATCGGGCAGTCCGACATGAGCCTGCAAGGGAGCGTCATTGGTGTCAAGAAGTGGATAGAAGACCACAAGAATTTGATGAAAGGTGAGATGCAACTCACCTCCAATCTTATGGATATCAACGAAATCATGGATTTGACCAGCGGCCTTGGTGCTTCGTCTTCATCCGAGGGTTCAGCAACCGAAACCAATGATTATGGCGAAGACAATCCGTTTATGGTTCCTGAGGGAGTCGATTTCAGCTTCATCCTAAACACGAAGAAGGCTTTGTATGACAACTTTGACCTGAACAACCTCAACGGAACGCTCACGGTGAAGGATGGTACCTTGATTTTGCAGGAAATCGGTTTCACCAACAAGGCTGCCGAGATGCAACTTACGGCCATGTACCAGTCACCACGGAAGAACAACCTCTTCTTGGCCATGGACTTTCACCTGCTCAATGTGCAGATTAACGACTTGTTGCACATGATTCCCTATATCGATACGTTGGTGCCTATGCTGAAGACCTTCGATGGACAGGGCGAGTTCCATCTTGGGGCTGAGACCAATCTCAAGTCGAACTACGAGCCCAAGATTTCCACCTTGCGTGCCGCTGCCGACATTGAGGGCAAGAACCTGACAGTGAATGATAAATTCACCTTTACGAAGATTACTGACATGCTGAATGTCAGCACCAATGGCGAGTACCGTGTCGATAGTCTCGATGTGCAACTCACGGCATTTAAGGATGAGATTGATCTGTGGCCTTCGCAGATTGCCATCGGGAAATACAAGGTAACGGTTGACGGACGTATGACTTTGGACAAGAACGGTGAATACCATCTCTCAGTGACGCAGTCGCCTTTGCCAGTGAGACTGGGATTGAAGATTTCGGGACCATTCAACAAGTTGGAATACAAGCTTGAAGACTGCAAATACCCCAATCTTTACAAACCCAACAAACGTAGCGACCGAGAGCAACTGTATTTCGAACTAAAGAAGAAAATCGCCGACCGCTTGAAGTCGAATGTGAGGTAAATGCTTTCGTTTTGCCTGTAGGGCTGTCACATCGTAGCCGCCGCTGTGTCGTTTTTATCGAGCTGCTGCCGTAGTACGACAGCCCTACAAGCTCATGTTTATCGAACCACAAATTTCCGTGTTTCGCCTGCAAAAGTGATGAAATACATTCCAGCAGGCAATGATTCAATATTAATTTGTTGTGTTTCGGTGGTGATGTTGCCTTGCAGCAGAGTTTGTCCCATGAGGTTGGTAATTCTGAATTCTGAATTCGGAATGCTGAATGCAGAATGCTGAATGGTGAGAATGCCGTTGGTAGGATTAGGATAAACCACAAAGGTCCCTGAGACTGCCGAAGGGCTGTCCTCTATGCCGTTGTGCAGTTGTTCATACACCTCGTCGCAATCCCTGTCTCCATATTTAAAGACCAATTCTCCGTCCACCCAATAGCAACGCATGCCTTCCACACGATAACCTTTTCCTCGATTCATCAGCCTTTCGGGGAAGAAACTGGTGAGGTGGCCGATGCCACACACGATGTCGCCACTGAAAAGGTCATTGGAGTCGCTCACATGAAGCATCCGATAGGTTCTGCCTTCATATTCGTAATTCTCTACGGCGTCCACATGCATGGTGAGGCTTTCCGCTCCGATCTTGATTTCCCATTCGTCGCCGACGTTGGCATTGAGGTTGTAAAGTGTGGTGAACTCTTCCAACTCATTGTTCCACCAATAGACGAAGCCGTTTTCCTCATAGATGTATTCGTGTGATATTTCAGTGACGGTATCGCGGTCGTAGTGTGTGTTGCTGCGCACGATTACCTTAGGTCGCTTGCCTTGCATGACGGTGTCGCCTGTGCATTCCAAGTGTTGGTAGGTGATGCTGCCGTCGTCGTTGAGGATTTCGTAGTACCATTCGGAGCCTTCCCTCGTTATGCTGTCTAAGCTTGTTTGTCCCCAGCGGAAAGGATAGTCGGGGATGGTGCAGAAAGCCATTCTGTCTAAATAGATCATTTTGCCTTCAGGAACAAAGATGCCATCCCAGTAAATTTCCATCCATCCATAGAAGTAGTGTTCGCCAACAGTTTTTCTGAATCCGAATCTTTTTCTATAACTATCCAAAGGAAATCCATTCGATAGGTCATCGGCTTGGAACCAGTTAATTGTATCAGCATTCAAAATGGTATTTTCGTTTGAGCGACATAGTTGAAAACCATTCGACATGGCAATGTTAACAAGAACGGCGCCATGTTGTGTATATCCAGATAGGGTCATATCGACTGTGCCGTCAAGGTCAATGTCGAACATAAAGTCTGATTCATGGCTGGAAGTAATA
The DNA here is from genome assembly GCA_946187645.1 of uncultured Bacteroidales bacterium. Lineage (GTDB taxonomy): Bacteria > Bacteroidota > Bacteroidia > Bacteroidales > F082 > Limimorpha. Next base: position 30,243 of record CAMHRP010000009.1, on the reverse strand, counting down.
AACTTACAAGTGTCTGGCTCATAGTCGGTATAGATGATGGGTTCTTCTTCGATAAAGTTAGTGAAATAGTTCCAACCCTCGGCGTTTTGATAAGCTTCTGTGCAGCCAAAAGGTATATGAATCGGAATATTATTATCGCACTGTTGAAAAGCAAGTGTATTAAGCGTGGGTGGTGTCGTGTTTGGAGAATGGATTTCATCGAAGGCAGTGTACGCAAATGCCTCACGGCCAATTTCGATGAGTGAGGTAGGTAGTTTTAATGCACCTGTTAGATGAATACTATTCCAGATGTTATTAAATGCATTGTCTTCAATAGTTGTGACAGAATTTCCTAAAACAAGTTCGGAAAAATTAGTGAAATAAAAAGCTCCCTCACCGATATGGTTCACTGAGTTTGGGATGATTAAGGTACCATTACAGCCAACATGTTGGAAAGCTCTTTTATTAATTGTGGAAAGTGATGAAGAAAGTGATAAATTACCTGTCAAATGACTACAATCAGAAAAGGCATAATTCCCGATCTCCGTTACGGAACTGGGAATGCTTAGCGAACCTGAAATATGACAATAACTAAATGCCTTCACACCGATGTATCTCAATGAATCCGAAAACGTGATTGTTCCTGAAAACTGGCTTTCATAGAAAGCATAGTCATTGATAGCTGTTACAGAATTGGGGATAACCAAATCACCGCCGTCACCAGCTCCCTGAAAAGCCGAATGGCCAATGGTTTCAATCTCGTCTGGAATGGTGGTTGTTTTACATCCCACCACTAAAGTTTTATCTTCTCTTCTGATAATGGCATTGTTTTCTGAATAGAATATCGGATTCTCGTCATCAACAAAAATGGACTCCAAAGAACTACAGTAAACAAACGGAGTACCGTATCCATAATCTAAGGAAACTATTACTTCTAGGCTTTTGGGTAGTGTAATGGATGTAAAGTTACAATGACGAAAAGCCCTGGATCCAATGGATACGATACCTTCGGGTATGGTTAGGTTTCCCGTCAAACCACAACAATAATTGAAAGCATTGTCATCGATTGCGGTTATGAAGTATTGTATATCGTTGTAAGTCACAGTTAATGGCAGAGTAATTTCTCCTTGTGGCTCAGGATGACCATCATAATAATTATCGCCCGTAAACCAAGAGTTTTCTTCCGAAAACGGGTAGGTTAGCATTACTGTTTTTTCTTCCTCGTTTGAGATACGGTAGTACAAGGTTTGTCCTGTCTCACAAACAGCAGAGAAATCATAATGGAGGATTTGAGCAAATCCACCCATGGCCAAGGCCATTAGAACTGTAATTGTAAGTAACTTTTTCATGGTATTTTAGGTTTTTATTATTTGATTCAAAGATTTAAGATTTATAGACTCAATATTTCAATTAAACAACTGAATAACTGAACAACAGACAACTATATCGAATTGATAATTTCTTCAAAACTCCGCTCGTCCTCCAAGCCGTTCATTTTTTCTTGTTTGATGCGCGACTTGCGGCGGGCGTAGCTGTTGGTTTGCAGGTTCATCAGGATGGAGATGACTTGGTTGCTGAAGCCTTGCTTGGTGAGGCAGCAGATCTGCAGGTCGCTCTTGGTGAGGGTGGGGTATTTGTCCATTAGCCGTTTGGTGAAGTCGCTGTAGACCTTGTCGATGAGCGTCACGAAGTCGTCCCATTCGCTTTCCTTCAGGTCGAAGTCGAGGGTTGAGGCGGTGATTTGCTCGGTGAGGGCGAGGGCGGTCACATACACCTTGTTTTTCTTCAGCTCCAGCTCCAATTGGTTTTTCATTTCTTCGGCTTTCAATTTGGCGTTCAGCGTTTTTTGTCGCAAAAGCAGCAACACTACGGCCAAGGCCACCACCAAGCCGACGAGGATGAGATAGAGATAAAGACTCTTTAGTTTCTGTTCGGCTTTGAGGTTGATTTTCTGTATCTGGAGGTCATATTCCGCCTTGATGCGTTGCATTTGCTCGCTGCGGTGGGTTTGGTTGGTCTGCATCATGTTCTCGTTGAACAGCTCTTGACATTCAAGGGCTTGCTGGTAATCTCCAGCCAATTGATGGATGAACGCCAGGCTTTGATAGGCCGACATGCGCACGCCCGCCATCTCGTTTCGGGTGGCTTCGGTGAGGTGGACGATGGCGAGGCTGTCCTGCTCCAGATAATAGTAGGCCAAGCCCAAAGTCAGCCGGCCATCACCTTGTGCACCCTTGGTCAAGGCTTGACTGACGCGTTCAATTACTTGTTCATAGTCTTCCTTCACCAACAGCACGTCGCGGCTCGATTCCAAAAGGATTTCGTTTTCCATTGTTTTGTTGTTCAGTGCTTTGGCTAGTCCAAGGGCTTCCTCATAATGTTGTTCTGCCGCATCGATGTCGCCCAGCGAGGCGGTAGCCCGCCCGCAGTTGCGCAGGGCATTCATTAATAAAGTGGAATCGCTGAGTTCACGAGCCAGTGTGACGGCATCTTCATGCAGGTGTAAGGCTTCGTCGAAGAGCTCGTGCTTCCAGTAGCAGAAGCCGAGGTTGTCCTCGGTTTGCGCTTTCAGCCGTTGCACTTCAGGCTTTGCTTGATTGCAGTGATCAATGGCAATCAGTGCTTGGCTGAACGATTCGGCAGCGCTTTCCGATTGTTTGGCGGCGCGTTGTTCGAGGCCTTGCTGATAGAGTGTTTCGGCCTCTTTGAGCCATCGCGCCTTGTGCTGGCAGGCGGTGAGACCTGCCAGCAAAAGGAACGCACATATTATACATCGTGTTTTCATTGTTTCACAAATTTTGCGGTTTGTTCACCCACATTGATGAAATACATGCCCGCAGGCAGGTTTGCTATGTCAATCTGTTGGGTTTCAGCGTTAATGTTGCCAGAAAGGATGGTTTGGCCCATAAGGTTGGTAATTCTGAATGCTGAATGATGAATGCTGAATGAAGAATGCTGAATGGTGAGGACGCTATTTGTCGGGTTGGGATAAACCGTTAAGGTTCCTGAGCCTGTCGAAGGGCCGATTTCTTCCATTCCATGAAGTTCGCCATAAATTGCATCGCAGTCTTCCTCGCCGATTTTAAATATCAAGTTGCCGTCAACCCAATAGCAACGTATACCTTCCACGCTGTAGTTTTTGTCTCTGTTCATCAGCCGTTCGGGGAAGAAACTGGTAAGGTGGCCGATGCCGCACACGATGTCGCCGCTGAAGAGGTCTTCGGGGTCGCTCACTGTCAGCATCCGATAGGTGTAGCCTTCGTATTCGTAATTCTCTACGGCATCCACGTGCATAGTGAGGCTTTCCAAGCCGACTTTGATTTCCCATTCGTCGCCCACATCGGCATTGAGGTCATATAGAATGGTGAATTCTTCCAAATTCTTATTCCACCAATAGACGATGCCATCCTCTTCATAAATGTATTCGTGCGTCACTTCGATTTCTTCGCGGTCGTAATGCGTGTTGCTGCGCACGATTACCTTAGGTCGCTTGCCTTGCATGACGGTGTCGCCTGTGCATTCCAAGTGTTGGTAGGTGATGTCGCCGTTGTCCCACTCAATTTCGTAGTACCATTCTGAATTGTTTGGGTGTGGTGAGGGTGGGACTGGGGGAATGAAACCGCTGATATCGAAGGTAAAGCCTTGGTAAAAATTGTTGCCACCATCTGGGTCGTCGTCTTGGATGAAGGTACCCGTTTCACTATCAGTCTGGACAGCAACCACGAGGGTTGATCCAATCACAGCGGCTTGTGGATAAACGAACTCGTTGAGTGTCCACATAAAGTCGTCACTAAGATGAATTTTGGGAAACCATTGAAGTCCATCGTTAGGGGAATAGCTGCCGAAGAGTTTATAGTAGTAGTTGCCGGAACCATCTATGTTGTTCTCATCCAAAGCAATCCAAACAGCTATTAGGTCATCGTCGGTATTTGGCACCTTGCAGAGGACAGGCATGGCCACTGGACCACAGTAATAATTGCCGTGAACACCTAAATAGTATGTATTTCCTTCTTCAATGTAGCCAAATAATTCAGTCCATATCTCTTGCAAAGGGTTGTACCAGTTATAGTAGTTGTTAAAGGTGTTGTACCAGCTATTATAGAGTTCGAGTATGTAATCAGTGTTCATGACAAAGGGCTGGCCAGGAGTGGGGGGTGGGGTCTCACCATGGTAAGGCAGGCTTTCGCTCCAAAATGCAACACCGCCAATGCTTGGATCGTAATTTCTTGAACCAGGTTCACCAGTGGTGCAATTAAACTCGTAGGCAAGACAGAGCTCATCGTTGGCTCCCCAGACACAGGAGGTCCAACGCGGATACATGAACCAAGTGTCGAAAGTAGTGTTGATGCCAGGATGATGGTAGAATACCTTTCTTTCCCATGTTTCACCATCGTCATAGCTGTAGATAACCATACCGTCGCTCCAAGGGTTGTTGACAACTAAAGCGAGGCAGTTGTCATCAGTAGTTTCCATCCAATAGCAGATGTGGTTGCCCCAAGCAAAACCATATTCAGGACCCATATAGGGAAGAACGATGTTTTCTTTGTCCCAAGTTTCGCCACCGTCCATCGAACGGAAGTAAATGATGGGCATGTTGACGCCTTCGGCACCAGGGACACCAAAATCACTATTGGCAGTGGCAACCACGTGGATGATGTCCCGGTTGGCTCCCGAGGTCATCACATTGGGGCAGCGAGGATCGTATGAGGGGTTGAGGTAGCTGACAGGGGGCACGCTGTTAGGGGTTATGTTGTCTTTGTCCTCCACAATGTACAAGCCACACATGTAATCAGTTTGGGCAGCAACAACAATGCTGTTTTCCTGATAACGAGCAATGGAGCCGAAGCAGGTTTTTTCGGTTTCGATACGTCCATCTGACGGAATCCATTCGTCATTGATGGCATTGTAAGAGCCAATGCCAGTTCCACAGTCGCTGAAGCTATCGTCCAATGCATAGTTGTAAGCGAAGTTCACTGTGCCGTCAGGCCAAACGATGGTGCGGTTGATGTTGCTCCAGTTGGTCTGCCAATCGTAGATTGTGTAGTCGAGTTCGCCGTCGGAGCGGGTCTTGTTGAGCCCGCTTTGCTTGGTCTTTAAGCTTTCCATGCCTTTGGTGACTTGCATGGTAGCGACTTTGCTCTTGGCGTCGTGTTTCGACACCTTTCTCACTTGTGAGTAGCCCATTGTGGCTACCAACAAGATTAATGCTATGGTAAATAACTTTTTCATGGTATTAGGTTTTTAATGGTTTATTTTACAACAAATTTCGTGGTTTGTTCACCCACATTAATGAAATACATACCCGCAGGCAATGTTGAAATGTCAATCTGCTGGTTTTCTGTGTTAATTGAACCTTGCAAGAGGGTTTGTCCCACGAGGTTGGTGATTCTGAATTCGGAATGATGAATGAAGAATGCTGAATGATGAATGGTGAGAATGCCGGTGGTTGGATTGGGATACACCACGAAACTATCCCCATGAGTTTCCCCCACGCCTTGCAGTTCGCTATGGATGGCATCGCAGTCCTCTTCACCGTTGTGATAGAGCAAGGCACCTTCCACCCAGTAGCATCGGAGTCCATCCACGCGGAAGCCTTTGCCTTGGTTCATCAGTTTTTCAGGGAAGAAACTGGTCATGTGGCCAAATCCGACGACAATGTCGCCGTTGAAGATGTCGTTTGCATCGCTGATTTGCAGCATTTTAAATGTTCCCCCTTGATATTCGAAGACATCCACATGGTCCACGTGTACGATGATGCTCTCCATGCCCACCTTGATTTCCCATTCGTCGCCTGTATCAGCGTTATTGTCATAGAGCGTGGTGAATTCCTGCAATGTATTGTTCCACCAATAAACTATGCCGTTTTCCTCAAGGATATATTCATGGGTCACTTCGTTAATGGTATCGCGGTCATAATGCGTGTTGCTGCGCACGATGACCTTGGGGCGTGAGGTGCCGATGGTAGTGTCGGAGGCGTATTCGAGATGCTGATAGGTGGTGCTGCCATCATCCCACACGATTTCATAATACCATTCCGACTGCAAAGGAAATTCAATCTCTTTCGTTACATAATGCAAGTCGATTTCAAATTGGTTGATGTATAAACCTATATAGTTAGATATAGCTCTTTGCCATTCGTATAACTCTGATTCATAGAATAGGGTTTGTCCTGAAAAAGTGTCCCATATCCATTCACCATTGTTTTTCTTTTTGAACGATACAATGAGCTTTTGCTCCTCATCGTTGAAGTCATAAATAATCTTATGGTTGATGTTCCAAACCTCGTTTTCAGCCGACCACGAGCCTGTTTGATATTCAACCACACGGTTCTTATTGTCATAAACGTAATGGATAAGGCTCGAGTTGACCCATTCTTCGTCGATAAAGGTTTGGGTAATGATGCTATCCGTCTTATTGTTTGAGGTGTATGAATAGGTTTTTAATGTGTGAGCCGTCAGCTCGCCCGCACTGTTGAAAGTCTCATTTTCAACGGTCAAGGGTTGGATTCGTTGGTTGTAATGGTTTGTGGTTAGAGTCCATTTGGAAACATGACCTTCGCTTGTGTTATAGTGTACAACTGAGTCTGTTCTGGTTCGGTTTCCGTCAGAATAGACGTAGAAATGCCTTTGGGTGTAGCCTTCAAAGTAGATGTAATCGTTATAATAGAATTCCTTTTCTATCAGTCTCATTTCGTCATCATAATAGTAGTAATAATGGCTAATGTATGAATCCCCGGCTCCATCGCGATCAACACTAGAGTGTTCGATTTTGTTGTAGTTGTTATAGCCAAAATTGTAACGTTCTGTCATCAATGGATGTCCGCCAAAAAAGGAAAGGAAGGAGGAGGGGCGAGAAGGGAAATGTGCAAAATTGTATTGGGTTGAAACGATTCCAGGAAATGAGAAGTCCGTCATTATGCCTTCATTGGAATAGACGAAATTAGAGGGGTATTCATTTGTGACTTGGCCAGAGGCATTATACTTTCTTCCAACAATATGGTCAGGGAAAGCGATTTCATCGTCAATTATTGCTATACAATCAAAATAGGCAGTAAGAGTGGTATTATGTTTTAGGGTGAAAGTATATTCTTGGTCAAAAGAAACAACGGATCCACATTTCCAATAACCGAAAGTATGGCCTGGACTGGGTGTGGCACGCACGGTTGCAGTTAGTTCGTCGCAATTTTCAGGAATGGAGACCACTTCGGCAGAGCCGTATTCGGGGTTGTTGACATCAACTGTTAGCGAGGGTGCTCCTACGAAAATGCCTTCCAAGTTGGTAAATCGGCTCCAATCTTGGCTCATCTGGAATTGGTCGATGGTAAGGCAACTGACAAATACTGGAATGTCGGTGGGAACATTATGGAATATACTGCGATCCTCATAATAAGGGTTGCTTGGAATATGTTCGGCGAATGGTGGTGCTGGAGTTTTGCAGTGGATGGATTGCAAACCTATACAATCTTCAAAAGCACTATATTGTATGGTATTGACGGAAGCGCCGATGGTCAATGAAGAAAGCCCCGAACAGCCCATGAAGGCATAGCCACCGATGAAAGTGCATTGGTCGGGGATGACAAGGTCGCTGGAGAGTCCCGTGCAGTACCAAAAAGCTTCATAATCAATTCTCCTAATGCTATTAGGGAGTTCAACAGATGAAATACTATAGCACCTCCCGAATGCATTGTCGCCAATGGAAACTACGGTGTAGGTTATACCTTCGTGTTCGACAAATTCAGGGATGACAAGGTCTCCTTCAGGTTGTGCATAGTCATCCCAGCCTGCAGGATTGTTGTTTGGAAATGTCACTTTCACTTCTTGGTTTTCCTCGGAGAGAATACGGTAATACAAAGTCTGCCCCGATTCGCACACGGCAGAGAAATGGTAATTCTGTGCGAAGGAACTTATTGCCAGCACCACCATAATTAATGATGTGAATAACTTTTTCATGGTCATAGATGTTTTTGATTGTTGATAATACCTTTTTAATCTGTTCATGAACTTTCGCCTACATCGTTCTGATGTCTGCAACGCAAAAGTATAACAATTCTCAAGACAAAAAACCAATTGTCAAGCCCTTAAGAGGCCTTGTCTATCAATCCGCAAAGATAATAAAAAATAAACGATTGGATTTCAATTTGTTGTAAAATAGAAATCCAACCGTTGTCTATGGGGTTGTCTATGTTGTTAAGGGATTGCTTCGCAAGAAACATATCAAAATCAAAACGAAAAAATCTCCCAAAAACTGAGTTTTGAGAGATTTTTGAAGATGATTTTTCTCGGATTTGGCTACGCCGAAGGCAGAGCCTTTCTTGCCGGAGGCAATCCTAATACTACCAGTCCGAATCCCAATCGGTGCTACCGCTGTCCCACGAGTCATTGCCACTGTCCCAGTTGCTGTCGCTGTCCCAGCCGGAATCGTCGCTATGGCTCCCTGAATCGTACCAACAAGACTCTTCGAACGATTTACCCGTATGGTGGTAGGTTTGGTAGTCCTTTGCATTTTTGTCCGTGATGTCGGGGTCGTCATAGGATTTGAACCAATCGTCTTGCCCTTTGTCGTAGTAATACCATGACGAGCCTTGATGGTAGTATTGTGTACCGTTGTAGTTGTAGTAGCCGTTAGGAGGTGTGTTGTCAAAAACGGCCATCAAGATGCCCATGACAAAAAAGATAATGACGGCAATCAGGCAACCTTTTCTCCTCTTTTTCTTATTGTCCACTAAAGGCTGTTGCGGGTTGCTTGCAGGATGGTTGCCTTTCTGGTCGGCGATTTCCGCCTTTAGGCGCTGGTACAATTCGTTGACGGCATACTTCTCGTCGGCACCTTGATAGCGGATGGCACGTTCTCCAGTCGACTTGTTCTTGTAAACCACAAAGTCGCCATTGCCGTCTCTATAGATGCCGAAAGCTTTGGGCTCGGTGATGTTCTTGCCGATGAAGAACCTGGTGATTTCTTCTGGCGGTAGATGGTGCGCCACATACCATTTCTGCAGCTCTTCGATGGTCTTGGGCTGCTCAGCGGACGTACGATTAGCACCCGAGAGCGGAGCGCCGCAATTCGGGCAGCGCTCCTTTGTCTCGTCAATCATCGCCCCGCAGAAATCACATTTGACTTGCATAGGTTTTATTTCTTCGGCTTCAATTCATCGAAAATCATCGTACGCAGATTCTCAATCGGGACGCGAACTTGGGCCATCGTGTCGCGGTCGCGGACAGTGACGGTGTTATCGACCAAGGTGTCGTTATCCACCGTGACGCACATCGGTGTACCGATGGCATCCTGTCTTCTGTAGCGCTTGCCGATGGAGTCTTTCTCTTCGTACTGGCACATGAAGTCGGCCTTCAGCGAGTCGATAATCTCGCGGGCTTTTTCTGGCAGACCGTCTTTCTTGACCAAGGGCAGCACAGCGACCTTATAAGGTGCCAGGATGGCCGGCAGCTTCAGCACCACGCGCTCCGAGCCGTCTTCCAGCTTCTCCTCGGTGAAGGCGTTGCTGAACATGGCGAGGAACATGCGGTCGAGGCCAATGGAGGTCTCGATGACGTAAGGTGTGTAACTCTCGTTGGTGTCGGGGTCGAAGTACTGGAGCTTCTTGCCCGAGTATTTGGCGTGGGCCGAGAGGTCGAAGTCGGTACGGCTGTGGATGCCTTCCAGCTCCTTGAAGCCGAAGGGGAAGTCGAACTCGATGTCGGTGGCGGCGTTGGCGTAGTGAGCCAGCTTCTCGTGGTCGTGGAAGCGGTATTTCTCGGCGGGCAGGCCCAAGGAGAGGTGCCAAGCGAGGCGTTCCTGCTTCCAATGTTGGAACCATTCGAGTTCCGTGCCGGGGCGGACGAAGAACTGCATCTCCATCTGCTCGAACTCACGCATACGGAAGATGAACTGGCGGGCCACAATCTCATTACGGAAGGCCTTGCCGGTCTGCGCGATGCCAAACGGGATTTTCATACGGCCAGTCTTCTGCACGTTGAGGTAGTTGACGAAGATGCCTTGTGCCGTCTCGGGACGCAGATAAATCGTGTCGGAGCCGTCGGCTACGCTACCCATCTTGGTGGCGAACATCAGGTTGAACTGACGCACGTCGGTCCAGTTGCGGGTGCCGCTGATGGGGCAGACAATCTCCAGGTCGAGGATAAGCTGCTTGATGGCATCGAGGTCGTTACGCTCCATGGCGCCATACAGGCGGTGGCTGATTTCCTCGATCTTGGCTTTGTGTTCAAGGACGCGTGGGTTGGTGGTCACAAACTGTTCCTCGTTGAAGGCGTCGCCAAAGCGCTTGCGGGCTTTCTCCACCTCTTTATTAATCTTCTCCTCGATTTTGGCCATGTAGTCCTCGACGAGCACATCGGCGCGATAGCGTTTCTTCGAGTCGCGGTTGTCGATGAGCGGGTCGTTGAAGGCATCCAAGTGCCCCGAGGCCTTCCAGGTGGTGGGGTGCATGAAGATGGCCGCGTCGATGCCGACGATGTTCTCGTGCATCTGCACCATGGCCTTCCACCAATATTCACGGATGTTCTTCTTCAGCTCTACGCCGTTCTGACCGTAGTCGTAAACGGCTGAAAGTCCGTCATAAATTTCGCTCGACTGGAAGATGAATCCATATTCCTTGGCGTGAGCGGTTATTTTCTTGAAAAAGTCTTCTTGGTTCATTATTGTTAATTATTTAAAATTCAAAGATTTAAAATTCAGAATTCAAGTTTTGTTGCTATTGGCTTGTTTGGCTGTTAGCAGTTAGCTATTAGCTTTTAGCAGCGTCACTGCAAGCTAATGGCTAACAGCTAATAGCTAACAGCTTATATAATCAGCATCGCGTCACCATAAGTGAAGAAACGATACTTCTCTGCAATAGCTTCCTTGTAGGCTTTCATAAGCAGGTCGTAGCCGGCAAACGCTGCCACTTCCATCATCATCGGCGATTTTGGCAAGTGGAAATTGGTGATCATGCAGTTGGCTACGGAGAAAGTGTAAGGCGGGAAGATAAACTTGTTCGTCCAGCCTTTATAGGGCTTGATCTTGCCGCCGATGGTCATGGCGGTTTCCAAAGCCTTAAGCGAGGTGGTGCCCACGGCAAACACATTGTTGTGGCGTGCGTTGGCTTCGTTGACCAAGGTGCAGCATTCCTCGTCGATGTACATCTCTTCTGAGTCTGGTTTGTGCTTGGTGAGGTCTTCCACTTCGATGTCACGGAAGTTGCCCATGCCAGGATGCAGGGTTAGCTCGGCGAAGGAGGCACCAACGATTTCCAAACGTTTCATCAAAATCTTGCTGAAGTGCATGCCAGCGGTAGGGGCAGAGACGGCGCCCTCTACTTTGGCATAAATGGTCTGGAAGTCTTCTGCGTCTTCGGGGCGTTCGTCGCGATTGAGTTCCTTTGGGATGGGGGTATGTCCGAGTCCGGAAAGGGTTTTCTTGAACTCGTCGTAGGTGCCGTCGTAGAGGAAACGCAACGTGCGGCCGCGCGAGGTGGTGTTGTCGATGACCTCGGCCACCAGTTCGTCGCCTTCGCCGAAATAGAGTTTATTGCCGATGCGGATTTTACGGGCCGGGTCGACGAGCACATCCCAAAGGCGGCTCTCGTGGTCCAGCTCACGGAGCAGCAACACTTCAATCTTAGCACCAGTTTTCTCCTTCTCGCCGTAGAGTTTGGCGGGAAACACCTTGGTGTTGTTGATGACAAACACATCGCCGTCTTTAACATAATCCACCAGGTCCTTGAAAATGCGGTGTTCGATTTTTCCAGTCTTGCGGTCAACGACCATCAAGCGGGCTTCATCGCGGTTTTGTGATGGCTGTAGTGCAATCAGCTCGCTCGGCAGGTTAAATTTAAATTGTGAGAGTTTCATTGTATGTAAGGTTTGCTATTTTTTGCTCTAAAGAAGCGTGCAAAGATAATGCAGGACAAAAGTTTTGTCAAGTTTTTTTTCTTAAAGGTTTGGCTTTTAATTATTTATTTAGCGTGATTCTAAAAGTGGTTCCTTCGCCTACCACTGATGATTTTACGAAAATTTTGCCCTTGTGGTAGTCCTCGATGATGCGCTTGGCAAGTGAGAGCCCCAAGCCCCAGCCACGTTTCTTACTGGTGAAGCCTGGATTAAACACCTGCTTGATTTGTGACTTCGGGATGCCTTTGCCCGTGTCGTTCAGGTCTATGTGAATGTGGTCGCCATCGTCAATAAGGTCGAGGGTGATTTTGCCGTGGTCGCCCATGGCATCAACAGCGTTTTTGGTCAGGTTCTCGAGTACCCAACGGAATAGGGAGGGAATCAACGGCATGATTAATTCACCTTCGGGCAAATTAATCTCAAATTCGAACTTTTTGGAAAACCGCTTTTGTAGGTAGTCCATCGTGTCGCGGATGAGGTAGTTGATGTCGGTTGGCTCAGGTACGGGAACGGAGCCGATTTTCGAGAAGCGGTCGGTGACGATTTGCAGGCGTTCGATATCTTTCTCCATCTCATGTGTGCCCACAAAAGGTTCCTCTTGCATCTTCAGCAGTTCAATCCAACCCATCAGTGAGGAGAGCGGTGTGCCCAATTGGTGTGCGGTTTCCTTAGCCATACCTGCCCATACCTGATTCTGTTCCGAACGACGGGCGTAGCTAAAGAGCAGATAGGCAATCAATAAGAATAAAGCAAATACAACAAATTGAATGACAGGATAGTAGCGCATTTGCTGGACCAAGTCTGTTGTGCGATAGAAGATGGTGGCTTTGCCTTTGTTCATGAATTCGATTTGGAGGGGATCGTTCTCGTCGCGCATGATTTCCAACTGTTGCTTGACATAGTTGGTGTCCTGCATGAGTAAAGAGTCGAGGTTGCCGAAATTGAGAATTTGGGTTTGGTCTTCGTTGGTGACAATGACGGGAACGCCCATCGAGTTAAGCGTGATTTCCTCCATGAAGTGGTCGCTCATGTCTTCCAGAACGGCCTTCAAGTCAGTATAGATTCTTGACTCGTTGTAATAGAGATATTGCACGATGCCATAGCCTGGGTCGATTTTGATAGGCGGAAATTTCGAGTAGGCACGTTTCATCTCAGCATCAAAGACCGTTTTTCCTTCTTGGTCGGGAGGAAGGTTGTTGCACGATAAGATGTTGCCTTTTCCATCGGTGAGTACCAAGGGGATACTGATGTTGTTTTGTAAGATTTCGAGATAGATGGCCGTGTTTTCGTTGGATGAGATGTCCATGATGCGGCGATAGGCGTTAGCCAAAAGGTCGACACGAAGATGTTCCTGTTCGTTCACCTTATTAAAAAACTCTTCCGTCGACTTCATCATCACTGCGTGCTGCTCCATGGCCGCGGCCCACATCTTCACTTGCTTGACTTCCTGCTGTGCAATGGATTTCACCAAGTGGTTGGTATACCACAAAGAGACGCCAATGATGAGCAAGGCGATGACTGCCAAAGCCCATTTCCAACGTTTTTTGTTTGTATAGAGATTCGTTTTCACAATGATAAAAACGATAAAGTTACCGAATTATTATAGTTCGTATAGTTCGAGCGAATTGCAAGTTCGGCCGAACGGAACTGGGATATGTAATCCCCGTAAAGTTACATTTTCTTTCTCATCCTACCTACAGGAATCCCGAGTTGTTCCCTGTATTTCGCCACCGTTCGGCGTGCAATGGGATAGCCTTTTTCTTTCAGGACCACCATCAGTTGTTCGTCGGTCATCGGGTTGGCCTTGTCTTCATTCTCCACAGCGTCTTTCAGGATTTTCTTGATTTCGCGGGTCGAGACCTCTTCGCCTTCGTCGTTAGTGATGCCTTCGCTGAAGAAAAACTTGAGCAGGAAAGTACCATAAGGTGTCTGCACATATTTGCTGTTGGCCACGCGTGACACGGTGGAAATGTCCAAGCCAATCTTGTCGGCTACATCCTTCAGAATCATGGGTTTGAGTTTGGTCTCGTCGCCGGTGAGGAAATATTCTTCTTGGATGTCAACGATGGCTTTCATGGTGATATACAAGGTGTTCTGCCTTTGATTGATGGCATCGATGAACCATTTGGCCGCATCGATTTTCTGTTTTACAAACTGCACAGCTTCCTGCTTGCTCCTGTTGTCTTTGCTGTTCGAGAATTCCTCCAGCATCTTGATGTACGACTTGCTGATGTGCAATTCAGGTGTGTTTCTGCCGTCCAAAGAGAGTTCAACTTTCCCGTCTCTGATATACACAAAGAAGTCGGGCGTGATGTAATGGATGTTTTTTGAACCAGAGCTGGAAGCGTCGGCGGGCTTCGGGTTGAGTTTTAGGATTTCGTCCAAAGCGGCTTTCAGCTCACGGTTGCTGACTTCCAACTTCTTTGCAATCTTGTCGTAATGTTTCTTGGTGAACTCCTCGAAATAGTCTTTGACGATGGTGATGGATAGGCTGTAGTCGTTATATGGATTTTCTTCTTGGAGTCTTTTCAGTTGTATCAACAGGCATTCTTGTAGGTCGCGGGCGGCGATGCCGGGCGGGTCGAGCTCCTGCACAATTTTCAGAACTTCATTAACCTCATCTTCAGAAGCCGAGAGGTTCATGGTGAACAGCAGGTCGTCAGCGATGTTAGGCACAGGACGGTTGAGGTAGCCGTTGTCGTCGAGATTGCCGATGATGTATTCCCCGATTTCAAGTTGCTTGTCTGTCAGGTCGCGGTAGGCAAGTTGTTGGTTCAGATAGTCTTGGAAAGTCTCTTCGTTGACGATAGGTGCTTCGTACGAATCATCATCGCTGCTGTAGTTGTTGGCTTGCAACTTATAGGAGTAGTCGTCGCGGTCTTCTTCAGGAAGGTAGTCATTGATGTCAAACTCATCGTCTTTGCTGAAGTTAATCTCGTCGTCGTTGTAGTCGTCGTTTTCGCCTTCGTCGCTGTTGTCGTCGTTGATTGGCTCGTTGTCCTCATAATCGTTCTCATGGGAGTCTTCCAAGGCGGGGTTGATCTCCATCTCCTCCTTGATGCGTTGCTCGAGTTCAATTAATGGCAGTTGCAACAGCTTCATTAGCTGGATCTGCTGCGGCGAAAGCTTCAATTCCTGCCGCTGGGTTTGAGTCAATCGTTGGTTGTTCATCATCTGTTGAATTATGAATGTAGAATGTAGAATGCAGAATTGTTTGTCACTATTATAATTCTGCATTCATTATTCTTCATTCTGCATTAATATAAGCAGTTCTTCGGTGTTCTCGGGAACGGGATGACGTCGCGGATGTTGGTCATGCCGGTGATGAAGAGCAGCAGACGCTCGAAACCGAGGCCGTAGCCCGAATGCGGCACCGAGCCGAAGCGACGGCTGTCAAGGTACCAGTTCATGGATTCCTCAGGGATGCCGACCTCGTGCATGCGGTCGAGGATCTTATTAATATCGGTCTCACGCTCTGAACCTCCGATGATTTCACCGATGCCGGGGAAGAGCACATCCATGGCGCGGACGGTCTTACCGTCTTCGTTCTGCTTCATGTAGAAGGCTTTGATTTCCTTTGGGTAGTCTGTCAGGATGACAGGCTTCTTGAAGTGCTTTTCGACGAGGTAACGCTCGTGCTCCGACTGCAGGTCGATGCCCCAACCCGTGACGGGATACTGGAACTTGCCCTTCTTGTTGTAGTTGGAGTTGCGAAGGATATCGATGGCTTCGGTGTAGGTCAGGCGGACAAACTCATGCTCGAGCACAAAGTGCAACTTGCTGATGAGCTCCATCGACTTGTCTTCCTCTTTCTTGCCCTTTTCTTCGTCTTGCAGGCGCTTGCTAAGGAACTGGAGGTCGTCCATGTTGTTGTCCAAAGCGTATTGAATCAAGTATTTCAGCATCTCCTCGGCGAGGTCCATGTTGTCGTTGATGTCGTAGAAAGCCATCTCAGGTTCGATCATCCAGAACTCGGCCAGGTGACGTGTGGTGTTGGAGTTTTCGGCGCGGAAGGTCGGACCAAAGGTGTAAATCTTGCCCAATGCTGTGGCTGCCAACTCGCCTTCGAGCTGACCCGAAACGGTGAGGTTGGTCGACTTGCCGAAGAAATCTTGCTTGTAGTCAACATTGCCTTGTTCATCGCGGGGCGGGTTGTTGAGGTCCAAGGTGGTCACCTGGAACATCTCGCCAGCGCCTTCGCAGTCTGATGCCGTGATGAGTGGCGTGTGAATGTTGTAGAAGCCTCGCTCGGTGAAGAACTTATGGATGGCAAACACCATGGCGTGACGCAAACGCATGACGGCGCCGAAAGTGTTGGTGCGGAAACGCAAGTGGGCGATGTCGCGCAGGAACTCCAAGGAATGTTTCTTGGGTTGCAACGGATATTCGTCGGGGTTGGCGGGACCGAACAAGCCGATCTCCTTCACGGAAAGCTCCACAGCTTGGCCGCTGCCCATTGAGGCGACAAGGACGCCCTTGGCCCATAGTGAGGCACCGGCATGCATTAATGCCAAATTTTCTTCGGGGATGACGTTCAGGTCAATGACCAATTGCAGGTTGTTGATGGTAGAGCCGTCGTTGAGGGCGATGAAGGCCACGTTCTTGCTGCCGCGCTTGTTGCGCACCCAGCCCATTACAGTAATTTCATTGTCAGAGGCTTGCATTTGCAAGGCTTGCTTGATTTCTACTCTTTTCACGGTATGTTGATTTTATTTGTTGCGTTATATAAATAATGTGCAAAGTTACAAAAAAATGCAATGCAGGTTTGAAAATGTTGTACTTTTGCAAATCATTATGGCTAATACATATACCCAGTTATACACACATGTGGTTTTTCACACGAAAAGCACGGGCATCGTAATGCGTGAGGAAGATTTAAGTCGTGTGTTTGAATATATAGGTGGCATTATCCGCAGTGAAGGCTCTATACCATTTGCTGTTGGTGGTGTTGCTGATCATATTCATATTTTGATGACGTTGCCGAAGACGGTTGCCATGTCAGATTTTGTGCGAGTCATCAAGGCAAAAAGTAGCAAGTGGTTGAAAACGGTGAATACGTATTATGAGCCATTCCAATGGCAGGAGGGTTATGGTGCTTTCAGTGTTAGCCCATCATTGATGGAACGGACTACAAAATACATTTTCGGTCAGGCTGAGCATCATAAAGTGAAATCGTATCATGACGAATATTGCGAAACGTTGAAAGCGTATGGAATCGAGTATGACGAACGATATGCATTTAGGGATTGACGAGGCGGATTCCTATCACCCCTACGGGGTTTCTTCAGAGTCGGTAGTAGGTTGTGAGCAGGAGTTTCACAACCTGCTTAATGTCCGTCACCCCTACGGGGTTTCGCCCAGTCCCGTAGGGACGCAGGACATTAAGCAGGCGGATTCATCCCCTGCTTTTACAAACGAAGAACCGATAATCATCGCTGGCCCCTGCAGCGTAGAAAGCGAAGACCAAATCCTCGCTACGGCACAAGCCCTATCCAAAATCCCTGAGGTGACGATGCTACGCGGCGGCATCTGGAAGCCCCGCACACGCCCTGATGCCTTCGAGGGTAGGGGAGAGCAAGGCCTCGTCTGGCTCCGCGAAGCGAAACATGAGACAGGCTTGCCCATCATTACTGAAGTTGCTACACCAGAACATGTCGAATTGGCTCTGAAATACGACGTCGATGCACTTTGGATTGGTGCCCGCACGGTAGTCAACCCGTTCTCGGTGCAACAATTGGCTGACGCACTGCGTGGCGTTGACATCCCCATGTTCATCAAAAACCCCGTCTCCCCCGACCTTAACTTATGGGTGGGGGCTTTCGAGCGGTTCCAGAAGGCTGGCTTGACTCAACTGGCCGCCATCCATCGTGGTTTCGCTTATTATAAAGAGTCGCCTTACCGCAACTTCCCCATGTGGGAGATTCCCATTGAGCTGACGCAGCGATTGAATGTACCGCTCATCACCGATGTGAGCCACATCTGCGGCAACCGCGAACTGCTGCAAGCCACAGCACAAAAAGCCCTCGACTTAGCCACTGATGGATTAATGATAGAATGTCATATCCATCCTGAAGAAGCTTTGACCGATGCCAAACAGCAAATCACCCCCGAAGCGTTAAAGCAGTTGCTGGCCAACTTGACATTCCGATCAAAGCAGTCGGGTAATGTGGAACGCGACTTGGCCGGACTTCGTGGCGAGATTGATGATATTGACAGTGAACTGCTTCAACTTCTGGCACGACGTATGGAGGTGAGTGCGCAAATTGGTGAATACAAGAAGCGTAACAACGTCACCGTGGTGCAGATGGACCGCTGGAAAAAAATCCTGGCTGACCATGTTGCCACAGGCATCGATTTGGGTTTGCCCGATTCATTAATCGTTGAGGTTTTCGAAGCCATCCATCAGGCTTCCATTGAGCGGCAAAGTTGTATTATGGAAGGTGACAACGAGTAAAGCCCGCCTAAGACGGGCTTTATCGATACATGCCGTCGCATATTGTTGATGCACCAAACTCAGTAGTTTTACGATTACGCTGCAAAAGTATCCCAAGCCCAAAAACTGGGCAAGAAAAACCTTCTCTCATTTCTCTAAAAATATCAACAGATTTCAAATAATAAGTTGATTATTAAGAAAATACTTTACAGATTTGACTTTAGTTTGAAATGGTCAAACGGTTTCCATCATATAGGGTATGGTATTGTACGAGCGGGTAAATCGTAGTGCCGTCGGTGGGAAAACTGGGTATTTTGTCAGGTTCGGCAATGATGATTTGTCCGTTAAGGATGTTGTAATAGGCATTGTTGCAGCGGTCGACAACGAAAGGGAAGTCTACCACAAGACGGGTAGTATTGCCATGGCTGTCGGTGCAGGCATCGGGCTCGTTGGGCGGAATGCGGTCGTAGGCCAGAAACTCCGTGTCGCTCTGACGGTAGACGATGATGCCCCGACTGGTGCTCTCCACGTCGGAAGTGATATAGAGCCACCCGCTCACAAAGTTCAAGTCGTAATATTGCATGGAGTTCGGATAAATCGTGATAGGGGCTGGGAGAACCGGCCGGTTGGGGTTTTCAGGGTAGTGTTTGCACCCATGAATGAAAGGCAGGAGTGCTATTAATATTAATAGGTGTAATTTTGCGTGTTTCATAACGGTTGAAAAACGCTGCTTTTTTGAAAATCGTATTTATTTCGGGAAAAATCTTATTTTTGCCCTCAAATTTTGAAGCTATGAAGAAACTGGTGAAACTTATTTCCGTGCTGTTAGTGGGTATGCTGCTCTTCAGTTCATGTGCTTCGTCAAGGTCAAGGGCGATGCGTAAAGCCGAGCGGCAGATGGAACAGATGGAGAGGAAGTCGAAGAAACAGTATGAACGGGCCAAGACGACGCACTACAAACGTCAGGCGAAAAAGACAAAAAAGATGATTCAAAAGGACAAACGCCATGCCGAGCGGATGCGCCGTCGCCAAAAGACCAATCCGTTCTTCTAGGAAACCATATTAATAAGGTATCATCTAGGGGAAAGGCATTGTAAATGAAAAATTACGACTGAAGCGGAAAAAATCTTGTTTAAATGGTGATTTTGCAAATGACTGAAAATCAAAAATATAATTCTTTGCAGCATTTTTTTCTTGAAAAAAAATCACTGAAAAAGCACATTTTTCTTGCGTACTTTCAAATAAGGTTGTAATTTTGACGACTTTTAATGCACCAATATGCACCAAACAAAGTAGTATTACATAAAATTACAAGGTATGTTTAAAAATTTACTAATGACCCTTGCCGTAGTATTGGCCACCTGCTCGATGACCATGGCTCAAGCGCAAGGAAGACTCAAAGGCAAGATTACCGATGAAACAGGAGAAACGGTACCATTTGCAAACGTCATTGTTGAAAAGGGCGGAACGCAAGTGGGAGGTGCCTCCTCAGACTTTGACGGTAATTATGACATCAACCCGATCCCTCCGGGAACGTATGACCTCAAGGCGAGCTGTATCGGCTACAATCCCTTTGTTCTGAAGAACATTGTGATTCCGGCCAACAAGATCACCTTTTACGACATTAAGATGACCAGTGGCGCCATCAAACTTGACGACGTTGTGGTTATCGATTATGAGATTCCTTTGATTTCGGCGGATAACACCTCGACGGGTGCCACGATTACCGCTGAAGAAATTGCCAAGTTGCCTGTCCGTTCGGCTGAAGGTGTCGCTTCCAGCGTCGGTGGCGTGTTCTCGTCCGACGGTGAGGTCGGCTCCATCCGTGGTTCACGTGAAGGTGCCGTCTATTACATCGACGGTGTGAAAGTCATCGGTAGCAACAGCGTCCCGCAAGGTGCCATCGACCAAGTCGACGTCATCTTGGGTGGTACGCCCGCCATGTATGGTGATGCCATGGGTGGTATCATCAACATGACCACCAAAGGCCCCAGCCGTACTTGGGGTGGTGGTCTCGAAGCCGAATACTCCGTTGACGGTTATGGTCACGGCCGCTTGGGTGGTACCATCAATGGACCGCTCATCAAGAGCAAGAAAGATGATCAGGAAGCCCTCCTCGGTTTCTTCCTCGCTTTTGATATCAACCGTGAGCAATACGGTAGCCAGTCGGCTGTGGGTTACTGGCGTGCCACTGACGATTGGATGAAACACATCAGCGAACGTCCTCTGACTTTGGCGGGCCAAGGCAACAGCACCTATCAGACTGCTGCTTTCACACAAAGAGACAATCTCTTTAAAACCCGCTTCCTCAACAACACGGCTAACAATAACATCAACTTGACTGGTAAGATTGACGTTCGCACTGGTAAGAACACCAACCTCACTTTCGGTGGTTCGATGTATAGAAGCGGTGGTTACTACGACTATGGTAGCGGCCAGCATTTCTTCAATACGGCCAAGAACTACCTGTCGAAGTCGGGTACCTATCGTGGTTATGTCCGTTTCAGCCAGCGCTTCCCTGCTCCTACCGAGGGTGAAACCAGTTCACTGATCTCCAACGTGTATTACAGCATCCAGGCTGACTATTCGCACTACAAAGGCGAATCGGGCGACCCCGACCTTTGGGACAATATCTTCGCCTACGGTAACATTGGTAAGTTCACCACCACACGTGAGCCTAACTTCGCTTACTTGACGGGAAGCATTGACTCGGTTTTGGTGGATGGCCAATACAAGACCATCAGCAATGCTTGGGTGTTGAACAACTACTACGACACTTATGTTGATTTCGAACGTTCCGAATTCAATCCTCTGCTTGCCACATACGTCGAAAACTTCTATGACTTGTACAGACCTTTCGGTGCAACAGGATATTATGACAATATCTCCAACATCATGCAGCACCAAGGTTTGGTCAATGGTATGTCTCCCGGTGCTGTATATAGCATGTTTGCTGTGCCTGGCATGGTTCAGACGGCTTATGCCAAGACGGTCAGGGATCAGATCGCTGTCAATGTCAACGGCTCCATGACTCTTGGAAGAGGCGACAACTCGCACGAAATCAAGTTGGGCTTCCAATACGAGCAGCAGAACAATTCTAACATGAATTACAGAATTAATAACAGTAATAGAAACCCGTGGACGCTGATGCGCCAAATGGTCAACTCCCACATCATGGAACTTGATCTTGCACACCCCTACGCAATCAGCTATGACGGCTTTGTCGATACAATCATGTACAACAGATTGTATGATGGAACCACCCAGTTCGTCATCGACTCCCGTCTGCGTCAGGCCATGGGTTTGCCTGTTGACGGAACGGATTGGCTCCTTATCGACACCTACGATTTCAACAGCAATACGATGAAATATTATGATGCCGATGGTAACCTGCAGACTGCAACGGTGAAGGGTGGCCTCAATATGAACATGTTCGGCGCTGACGAACTCACCCGTGACGCCCAGCTGTCTGTTTACTATTATGGCTTTACATACGACGGTAACAGAAAATATGGTTTCACAGAGCGTCCTTCACTCGCCGACTTCTTCAACAAGACAGATGACCAGGGTGTGCTGACCCGCCCGATTGGTGCACAGCAGCCCATCTACATGGCTGGTTATATCCAGGATAAGTTCGCTTTCAAAGACCTGATCTTCAACATCGGTGTGCGTGTCGACCGTTTCGATGCTAACCAAAGTGTGTTGAAGGATCCATACGTACTTTATGATTTCTATACCGCTGGCGACCTGATGCAGAACGGCAGAAAGATCCAGATGGACGACCAGTCGTGGGCCGAGGTGCCAGAGAATATTGGTAACGATTATGTCGTTTACGTCAACAAACTGACGGAAAAGACCTCCATTGTCGGTTACCGTAACGGCAATACTTGGTACAATGGTGATGGTGTCGAAGTCAACGACCCGACAGTCATTGGTATGGGTTCCGGTTCCGCCCCTTGGCTGAAGGATGCCAAGCAGCAGAATGTCGACATCAACTCCTTCAAGGATTATGATCCTGCTTGGAGCGTCATGCCGCGTATCTCCTTCTCCTTCCCGATTTCTGACGAAGCCTTGTTCTTCGCCCACTATGATGTTCTGACCCAGCGTCCTTCGAGCGACTTCTATTGCAGCCCGTTGTATTACTACCGCTTTAACGAAAACAATGATGACATTGCCAACCCCAACCTGAAACCCGCTCAGACCATTGAGTATGAACTCGGTTTCACGCAGAAGGTGACCAACACTTCATCCTTGACCATTTCGGCTTACTACCACGAATTGCGTAACATGATTCAGATGTATCGTTTCAACGGTGCTTATCCTAAGTCATACAACTCGTTCAGCAACCTCGACTTCGGTACCGTCAAGGGTTTAACTGCCAGCTACGACATGCGTCGTACGAAGAACGCCCGTATCCGTGCCAGCTACACTTTGCAGTATGCCGACATGACTGGTTCTTCGACCTCAACGGCTTCGGCTTTGATTGCTGCTGGTGTGCCTAACCTGAGATCCACCTTCCCGTCAAGCTCCGACCGTCGTCACAGCTTCAACCTGTCACTCGACTATCGTTTTGCCGATGGTAAGGACTATGATGGTCCTGTCATCCACCGCAAGGACGGCAAAGACATCCAGATCCTTTCCAACACTGGCTTAAACCTGTCAGTTAATGGTGGTTCTGGTACGCCTTACACCGCTTCACGTACGGTCACTTCCCCGATTTCCGGTGGTAACAGACTTTTGCAAGGTACTTACAACGGTTCTAGAATTCCTGCTTCCTTCCGTTTCGACCTCCGTGTTGACAAGGACTTCACCTTCAAAATCGGTGCTAGCAAGGATGGCGAAAAGAAAGGCCGTGATGCTTTCTTGAATGTTTACGTGCAAGTGCTGAACCTGCTCAATTCAAAGAACATCGTTGGTGTGTACAACGCCACGGGTAATGCCGACGACGATGGTTACCTCTCGGCTCCCGCTTGGCAGCGTGAAATCAACGAACAGATTGACCCGCAGGCCTTCATCCAGATGTATCAACTGATTGTGAATAGCGGTTACAACTACTCTATGCCTCGCCATATCAGAGTTGGTTTGAGCTTTAACTTCTAAAATGAAAGAAAATTCATAACGATAAATTACAAGTATTATGAAGAATATATTTCGAACTTTGTTTGCGGCGCTGCTCATCGTAGGCGCTGTGATTCCTGGAAAGGCTGAGATGTTGAAAGATGTGCAACCTGGCAGAAACCAGCGTGCACAGACCGCAGCCGGATGTACGCCTTCGTCTTCTTACGATTGGCTTGACATCAACAATGTTAGAACGCGTATCAACTCTGGTGGTGACATGTGGTGGGACCTCCCCTCTGGTACTGGTTCCAAGTATTTCATTCCCGCCAATGGTTCCGCTACTTCCCTGTTTGCCGGTTCTCTTTGGATTGCTGGCGTTGACGTCAATAATCAGTTGAAGTGCGCTGCCCTGCGTTTCCGTCAGGTCGGTAACGACTACTACACTGGCCCTCTGACCGTTGATGGTTCGGCCTCTATTACTCCCGAGACCTGCGCCAAGTGGGATAAGATTTTCAAGATTACCCGCGCTGAAGTCGACGAGTTCCTTGCCGCCTATAATGAAGGCAAAATTGGCAATGGCTATGAGATTCCGTCCATCATCAAGGATTGGCCGGCCATGCGTTCAAGCGACGACCCTGAAGGCATTGCCACGTATCTGGCTCCCTTCTACGATGCTGATGGCAGTGGAGACTATGACCCCACCCAAGGTGACTATCCTTACTACGACATCAACAACGAACTCTGCCACACCAAGATTCCGACCATGGAAGAGGAACTTGATGGCACCATGCACGGCTCCATCCTTGCTGACCAAGTGCTGAAAGGTGACCAAACCCTGTGGTGGATTTTCAATGATAAAGGTGCTTCTCACACCGAATCAAAGGGTCAAGCTATTGGTATCGAAGTGCGTGCCCAAGCTTTCGCTTTCGCCACCAACGACGAAATCAACAACATGACTTTCTATAGCTACGAAATCATCAACCGTTCCACCTATACCTTGACGGGTACTTACTTCTCGCCTTGGACCGATGTTGACCTCGGTTATGGCTGGGACGACTATGTAGGTTGCGACGTCAAGCGTGGTCTGGGTTATGGCTACAACGGTGCCTCTGTTGACGGTAGCGGTGAACCTGAAGCCTACGGTGCACAACCTCCTGCGATTGGTATCGACTTCTTCCAAGGCCCTTATATGGACCCCGACGGAATCGACAATCCCAAGTATAACTTCATTATCGAGAGCCACTTCAGCCACCTCGATCCTGCCACTGGCGACTCCGTCTTCATCAATGATACTACTGAAGCCATCCAAGTGGTTGACGAAAGTATCAATGGCGTGAATTTCGGCAACGGCATCATCGATGACGAACGTTTCGGTATGCGCCGTTTCGTGTATCACAACAATGGTAATGGCGATAACTGCGACCCTCAAACCGCTCCTGAATATTACAACTACCTGCGTGGTATTTGGAAGAACGGTGCCAAGATGCGTTACGGTGGCAATGCTTACACCGGTAGCGATGTGGTGGGTCCCGAATGCGACTTCATGTTCCCTGGCGATACCGACCCGTGGAACTGGGGTACCCAAGGCACGCCTCCTAACGGCAACTACAACACTGGTGATAAGTACTGGTCGGAAGAGCAGTGCCAAAACGCCCCGAGCGACCGTCGTTTCATGCAGTCGGCTGGCCCCTTCACCTTGGAACCCGGTGCTGTCAACTATATCACCTTTGGTGTGCCGTGGGCTCGTGCCACTTCAGGCGGTGCCTGGGCTTCTGTTGAGCTGTTGCGCGTGGTCGACGACAAGTGCCAAGCCCTGTTCGACAACTGCTTCAAGGTTATCGATGGCCCCAGCGCTCCTGACTTGACCATCCGCGAACTCGACCGTCAACTCATCGTTTATCTGTCGAACACCGCCCTTTCCAACAACTATAAGGAAGGATATATTGAAATCGATCCTGAAATTCCGGTTTCGAGAATCGACAACACTACGACTATTGATACCAATTGGATTCTTGACCCGAATACGGGTGATACCCTTGCTCCTTCGGTCTCCATCGAGAACCATGAAGAAGAGATTTTCTACGACAGATACTATCGTTTCGAAGGTTATAAGGTGTATCAGTTAGCCAATGGCGAAGTGGGTGCTGACGAACTCGGCAATTCCGACAAGGCCCGTCTGGTGTTCCAGTGCGACGTGCGCAACAATGTGACTACCCTCATCAACTATGAGTTTGACGAGTCATTGCACGCCAATGTGCCAGTACGTAAGGTGGTCGGCGGCGATGCCGGCATCACCCACAGCTTTGTGCTGACCCAAGATGAGTTTGCCTTAGGCGATGACCCGAACTTGGTCAACCACACCGCTTATTATTATATGGCTGTGGCCTACGCCTACAACAACTACCTCACCTATTCTCAGGAGCCTGGCGATCTGAACGGCCTCCTCGGTCAGAAGAAGCCTTATCTCGAAGGTAGAAAGAACATCCAAGTGTATAAGGCAGTGCCTCACAAGACTATCAATGGTACCAAGCTTCGCGCCTCTTATGGCGACAGCCCGGCCATCACCCGCATCGTTGGTGTCGGTAACGGAGGCAATGAGCTTGAACTCTCACAAAGTACCATCGATGAAATCCTGAGCAAGAGACTTGCTGATGGTTACAGTGAAGACGCAGATCACAATCCCATTTTCCAGGATCACAATCCTGACGTAGCAACTCCTGTTCTCTTTGGTCATTCCGACTACCCGGTCAGCTATCATCCCTCTTATGAAGCTGGCAATGGTCCTCTCGCTGTGAAGATCATCGACCCGTTGAATGTGAAATCACACAAATATGAGCTTTATTTCGATGACCTGGTTGAGGTTTACACCCACAATGTTACTGGCAACCAAGAAATTCAAGGTGACTCTGCTTCACGTATGGTGAGCCATTGGCACTTGCTGGATCTTGATGAACCTGTCGACGAAGAGGGCATCAACCCTGCATACAGTGACACTACGACCATCTACGACAACGAACAACTGTTCATCGACAAAGGTATCTCTGTCACTATTGCCCAACCGTATAGAATCGGCCGTCTTGAAATTGGTAAGTTCTTCTCAGACGAAGAGTGGAAGACCTACACAGACGTGATTGCCAAGAACAATGGTGTGATTACTTCATCCATCGAATTCCAGAAGCCCGACTCCGTCTGGTTGGATGGTATCCGCGACACCGATGATGCTGGTGCCCACTCCTTCCTCAACTGGATTCGTTCTGGTAACTATTCCTCTAAGGACGTGCCTGCTGATAATGACCACGGCTGCTCGGCTGCTACTGGCGATAATGTGAACAATCCTTGGGATCCGACCGAGAACTTTGAAAAGCTGGCTAACCGCACCTTTGCTCCTGCTATCCTCAGTTCCTATTCCGGACAAGGTGAGCATGAGAACCCAGGTCCTATCTATTCAAGTAATGCCTATATGGATTCCATGTTCTATAAGACAGCAAGTATCGATATCGTGTTTACTGCCGACAAGAGCAAGTGGAGCCGTTGTCCTGTCATTGAGATGTGTATGGACAAGAACCTGTCTGAAGGTGGAGCTGCCCGCTTCTTCCTGCGTCGTCATCCCTCTGTTGACAAGGATGGTAATTCCTATACCAACAACTGGGATTGTAAGGAAAACGAATATGTCCTTCAAAACAATCCTGACGACCCGAATGCTGAAGGTTTTGCCTATGGTTCAACGAATCCGGACGATGCTAACTTCATTGCTCCTCAAGGTATGGGTTGGTTCCCAGGCTATGTCATCGATGTGGAGACGGGCATGCGTCTGAATGTGGCCTTTGGTGAAGACTCCTATTATGAGGATATGAACGGCCGCGACATGCTCTTCAATCCTGCCAAGTTGCAGAAGATTACTTTGGAAAACCCGTTGAATCAGTTGATAGATCCCGCCCTCTTCCGTGGTGCTAACTTAGAACCCGTGTTTGGTGGTAAGCATTACCTCTATATCTGGCGTTGCGACTCCATTCCTAACAATTCGGAGTGGAAGCATATTAAGAACTATGGATATGATGGCGGCCAGTTGCTGTTCAACTCCATGAACTATGTTCAGAATGCTAAGATGAACCTCTGGACTGTCTTCAACAACTACTTCTATCGTATGTTGATGTGGGTTGGTATGCCAATGGGTATTGAAGGCATGAAGTGGTTGCCTGAAGGCAACGACTGCCGCATCCGTATCCGTGTTGCCAAGCCTTACGACAGTGGCTACGGTTATCCGTTGCAGACGCCCAACGAGGAGTTGGTGGTCAACAACATGTTGCCGAAGTACACCTTCAACATCGAGGGTTGGGATCCGCTTCTGAACGAGCCTGAAAAGACGGAGAGTGACCTTAACCTCATCACGGTGGTGCCCAATCCTTACTATGCCTACGATGCATACGAAGGCAACGCACTTACCAACAAGGTGAAGATCGCCAACCTGCCCAACAAGTGTATTGTTTCCATCTACACGTTGAGCGGCACCAAGGTGCGCCAGTTCCGTAAGGACAACGAAGAACCGAGTATTGAATGGGATCTCACGAACTTTGCCAACACCCCGGTGGCCAGTGGTTTCTACTTGATCCACATCAAGGATCTGACCAGTGGCAGCGAGCGTACCATCAAGTTCTTCGGTGCCATGCGTCAAGTTGACCTGAACACATTCTAAACAATGTAATTGCTAACCGTAAATAATTTATCATCATGAAGAAATCATTTAGATATATCGTCTTGAGCTTCGTAGTCCTTATGGGATTAAGTGCTCCTCAAGCATTTGCAGGAAATAAAGACCGTTCAGGCCAAGCTGGCGCTTCAGAGCTGTTGATCAACCCTTGGGCAGCTTCGTCTGGCTGGGGCAATGCAGGCATGTCGTTTGTGAATGGTGTTGACGCCATTTTCGGCAACGTGGCCGGTATCACCTCATGCCACTCCCTGGATATTAACTTTAGCCACACCAGCTGGTTGGTTGGAGTAGGCAACGACACTCGTATCTCCTCGTTCGGCTTCTTGGCTCGCGTGGGTGAATCGAGCGTGTTGGGCCTCTCCTTCATGTCGTTCAGCATCGGTGAGATTCCGATTACCACTGTGCAGAATCCTGATGGTGGTCTCGGTACTTACAAACCCAACCTGATGAATATCAACTTAGCCTTCGCCAAGTCGTTCTCCAACAGCATCAGCGGCGGCTTCAACTTGAAGATCATCAGCGAGTCCATTAAGGATATGGGTGGTGTCGGTGTCGCCATCGATGCCGGTATCCAGTATGTCACCGGTCCTTTCGACAACGTCCACTTTGGTATCACCTTGAAGAATATCGGACCCACGATGAAATTCTCGGGCGACGGTATCTCTCTGCGTGTGTTCATGGACAACACTAGCAACCAGCAGTTCACCATGGTGCAGCGCGTCGACGACTTCGAATTGCCCACCCAGTTGAGCATCTCGGCCGCCTACGACTTCCTGTTTGCCGAAACAAACAGAATCACCATTGCTGGTAACTTCTGCTCTAACTCCTTCACCAACGACCAGCTGACCGGAGGTTTGGAGTATGGTTGGAAGGAAATGTTCATGATTCGTGCCGGTTATACCTGGGAAAAAGGCATCTGGTCGAAGCAAGGCTTCAAAGAAGGCGTCCTTTACGACGACAACTGCATGAACATCAACAGAGGCCTGAGCGCTGGTGTGTCCATCAAGGTGCCGCTGTCGAAGAAAGAAGACGGCTTGAAGCTCGCTGTGGATTATTCCTACAGAGACACCTACACCTTTGGCGGCACGCACAGTGTTGGCGCTAGAATTATTTTCTAATTCTGTTTCAGGATAAGAAATAATTCGTATCTTTGCAGTCGCAAACCAAAAGAAGACCCTTATTTCGGTAAGGGTCTCTTTTTTGCAACTTGTTACGAATTGAATATTATATAAATTACTATGTCAGAAATTAAATACTTTACCCCTGAAGGGTTACAGAAACTGAAGGACGAGCTCGACGACTTGATTCTTCGCGAGCGTCCGCGCATTGTGCAAGCCATACAGGAAGCACGCGACAAAGGCGACCTCTCCGAAAACGCCGAATATGATGCCGCCAAGGAAGCCCAAGGCTTGCTTGAAGCTAAGATTGCCGAATTGCAAGACTTGATTTTCAATGCCCGCATCCTCGACGAATCCAAGATGGACAACTCTAAGGTGCTGCTTTATTCGACTGTGAAAATCAAGAACACCAAGTCGGGCATGATGATGACCTACGCCATTGTGCCTGAGAAGGAGGCCAATTTCAAGGAAGGCAAACTCTCCATCAACTCGCCCATTGGTCAAGGTCTGTTGGGCAAGCAGGTGGGCGAGGTTGCCGAAATCCAGGTGCCTGCCGGCAAGGTTCAGTTCGAAGTAATGGAAATCACACGTTAATACTAATTGTTATGGCTACCATTTTTTCAAAAATCATTAAAGGGGATATCCCTTGCTATAAAATTGCCGAAGACGAGCGTTTCTTTGCTTTCTTGGACATCAATCCCGTGATGAAAGGGCATACATTGGTGGTGCCTAAGCACGAAGACGACTATATCTTCAACCTCGAAGACGACGAAATCGGGGCCATGATGGTCTTTGCCAAAAAAGTGGCCAAGGCCATCGAAAAGGCTGTGCCTTGTAAACGCATTGGCGTGGCTGTAATAGGCTTGGAAGTACCTCATGCCCACATCCACCTCATTCCCATCACTCAAGAGGGTGACTTGGACTTCAAGAAAGAACACGTCCATCTGAGCGAGGCCGAGTTCCTTGAGGTGCAGAAACGCATCGTGGAGCAGCTTTGATTTCCAGCGAAGTTTCCGTTTCACGCAGAATACGCAGAACACGCAGAAGCCAGTCGGACGCAAACAT
>CAMHRP010000008.1:0-83024 GCA_946187645.1 uncultured Bacteroidales bacterium | reverse complement strand
AATACTGATAGACAACCAATTATAAAAATATTCGAAATTTTGTCATGTACTTAGGCTATCTGATTATAATATGTCTATTGTGTTTAGCTTCTTTCTTTTGCTCGATTATTTTGGTTCAACTAATGTTTTTATCTTGTTTATGTATTCTTCAACCTTCTCAAATAGTGGCTCCACTTCTTCTTGATGCCATTCAATGAAATCATCGTAGTCACCTGTTTTGCGCATGTTCTGAAGTCGGGCCAAAAGTTTGGCTTCATCTTTTGAAAGAATGCCCGTTAGGACAAAATTCTGGCCAATCATTCCAATGACACCTTCGTGAGACTTTGCAACAATTTCATTTTGAATCAACAACGCCGATGAAGCATAGTACGCAGCATAGTACAAACGATTGGCTGCAAGTGTCCAATGGTTCATAATACCGCAATCTTTGGCTTCGACCAGCGTTTCACCCGCCTTCTCAAGTCGGTATGTCACCATGGCTTTTCTTTCATCTTCAGTTAGCATAACTCCACTCCTTCTTTCATTACATTTTTATAAAATGGAGTGATTTGCCTCCTCATCCATTCATCGTAAGTGTAAGCCACGGGATTGATGTCAACACCAAGCGACCATCCTAACGAAACGAAAGGAAAAACCCAACGGTCGAAATCTTCATTGCTCACTTTTTCACCTTCCAACAAAATCAGTAAATCCCAATCGGAATCGGGTCTTGCCTCATCACGAGCTTGGGAACCAAAAAGCAACAAACGAGCACCTCGGGGAAGTATTTCGGTTCCAAGATGTTTTATCAAACTTTCTATTTCAAGTTGTCGTGTTGACATTTTCTTTGTTTTTCAGTTTGCAAATATAAACAATTTTCGTCAATTAATCACTCTACTGTTTCACAAATTTCCTAACACTCCAAAAGTCTCCCCGTTCCATCTGAATGAAATAAATCCCAGACTTCAAAAGTGAAACATCAAGACTCATTTCTGTGGCAGAAACGGTTTCCGCTAAAACAACCTGCCCCATCACGTCAATGACAACAACGCTCAAAGGTTCACATTGGGTAGCATCACCAACACTAATGGTCAGCAAGTCAGTAGCAGGATTGGGATAGACCTGAATCATCGTTTCCGCCATTTCGGGCAGCGAGGTCGGAAACACCAGGTGATTGTACAGGAAATCCCGAGTAATGCTGAAACAGGCATCGAATTTTTCCTCAATCAGTGTATATAACAAAGGTACAAAATAGAAAGCGTGTCCCTCGCCCTCGAACGGATGGAATTCGTAATCAGTAATGCCGATTTCATCAAGTCGGCCAGCTATGGGATGAGAGCCGTACATGTAAGGCATCACACCAGGGAGCATCCCATTGTAGCAATAGCCCGAATCGAATGGCACGTTGGTATCGTCTGTACCGTGAATCATGCACAGCGGCACATATTCCTCCTCACTAATAACCTCGAGATCCATCACGCCGCCCCATTGCGGGATGGCTCCAGCCACTGCTGGCGAAACACCGGCATATTCCTCGAAGCCTGAACTATGCATCGGACCTAAATCAGGGTCCTCAAAAGTCTCCGCAGGACGCTCATTTTCGTCCATGAAAAGCTCACACAGGATGGCAATCGAACCGGCCGAGTTGCCAAGCAAAAAGACTTGTTCCGTGTCAATCTTGTATTCGTCGCAATGGTATTTGAAAAACCGAATCGCAGAGCTGATATCCTGCGCCGCCATATAAGCATCGCGAATCAACGATGTGGCATTGATGTTCCAAAGCGAAATCAACCGATAGTCGATGGAGGCCGCTGCATAGCCATGTTTCGCCAAGCGAGTGCAATACTCTACCATGTCGGCATAATCGCGGCTACCAGCCACAAAGGCACCACCGAAAACAGTAATCACCAGCGGACGCGCCGAAAGGGTGTCGCCCTCTGGCTCATAAAAGTCAAGATATAAGGTCGTGGGCGATGTTTCACCCTCCTTGATGGCACTGCTGAAAGGGATGCCCGTTTCAATGTTTACCTCGTCGAAAACGGGTTCGGCATAGCGTTGCCCCGTCTGTGCCAAAGCAACATTCGAAAACAAGCCAAACAATAGGCCAATTATGGCTAAAAATTCGTTTTTTTTAATTCTACTCATTTGGTAGTTCAAACTATAGAGATAAATGAATTTCAGAAAAAATGCGGAAAGAAAGGGAACATGGAAACGAAAACATGGAAAACATACCCCCTATCACCCTCCACAAACACGAGGCATAACAAACCATGTAATCACAACAATCAGCACAAGAAACGTGATGGCAAGGTAAGGTTTCGTATAGGTCCGCTTATAACAAATCAGCATGGGTAGGAAAAGCCCCAGCAAAACCAAAGCATGAACAGAGGCCTTGCCATCGGCAACACGGCAGAAATAGTTGTGAACTTTGTACATGTTTTCAGGGACAAAACTTGTGTAATCCCATGCAGTGACCTCGTCAGCGTTCGTCACTTCTCCTGTCTTGTCATATTCCGGAAAAATCACTTTTTCAGGCAACAACGCCCGCGTTTCCTTGTCAAACACATAAGTATAATAACCTAAGCAAGCAATTTCATTTATCAAGCATAAGGTCAATAAAATGATATAAACTATAATCAAAAACTTACTAAGATCCGACGATGTTTTCATAATTAAATCATAGAATTTTATCTGCAAAGATAGTCTTTTTTTGGAAATCACTACTTTTGCGGCAAATTTCAAGAAAATGTCTATCACAGAAATACTAAACAAAACCAACCTCGAAAAAGAGGATATCAAAATTTTATTAGCCAGCGAAGGCGACGACAAGAAACTTTTGTTCGACAAGGCCTTGCAGACCAAACTGGCTAAATTGGATAACTATGTCCACCTGCGCGGACTGATTGAATACAGCAACATCTGCACAAAATACTGCCTTTACTGCGGCGTGCGCTGCAAAAACCTAAAAGTGGAACGCTATACACTCAGCGATGAGGAAGTCATCGAATGCGCCAAGCTGGCGTATGAGCTAGGCTATGGCTCGGTGGCTTTGCAAAGCGGCGAAAGGAGCGATAAGGCTTTTGTGGACAAGATCACCTATTTGGTACAGGAAATCAAGAAGATAGGCAACGGTAGCTTGGGTATTACACTCTCTTTGGGCGAGCAAACCGAAGAAACTTATCGCCGCTGGTTTGAGGCGGGCGCCCACCGTTACTTGCTCCGCATCGAAGCTTCTAACGAAGACTTATATTATAAGATTCACCCGCACGACGAGAAACACGACTTCAAGCAACGCCTAAATTGCATCAATACATTGTTGAAGCTGGGTTACCAGACAGGCACTGGCGTGATGGTGGGTTTGCCTTTCCAAACACTTGATGACCTTGCTGACGACCTGCTCTTTTTCAAAAAGAAAGACGTGGCCATGGTCGGCATGGGGCCTTTTATCCCCCACCCCGACACACCTCTTTGGCAATTTAGGGACCAAATTCCTTCTGCCGAGAAACGCATGGAACTGACCTTGAAGATGATTGCCATCCTTCGCTTGATGATGCCTGAAATCAACATGGTGGCCGCCACTGCTAACCAGACCGTCGACCCGCAAGGCCGCGAGAAAGCCATCCTCGCCGGCGCCAACGTCATCATGCCCAATCTCACGCCCAACGAATTCCGCGAGAACTATCTCATCTACCCCGACAAGGCCTGCGTTAAAGACAAACCCGACGAGTGCCACAGTTGTCTCGATGTGCGCCTCGCCTCCATCGGGCACAAGGTTTTGTACAATGCATGGGGCGATTCTGTGGCGTTTACGAAGAAAAATCATCAAAAGTGACTTTCATACAGTTAAAATCACTATTTTTGCCCCTTTGAAAATCAATTTATTTCACTATGAGAAAACATATCCTTACCGCCCTGCTCGTCATGTTGTCGATTGTGACTTTCGGCCAGCAGTGGGTCGCCATCAAGAGCGACACTCCGAGCACCATCCAGACGACTTTGGTTGCCTCTTCGGAAAACCAAATCACCGTCAACATGCAAGTCCCTGGCTTCTACACCTTCGAGGTGACCACGCCTCGTGGCAAAGCCAACATCATCTCTGTTCCGCGCACCGTCAGCACCGCTGCCGCAGGCGAACCCAACCTCCCCATGATTGCCGTTCCGGCCATCATCGGCGACCAACAGCATTACAACATCCGACTCATTGACGCTCAATACACTGACTTTCAGATGGAGGTCGCGCCCTCAAAAGGTGATTTCCCGCGCAGTGTCAATCCTGACGATGTGCCTTATACTTATGGTGAAGCCTATTCGACAGACGCCTTCTTCCCTGCTCAGAATGTAGGTTTATATGATCCTTACATCCTGCGTGACTTCCGTGGACAGAACATGGTGTTCTATCCTTTCGCCTACAACCCTGTCACACACACTTTGCGCGTGTATTACAACATGACCGTTGAAATGTACAGCGACGGCCAACTCGGTGAGAACACCCTCAGCCGCCGTTCATCTGAGGTGAGAATGGATCCCGAATTTGGTGCCTTGTACCAAAACCACTTCATCAACTACAGCCAAGGTCTGAGCAAATACAACGCCGTCGACGAGACTGGCGAGCTTCTCATCATCTGCCACGACGCTTTCATGGATGCCATGCAACCTTTCGTCAACTGGAAGAAACAGATCGGCAGACCCGTTACGATGGTCGGCACCTCGGTTTCAGGTTCCACCAGCGATGCCATTAAAACCTACATCCAAAACCAATACAACAGCAACCCCAACATCAGCCACATCCTGCTTGTGGGCGACAACGCACAAGTGCAGAGTTACTACACCTTCACTGGAGGCTATTCTGGCCGTACCGACCAATACTACGGACAACTGGTTGGTAGTGACTACTATAATGATGTAATTGTTGGCCGTTTCTCCGCCGAAACCGTTGACCATGTCACCACACAGGTTGACAAGGTGATCCACTACGAAAGAGACGTCACCGCCGCCGACACCTGGCTCTCGATCGGACAAGGTGTTTCCAAGAACGAAGGTGCTGGTAGCGGACACTTTGGTGAGGCCGACTACCAACATATCGACTACATCAGAGACACGCTGTTGCATTACAACTACACCAGCATCCATCGTGATTATCAGAATGTCCCAGGTGTCACGTCGAGTGCGAACATTATCAGTCAGCACATCAACGAAGGCGTGAGCATCATCAACTATTGCAACCACGGTTCACCGACGAGTTGGGGCGTGTTCAACTACAGCAACTCGCACATCAATGCTTTGACCAACGACAACAAGCTGCCCTTCATTTGGTCGGTGGCTTGCAACAACGGACAACTTGACTATTCGCAGCCCTGCTTCGCTGAGGCATGGATGCGTGCCACCAACAACTCCAACGGTGCGCCTACCGGAGCCATCGGTGGTATGTTCAGCTACATCTCACAACCTTGGCAGCCGCCTATGTATGGTCAGGACGAGATGAATAACGTCCTCACGGAACACAGAAGCATCAAACGCACCCTCGGCGGCATTTCGACCGATGGCAACATGAAGATTCTTGACCAATACAACTCGAATGGACAAGGTTTGGCCACCTATCAGTTCTGGCTCCTCTTCGGCGACCCGACGCTCACCGTGCGCAATGCCGTTCCAGACAACATGAATGTTACCCACGAACCTTCGATGAGTTCAACTTCAACAAGCTTTACCGTGAACGCCACCAACGGCAACGGCGCCTTAGCCACTTTGACCCGCAACAACGAGATCATGGGCTCGGCTACCATTGTGAATGGCACCTGCAACATCACCTTTGCCGCACCTGGCACTTCTGGCATTGCCACTCTGACTGTGTTCGGCTACAACAAGATTACCTATATTGCCGAAATCGACATCATGCAGGGAGGCACACAACAATACACCGTTAACGTTTCAGCCAATCCAGCCAACGGAGGCACCGTCACTGGAGGCGGCAATTACCAAGCAGGTCAATCCTGCACCGTGACAGCCACAGCCAACAGCGGATACACCTTTACTAATTGGTCGGAAAACGGAACCATTGTCTCTACCCAACCTAGCTACACATTCGTGGTGAATGGCAACCGCACTTTAGTGGCCAATTTCCAAGCCCTGCCGCAAAACTACACCATCAGCGTTTCGGCTAACCCAACCAACGGAGGTACCGTCACTGGCGGTGGTACCTATCAACAAGGACAACAATGCACCGTACATGCCACGGCAAACACGGGCTACACCTTCACTAACTGGACGGAGAACGGCAATGTGGTTTCAACCCAAGCCAACTACACTTTCACCGTGAACAGCAACCGCACTTTGGTGGCCAACTTCACGTTGCAACAATTCACTATTACTGCACTTGTTGATCCTTCGCAATGGGCTGGCGGTGTTGAAGGCGGTGGTGTCTATACCTATGGTCAAAGCTGCACTTTGACAGCCACTCCTACTGTTCCCTACATCTTTGTCAATTGGACGAAAAACGGTATTCAAGTCAGCACTAATGCCACATACACCTTCACGGTCACAGAATCTGCCACTTATGTTGCCCACTTTGTTGTGGAAACTTTCACGATTACAGCGCTTGTCAACCCAACGGAAGGTGGTGTTGTTACAGGTAGCGGCACTTACGAGATGTTAGATGAGTGCACTGTAACCGCAACAGCCAACGAAGGCTACAATTTCGTCAACTGGACCGAAAACGGCAATGTGGTTTCAAATGAAGCCGCCTATACCTTCGCCGTAACAGGCGACCGCACCTTGGTAGCCAATTTCGAATTGATGACCTTTGAAATCACGGCATCTGCTGACCCAATTGAAGCTGCAAGCATCAGCGGAGCAGGCATCTATAACTATGGCGACGAGGTTACTCTGACCTTTGACCGCAACGAAGACTGGGCCTTCCAGAACTGGACCGAAAACGGCGATGTGGTTTCAGAAGAGATGACCTACACCTTTATTGCCACCGAAAACCGCAATCTGGTAGCCAACTTCCTCTTCACTGAGGGCATCGGCGAGAACAGCATTGCTGCCAATGTCTATCCTAACCCTACCAAGGGTGAATTCACCCTTGAAGGCGAAGGCTTGAGCCATGTCCGCATCGTGAACGCTTACGGACAAACGGTTTACAACGCTGACCTCGAAGACGACCAAGCCCGCATCGACCTCTCTCAGATGGGCAAAGGCATCTACATGATGCACATCGAGGCCAACGGTGGTCATGCCGTCAGGAAGATTGTGGTGGAATAAGCTGCAATGTTTCAAACAAAAATCCCAAAGTGAGGTGACAAATACTTGCCACCTCACTTTTTTTGTCTATCTTTGAAGCCAAATTTAACGAAGTTGAATCTAACGATTTCATGCCTATGAAAATCAAATTCATCGGTGCAGCCCAGGAAGTGACGGGCAGCAAGCACCTCATCACCACTGACCATGGCAAGAAAATCCTATTGGACTGCGGCATGTTCCAAGGTAAAGGCCTCGAAACCGACGCCGCCAACCGTAATATCATGGTCGACCCGAAAGAAATCGACGTTATCATCCTCACCCACGCCCATATCGACCATTGCGGCCTCATCCCCTATTTCTACAAATTGGGCTTCCGAGGTCAAGTCGTCTGCACCAAAGCCACGGAAGACCTGTGTAGCATCATGCTCCCTGACAGCGGCTTCATCCAAGAAAACGACATGGAGTGGTTCAATAAGAAACGCCGCAAACAAGGGCTACCCGCTTTGCAACCTATCTATACCGAAAAAGATGCTCGCGCTAGCATGGAGTTGTTTGTCAGCGTGGCCTACAACCGCTACTTTTATATAGACAATAATATCAAGGTAAAGTTCAACAACACAGGTCACCTGCTTGGTAGCGGTTGTGCCGTCATCGAAATTGACGAAGGTGGAAAGATGACGCGAATCGGATATACAGGCGACATCGGGCGCGAGTACAACTACCTACTACGCTCACCCGAGCCTTTCCCGCACTGCGACTACCTCATCACCGAGGCCACCTACGGCAACCGCCTCCACAGCGACCGCACCAATGCCGAGCAACAACTGTTGGAAATCATCTATCATACCTGTGTGGAGAAACGTGGCAAACTCATCATCCCGTCGTTCGCGGTCAGCCGCACGCAAGAGATTGTGTATCTACTGAATAACTTTTACAACGAAGGCAAACTGCCCGAGAAGATTCCAGTATATGTTGACAGTCCTTTGGCCGTTAATGCTACCGAAATTTTCCGTATGCACGTCGACCTGTTCAACGATGATGTGAAAGATGTTATCGAATACGACCCCGACCCATTTGGCTTCAACGGGCTCACTTTCGTGCGCGACATCAACCAATCGAAGGAACTAAATGCTACTAAACAGCCTTGCATCATCATCTCAGCCTCGGGCATGATGGAAGCCGGCCGCGTGAAACACCACATCGCCAACAGCATCGAAAATCCCAACAACAGCATCCTTGCCATCGGCTATTGCTCGCCTACTACATTGGGTGCCAAACTGTTGGAGAAACCAGCACCTGCCAGCGTTTCCATCTTTGGCATAGAGCACACAGTTAACGCCGAGATTTTCGAAATCGATGCCTTCAGCGGTCACGGCGACTACAAGGAGATGATCCATTATCTGAGCTGCCAAGACCCGAGTAAGGTTAAAAAGACCTTTATCGTGCACGGAGACCTTGAAGCCCAACAATATTATCAAAGGCAACTTCGCAAGGAAGGTTGGGACAACATCGTCATCCCAGAGCCTGGAGAAGAGTTTGAATTGAAATAATTTGTACTTTTGCAAAAAATTTCAAAAATGGCACAAAAACCCAGCATTCCCAAAGGCACCCGCGACTTCCTGCCCGAAGTCATGGTGCGTCGCAATTATATTTTCGACACCATTAAAACTGTATTCAAACGCTTTGGTTTCCAACCG
Source organism: uncultured Bacteroidales bacterium (assembly GCA_946187645.1). GTDB lineage: Bacteria > Bacteroidota > Bacteroidia > Bacteroidales > F082 > Limimorpha. The sequence goes on along the minus strand of CAMHRP010000008.1, from coordinate 74,109 downwards.
ATTGAAACCCCATCCATGGAAAATCTCAGCACCCTTTTGGGCAAATACGGCGAAGAAGGCGACAAACTCCTCTTCCGTGTGCTCAACTCTGGCGACTTCATGAGTGGCGTGGAACAAAATGGCGAACCGCTTGAATCATTGAAGCTGGCCTCAAAAATCACGGAGAAAGGCCTGCGTTATGATCTGACTGTACCCTTTGCACGTTTTGTAACCATGTATCGCGACCAGATTGCCTTCCCCTTCAAGCGTTATCAAATCCAACCCGTTTGGCGTGCCGACCGTCCGCAAAAAGGCCGTTACCGCGAGTTTTGCCAATGCGACGTCGACATCATCGGCAGCGATTCCTTGCTGAACGAAGCCGAACTGGTGCAAATCGTTGACGAGGTATTCCATGCTTTGAAAATCAACGTCACGCTAAAGATCAACAACCGAAAGGTGTTGGCGGGCATCGCTGAATACATCGGCAAGTCGGACGCTTTGGTCGACATCACCGTAGCCATCGACAAGTTAGACAAAATCGGCATCGAGGCCGTCAATGCGGAACTTGCCGAGAAGGGACTGGAGCAAGCCGCCATCGATAAGCTGCAACCTATTCTCTTCATGAAAGGCGACACTCGCGAAAAGCTGGCACAACTGAAGCCTCTGTTGGACAACGAAGTAGGCCAAAAAGGCATCGAAGAATTGGAGACCTTGTTTGACTACATCGACAACATGGAACTCGACATTGACACCGAGCTCGACCTCACCTTGGCTCGTGGCTTAAACTACTACACTGGTGCCATCTTCGAGGTGAAAGCCAAGGATTTCGCTATAGGCAGCATCTCAGGTGGCGGTCGCTACGACAACCTCACGGGCATCTTTGGTCTGCCCAATGTCTCTGGCGTAGGCATCAGCTTCGGTGCCGACCGCATCTACGACGTGTTGGAAGGCCTTAACCTCTTCCCCGAGACCATGTCGGAAAGCACCAAGGTCATCTTCCTCAACTTCGGCAAGAACGAAGAGAAATACTGCCTCAAGTATCTGAACCAGGTACGCAAACACGGCATCAACGCAGAGATTTATCCCGATGCCGCCAAAATCCAGAAACAGATGAAATACGCCGACCAACGCCACATCCCGATTGTCGTCATCGCTGGCGAAAGCGAAGTAGCTGAGCAAAAGTTCACTGTGAAATGGATGAAAGAAGGTAAACAAGAAACCGTGGAAGCCAACAAATTGGTAGAAACAATTTTGAATCTTAAATCTTGAATCTTAAATAACAAATAATATGAAAGTCCATAAAATCTCATCGAAGGAACTGACCTTCAAACAGGTAAACGAAATACTCACCAAGGGCTACAAGCTCGAGCTCAGCGCCGATGCCATCAAGCGCATCCAAAAGTGCCGCGACTACCTTGACAAGAAGATGGAGAACCCCGAGAAGCCCATCTACGGCGTGACCACCGGTTTCGGTTCGCTCTGCGATCACAGCATCTCAAAAGAAGACCTCAGCACCCTGCAGAAGAACCTCGTCATGTCGCACGCCTGCGGCACGGGTGAAATGGTGCCCGAAGAAATCATCCGCCTCATGCTCTTGCTGAAGATCCAGAGCCTCAGCTACGGCAACAGCGGTGTGCAAGTCGTGACCGTGCAACGCCTCATCGACTTCTTCAACAACGATGTACTGCCCGTGGTCTATAACCAAGGCTCACTCGGTGCCTCTGGCGACTTGGCTCCTTTGGCCAACCTCATGCTGCCCTTGCTCGGCTTGGGCGAAGTGCATTTCGAAGGCAAGATCGTCCCTGCTGAAAAGGTACTCAAGAAGTTCGGTTGGGAACCCATCACGCTGCAATCGAAAGAAGGTCTTGCTCTGCTCAATGGTACACAGTTCATGAGCAGCTATGGCACCTACGTTCTGCTGAAGGCCTTCCGCCTCAGTTACTTGGCAGACCTCATTGGTACAGTCTCTTTGGAAGCCTTCGACGGCCGCATTGAGCCTTTCTTCGACCAAGTGCATCAGATCCGCCACCACAACGGACAAATCGTCACCGCCAAGCGTGTGCGTGAGTTCACCAAAGGCAGCGAGCTGATTGTCAGGGAAAAGAAACACGTGCAAGACCCATACTCTTTCCGTTGCATGCCGCAGGTGCATGGTGCCTCGAAGGATGCCATCGACTATGTGGCCTCAGTGTTCAGCGAGGAAATCAACGCCGTCACCGACAACCCGACCATCTTCCCAGATGAAGACCTGGTCATCAGCGCCGGCAACTTCCACGGCCAGCCTCTCGCTATCACTTTGGACTTCTTGGCCATCGCTATGGCTGAGTTGGGCAACATCAGCGAACGTCGTATCTATCAACTGATTGGTGGCAAGCGTGGTCTGCCTTCGTTCCTCGTCGCCGAGCCTGGCCTCAACAGCGGCTTTATGATCCCTCAATATGCCGCCGCCAGCATCGTCAGCCAGAGCAAACAGCTCTGCACACCCGCTTCGGTCGACAGCATCGAATCCTCACAAGGTCAGGAAGACCACGTCAGCATGGGCGCCAACGCAGCAACGAAGGCTTTGCGCGTGGCTGAAAACTTGGAGCGGGTGCTTGCCATCGAATTGTTCAATGCCACGCAAGCTCTTGAGTTCCGTCGTCCTCTGAAGTCGTCACCCATCATTGAGAAGTTCGTTGCCGAATACCGCAAACAAGTGGAATTCGTTCGCATTGACAAGGTGATGTACACCGAGATTGCCAAGAGCGTTCAGTTCGTGAAGGACTACCCGCTGGCTTTTGATGATTTGCAAAACAAATAATTGGTTTGTAGGGCTGTCGTACCATGGCAGCCGCTCATAAAAACAAAAGCGGCTGCCACAATGTGACAGCCCTACAAACACCAAATATAGAATGGAAACCACAGAACAAAAACGGCCCACAGGAATGACCATCCTTTTGGTATTGTCGTTCATCAATGCCTGCTGGAATATCCTCAGGTCCATCATCATGTATTTTACAACGCCACTAATGTCCGAGATGCTCAACAACGGACAATTTGAAGAAATGATGGAGCCTTTTTCCAGCATGGGTGAAGAATTTACCAAGGCCATGAACGACAGCATGACAGTCCTCACACAAATCAACACCAACTATTATCTAATTCTATTGGTGCTTTTCATCGCTTCGTTGGTGGGGGTCATAAAAATGTTCAGAGGTGACAAACGGGGCCTCCACATTTATGCCATCGCTCAAATACTCATGCTCATTGATGCGTCAGTGTTCGTGTATCCTCTACAAAAACCATCACCGTTCTTCTCTGACCTTTTGCTCACTGTTATTTTCATCCTGATTTATTATCTTTACTTTAAACGGATGAATTTGACGCAAGACAATCAAAATCAAGAATAAGCCATGGAACAACGCGATGGTAAAATCTTCGATCTGAAGCCCGAACTCACCACGGCGATGAAACTAGCGGCGAGTTTTGCCATCACCTATTATGGTTTGTTGCTTATCTATGAAGTTTTCACTCTTGTCTACAGCCGATATTTCATTGATTCCTATTACTTTAACCAAGGACAAACCGACGAGGGCACCAAAGAGCTATGGACTCAAATCATTCAACTTGTATTATCTACAATACTAGTTTTCAGTTTGATACAAGTATTTAGAAAGAAGATTCACGGAAAAGCCCTATTTGTCGGGTTCTCGATTTTACTCATCGCTTTTCAGTTTTACACTACAGGTTTTGTACCATGGATGAAATACGCTCTTGAAGTGCTCTTGGTACTCATCATTGCTCCTATTAGGGTAAAAAAGAAAATCAAACTGAAACAAGTTCTATCAAAAGAAGAAAAATGAAAACAGAGGATTTTCACATAGGAAATGCCATTAAAGCGATTCTTAAAGAGCAAGAGCGTAGTGAAGCTTGGCTTGCAAGAAAAGTACACTGTGATCCAGGCAATTTCAATCGAATCCTCAAACGAAATACCATGGACTTAGACTTGTTGAGAAGGATTTCTATTTCACTGAAACACAACTTTTTTACAGATTTTGCATGTTTCGTTGAGCAACAAATCCATAACGATACTTTGAAGTTAGACAATACCGATATCTGACACAATAAAACCATTGTAAAATACGCATTAAATCATTGTAATAATAAACATATAGAATCCCACACACCTCCACAAAAACCCTTTAACTTTGCAAAGTATTAAGTGCATAATAGCACTTCTGTATTAACAAAGTAAATATCATATAATTATATAAGCGTCATGAAGAAAAATACTATTTCACTTTTAGCTGTTTTGGCTGCATTTTCTATGACAGCTACATCAACTATTGCTCAAATAACGGTACCTAAAGACAGCATTCAAAAGTCCATTGCTATCGTAGAGGAAGTAGAAGACGACACCAAAGGTCAAGAAGAATTTCTGGATTTAGCAGTAAAAAACGAAAATGTTGAAATGCCTCAACCAGAACACCAAAACATTACAATTGACTACCTTGCTCCTCTTGGTGGCGGAGTTCTTCTTTTAAGTTGCTTGGGTGGTGCTTACCTACTCGGAAAAAAGAGAAAAGAAAACGATTAATTCTCTTTTTAGAAAACACATATTGCCTAATATGCAAATACATAAGTCATGTCGGTGACATGATTTATGTATTTTTGTTTTCATGAAATAATGATTACAATTCTAAATTATCTCAGCATCAATGCAGCTTTTTTCACTGCATTTACGAAAATTTCCACCTCTTTTATAGTATTGTATAAAGCGAACGAAGCTCTAACCGTTCCAGGAATGCCAAAACGCGTCATCACCGGTTCAGCGCAATGATGTCCTGTGCGCACTGCTACACCCATCTTATCAATGATGGTTCCGAGGTCGTAAGGATGAATGCCATCAATGATGAAGGAAACCAAACCTGAACGATGCGCTGCCTCTCCAATGAAACGGATGCCGTCGATTTCGGAGAGTTGTTCGATGGCTGACTGTAACAAACCGGCTTCATATTGCTCAACTTCCTTTCTGTCAAGACTTTGCAGAAATCTAACGGCTGTTTCCAAACCCAATGCGGCGCCCACATTTGGCGTCCCAGCCTCAAACTTATAAGGCAACACATTGAAAGTGGTTTTCTCAAAACTCACTACATCTACCATCTCACCTCCAAATTGGTAGGGAGGCAGTTTCTCCAGCCATTCGGCTTTGCCGTACAAGCCGCCGATACCCATAGGGGCATACATCTTATGGCCCGAAAAAACGAAGAAGTCGCAATCCAAGTCTTGAACATCGATGGGATGATGCGCAATGGACTGTGCGCCATCAACGACTACGGGAATGCCATATTGATGCGCCATGGCAACCATCTGCTTGACAGGATTGATAGTTCCCAACACATTGGAAATATGCGCAATCGACACTACCTTCGGCCCTTCTTTCAGCAAGTCTTCGTATCGATTCAAGTCCAACACGCCTTTGTCATCCATTGGCACGACAAGCAGTTGACCATGATGGCGCTGCACCATCTGCTGCCATGGCACGAGGTTGGAGTGGTGCTCCATGGCCGTAATCAACACCTTGTCACCTTCGCCAATGCAAAAGTGCTCGAATGATGTAGCCAACAGGTTCAATGATTCGGTGGTGCCTCGTGTGAAGATGATTTCGCGCGCTTCCTTGGCATGGACGAAATCGGCAACGGTCTGGCGGGCATGTTCGTAGGCCTCGGTTGCCTTCTGGCTCAGGTAATGCACCCCACGGTGGATGTTGCAGTTCTCGTGCAGGTAATAGTCGCGCTCACGCTCGATGACGCACAAAGGCTTCTGCGTGGTGGCAGCATTGTCAAGATAGACTAAGGGCTTACCATAAACCTGCTGGTCGAGGACGGGGAACTGGTTTCTTATTTCGTTGATATTCATCAGATTTTCGAATAATCAATTTCAAAATTATAATCCTTCGGATGGCTGCAACGCAACACGCAGTTCTCGCAACTCGACAACTCACCACGCAGACGACGCTTGATCATGTCATCGATGTGTTCGTGCAGCATCTCGTTTCCGATATGGTTGCTCACCTCAGCGGCAAAGGCATACATCAACAGGATTCTTGCGTTGGCCTTGCTGATGCCGCGTTGGCGCATATAAAACATGGCCTCTTGGTCAAGTTGGCCAGTGGAAGTGCCATGCGAGCACTTCACGTCGTCGGCATAAATCTCAAGGAATGGCTGGCTGTTGACTTTGGCAGTCGACGTCAAGAGGATGTTACTGTTGTTTTGGTGGGCATCGGTCTTTTGGGCGTTTTTGGCCACATACACATGACCGTTGAACACCGCCGAGGCCGAGTCATCGATAACGCCTTTGAACTTCTCGTTGCTGGTGCAATGCGGCACATTGTGGTTCACCTTCAGGAAGTTCTCCACATGCTGGGTCTTGTCGATGAGATACAAGCCATGCACCTGCGTGTCGGCGCCTTCACCATCCAAGTCGACGTGATAGGTGTTTCGCACATCGCCACCGTTGAAGGTGATGACCACAATCTTCAGTCGGCTATCAGCCAGCTGCTTGACCTTGAACTCCCTTTGGATGGAGGCCTCGTTGCTTAAATTCTGCAAAACATACAACTCAAGGCTCGAATTCTCATTGAGGATGATTTCGGAGACCTTCGGCTCGGATGACAGGTGAGCGTCATCGTCATACTCAATGATTTCGCGGCTTTGGTTGGCGGCTAAGATAAGTTGGTTGTTCATAATCAAAGTTCCTTAATCCATTCGTAGCCTTTTTCTTCGAGTTCGAGGGCGAGGTTCTTGCCGCCCGTTTTGACGATGCGTCCGTCGTACATCACATGGACGAAGTCGGGAACGATATAGTCGAGCAGACGCTGATAGTGGGTGATGACCACAAAGGCGTTCTCATTATTATGCAGTTGGTTGACGCCATGGGCCACGATGCGCAACGCGTCGATGTCGAGACCTGAGTCCGTCTCGTCGAGGATGGCAAGGCTCGGTTCCAACATGGCCATCTGGAAAATCTCATTCTTCTTCTTCTCGCCACCGCTGTAGCCCACATTAACGAAACGATTTTGCAGCTTCTCGGTGATTTCAACCATGGCCTGCTTCTCCTTCATCATCTTCATGAAGTCGACAGTGCTCATTGGGGGAAGTCCTTGATACTCACGCTTCGAATTGACAGCAGTACGCATGAAGTTCTGTATGCTCACGCCCGGAATCTCAACGGGGTATTGAAAGCTTAGGAAGATGCCTTCGTTGGCGCGGTCCTCGGGCGACATCCCAACGATGTTCTTGCCCTTGTACCAGATCTCCCCTTCCGTGATCTCATAGCCATCGCGGCCTGTGATGGCAGCAGCGAGCGTACTCTTTCCTGTTCCGTTGGGGCCCATGATAGCGTGGATTTCGCCTTCGTTGACGCCCAGATTCAATCCTTTCAGGATTTCCTTGCCTCCGATGGAGACGTGTAGGTTTTTGATGTTCAGTAACATGATATATAGTTGTTCAGTTGTTCAATTATTCAGTTGTTCCGTATTCAGTTGGATTCGCCCATGTCATTCCAACGCGGGCTGGTGGGCTGGCGGGAATCTATGGGCGAATTTTGATGAGTTGGGCTTAGGCTGATTTTGCCGTAACGCATATAATAGGCATGCTTGGCCCACTGTGTATATTCTTTTGGTGATATTTCAATAATATTAGTTTCTCCTACTTCCGCAATCTTTTGCTTCACTTCTTCAATCAATGCGTCATCGCGACCGTATTTCCCGACATGGACAATGTTCAGAACCAACCCCAGCAACACGATGCAACTTGCTCCAAAAGTCATCCATCTGTAGACTTGTGGCGTGATTTTGGGCAACCATAAGGTCAGCATCGAGAGGGTGATATGTCCGCATGCCAAGGCAAAGAAAGGCAACGCAGCAAGCATATAGAAGTCGCGTTGCTTCACACTTACCATGATAGGTAAAACACCCAAGAGACCCAAAATCAGGAAACTATAGAACCAAGCCTTGTCGGGTGGGAATTCAAAGACCTTTTTGTTGAACTTGTTTTTCTTCTTGAGAATCACCAATACCACGACCAAAACAAGCGGAATCATCAGTTGCTGCAACAAGGCGAAAACAATGTAAAACCTGGATGAGACAGTAGTTTCATGAAGTCCACCACCTAAGACTTGAAGCCGGATGTAGTCCTTAAGATAGGCAAACAAGCCAGGAAAAATCAAAAACAACACCCCGACAAAAAACGCCACAGAAACCAGCAAAATCAAACTATCAATAGGGCCTTGGATCCATCTGCGTTTTTGGTCGACAGCACAATACAAAACAGGGAACACCAAGGGGAACCATCCCGTAAACCCTTTAGACAGGAAAGCCAAAAATAAAGCCATTGCCGACAGAACCAACCAAATTTTGTTGTTCCTTTGATAGCTAACAATCATTAGATAGACCGATAGCAGCACAAATACCGACATGGTATTTTCAAGCATATTGTTGGTGGCGCACCAAGTGACCAAAGGCATGGCAATCCAAAACAGCAGAGGCAGCCAAGCCCAACGGATGTTGTTAGTACTCCGTTTCCAAATCAATGCAATCAATAGTCCGCTGAACAGGAAGGTCAAAACAGAATAAGCTTTTTCAATCCACCAATGGTCACCCAAAACCTTGAAAAACAATGCTTCTAGTCCAAAAGCCAAAGGCGGATGGGAATGGAATACAGGACCTATCGTTTGAGTATAGCACGGGTTACAAAACGAGCCAAGACCGCAAGCCATATTGCGGGAAATGCAGGCGTATGTCACACCGTCAAGAAACATGCCCTCAGTCAAAAGGCTCTTGCTCACCAGAATGAGGAACAATCCGATGAGGAGCAACCAAAAGGGCGTGTTATTTGAACGGGTTCCTATCATTTGTTGATTGTTGGTCGTTTATTTGTTTAATTGTGTTATCCTACGCTGCCTTCCAGGGTTATCGACAATAATTTCTGCGCCTCAACGGCAAATTCCATAGGTAACTTGTTCAATACATCTTTGGCATAGCCATTGACGATGAGGCCAATGGCCTTCTCTGTCGGGATGCCTCGCTGCTGGCAATAGAACAGTTGGTCTTCTGAGATCTTAGAGGTCGTTGCCTCATGTTCGAGGATACTCGATTCGTTGCCGCATTCTACGTATGGCCAAGTGTGGGCACCGCATTTGTCGCCCAATAGGAGTGAGTCGCATTGCGAGTAATTACGGGAATTCTCGGCTTTGGCAGCCACTCTCACCAAGCCTCGATAGCCATTCTGGCTATGACCTGCAGAGATACCTTTAGATATGATCGTACTGCGGGTGTTTTTGCCCAAGTGAATCATCTTGGTGCCCGTGTCGGCCTGTTGGTAGTTGTTGGTCACGGCAACGGAGTAGAACTCGCCTACCGAGTTGTCGCCCAACAACACGCAGCCCGGGTATTTCCAGGTGATGGCAGAGCCCGTCTCGACCTGCGTCCAAGAGATCTTGGAGCGGTCGCCGCGACAAAGGCCGCGCTTGGTGACGAGGTTATACACACCACCCTTGCCGTCCTTATCGCCAGGATACCAGTTCTGCACTGTGGAATACTTCACTTCTGCATCCGTCTCGGCGATGATTTCCACAATGGCTGCATGGAGCTGGTTCTCATCACGTTGCGGAGCAGTACAACCTTCCATATAACTCACATACGCACCTTCATCAGCCACAATGAGCGTGCGCTCAAACTGGCCCGTGTTGGCTGCGTTGATGCGGAAATAAGTTGAAAGCTCCAAGGGGCAACGTACACCTTTCGGAATGTAGCAGAACGAGCCATCGCTGAAAACCGCCGAATTGAGTGCCGCAAAGAAGTTATCGGTATAAGGCACTACCTTGCCGAGGTATTTCTTCACCAAGTCGGGATGTTGCTTCACCGCCTCGCTGAACGACATAAAGATGACACCATGTTTGGAAAGGGTCTCTTGGAAGGTCGTCTTCACCGAAGTGGAGTCCATTACCGCATCGACAGCCACGCCAGAGAGTTTCTTCTGCTCATCAAGTGAGATGCCGAGTTTGTCGAAGGTGGCCAACAGCTCAGGGTCCACTTCATCAAGACTCTGCTTTTGCTGACGCTTGCGCGGTGCAGCATAATAGATGATGTCCTGGTAATTGATTTCAGGGATGTCCAAATGAGCCCAGTTGGGCTGTTTCAGCGTCTGCCAATGTCGGAAGGCCTTTAAGCGGAACTCCAACAGCCATTCGGGTTCCTCTTTCTTTTTGGAGATGAGGCGGATGATGTCCTCGTTCAAGCCCTTTGGCACAAAATCGGTTTCAATGTCGGTCACAAAGCCGTATTCATACTCTTTGTTCGTGACTTCACTGATGATATTTTCGTTCGGATTCTGATCCATGATTCTGCTTTTTTGACTTCAGGACTTCGGAACTTCGGGACTTCGGGGTCTTCATTTAGCCCAAAAAAGTCTCGCAGTCCCGTAGTCTCGCAGCCGCTATTAAGAATGATTTCAAATTAGGCCGCAAAGATACAATTTTATTATGGTTCAAGAAGCTTCTTTTTTATAATTTTGCGCCAAATTTCAACAGAAATGGATTTAAACATCGGTCTTTTCAATGAATCGTTCCCTCCCGTGATGGACGGCGTTGCCATTTGCGTACAGAACTATGCCTATTGGATGCAAAAAAAAGTGGGAGGTGTTTCAGTCATCACACCTAATGTGCCCGGAGCCGACTACAGCCAATACGACTATGAAGTGCTCGATTATTTCTCGGTGCCCGTTCCGCTCCGCCAACCCTATGTCACTGGCATTGCAGAAGTTGATCCGACTTTTCTTGCGAAAATCGTCAGGCGTCGGTTCAAGATAGTACATGCCCATTCACCGTTCGCTGCAGGCATGGCGGCGACTAAAGTGGCCAAAAGGCTCAATATCCCAATGGTGGCCACATTCCATTCCAAATACCGCGACGACTTCAGCCAAACCATTCCCTCCAAAGCAGTTGTGGAGCAAATCATCAAGCGCATCGTTAGTTTTTATGAGCGTGCCGATGAAGTTTGGGTGCCGCAAGCCTCTGTAAAAGATGTGATTAAAGACTACGGTTTCAAAGGCAATGTGGAAGTGGTGCCTAATGGTAGCGACCTTGTGGCTGATTATCCTGATGCCTATTTTGCTGATGCAAGGAAACAGTTAGGTATCGCGCCTAATGACTTCGTTTGCCTCTTCGTCGGACAGCATATTTGGCAGAAAAACGTGCGCCTCACCATCGAGGCTCTTGAAAAAGTGAAAGATACGTCTTTCAAGATGTTTTTTGTCGGCAACGGTTATGCAGCTGAGGAAATGAAAAAGATGGTAACCGAAAAAGGTCTTGACAGCCAAGTCACCTTTGTGGGCACCGTCACTGAGCGCGAAGTTATCAAGCAGTATTATGCAGCGGCTGACCTGTTCCTATTCCCATCGCTTTACGACACTGACGGTTTGGTCGTTAAAGAGGCTGCAGCACTGCAAACACCCTCTGTCATGGTGGAAACTGCCACGGCGGCCTCCATCATCACTGATAACGAGAATGGTTTTCTGATTCCCAACGACGTGAATGCCTTTGCCAACCGACTTCGCGAATTAATTCACAATCCGGAACTTGTGCATCGTGTGGGTATTCAGGCCTCGCACTCCATCGTACGCTCGTGGGAAGATGTGGTCGGTGAGGTACTAGAACGCTATAATCGTTTGATTGCCAAAAAGAAATTGATTGTCATACCCTAAACCTCAGGATTTTTCCTTAGTTTTGCACCCAAAAAGCAAAAAATGAGCAAGGGGAAACAAAAACACGGTTTCTGGTTTTACGTTGGACGCGTCTTCAGCGGTCTAGGCATCGTCTTGCTCCTACTAGTGTTGTACGTCTACCTCTCCGTGCCCACCTACAGTTTCAAGGAGCCGAAGCCTTTCAGTGGCGAATACCTTTACAACCCCTATCAGGACATGAATCCCGACCAATGGAAGAAATATCACTTTCATTGCCACTCACGCAGGTATTTTGGGCTGACCAATGGGCGCAAGAGCAAGGAAGCCAGCATTGACAGTGTGTACCAAACCTTGGGCTACGACCATTACGGCATCTCCGACTACATGGGCATCAACATGCATGGTTCAGAAAGAGAAGACTATATCCCCGCCTACGAACATGGCTATGGCCTCATACGCAAAACACACCAAATATGCATCGGCGCCGAAAGCGTGTATTGGCCTGACTTCCCCTTCATGCAGAACCTCAACATGAAGCAGCACATGCTCAACAAGTTGGGCGAACGCTGTCGTTTCGTCATGCCTGCCCATGCTTCGTTCACAAAAGGCTACAAAGTCAGCGACATGATATTGTTGAGCAACTACAGATTGATTGAGGTCGTCAATCCTTACGGAAATGCCTTCGAACATTGGGACAAGGCTCTTTCCAATGGTCACCGCGTGTATGCCCTCGGCGACGACGACACACATAACATCACTAATGTGCATGAGGTGTGCCGAAACCTAACCATGGTCAACACGCCCGACCTTGACCCGGAACATGTCTATGAAGCCCTGGACAAAGGCCTTTGTTACGCCGTAGAGTTCGACAATTGGTACTATCATCCTCTTTCCCTTGAGCAAAAGGCAAACGATGCCCGTTCATTGGATTACTTGACCCAAGCCCAATTGATCGGTGACACCTTATTTATTAGCACCTCTGCTGAAACCATGCGCGAAGTGAAGTTCATAGGACAGGACGGCAAAGTGTTGAAAACCGAGGAAAACGTTGCAACAGCATATTATATCATACAAGCCGAAGATACCTATGTGCGAACTCGTATCGACTTGAATGGCAGGCATTTCCTATATTTGAATCCCGTCACAAGACATCCATCCGCCGACCTTTACGACCGCCGATTAGACAGCATCAACTATGCCCAAACCGGATTGTATTGGTTCGTTTATGCCGTGGCTTTGTTAGCCATGATTTGGTATCTGATAAAAAAAGCTAAGGAGAAGAGTGCATGATTCAAATCAAAGACAACGATAAAAAAATTCATCAGATACTCTTCTGGATTTTGGCTGTCAGTGCCGTCATTCGATGCATTGCGGCAGCTTCGATTGAGTTTGGCAACGATGAAGTCTATTATTGGACCTACGCCCTCTATCCCGACTGGAGCCATTTCGACCATCCGCCTATGGTAGGTTGGGTAATACAATTGTTTAGCCTTAACTTGCTGTTCGACAGTGAGTTTTTCATCCGGTTGGCATCGATAGTCTTTATGACTGCCAATACTTATATTCTATTTCGCATCGGGAAAGAACTCAAAAACGCGCAAACGGGATTATACGCTGCATTGCTTTACACAGCCTCCATCTATGCCTTCGTCATCACAGGCATTTTCATTCTGCCTGACACACCACTCATGCTGTTTTGGCTTCTTGCCTTCTGGATGGCAGTGTTGTATTTCAAACGACTGCACACCCAACAGCACTCCGACAGCTACATTGTTTTATTTGGCGCGTTTGCAGGTTTGGCTATGCTTTCAAAATATTCCGGTGTATTCCTTTGGGTAGGAATGATGCTATACATACTCTTTTTTGACAGAAAACCGCTGAAAACCTGGGCATTTTATTGTTCCCTGCTTATTTCCCTCACTTTGGTCTTACCTATCTTGAAATGGAACATTGATAACGGTTTCATCAGTTTCAACTTCCATGGCGACCGCATTAGCCTGTTTGGTAAACCCAACTTGGGCTATTTCGGCACCGAAGTGGCTGGAGAACTGCTATACAACAACCCCGTGAACTTCGTTTTGGCCATCATAGCGGTTGTCGCAGCTTTCAAAGGAAAAATCGAATTGGAAAAGCCCATGCTGCGACTGGTGCTTTGCACAGCCTTGCCGCTGGTTTTGACCTTTCTGTTTTTTTCATTGACCAGACAGACTTTACCTCATTGGAACGCCCCTGCATATTGCCTAATCATATTATTGAGTTCTTGTTGGTTATGTAATAAAAATCCGAAACAAGACGGGCGTTTCCTTCTTCCAAAAAGCATCATAGCTGCACTTTGTGTACTGCTGCTTACCGTATGTTTCGGCATCGCGGAAATCAACACGGGCTTCATACCACTGGACCGACATACTGAACCAGAAATGCTTGGACGCAACGACTTCACGCTGGACATGTATGGATGGCGACAGCTGGAAACGAAATTCGCCACTTTGCGCGAACAAAAAATTGCTGAAGGCGTAATGAAAAAAGAAGACGGCATCGTGGCTGATGAATGGTTTCCCTTGGCCAACTTGGACTATTATGTAGCTCGACCTTTAGGCATGAAAGTGATGGGCATCGGCTACATAGAGAAATTACATAAATATTTATGGATCAACGACAAGCGAGGTGGATTCCAAAAAGGAGAGAATTTCTGGTTCCTCACCGACAGCCGCTATCTCAAAAACCCAAACGGGCTTTATCCTGGTGGATTCGAATCCATTGAATTCATTGATACCATCACCATCGAACGAGGAGGCAAACCTGCCAAGAACTTCTTCGTATATGCTTGCAAAGGCTTGATTTACATACAGCCTACTGTCTCAGAAACAATAGAAAAATCCAAAACGTCATGAAACCTTTGCAAGCGCCAGCCCAACGTAAAAGCATTATCGAATGCCTGATTTTACTTGTAATAGCGGCCGTGCTCCGCATTTGGTTTTTGGGCAAAACCGACCTTGGTGGAGACGAAAGTTTCACTCTTTATATGGCTTTACAAAGTCCCTCCGACATCGTGCGAATGCTTTGCAAAGGCGACAACCCGCCACTTTGGGAATTGCTTCTACATTTCTGGGTTAAAGTATTTGGCATCTCCGAGGTTGCCATTCGTTCTTTATCGTTTATTTTCAATGTTTTAACCATCGTTCCGATTTATTTACTCGGCGAGAAGTTCATCCATAGGTATGTAGGCATCGCTGCCTCTCTATTCTATTGTTTCTCAACGTTTTCAATCTATTTGGCACATGAGTGTCGCGTTTACAGTCTCATCGGGTTTGCCACAGCAAGCTCTGTTTTCTTGTTCATCAGCTGTATCCATCGGTCCAAGACCTTCAAATTCATCCTGTTGACCATCGCCAATCTGATGCTGATGTACGGCCATTACCTTTCCGTTTGGGTTATTGTGATGGAATTTTTTATTGCTTTGGCAATCAAGCCCATAAGAAAGAAAATCTGGAAACCCTATCTGATTCACGCAGCATCACTCATCCTGCTCTTCGCAACGATGTTTCCCGTATTGTTCACCCGCTTTTTCGACTCTGGGATAAACGGCACTTGGATTGCCAAAACCACCAGCCCCGAGGTGCTTTATGATTTCCTATGGCGAATGTGCAACGTCCCCGTCACTACAGTTTTGGTCATCGGAATCTTGTTTTCTTCATTTATCATTTTGATTATCAATATTATAAAGAAAACATTTGCTTTTGGGAATACGGGCATCCTCACTTTGCTTTGGATCGTACCGTTGCTAGTTTCATTTGTGCTATCCTACTTCACAGGCTTTTTCCTCGACCGCTATTTTTACTTCCTTTTCCCGATTTTCTACCTTTCCGTTTCGGCATACTGCTTGTATCTGTTCCCAAAACGCAAGCCATTGGGCATTAGTCTGATGGTACTGCTTGTCGTGACAATGGTCATTTCCTGCTCGCCTGACAGTTCCACCAAACGTTTCAGCGGCTGGCATTCCAACATAAAACCGATTGTAAAACAATTAGTTGAAGCAAAAGAAAACGGAAAAGCGCTCGTCATATTACCCGAGTATTTCGACAAGCAGTTCACGTATTATTTGGATGAAAACCATGAGATATTTCAAACACAAAGCCAACCTTCAAATTATTATGTGTTTCAAGATTATCTGCTGAAACAGGGCTATTATTATGACATCAACTACCAAAATGCAGATTTCAGTGCCTACGACAAGGTGGCATTTCCATATCACAAAGACATGCCTATCAACGGATTAAGAGAATACTTGGAAAACCACGGCTTCCGATTGGAAAGGGAACAAGACGAACATCCATATACTGTCAGCTACTTCTCTAAGTGATTTTCATTGCAACTTCCGACGAAACAGATGCAACCGCCCATCGGAAGCGATGGTCTCATACTCCGATCGGTTGGTAAACAGCACCTGACCTTTTCGCTTATAGTTGACATAATGTTCTGTAATCAACACATAATCAGCATCGATTTTGGTTGCGTACGCAAAGTTTTGGATGTTTTCACGCAAGGCCAGATGAGGCACGAAATAAGTAGCAGCACTCACGGAAGCATCATCAGGTATCATCTTTATCAACTCACGAGCATAGCGTACATCAAACTCCTCTTGCTCGTAATGACGACCTTGATACACACATAACTGGTCAACCAAGATGTCTGACTTAGGTACGCCTATGGTATAAAAGGTTGTCAGCACTGTAGAGAGCAATAAAGCAAAGCACAAAGCCATTCTCCACTTAACGTTTCTCAACTTGACAAGCACCAAGAACGACGAGACCACCAATACCGGAACAAATTCAACCGAATACTGGAAGGAAACACCCCAGAAGTTGGTTTCAGCAGCCAACATTTTCTGCGCCAATAGGGGAATAAGCATTAGCAAATAGTTAGGTTTCAATAAAGTAAGCAACATTCCTGAAGCTAATGCGCACATATAAAACTCTTCCTTTATCCCATCGTATTCGGATATGCCATTGGTATTGGTGAAAAACATCTGCAAGGTCTCCCAAGGATGCATGACCAATCTTTGGGCAATGTCAAAATAATTGTCACCCAAATGTGCATAACGGGCAAAACCACCACCAGACCCGCCCAATTTCGGCATTACTATCATATTGATAATAAAGAAGTAAGCCAAAGAAAAAACAGCATAGGCAACCAAATGCCAAATCGCTTGCTTGTCTTTTCTATAATCCCACATCAAACCGATGACTATGAAAAACAACCACAGCGACATGTTCTCCTTCCCGATGACAAAAAGCACGACAAATAGCGTCGACAGGCCAAACTTTCGCCTTTTGAAAAAGTAAAGCAGCCAAGGCAACATCATGGCTGTCAATACGTTGGAATGGTAGTCGAAAGCCAAGGCTTGGATGATTCCAAAGGACACGAAAAACGTGGTAGATGCCACAATTGGCATCCGGTTATCATCAGTATAGAGACCTATTAACTTGTAAATACCCCAACCACCCAGCAGGACAGCCACAATCTGAACAAGAAGTAACGTATAACTACCAAAAATATAAACCAATGGTGACAAAATGGCCAAATACAAATCGAAATGGTCGCTGAGAATGCTTTGCGGAACGGCCTTAAACATGCTGCAATCATCAATGCGAAAATGCGCATAGTCATACATCGCATGGGTGTAAAGCCCCAAGTCGAGTGCATATGTCTTGAAAAGATAATGGTTGACCAATGAGATAAGACAATACAACACGCCGGCAAAGGTGAAAACCGATGCCAGCGTGATGTTTTTCAGTCGATTGCTCAAGGTCATGGCCTTCATGCAGACCAAGTTATTATTCCGCTTGGAACAAGGTGATAATGTTCAGAATCACCTCAGAGGCTTTCATCATGCTTTCAAGTGGTACATACTCCAGCTTGCCGTGGAAGTTGTGCCCACCAGCGAAGATGTTAGGGCAAGGCAAACCCATGAATGAGAGGTTGGCGCCATCGGTGCCGCCACGGATGGGCTGAACTTTTGGCTTGATGTTGGCCATCTCCATGGCCTTAATGGCTCTTTCTACGATGAAGAAATGCGGCTCAACCTCTTGGCGCATATTGTAATATTGGTGCTTCAGTTCCAGCTTCACCACATCGCCGTATTTCTTGTTCAAGAACTCTGCAACTGAGATGATCAAGGCCTTCTTTTCCTCAAACTTGGCGCGGTCGTGGTCGCGGATGATGTATGACATCGTGGTCTCCTCCACCGTGCCGTTGATTTCGGTCAGATGGAAAAAGCCTTCATAACCTTGTGTAAAACGCGGACGCTGTTCAACAGGAAGCATCCCATTGAGTTCCATGGCGATAAGCATCGAATTCACCATCTTGTCCTTGCCGTAGCCAGGGTGGATATTGCTGCCTTGAATGTGTATTTTGGCTCCAGCGGCATTGAAGTTCTCATACTCCAGCTCACCGATTTCACCACCGTCCATAGTGTAAGCATATTTGGCACCGAACTTCTTCACGTCAAATTTCACCACACCGCGACCGATTTCCTCATCAGGCGTGAAGCCAATCTTGATTTCGCCGTGTTTGAAGTCTGGATGTTCCATCATATATTGGGCAGCATACATGATTTCGGCTACACCCGCCTTGTCGTCGGCCCCAAGCAAGGTCGTGCCGTCGGTGGTAATCATCGTTTGGCCTTTGTATTGCTGCATCTCAGGAAATTCCGACACGTGCAAAACGATGTTCTTTTCCTTGTTTAAAACGATGTCGTTGCCGTCGTAGTTCGGGATAATTTGCGGCTTGATGTCGGCACCCGAGGCATCAGGAGATGTGTCAACATGCGCAATGAAGCCGATGGCGGGAATGTCGCAGGCGACATTGGAAGGAATGGTGGCCATCACATAGCCGTATTCGTCAAGCGTGGCTTCGATACCCATAGCTTGCAGTTCATCGCGCAGCATCTTCAACAAGTTCAACTGCTTAGCGGTGCTGGGTTGCGATTCGGAATTTTCGTCGGAGGTCGTCTCCACAGAAACGTATCTCAAGAATTTGTCTAACAGTTTTTCCATTTTTGTGAGGTTTAATTTGGCACAAAAATAGTCTTTTTTTCAATACAAAAAACCGCGACAGAATCGCTTCCGCCGCGGTACCATGAAAAAAACAACATTACTATTTAACGCTTTTCAGCGTGTTTTCTTGCTCTGTGACGGTCTTTGGCCCACAAGCCGTACACCTCGCTAACGTTGCCAGCCGTGGTGAAAGCGTTGATTTCGTTCTTGCCAAGATACTCCATCAACTTCGAGAACTCATCGTTGGTGAGCAGGGACTCCAATTCAATCGACTTTTCATTGGTGTAGCCTCCGATGACTTCATAAAGGGTGCAGCCACGATGGAGCTCGTCGATAATAAAACGACGGATGCGATCGTAGTCTTTTGAAACGATGCAAACACGCTTACGTTGGTTGAGATTGGCGGTGAACATATTCACCACCATGCCATTGATCCAAGTGGCAATGAGACCGATGATAACCATCTGGAAGGGATTGATGGCGAAGGCCGTGAGGCAGATGATGGCACCCGCCACACTCACCGACTTACCCATATCGAAGTGCAGGTATTTGTTGACAATCTTAGCCAAAATGTCGAGACCACCCGTGGAGGCATTGATGGAGAACATCAGTGTTTGGGCTGCACTGAGGATAATCACGCAACAAAGCAGGTCAAACCATGGATTGCCCATCACAGAGAAGGCTTGGTCGGGAGCTACACCCATATTAACTAGGTAATCATTTGGGGTGGCAAAATTCTGCCAGGGATACAGCCACTCGCAGAATTTAGTCATGGGACCGAGAATCATGGCACAATAGACCGTCTTGAGGCCAAATTCCTTTCCAACGAGCAAATAAGCTAAAATCAGCAAGATAGCATTGATAATGGAAATCATCATGGACAGGCTGATGCTGATGCCCATGCCGTTAAAAATGTTGGTCAACACGATGGAAAGACCCGAAATGGAACCCACAATCAGCTTGCTAGGAACGAGGAAATAGTACACACAAACGCCCGTCATAAACATGCCGAAAGTCATGATTAGCAGTTCGACCCAGAACTTTTTACTGACCAAAGCTTGGCCAATTTCTTTCATTATGTCGTTAAACTTACTCATAAATTATTGATTCTTAATTTTTTAATATTAAATTCTCCTTTAATTTTTGCGGCTGCAAAGGTCGGAAATCTTTTTGAGATAATGAAATGTTTTAAAGAAATAATTACCTTTGCAAAAAATTCACGGAATGACCCTCCTCGACTGGCTACCAATAACAAAGAAAGAAACCGACCTCCGCGGTTGGGATGAGGTGGACGTGGTGTTCGTCACGGGTGATGCCTATGTTGACCACCCGGCATTTGGGGCGGCCGTCATTGGAAGGGTGTTGGAACACAATGGTTTCCGCGTGGCTCTCATCCCCCAACCCAACTGGCGCGATGACTTGCGCGACTTCAAGAAATTCGGGAAACCGAAGCTGTATTTCGGCGTGTCAGCAGGTTGTATGGACTCGATGGTGAACCACTACACCGCCAACAAGCGCCTACGTAGTAACGACGCCTACACCCCTGGCGGCGAGGCAGGCTTTCGTCCTGACCGTGCCACGGTGGTTTATAGCAACATCCTCAAGCAACTCTACCCCGATGTACCTGTTATCATCGGCGGCATTGAAGCCTCGCTGCGACGCGTGACGCATTACGACTATTGGGACGACTGCCTGAAGCCCAGCATTTTGGTGGATTCCAAAGCCGACCTTGGCGTGTACGGCATGGGCGAAATCACCATGGTAGAAATCGCGAAGGCCATCCAAAGCGGAAAGAAAGTCAGCGAACTGACCGACATCAAGCAGACATTCTTTTTGCAAGACAAGAAACAGTCGCTTCCCTATTTTGAAGGCGAGACCATTGAACTCGTCTCACATGAAGTCTGCCTGAAAGACAAGAAAAAATATGCCTCCAACTTCCGTCACATAGAGGAAGAATCAAACAAAAAACACGCGGCAAGACTGATTCAAAAAGTTGGCGACCAACATCTTATCATCAATCCACCATTGCCAACTTTCACCACGGAACAAATTGATGCTTCTTTCGATTTACCTTACACCCGATTGCCACATCCAAAATATGCTAAACGAGGTGTCATTCCAGCTTATGAGATGATACGCCATTCAGTGAATTTGCATCGTGGTTGCTTTGGCGGCTGCGCCTTCTGCACCATCTCGGCCCACCAAGGCAAGTTCGTGGCCTCTCGCAGTAAAGAATCAATCATGCGCGAGGTGGAGAAAGTCACTGAAATGGAGGACTTCAAGGGTTACATCAGCGACCTTGGCGGCCCCTCGGCCAACATGTATCGTATGAAAGGCAAGGACGAACGCCTCTGCGAGAAATGTGCTCGCCCAACTTGTTTGCAACCCACCGTCTGCAAAAACCTTAACACCGACCATCACCCACTGATTGACTTATATAAAGAGGTGGACAATAACCCTAAGGTCAAAAAAGCCACCATAGGTTCGGGCATCCGCTATGACTTGTTTCTGCACGATAGCACGCCCGAGGAAAACAAGGCCATGGGCTACGACGAATATTTCCGCCAGTTGGTTACACGACATGTCAGCGGTCGACTAAAAGTAGCCCCCGAACACACCAGCGATGCCGTATTGAAGCTCATGCGAAAGCCCAAATTCGACATGTTCGTCAAATTGAAGAAGAAATTCGATGCTATCAACGAAAAGGAGCATCTCAACCAGCAACTTATCCCCTATTTCATTTCCTCGCATCCCGATTGTTACCTTGAAGACATGGCCGATTTGGCAGTGCGAACCAAAGAATTGGGCTATCATTTGGAGCAAGTGCAAGACTTCACTCCCACCCCTATGACCCTAGCCACCGAAATCTACTATTCAGGCTACGACCCTTATACTTTAGAGCCCGTCTTTTGCGCCAAGACCAAAGAGGAGAAGCTTGCTCAACAACGATTCTTCTTCTGGTACAAACCTGAAAATCGTGAGTGGGTGAAGAACGCCCTTCGCAAGATTGGCCATCCCGAATGGGTTAAGAGACTATTTTCAGTTAGGAGTTAATAAATAATTTCCCTAAAGTCTCGTGCCAAAAATTAACAATTAAACAATTAAACAATCAACACTTCAACATAAATCCGTATTTTTGCCGCAAATTTCAATATCTAATAAATAAAGACATGAAAAGACACCTTTTAGGAGCCATCGTGCTCGTCGCTGCCCTTGCTTTTGCAGGCTGCAACAACAAAAAACAAAAAAATGAAGAACCTGAAAACAAAGCAGCTGAGACTGTCGTTGAAGAAGTCAAGCTCCCTAACCGCTTGCTCATCATCGTTGACCCGCAAGTCGACTTCACCACAGGTAGTTTAGCAACCGCTAAAGGCCCTGCCTCTATGGATTACCTTGCCAAAGCCTTAAAAGAAGGTGCTTGGAAGAACTACAACTGGATTATCGTCACACAAGACGCTCACCCAGCCAATCACTGCTCGTTTGTTGAGCAAGGTGGCGTGTTCCCGCCCCACTGCGTGCAAGGCACCGAAGGCATGAACGTCTACCCTGCCCTGCAAGATGTTTTAAGCAGCATCACGGCCAACATCCCGAACATCCATTACATGCAAAAGGGTGACCTTGCAGAAAAAGAGGAGTTTAGCATCTTCCAGAACGAACACAGCGGTGAAAAGCTACGTGCCATCATTGAGCAAGAGAAGTTTGAAGGCATTGACGTCTGCGGCATCGCCACGGATTACTGTGTTTACGAGACCACGAAAGACTTGATGGCCTTCTATCCTGCCAAACAAATCCGCATCGTCACCAACTGCCTTGCCGCCGTCGATGACAACGACACCAAACTTGCCGACCTGATGAAGGAAAATGGCATTCAAGGCATTGAGTTTTAATGGGTAAATTCAAATCATTCTTACAGCGCAAGGGCGTCGACATGACCTGGAAGGCCTATTTTGTCGACGCTCTTGGCGCTATGGCACTAGGTCTGTTCGCCTCGTTGCTCATCGGCACCATCTTCCAAACCTTGGGCGACAAGACGGGCATTGAAGCCTTTGAGACCATCGCCAAATACGCAAAGGCTGCCACGGGAGCCGCCATCGCCGTAGCCATTGCCTACAAGTTAGGTTGCGAGGGATTGGTGCTATTCAGTGCCATCGCAGTCGGCATCGCGGGCAACGAATTGGGTGGCCCAATGGGAGCGTATGTCTCCGTCATCGTTGCGATAGAGCTGGGCAAGATGGTCTACAAAGAGACTCAGGTAGACATCCTCGTCACTCCCGCCGTGGTCATCATCAGCGGCGTGCTGATGGCCTATCTCGCTGGTGCGCCAATCCAAAAAGTGATGACCGCCCTAGGTACCTTCATTGAAAACGCAACGCAAATGCAACCCTTCCTCATGGGCATTATCGTTTCGGTAGTCATCGGTGCAGTGCTCACCTTACCCATCAGTTCGGCAGCTATCTGCCTCGCCATCGGCTTAGGTGGCATCGCTGGAGGTGCAGCCACAGCAGGTTGCTGTGCCCAGATGATTGGCTTCGCCATTTTGAGTTTCAGGGAAAACCGCTGGGGCGGACTTGTGGCACAAGGCTTAGGCACCTCCATGTTACAAATGGGCAATATCGTGAAGAACCCAAGAATTTGGATTCCAGTGCTGATCACCGCTGCCATCACAGGTCCCATCTCAACATGCATTTTCCATTTGGAGAATATCCCCATTGGCTCTGGCATGGGCACTTGTGGCCTAGTCGGGCCCATCGGCATCTATACCGCCATGCCTGAAGGCGGTGCTAACATGTGGATTGGCATGTTGCTCGTCTGCTTTGTGTTGCCTGCTGTCCTCACTTGGCTTTTCGGCATAGTCTTCCGCAAAATCGGCTGGATTAAAGAAGGCGACCTCAAAATCGATTGCTGATGGTAAAACAGCCTGCCAAGCCGCTCACTCCCGATCAAGTTTTGGACAAGATTGCCAAATATTGTGCTTATCAGGAGCGTTGTGTGAAGGATGTGCGCGACAAACTGAAAGCCTTCGACCTTCCGCAAGAAGAAAAACACGAAATTCTTGATTATCTGTTGGATAACCGTTTCGTCAATGATGAAAGGTATGCCAAGAGTTTTGTTCGCGGCAAAATCAACCAAAGCGGTTGGGGCGTGAACAAGATTCGTTTCCATCTCATACAGAAAGGCATTGACAAAGACATCATCGAAGACGCTTTAGGACAAACCGACAAAGAAGTCTACCGACAGCGACTCATTGAGATTCTGAAAACGAAAGCCAAAACAATAAAAGCCGATTCTGATTTCGAGAAAAAACGCAAATTGGCAGCCTATGCCATGCAGAAGGGCTTTGAAGGGGCTCTGGTTTGGGAGGTATTGAAAGACCTCGACATTTAATCCATGTTGAAATAACGCACCTGTTGCAATACGCCTTCAGGTGCTGTTTCATTCTCATCAAAGTGAAGCAGAAGCACTTTGTCGGTTGATGCCTTTTGCCCAATCACCAAAGCCTTGCTCTGCAATGCCCTCAACGCCTCATTCTGAGCAGTCTTTTCGGCGATGACTTGATCCACGCTCTTCCCACATTGCGAGACCATCTTGTCGGCTTGCCCAATGATTCTTCCATAGGCGATAGCGTCTAAACCCAATTCGGGAAGTGCGAGCGTAGCATTGGCCATCTCCAAACCCATCAATGACATCGGTGACTTAACCGACTTCCCGTCAGCGATGATTTTCTCGTTTTCAGCGATTATGGTATTGATGGACAACCTATTGCCTCGATCATCGACAAACGAAACCGCCTTGTAGTACTCACCCTCGTCACCTTGAAGATAAGTTGTAGACAAAGAATAGGACACACCTGTGCGCTTTTCGTAATTTTTGGTGGCCTTCCAAATGGCATCGCAATTCTTGAGATAATCATCGATATATTTGTTTCTTGAGAGTTTCGGCATCTCCCAAACGATGGCTTCCTCTTCCTTTTTCTGTTTTTCCTTTTTCTGCTTCTTGGTGGGTTCAGATGTTTTTTTCCCTTCGCCCTTGCTTGCCGATTTACTGACGTTTGCTGGCTGTTCACAGGGCTTCTTACTCACCGTCATGTCATAAATCACATATTGCCCCGAGCGCACGTTGCCGCACTGTAACCAAAACATGAGTTGCTCGCAATGGTTGATAGGGACAGTATAGGTGGTGGGGGGCATCTTGTCGGTCAGTGTGATTTCGGCCACTTGATGTTGGTCAGCGATGACATAAAGGGTTACGGGAGGAGCCTGTTTCTTGCCACCGATCTGACTGTCGAAGGGGTCGATATACTCGCTCTTGTTGGCCACGGTGAAGGTACAGGACTCATATTCGCGATATGGATTGAAGGCAGCACACGACGACTGGTGTCCTTTGTCGTCGGTCACGGCAAGGTCGATGCCTGCAACGTAAGTCGGTGTAAACATAAGGCAGATTGCCTTGGTGATGGTCATATCTTCGAAGCCGAGCGGGATATTGGTTTCGAGCATAATGCCTTTGTAGATCTTGCTACCATCCTTCATCTGGAAAAACTCTTTTTGGGAGCTTCCGTTTTTGAAGCAGTCGTTGAAGTCGAAGTTGGTTAGGCTACTCAGGTAGCGTCCCACGAAGTGGAAATAAGGTCGTTGGCACAGGTCGATGAGGTCAACGGTCTCAGGGCATTCGGGTTTATCGTGGACGAATAGGTTGTGAGGTACGATCTTGCCGCGGTAAAGCACCACATCGCCAATGCCGAAATAGACTTGCTTCGACTCGCCGTTGCCGGGTTTTTCGAAACGCAGCGTGCGGCATTTGTTGAGTGGAAGTTCAAAATATTGGTTTGGCCAAGTGGCATGAATCACGGTCTCGAGGATGAGGTGGTCGTCGGCATAGACGCGGATGATGTCATCGTCGAGGACGCGGTGTTGCGTCAGGCAGCCAGCGGTGAAAGTGACGTAGTCGAACTCTCCGGCGAGGTCGAAGGTGGCGTAGGAGTTGATGTTGTCGTCAAAGAATGTCGTCCCCGTAGTGAGGATGAATCCTTCCCAGAACTTCTCGCCGCCCATGGAGAAGGTACGGTGTTTGGTGGAGCCATCGAAATAGGTGTCTTTATTTGAAGAGACGCCCCTCACCGAGAATGGCCTGATGTTGGAGCACATCCGGCAAGGATTTGGCAACTGCGACAGGCGTTCTTTTGAGCCGTTGGCCATCCCCGCTTGTGGGATGTCGGGGTCGCCCTGCGGATAGGCAAAGATATCGACTACGCCAAAAACGATACCGCCGTTTAATTCGCTGGCCTCGTCGATGCTGTGGAATGAGAGGTTCTCGACACCTTTCACATCGATGACAACTTGCTCGGCGAGGTCTTTTTGCGTTATTCTTTTCTCGTAAAGTATCTTGCCGTCGCCTTTCACGGTGAGCCAGCCCGAGGCGTTGGAACTTTGGTTGTCGCGAGGCCCGACGATGAACGACACCTTGTCGTATTTCCTTTGCAGCCAGAAATAGGCCCAAGCCTTGTTGTGACCGCTCAAGGCTTGGTTGGCTGTGAACTGCAGACCTGTGGTATAGGTCACGCGGTTCACACTAATCGACTTGACATGGTGACAGTCCTCAACTTCCTTGTCAATGATGGCATCAACCCAACCGCTATGCCTGATATAGTGAGGAAACAGCTGTTCGACCAGTTGTATCTTCTTGCCGTTGTGAATATTCTCGAGAGGCTTGCGTGTAGGCACTGGCGTCTCCCCTGCCTTCCAGAGTTTCACGGCACCAAAGCCAAGGTTTGTTTCGCCTTGAAGAAGGTCGAAGCGCAACTGATTGACACCATTGATGTCGATGGTATATTCCTTCGGTGCGTCATGACACCAGATCACCTCGTCGAGGAGAATCTCGCCGTCGCCTCTCACCGTAAGCACGATGTTGCTATTGTCGCCGGCTGAGTTGGGGCTGTTTTTGCCGCCAGGCCCGACAACGAAGCTCATCTTGCTGTATGCGCCCTTAAGACTGAACTCTGCAGGTGCAGTATTCCACGAGTTTGTGCCCACATACGGGACATATCTCATAGTCAGGCTCGACAGCAGAACCACAAAAAGGACAGGCGGTAAGTGCCACGTTCTGCCGGATGTTGACCGACACGTTTCGCGTTTCGCGAGCGCGTTCGTCGGTTCTGACACGTGTTAGCTGTTTTGGGGTTTCGTTCATAGTGTTTTTCATTGTTGAAATCAGTCAAACATCACTCTTGGGTTCATCTGATGTGGGTCGTGCCACTCAATACCGCGTTTGGCGAGCACACCGCGTTTGGCACTCCAATAACCAAAGCAAAAACCCATGCCACGCGGCTCGTCACCCAGCAACGCATCGGCCTCAGCCTCGACCTCTTGGTTGATTTCTTCCCACAGCGGGGTGCGCTCAATGGGATCGAATTTCAAGGTGCGGTGACTTTGTTTTCTGTAATCTTCATAACTGACGTTTTCGATGTCAATAAAACGCTCTAATTCGGCAATGTGGTCCATTACATCCTCTTCGGTGAGGTCGTCCGACTTCTCCTTTGACATTTGCAGCTGTTCCAACTCATAGCGGAGCATATCAAGCGTGAAGCGCGGAGCATTATATTCGGCGAGCTTTTCCACCACCATCTCACATCCCATGGCTCTGCCGAGCGACCCTTTGTCATCACCCACTTGCTTGATGAGTTCAAAAGTCTCCTTGGCTATCGGGAGGTTTTTCCAGATACGCATCTCCTCGGCGTTTTTACGCATCACCTCCACGTTGGAAAGGATGGTCTCAACCAGTTTTTCGATATTGTCAGCTTTATTCATTTTTTTCAATTATTTGATTTTCAATAATCTATCAATCCTCATCCTCGCCTTCCAACTTAAACCTAACACGGGATCGGATGTCTATGAGCACTTGCCGACTATCGACAAACTGCCATTCGTCAATCATGTAACCGCCATTGCACTTGATGTTCAGCTCCACAGCGTCTTTGATGGAATACATCAAATCGTTAGTGCTGGTGAAGGAATATTCGCTGGGACAAAGGACAAAGAGCGTGTCGCGGCAAAGGTTGCATACCTTCTTCAGCAAAACTGCGGGAAAGGTTCTTATTGCCTTTTTCGTAATAGTGGTAGGCCAAAGAGTAGTAGCTCTCGGTATTGCCCATTTCGATGGATTTCTGGTAGTACTTTAGGGCCTCGTCATGTTCTAGCTGCTCATGAGCCATGCCTAAAAGGTCCCAGTAGATGGGGTCGCAGTCGGGATGCTTCTCCAAATGTCTTTCCAATATGTAGGCAGCCTCCGCTGGGTTTTTCTTAAAACCATAATCTCCATAAATGGTATTGAAAAGTGTAAGGTACTGCGCCAACTCGCTGCCTTCCGTTTGCGCCTTGTACATTAGGAAGCTATGCATCTCATGATTGGCCTTGTCCGTTTCCACTGTTCCGTCATAGTACATCGGAGCCAAGGCAGCAAAGGCATCGGCCACGTAACCGTAGTTGGCAGCAAGGGTCAACTTCTCTTGTGCTTCTTTCAACGAGTTGCCGTCAGGATTGGCGAAGTAAAGCCATCGGCCATAGCCGTAGCATGCATAGTAATCGTCGCTGTTCTTCATGCGTTCCACCATCTCTGGCGAGATGTCCAACGTACGCCAGCGGGTAAGGAAATGTTGCAGGAACTCACGGTCGTGGGTGATTTCGAATGTCGTTTCCATAGAGCTTTGTTTGTATTTAGTATTCTGGTCTGTTGTTAAACGTACGCGTCATTTCGGCCGTCGTCGTCTTCGAAGTCGTCGTCGGTGTATAGGTGGCCTCCCACGAAGTCATAAATCTCGTCAAAGACCGCGGTGATGTCATCGTAATAAGTGAAGCTGTATACAGGCCGGAAGCCGCTGTCATTGCAATCCATCGGATGAAACTCACCTTCAAGGGCAATGACCACGGAGCCGCGCATTTCGATACCGTTGTTCAGTTGGGTTGCCACGGGGTTGACTTTGAGTCCTTTCTTTTCAGCGTCTAGGTCGTAAAACATGGCAACGTTCATCCCGTCGCCTAAATCCACAGTCTTGGTGATGTCGCGCAGCGGCTGGGCAAACATCACATTACGCGTGTCATCGGCGCCAATCAACTGACCTATTTCCTTGAACGGATCCATGAAATAGAACTTGGAAATATCGACTTCCAAATATTCGGCATAGCCATCAGGATGAATGATGAGCACCGTGGGATCCATCTTGTCCTTCACGAGGTTAGGGAGCAGTTTGATGTATTTGGGCAACCATTCGCGGCGTATCTCTTCTTGAATGGCTTCTTCAGGATAGAGACCTTTATTGTAGGCTTTCACCACTTTTGCAAGATGGTCGTCATCATCATATCGCAAGGCTTCGAGACGCATGTAGGCAATCTGTTTGTCATCGAGTTTAAAGCCTTTAGGGGTCTCGTCATCCTGCATATCAATGATCAGGCCACAGGCACTGGCATCACAGAGGCGGTAGCCTTCATGGGCATATTTGAAAGCCTTGTTGAGGTCACGCTTGAAGCCAAGCTCACCATGATAGTAGTTGTATGCGAGAAAGTAGGCACAAAGACCCTCGCCCAACTGTATGCCACGTTCCAGCCTTTTGTTGACTTCGCGTTTCAGTTCGCGTTGTTTCGTCAGACTCAACTTATAAAACTCATCCTCCTCCATGTCGGCGTCGAGGATGCAACAAAGGGCGCAGTCTTGTTCAATGCCTTCAAGCATCAGTTTGCGATAGGTGTTGGTGTCGCCCTCGTCCTTGTAGAGATAGGCGAGATAGAAATATGCCTTTGCCACGTGATGATCAACAGCTTTTTGGTACATTTGCCTGGCATTTCCCTTGTCGCCCAAGGTCTCGTATGCATAGCCCATGATGCTGTACCAGTTTGGGTTGAGGTCTGTATCGGTAGCGATACGTTGCTTTATCTCTTCAAGCACACGTTCAGGTTCCTGGTTGGCGTTGAAGCCTGCAATACGATTGCGGGCTTGAAGCATGGCGGCGAACTCGCTGCCTTTTTCGACGGCCTCGTCGCGCAGCTTGGCGGCGAGTTGTGAGTCCATGATGCCACCGAGGCCATTACACCACAACAACGATTCACCCATCAATGCATCGGCACAGCCTCCTTCGGCAGCCTTTGCATAAAGGTCAAAAGCCATTTTGATGTCATCGACGTTACGGTTGTTGACGGCAAGCCAACTGGCATAGCCATACATAGCGTAAGGGTCATTTGAGTTACTCAGCACCTCAATGTCAGCATCGGTAAGCCTCATAATCTGGCTATTCGTACTGAAACGGCGGAGGAAGGAGAGATCATGGCTGATATCAATGGCCTCCACCACACCGGCCCAGAGCTGGAAGTTGGTGTAGTCGCGACCTGCTTCAGCCAGTTTTGAGAAATGGTTGCCTTTGAAGTCGGGGAGACGCACCGTTGTGCCAGCGGACTGCAAGGTGACATCTTTTTCGTCAATGCCAACCAACTTGATAGAAGGCAAAATGCTGGAAGGATCGTTGTAGCCTATGTTCTGACCTACCTTAAGGTCTTTTATAAACATTTCTGTTCGTTCGAAATAGTGATCTCTACAGCCTGGATCGCTGGGCGAATAGTCCACGTCAATGATTAGTTTGTACCAACTCATGCTATTTTTTTGTTTACTTTTTTATGTTTGAATTATGTCAGAGTACAAAAAGCAAAATTCACCAAAATCACGCGCTTTCCTTGTTCACTCAGCAAAAAACCAGTTTGCAATGCGTAAAAACTACCGATTGTTTCTTCATTGCGTAAAAACCGAGTTGCAAAGCGTAAAAAAAACGGCGATGCACCTTGGTGTGGTGTTCTGCCCTTCTGTTTGGGGTGGTGTGGTTATTGAAATCGCGACTCTTCGAGATTCTGAATACAAAAGCAAAGACCGTAAAAACCGATTCCGACTTTGAGAAAAAGCGCAAACCAGCTGTCTACGCCACACAGAGAGGTTTTGGAGCGGTTTTGAAGACCATGAATGAATTGACAATTTGACAAGTTTTCGTATCTTTGCCGCACTTTTGTGAGCAACACCATGAAATTCCCAAAACGCCTGATAACGCAAACGCCTGAGTGCCTGACTGAACCCGTCGGGCAGGTGCTCAATGTAATCATCTCTGCATTGTTTGCGTTGGTGTTTCTGACGGCATACGTCCCGTTCTCGGAAACTGCATGGTTCCAAGTGGGTAGAGGACACTATTTCTTTATCACTGCTGCTTTTGTAGGTGCAGGCACTATGTTTCTGGTCCTCAGCCGAATGCTGATGAATTGGGTCATCCGAAAGAGCAGGCATTTCCCCTTTTGGCTCTATCTCCTGTGGCTTTTCCTCGAAATCATGATTATAGCGGTGTGCCACACCTTAATCTCCTATTTTGAGATTAGAGCCACTGACCATAGTTTCGGCTATCTCTATGCCAAAAGTGTTCTCATCACCTTAACTGCCTTGGGGGTACCTTACACCGTTACCATATTGTCCATCTTGCTGAAAGACACGCGACAACGCCTGATGCTCACCAAGAGCGACACGGTGGAGTCGGACGACGAGGTGATGCCCGAACACACCGAAATCATCAACCTGATGGACAACAACGGCAATCTGAAGTTGTCTGTCAAGCTCGACAACCTCTATTACATCAAGGCAGAGGATAACTACATCAACGTGTTCTACCAACGCAGCGGCACCATCGCGAGCTATATGCTCCGCTGCAAGATGCAGACCATCGCCGACAACTGTGTGGATTCCAGCAGTTTGATGCGCTGCCACCGTTCCTATATCGTCAACATCAAGAAGGTGAGCGTGCTGCACAACGAGGCCGACGGTTTCGTCATCGACTTCGAGCGCGAAGGATTGGAGGCCATTCCTGTTTCAAAGACCTATTCTGCGAAAGTATTGGAGGCGTTTAATAAGAAGTAAAAACTCAAATCAGCCAGAAACGCAATTTTTTGATTGATTCGGCTAAATAATATAGTATTTATTCAGCCAAATCAAACATTTTTTCTATATTTGCGGCCAAATTAAGCATCAATGGAGAATCTTATCGGAAGAAAACAGGAGACACAAGAACTTGAAAACCTGTATAATAGCAAGAAACCAGAATTCGTAGCCATCTATGGTCGCCGTCGCGTGGGAAAGACTTTCCTCATCAAGGAACTATTTCAGGAAAAGATGACCTTTTATCACAGCGGCCTTTCGCCTTTCGACAAGAAACGCAAAATTGGTATCAAAGATCAGTTGGAAGCATTCTATTCAAGCCTGACAACGTGTGGCATGAGCGAAGACCATTGCCCTAGTTCGTGGGCAGAAGCCTTCCTCATGTTGGGTCGTTTCCTTGACAGTATCAAAGACGGCACTCGACAACTGATTTTCATCGATGAACTGCCGTGGATGGACACGCCCCGTTCAAAGTTCATGGTGGCCTTCGAACATTTTTGGAACTCTTGGGGAGCATGGCGCAACCATGTGATGCTCATTGTGTGTGGCAGCGCAACTTCGTGGATGCTTGACAATCTCATCAATAATAAAGGTGGTCTTTATGACCGCTTGACATGGCAAATCAAGCTTTCGCCTTTCACTCTCGGCGAATGCAAGGCTTTTTTCGAAGCGAAAAACATCCCCATGTCGGCTTATGACCTTGTGGAAGCCTACATGATTCTTGGTGGCATACCTTACTATATGAACTATTTCCAGAAAGGCAAAAGCCTCGCGCAAAACATTGACTCCCTTTTTTTTGGCTCTAATCCCAAACTAAGCATGGAGTTTGACCGACTTTTCGGTTCTTTGTTCACCAAACCCGATGAATTCAAAGCGGTGGTACGGCAACTCGCGAAACGGCACACTGGCTATACCCGTGAGGAGTTAGCCAAACAACTCGGAATCAATGCGGGAGGAAGTTTTTCAAAGACTCTTGAATCGCTTATGGCCAGCGACTTTATAACAAACTATCACCCTTTCGGGAAAAGTAAGAAAGAAATCAGGTATAAACTCACCGACAGTTTCTGCCAATTCTACCTGACTTTCATCGACGGCCAATCCATCACCAATACTGCCTATTGGCAACACAACCAAAACAAGCCCAAACTCAATGCCTGGCGGGGTATCACTTTCGAGCAGGTCTGTTTCAACCATACCAATCAAATCAAGAGAGCCTTAGGGGTAGAAAATGTGGTTTCTTTTGAATCGGCTTGGATTGTGCACGGGGATGAGAACCACAATGGTGCACAAATCGACATGTTGATTGTCAGGGACGATCGCGTTGTCAACCTCTGTGAGATGAAATTCTTGTCGAAAGAATACGAACCGCAGACAGACGACGACACAAAACTGAGGGCCCGCATCGCCACATTACAAGAATACCTTTCGCCCAAGCAGACCATTCATCTGACTTTAGTCACTACCGTCGGCCTCAAGCATAACGCCCACAGTGGAATATTCCAACAAATCGTGACCATTGATAGTTTGTTTTAAACAGAAAAGCCCCGCAAAATGCGAGGCTTCCTTTCTGCTATCGTTTTCAAAATATAAAGCTTAGCAATTCATGCCCCCACAGCAGTGAATCACCTGACCCGTGACATACGAGCTGAGGTCGGAGGCGAGGAAGAGGGCCACATTGGCCACATCCTCGGGCGTGCCACCACGACGCAGCGGAATCAGACTTTCCCATTGTTTGCGGACGTCCTCAGGCAGGGCGTTGGTCATGGCGGTAATGATGAAACCAGGAGCGATGGCGTTGTGGCGGATGTTGCGCACGCCCATCTCCTTAGCTGCACTTTTGGTGAAGCCGATGATACCAGCCTTCGAAGCACTATAGTTGCACTGGTTGGCATTGCCCGACACACCCACCACGGAGCTCATGTTGATGACACTACCACCAGCCTGCTTCCACATGACAGGTTGCACAGCCTTGGTGAAGTTGAACACTGACTTGAGGTTGACGTTGATGACAGCATCCCACTGTTCTTCGGTCATGCGCTTCAAGGCTGTGTCCTTGGTGATACCAGCATTATTGACGAGGATATCGATGCGGCCGAAGTCCTTGACGATTTCGTCCACCACTTGGTGCGTCTCCTCAAAGTTGGCGGCGTTGGAGGCATAAGCCTTAACCTTTACGCCAAGAGCTGCCAGTTCCTTTTCCGTTTCCATGACGACATCGTTCAAGGCGATATCGGTGAAGGCGATGTTGCAACCTTCCTGGGCAAAACGCAGGGCGATGGCCTTGCCGATGCCACGACCGGCTCCCGTAATCAGAGCCACTTTATTGTCTAATAATCCCATAATATTCAAGATTTAAAGATTCAAAATTCAAAATTTGAGATTGTTTTCAATTTTTTGACCATGACTTGTGACCATGACGATGACTGCTTTCATCCAAGTTGAAGCGGTCATAGTCATTGTCACTGGTCATAGTTCTATGGTTTCTTTGTGTATTTTTCAATCAGTTCATACAAGTCGCCGACGGTTTTAGCGTTGGCCATTTCGTCTTCAGAGAACTTCACGTTGAATTCGCGCTCCAACATCATGGAAAGCTCCACGAAATCTAGTGAATCAGCACCCAAGTCGTTGAAAAGATGCTTCTCTGGAGTGATTTCTTTCTCCTCAAGTTTCATCTTGGATGCGATCAACGCCCGTGCCTTGTCTTGAATCCTTGACATTTCAAATTGAAGATTTAAGATTTAAAATTCAAGATTCATTGTTTGTTGCGAGTGTCGGGGAGCAAGGCAAATGAAAGCTCGCCTTTCACGCACATCTTGCCGCCCACACTGAGCACGGCGGAGCAGATGTAAATATTGCGCATGTGATAGGTCAGCGTGGCTTCCACCTCGACGGTATCGCCTGGCTTAACACTGTTCTTGAAGCGCACCTTGTCGATGCCTGTGTAGAAGGTCAACTTGCCGATGAGGTCATCCTTCATCAGTAGGGCGCACGACTGGGCCATGATTTCGCAAAGGATGACACCAGGCACAACTGGCTCGCCAGGGAAATGACCTTGCAGGAAGAACTCCTCGCCCGTCACATGGTATTTGGAATGGGCAACATGGTTTTCATCGAGGGTCATCTCGTCGACCAAGAGCATAGGCTCGCGGTGCGGGAGATACTGTTTGATTTCGTCTCTGTTCATATTGATGATTTAAAATTCCAGATTTAAGATTTAAAGATTATCAGATTTTTCGGATAGCCAAGCAAGCATTATGTCCGCCAAAGCCCAAGGAGTTGGAAATGGCAATGTCCAAATCCACCTTGAGCGGATTGTTGGGCGTGTAGTCAAGGTCGCACTCAGGGTCGGGTTCGTCCAAATTGATGGTTGGGGGAACGGTGTTGTTGTTCAATGCCATCACACTGATGATGAGCTCGATGGCACCTGCAGCACCGAGAGCATGTCCCATTTCCGATTTGGTGGAGCTGATGTGTGCCTTGTAAGCCTCATCACCCATCGCAATCTTAATGGCGCGGGTTTCACCGCTGTCGTTCATTGGGGTACCTGTGCCATGTGCGTTGATATAAATGCTCTCACCTGCCTTAAACTGAGCTTCATCCAAAGCCTGCTTAATTGCCAAACTTTGAGTCGTGCCGTCGGGACGGGGAGCCGTGCTGTGGTATGCATCGCAGCTGTTACCATAGCCGCAAAGCTCAGCGTAGATCTTCGCACCACGCTTCTTGGCGTGTTCGTATTCCTCAAGCAACACAATACCTGAACCTTCAGCAATGACAAAACCAGCGCGGTTTTTGTTGAACGGTAAGGAAGCATGTTTTGGATCTTCTGCCTTGGTCAAAGCCTTGCAGTTGGCAAAGCCGCCGATAGACACGGGATTGATGCCCGCCTCCGAACCACCTGCGATGATGGCATCGGCATAGCCATGCTTGATGGCGCGATAGGCCTCACCGATACTGTGTGTACCCGTGGCGCAAGCCGTCACGATGGGCACGCAGGGGCCTTGAGCGTTGTAGCGGATGGCCACGCTGCCAGAAGCTTGGTTGCCAATCATGGTCGGAATCATCAAAGGAGAAATCCAACGTGCACCTTCATCATAATAGGTCTTGATGCCCTTCATAATGGTGTCGAAGCCGCCAATACCAGAACCGACATACACGCCCAAACGGTCGGGGCTCATCTGCATGTCCTCGTTGTCCTTCATGGCCTGATAGGCTGCAGCCAGGGTATAGACTGCGAAACGGTCGTTGCGTTTGACAAAACCCTTATCAACGCCACAGGCTTCAGGGTTGAAATCCTTCAACTCGGCGGCAATCTTCACGGGAAGGTCGGTGGTATCGAATGATTTGATGAAGTCGATGCCGCAATAGCCCTTCATCAGGTTATCCCAAATAGTAGGCAGGTCGTTGCCAATTGGCGAAACAGCACCCATGCCCGTTATAACTACTCTTCTAATATTGTTATTGTTTTCCATTTTCTCTAAACTCTAAACTCTAAACTTTTAAAACTCCCATTCCCACAAGCAAGCAGCAGAAACGAAACCAGCGCCAAAGGCACTCATGATGATTTTGTCTCCTTCTTTGATCTTGCCTGCTCTCAACATCTCGTCAAGCATGATCGGGATGCTGGCCGATGAGGTGTTGCCATACTTCTCGATGACGGTCGGATATTTCTCTTCAGGACCTCCAATGATATTGCGAATGCCATCAATGATACGCTTGTTGGCTTGATGGAGCATGAACCAAGTGATGTCTTCGTGGGTCAGGTGATTGTAATCCAACACATTCTGGATATCCTTAGCTGATTCGGTGACAGCGGTCTTGAACAGTTCCTTGCCTTTCATCACCAAGGGTTGGCCTTTGACATAGTGTTGTTCGAAAGGCGTAGCCTCCATGCCACGTTCGTAATACAACACATCGCGGTCGCTGATCATGGTGAGCTTCACATCCTTGAAGGCATTGCCTTCGGTGAGCACCACAGCACCGGCGCCATCGCCAAACAACACGCTACAATCTCTTTCGTGCCAGTTACAATATTTCGTGGGTTCTTCAGCGCACACAATCAGTATATTCTTGGCATGGCCCGCCTTAATCATGCTATCGGCAAGCATCAGGGCGTTGACAAAACCAGCACAAGCTACATTGATGTCGAGACCCGCACAGGTAACACCAATACGCTTTTGGATGATACAACTCAATCCAGGAGTGACGTGTTGGTTCGCCACATTCGAGACCAAAAGGAAATCTATCTGGTCAGTACGAAGCCCGGAGGCTTGGATAGCCTTGTCGGCGGCGTCAACGGCCAAGTCATATAAAGTTTCAGTAGATAAAAGGTGACGGGCTTGGATTCCTGTACGAGACGAGATCCAAGCATCGTTAGTGTCCAAAAAAGTTGCCAAGTCATCGTTGGTAACGGTAAGCGATGGCAATGAACTTCCAGTTCCAATTATTTTCATTTCGTTTTCGATTAGATTAAAAACTCGTCTTCATTTTTAAAACGCTGCAAAAGTACAGCATCACTTCACACCGCAGGAAAAATGTGCCGAATACGGGCCGAATGTGGCGAAAATCGGCCATTTGTGGCGAAATTTGGGCTTTTTTGTGGCGAAAATGCCAAAATTATAGGATTTATTTGGCGATTTTGATCCGTTTTTAGGCAAAAAAAGTCAACACAATAAGTAGATTCCCTGCGGGAATGGATTGTAATTGCATGTTTCAAAGCGGCGGTAAATGATGTCTACAAATCGTAAACGTCACATACCGCCGCAGTTTACAAAACAAACATTAAGCCATTCCCGCAGGGAATCTCATTTTACATTCCACCCATGCCTTGAGGAGTGCTGCCAGATTCTCCCTCACCTTGGCGAGCCATCTGCTCCAATTCCATCTTACCGAAGCGGAAGGTCACACCGACCGCCACACTGCGGGTGTTGTATTTGTAGGTGGAGTTCGACTGCACATACGGGCTGCTATTCGTCTGCCCAAATTGGTTCGTGTTAAAGATGTCGTTCGCGTTGACATACACCGACATCTTGCGGTCGAAGAAGTCGGCACGCAGACCCGCATTGACGCCGAACCAGCCTTTGCGTTCGCTGAACAGGGACTGTGTCGGCGAGCTGTAATAGCCCGATGCCGTCACTTCCAGTTTGTTCCAAAGTTTGGCCCACATGTTCAGGCGGAAGCCGTACGACCACTTATCAAACTCGTATGGTTTCTCGTTGTATTCCGTGTAGATATAAGAATCGTAAAGGTTGGCATAGAAGCGCAGGTTGAAGAAGCCGCTCGGACGGTACATCATGTTGTATTCGAGGCCTGTAGTGTAGCTCTTTCCCACGTTGACAGGATAGGAATACTTCACCACACGGTCGTAAAGCCAATGATACTTGGAGAGCTGGATGGTGTTCACTTCGTTGGTCTTGCCGCGATAATAGGCCGACAGACCGATGGAACCGAAGTCGTTCCAATATTTGGTCCAGCCCGCCTCGACGGAATGGGTATAGATGCGCTCCAGGTTAGGGTTGCCCGTGCTGTAGCTGTCCATGTGATACAAGGGGAACTTGCTCAGCTGTTCTGCACTGGGTGAGGCGATACGCATCGTGTAGCTCAACTTGAAGTTGTGCATCGACTTGGTGCGATAGGAGAGGTGCAACGACGGCCTGACGCTGAAGAAGTGCTTCGAGAAATCGAATGTGGAATCATTGGGGAAGAATGTGTAGGGATATTCGCCACTGACCAGCTCGCTGACGAAACGCACGCCCGGCTTTACGGTAAATCCACCAAACTTGTGCTGCAAGGTGACGAATGCCTCGTTGTTCAGGTTGGTAAAGTTGGCTTCGTATGTACGGTAAATATCATTCACCCAATCTTGTCCAACCAGCGAGTCGGTTCTCAAGTACTCATGCTCAGGGTCGTAACCCACGGTGTAGCCTACTGAGATTTCGCCATCTTCGGAATAAGGACGGTTGTAAACGACTTCGCCTTCTACACCTATGGAGTTGTCGCTGTTTTCCTGGCGATAGATGTGGGCGTACTCCGTAGGAGAAGTGAACCGTCTTTCCACATCACCACCATTGGCGCCTCCCCAACCCATACCGTTGACGCTGACCGATAGGTTGTGGCCTTTGTTGTCGAACTTGTGCATGTAATACAGACCTCCGTTGGCAAAGAAGTTTCGGTCGTAGGCATTAGAGTTTTCAGTATAGGCAGTAAGCAAGGGATTGGGCAGGAATTCCTCACGGCTGGTCATGCTAAAATTGGTATTGTTACCCCAGCTTGGCCAGCAGCTGAGCCAGACATTCAGGCTGTTGGAGGTGTCTATCTCATAATCCAGGCTGAAGTAACCGCCTGTGTTATAGTCCTTGCTGGAGTAGTTTGAAGAATCGATTTCTTGGCTGGCCAAGTCTCCCCAATCGTTGAACAGGGATTGTTTGATGTTGTTGTAGCCTTTCCAATTGGAATAGCCACCGTTGATGTAGGCGTTGAAGGTCAGTTTCTCGTTTGACCAGACGTAGGACATCCAAGGGCCTATGTAAGGACTCGTCGACGCATTCACGCCAAAACTGAAGAACTCGTTCTTCTGTATCTTCGCATTGGTGACGATGTTGATGATGCCGTCGGCCTTTGAACCATAGCGTGCCGAGGGGTTGGTGATGACCTCTACATGGTCGATGCTATTGGCGGGCAAGGTCTGGATGTAGGTCTTGAGGTTTTCGGCGGTCATGTGTGAGGGCTTGTCATTGATCCACACCTCTACACTTGATGTGCCACGAAGACTGATGTTGCCTTCCACGTCAACCTCTACGCCTGGAGCGTTTTGTAAAGCATCTGAAAGCGTACCCGTCTGAATGCTGTTGTCTTCGGCAACATTATACATGGTCTTCTCCCCTTCCACGGCAAATAAAGGCCGTTTCTCTGTGATAGTCACTTCACCGAGTTTGGTAGAGCCTTCCTTAAGTTTAAGTTGACCAAGGTCTTGGTTACCCTTGACGGTCAGTTCCTGCTCGAAGGTCTGAAAACCGATGGCCGAGACCGCCAAACGGTAATCACCATTAGGTGCCAAAAGTTCAAAACGTCCTTTGTCGTCGGAAGCGGCACCGCTCACAAAGACGCTGTCGGCTTGGCGGAACAGACCCACATTGACGAAAGGAATGCCTTTGCCATTGGCTTCCTCGATGATGGTTCCCGTCACTTTGCTTTGTGCCATTCCTGACAAGACGAAGCACCCTAAGAGTGCAAAAAGGATATAAAAACGTTTGTTCATAGCTCTTTTAAGTTGAAAAATTGAAGTTTGTGTTTATTTAACTGACTAACGATGATTGATTCGAATTATTATTTCACATTCCCATAATACTCAATGATTTTGCAACGGTAAAGGTATTCGTAACGCGCTTGCAGCAAGTCAGATTCGGCCTTGTGGTAGCGGATTTTGCTCTCATTGAGTTCCAAGAGGGTCTTTTTCCCCATCTCAAAACCTGCATTGGCATATTCGTAGGCGACGCGCGAAGCCTCCAAACTGTTTTCCATGGCGGTCATTTTCTGTTCGGCGGCCTTGGCGTTGCCGTAGGCTTGCTGGATTTCCTTGCGCAAGGATTTCTCCGTGTTTTCGAGGTTGAGCTCTTCGTCGGCGATGGAAAGCTCGGTCATCTTCACGCGGTATTTCGTCTTCATTCCGTTGAAGATCGGGATGTTGAGCGAAACGCCGAGTTGCGTCCTGCTGTTGCGCTTCAACTGCTCGTTGACGGGCGTGTTGGGATAGTTTTCGGAGAAATAACGGTAAAGCCCGTTGGAATAGCCTGCGTAGAAACCTAAAGTGGGAAGCCATGCTGACTTACTGGCTTTCAGGTCGTAATGACTCTTTTGCAAACGCAAGCGTGCGGCTTCCATAGCGGGTTGGTTCTGCAAAGCGTATGCAATGGTGGATTGCGGTGTGTAGGAAAGCAGCTCCTGATTGGCGAAGAACGCTTCCGGCTCACTGATTTCAAAGCCCTCACTGTCTTCAATTTCAAGAACTTGTGTCAGAGTAAGCAGACTCAGTGCCAAATCGGTCTCTGCCTGAGTGAGTGTGGCTTGGTCTAAGGCGAGCTGGGCCTGGCTTTCGTAGACATCGGCCTCAGCCAAACGGCCGCTTTCAAAAAGCTGTTGGGTCTTTTGCAACTGCTCGGCGGAGAGTTCCTTTTGCCTGCGGGCGATTTCCACCTGCTCCTTGCCGTAAAGCACTTGCATGTAAAATGCCATCACGTTGAGTTTGAGGTTGAGTTGGGCCGCTTCCTGGTCCATCTCGCTGGCTTGCAGGTTCAAGGCATCGGCTTTGGCGGTATTGTAGAGGCCCATACCCTGAAACAGCGGCAGTGAAAGATTGGCGCCAAACGAAGCCGAAGAGGAATTATCAGACACGTAAACACCTGTATATGAAGGCGATTGACCAAAGCCAAAGTATTCTCCTGCATTGGCACTCAAGGTGGGAAGCCAAGCGTTTTTGCTGGCTTTATATTGGTATTCAGCCTGCTGCCGTGCCAATTGGGTCTTTTTCAGGTCGAGGTTATGCTCAAGGGCATAGTCGATGCACTCGTCAAGCGTCCACACCTTTTGGGCTTGGACACTGAGCATGGTCGCTATCAAGAGCGTCATTAAAAATGTGCGTTTCATTTTTCTTCGGTTTTTTCGTTTCCACGGATTTTGTCGCCCACCTGAAGCCCTTCCTTGACGACGATGTTCACGCCATCGGAAAGTCCTACTTTAACAGCTTGCTTCTCAAATTGTTGCGGAACGTCTTCTTTGGTGCAGCGATACACGTATGTTTGGCTGTCCTCATAGCTAATACAGCTTTCAGGCACGGTCACAGCACCTTCCTCCCTATCGAGGATGATTTCAGCGTTGGCAGAATAACCGGCACGGACGAAGATGTCGTCAGGCAGGATGGCGCGAGCTTTCATTTCGAAGAACACGGCGCCACTCTCTTGTGTGCCTTTGGGCGCGATGTATTCCAACACGGCATCAAACTTGCGGTCGTTCATGGCACCGATGGTCAAGGTCATGGGCATTCCTTCGTGGATTTTGCCCACCTCGGTCTCGTCGAGTTTTCCCTTGAAAATCATGTCCTTCATGTTGGCAATGGTTGCGATGGTGGTGCCATCGTTGAAGGTGTTGGAGTTGATGACCGAGTTACCGACCTTCACGGGGATGTCGAGGATCATGCCCGAGATGGTGGCCTTGATTTTCGTGTTGCTGTAGCCCGTCGCGTTTTTCGAGATGCCCTCCTTGATGATGTTCAGCTGGTCTTGGGCATTGCTGTAGCTTTCCTTAGCCTGCTGGTATTCGAGTTGTGACTTCTCGAATTCCTCGGTGGAAATCAAGCCTTTAGCCTTCAGGTTTTGCTGACGTTGGTAGGTTTTTTCCACGTTGTCTAAGTTCATTTTGGCCACGCGCACCTGCGACTCGGCAGCGGCGAGGTTGCTCACGTCGGGGATGACCTTCACCACGGCAATGACTTCACCTTGCTGCACCAACTGTCCAGGCTCTTTCAGGATTTCGGAGATGATGCCCGACACTTGGGGCTTCATGGCCACCTCATCGCGCGGGTCGATTTGTCCAGTCACCACCGTTGATTTTTGGATGGTGTCGATTTTGGCCGTCTCGATTGCATAAACGACCTCCTTCGGCCTCGATTTCTTGTAGAGATAGACGAAAGTCCAAATGATTCCCACTCCTAACAAGATGAAAAACAGGATTTTGAAAAACTTCTTCATAACAATTTGGTATTTAATATTCAATATTTAACTACGAATTTCACGAATATCACTAATTTTGACGAATTGAATTTTGCGACTTTGTCGTGAATGGGTACGAATATCCGTTTCATTCGCAGCATTGGCTGCGTAATTTAGGAGGTAGCATTCGTTTAATTCGTTTAATTCGTAGTTCCTTTTCATAGTATTATTCCTCTCGAATGGCATCAATAGCCTTAATCTGAATGGCTCTCCAAGCGGGCAAGACGCCGGCGAGGAGGCCTGAAATGATGACGATGACGGTGGCGGCCACGGCTGCACCGAAACCGAGGTTCGGGTCTTGGAACATCATGTTGTCGCTCGGCATGTTGGATGTTATCATCCCCACGATAGCCATGATGCCTACACCGATACACAAACCTACCAAACCTGCCAAAGTAGTGAGTAGCAGGCTCTCTGAAAGCACTTGGCCGATGATGTCCTTGGGTTTGGCCCCGATAGCGCGCCTTACACCGATTTCGCGGGTGCGTTCCTTCACCGTCACGAGCATAATGTTGCTTACCCCAATGATACCCGACATCAACGTGCCCAAGCCCACAATCCAGATGAGGATGTGGATGCCGAAAAACAGGCCTTTGAAGGCTTTGAAAATCTCCGACACGTTGAATGAGTTGATGGCATCCTCATCAGTGGGCGCAATGTCGTGCCGCTGCTTGATGAGTTGCTTGATGTCCTCCTCGATGTCGGTGATGGGTGTGTTATCGTCGGCCACAAAAGCAAAGAAATTGATTTTGTCTCCGATGGCATACACTTGCTGCATGGTTGTGTACGGCAAGATGACCGACTCGTCGATGGAGCCATTGATGTTGACATTATCAGTGTAGGAACGTATCACGCCCACCACTTGAAAATATATCCCGTTGACTTTGACCATCTTACCCAATGGGTCTTCGCCTCGCTCAAACATGGTCTCATACACTTTCTTTCCCAAGAGGCACACCTTGCGGTTGGCAGAAATGTCGGTATCGTTGATGAAACGGCCCTTCAAAATCTTCGACTTTTCGATCTCGTTGTATTCGGGCAGCACGCCTTTCACGGAGAAACTGCCGCCGCGACTGCCGTAAATCACATTCTTGTCCTCGGTCGACCACACGCTGGCCTCAGGCGAGATGGCTTTGACACACGGGAAAGTTTCCTTGATAGCTTCCAAATCAGCCAATTGCATCGACCAAGAACGACCTTTTTGATAGCCTTTGTAAGGTTCGCTGGTTTCACCTGTGAAGAAGAAAGCCGTGTTGGGGGTCACACCTTCCACCTGCTGCATCAGGCCGTTTTCGAACCCGTTTCCCGTTGAGGAAAGCACGACAAGCAAGAAAATGCCCCAAAACACGCCAAAAGCCGTTAGCAAGCTGCGGGTCTTGTTGCGCGTGATGGTCTGCCAAATCTCGTGTATGCCGTCGAAGTCGAACATAATG
Source organism: uncultured Bacteroidales bacterium (assembly GCA_946187645.1). Classification (GTDB taxonomy): domain Bacteria; phylum Bacteroidota; class Bacteroidia; order Bacteroidales; family F082; genus Limimorpha. The sequence continues at coordinate 30,214 of CAMHRP010000008.1, read as the reverse complement.
CGTGGTTTTTATCGGTAATTCATTGCTTCAATAGGTTTGATTTTCACGGCGTTGCGTGCAGGAAAGAAACCTGCCAGTACGCCGCAAACGATGAGCAAAGCCGTGGCCATCAGCACGATGCGGATGTCGATGCTCGGGACGATATTCAAGGAGATTTCTTTGCCTTCCTGAACCTTAGCCAGAATAGTGCCACCGACCTCAGCCGCAATCATGCCGAGCCACATCCCGATATAGCCGAATATGGTGGTGATAATCAAGGATTCGGTGACGATGGAGGCCAAAATCGAGCGCGACTTGGCCCCGAGGGCCTTGCGGATGCCGATTTCGTTGGTGCGTTCTTTCACGGTGATGCGCATGATATTGCTCACACCCACGATGCCCGAGATGAGCATGGCGAAACCGATAATCCAGATGAAAAGCTCAAAGGTGCGGAAAATTTTCATGGTTTGAAGGTATTCCTCTTGGGTGCTACCGATGTAAACGGCAGAGGTGTCGTCGGGGTCAAACTCGTGCAAATGCGCCAATTGAGTGCGCAGATAATTGGTGAACGCTTCGTTGTCTTCCTTGGTTTCCAATTCATTGACCGTGAAACTCAGCCTCCAGTAACGACTGATCCGCCTGATGGATTTCAAAGTGGAAAAAGGAATGTAGCTTTCGCCGCCGTCGGAGTGTCTTTCTGCTTCGCAAACGCCTACAACGTTGAAAGCCATATTGTTGATGATAATAAACTGGCCGAGCGGCGACACGCTTTCGCCAAAGAGCTTATCGCGCAAAGTCTTATCTATAACAATGAACTTTTCGCTGTTTTTCTCGTCCTGCACGTTGATAAATCGTCCTTCCAACATCTTGACATTGTTGATGTCCTTGAAGACAGGCCTTACGCCGTTCACAAAAATGCTGTTCGATTTGTCGTTGAAAATGGCTGTGCCGCTGAAATAGCTGCTCGGCGACACCTGATCAACATGCTTGGCTTCGGTTTCCAAAAAACGTATGTCCTTGTCGTTGAAATAGATGGCGCGGTTGGTGCCGTGCCCTTCGAACGGCTTTGAGGTTTCGCCCCAATATAGGGTATAGACGTTTCTGGACTGGTCGCTGAACTCATCGCTGATGCCGTTCATGATGCCATTGCCGGCAGCAAGCAGCACGATGAGGATGAAGATGCCCCACGAGATGGCAAATCCCGTGAGGAAAGTCCTCAACTTGTTGCGGCTCAAGGCCATGAATATTTCGCGCCAGAAGTCCATGAATCATTTTTTTGACTCGGGACACGGGACTTCGGGACAAGGGACAAGACCAATGTCTCGTGTCTCGCGTCTCGCAGTCTCGTGTCTATTATTTAAACTCAATCTGTTCATTTTATTTCGGAAGCCGTCAGCCATCAGCTGTCAGCTATCAGCTTGATTACACCAAGGCTGAAAGCTGACTGCTGATTGCTGAGAGCCAAACAAAGTCTCATTTCTTCTATTTAAACATAATGTGCTCATTTACTTAATTTCAACGTTGAAGTCGATAAGGTCGGGGTTGTTGATTTCTATGTTTTCGATGACACCGTCTTTCAGGTGGATGATTTTGTTGGTTCTTAAGGCAATGCCTTTTTCGTGGGTGACGATGATCATGGTGATGCCGCTTTGGTTCACTTCGCGGAGGATTTGCATCACCTCGGCGGAGGTCTTGCTGTCCAAGGCTCCAGTAGGCTCGTCGGCGAGGATGACTTTCGGTTGGGTCACCAAGGCGCGGGCCATCGAGACACGCTGTTTTTGTCCGCCGGAGAGTTCGTTGGGGTAGTGGTCGGCCCATTCCTTCAGGCCAAAGCGTTCCAAGTATTCCATCGCCAACTCGTTACGTTTCTTGCGGCTCACGTTTTGGTAGTACAAAGGTAACGCCACGTTTTCCATGGCGGTTTTGAAGGGGATGAGGTTGAACGACTGGAAGATGAATCCGATGGTACGGTTGCGCATGTCGGCGGCCTCGTTCTCGCTGAGGTTTTTCACTAATTTCCCGTTGAGGTAGTATTCACCTGAGTCGTAATTGTCGAGGATGCCCAATATATTTAATAAGGTGGATTTCCCCGAACCCGAAGCTCCCATAATGCTGACCATTTCTCCTTCTGCAACCTCCAAATCGATGCCTTTCAGCACGTGCAGAGGCTGGGCTCCAAAGTAGGTCTTGTTTATTTTCTCTAACCGTATCACTACTGTATTAGTTTATTAGAACACTGCAAAAGTACAACTTTTTTGAATATGTCAAGAAAAAAGTGAGATTTTTTTCTGCGGGTACGTCATTGCGAGCGAAGCGAAGCAATCCAGACTCTAATCCTGTATGTTTTCTGGATTGCTTCGTCGTTCCTCCTCGCAATGACGCGAAGCGACGCCATGTTGTTCCGCTGGATTTGCAATCCAGCGGTCTTGAAAATGGGGATTTAAAATCCCCCACTCACGGCTGTCGGATTGCAAATTCGCCAGAAACTTATTAATCAGACGTTTGCAAAAGCGCCAACACCAATCATCATTCCAATTCCTCCAACGGATGGTACTTGTTCTTGATGGCAATAAGCGTCATTTTCCTATCCGTCGGTTCAATAGCGATGCCTTGCGGTTCGAGAATCGTCCTCAAATCACCAATGGTGTAATCCTTTCTGTAATTTGAATAACCAATATCCTTCACATACAAACTATCATACAAACTGCTTCCTGCATAGGCATTAGTTGTGCTCCCCCTATAAGCATCGCTTGGGATTTCGGCAAAGACAGGCAGGCCTATATCTTGACGAATCAGCCCAATCAGCATTTTATAAGGCATCAACCCTCCTTGTTGGCCATAAACGAGCTTCGACTGGTCGGTTATGTGCATCCTATACGCTTGTGTCACCGTCGTGTCTATTTCTATCAAACCTTCTTCTGCAAGCGTGTTGATTAGCCGATGATAGTTAATGGGTTCTTGCTTAAAAGTGAGGTTGAAATGACATTTGGGGCATTCTTCGTAGTTGACCATAGCAAGCGTTACCGTATCATAATTGGGGTCCATGCCTTGGCTCCACACATCATAAAACATGGCTTGGTTGGCAAAGCCAGCCACATTGCCAAAATAAGAGTTCTCGACATAGTTCGTGTAGAACTTGTTTGACCTGTCCAAATCCTTATCCTCAACCAACACCGTGCGCATTTCAAGTCGGAAATCTTCGTTTTCGATGACCCTCACCTCTTTATTAATGGAATTGAAGCCAATGAAAAAGGGTATGGCAAGAAGTGAATTGTTTGCCACATGAAACACAATCGACCAGAAAAGATTGTAGTTGATCACAAGATATGAGGCCACCAAGCCAAAACCGAATTTTTCCAAGACAGAAACGAACAACACAAATTTCTGTCCTTCACCATTGTAATTGCCCGCATGAGCCACTGCGAACACTACTGATGAAAGCAGCATAAGAGAGAACAACTTCTTTTCCCTGTCTTCACGGAAATAAACGAGTATAGACACTCCGCAAACTATGGTTAATAAAGACAGCCACCATCCAACAGCAAGAGCAAACAAAGCCATCAGAATTATTGATGTTATGCCTGTCCATAGTTTCCCGTTTCCCCATAACCTGAAAACAAACTCCTCCATGACAGGGCCAATGATGCCAATATACAGAACGACAGGCAAAATGCCAAACCGATATACCATACTATAGATAGCATCCATCAGTGGAGTGTCAAACCCTTCTAAACTCTCACCTTTAATTATTATAATAGTAAGGCAAACCGCGATGATGCCAAGGCCCCACCATAAAGCCCATCTAAAAAGCTTCGGTTTGTTCGTTCTCTGTTTAACAGTTCTTTCCATAGGATTACGAGTTTTTAATGCTTATCAAACGCATGATTCCGAGTTTTTATTGCTTAATCAGACGTTCGCAGAACGCCTCCAATTCCTCCTTCGACGACCATTCCCTCATGATGAATAATGAGCCGTTGGGGATGGCACTAAATACCTTCCATTCCTGAACCACCATCCCGTCCATGGAAAGTGCGGCATCAAATGCGCCTCGGTCAGTGCCCCGCATGGTGAAGTCATACCACAATTGGGCGGCTTCAGGGGCCAAATCAACAATGATTGGAGTCGGCTCAACGTATGCCTTGCTGAAACGCCCATGAGCAACTCTCTCTATCAAAGGCTTCCCACCGATCATAGCCGCACTGATAGCCGGCCCTTCTGGTGTGGTCTTTTTCAACGCATAGATTTTCACTTTCCCTCTCTTTTCATTCCCTTGCATAACAACAAGAGAATCATTTTGTTGCCAAAAATCCACAAAAATCCCAGCATCATTTATAGGAACAGCCGTGTCAGCATAGACTTCCCAAAACATAAGTTTACCCTCACTTGTCCATTCGTTTTCTGGATGGAAATAAACAGTAGGCCGCAAAGCAACATAAACGAGCCATCCTCCAACCCCAAGCAATACCGCCATCGCTCCAACAAAATAAAAAAATGTCAGATTTCTTTTGGGTGCCAATCTTCCCTCAACAACATCGATTTGCCGAATGACATTGTTGCAATGGCTTACAAAAATGAAATAAACCAGGATAGCAACAACAAACGACAAGGAGGCAGCGATACAAAATCCCCAAACGAACCGGTAAATATCTTCCGAACGGATGTAGTTGGCTTCCATCAATTGGAAATAGAAACTGGCAAGGAAAACTGATGCAGCCAAAAATGTCATAACAACATAAATGGCATAACCGGTTTTCAGTTTCTGGACGTTCTTCGAAAGTGTCAGTAGGTCGGCATTTTCAAAAACCGTTTTGCGGACATTGCGTGTAAGCCAAAGCTCCACCGTAAGACACAGTACCATTATGACTGCAAAATACAAACCAAAAGACCATCCGTATCCAAGATAAGCGAACAGTCGAAATCCCAGCAATGCCAAAATTGGATATGCTATCATAACCAACAATCGGTATTTCCTGAAAAAATGCACGTTAGAATGAATAGACGACTTCATCAGCCTATCATTGACAATTTCCTGTTGGTCGAATTGCTGTTTCAGCGTTTCGTATTGCGCTTTCAGTTGGTCGAGTTCATTCAAATTATTGTTTTCGTTGTTTTCCATGATGATTCCCTTTCATTCGTTTTTCGACATTTTCACCAGTTTATCCTTGATGCGCGCCAACCTCACGCCCACGTTGTTCGGCGTGATGCCGATGATGGCCCCGATTTCATCGTAAGTGATGCCTTCGAGCCAAAGCAAGATGAGGCTTCGTTCAATAAGGTCGAGGCGCGAGATGCGGTCGTAGAGTTCGCGGATTTGGTGCGTCTTGGGGTCGTCGGCCTCGTAAGGGTCGATGTCCACCGTCAGCGGCACGGTCTCGATGCGTCGGCGTTCCTTCTTGTCCTGGTTGATGGCCGTGTTGAGCGCCACGCGGTAGATCCATGTCCGCGCGGTGCTGCGTCCCTCGTAGTTGTCGAAGCCGTTCCAAAGCCTAATCAAGATTTCCTGAAACAGGTCGTCGATTTCGGCCTTGTTGCGCGAGAACATGTAGCACACCGTGTAGATGGTCCGTTTGTGCTGCCGCACCAAAAGTTCAAACTGATGTTCCTTGTCGTTGTTCATAATGCGTTTTCGTTGCAACGTTCATCATGTTAGACAACAAAGGTAGGGAAATATTACAAGCTGAAAGATTTTTCTTAATTTTGCAGCCTCAAAAGACAAACACCTTAATTAATATGATCACCCAAGACCAACTTAAAGACTTATGTAAGAGGATTGATGCCTTGAGGAGGTATCTTTGACGTCGACAGACGTACCATCGAAGCACAAGAATTAGACGAAAAAACACAAGACCCGCAGTTCTGGGCCGACCCCAAGGCTGCCGAAGCCACCATGAAGAAAGTGCGCGAGGTGAAAGGCTGGCTCAACGGATACAAGGAAGCCGAAGACGCTGGCAACGACCTCACCGTGCTCTTCGACTTTGCCAAGGAAGGCGAAGCCACAGAGGAAGAAGTAGATGAGCAATACAACGCCACCCTTCAAATCGTGGAGAACCTGGAGTTCAAAAACATGCTACGCGAAGAAGCCGACCCGATGAGTGCCGTGCTGAAGATCAACGCGGGCGCAGGCGGCACCGAGGCCCAAGACTGGGCTCAGATGCTCATGCGCATGTATATGCGTTACGCCGAAAACCACAAATACAAACTAACCATCTCCAACCTCTTGGAAGCCGACGATGCCGGCATCAAGCAGGTGACCATGAAGATTGAAGGCGACTATGCGTATGGCTACCTGAAAGGCGAGAACGGCGTGCACCGCTTGGTACGCGTCAGCCCTTACAACGCCCAAGGCAAGCGCATGACCTCGTTCGCCTCGGTGTTTGTCACCCCTCTCGTCGACGACACCATCGAAATCGTGATTGAGCAATCGCGTCTGTCGTGGGACACCTTCCGCAGTGGCGGTGCAGGTGGACAGAACGTGAACAAGGTGGAGTCGGGCGTGCGTTTGCGCTACCAATACAAAGACCCCTACACGGGCGAGGAAGAGGAAATCCTCATCGAGAACACCGAAACCCGCGACCAGCCCAAGAACCGCGAGAACGCCTTGCGCCTCTTGAAGTCGCAACTCTACGACCGTGAGATGCGTCACCGCATGGAAGAGCAAAACAAGATCGAGGCGGGCAAACTAAAGATCGAATGGGGTAGCCAAATTCGCTCCTATGTCTTCGACGACCGCCGCGTGAAAGACCATCGTACCAACTACCAGACCTCTGACGTTCAAAGCGTTATGGATGGCAACATTGATGCGTTCTTGAAAGCTTATTTGATGGAATTTGGCGGTAAAAAGGAATAAGACTGTGGCACGAATTTTGTAATTAGTAAATTATTATTATCAATAAATATTCTAAATCAATTATAAATGAAAAAGTCAAGTATCATTACCGCTTTCATCGCCATACTCTTCTGTTGCATGGGCACAACAATGGCGCAAAACGACAACAGTAACCCTGGTATCACCAAATTCGTTGGTCAGTACTTTCCCAAAGCTAATGTTCTTATGGTGAATACTGAATGGGATGAATACGAAGTAACCTTGAGCGATGGTACTCAAATCGAATTCACTCGCTCCCCCGAATGGAAAAGAATCGACTGTGAGCATTCCACTATTTATACAAATGTGCCCGCAGAACTTATCCCCGAGCCCATCGCCAACTACGTGAAAACCAACTTTGCTGATCAAAGCATCAAAAAAATTGAAAAAAAACGCAGAGGTTGGGACATTGAACTGAATAGTGAACTTGAAATCAAGTTTAACAAGAACTTCGTTGTAACTAAAATCGACGATTAATCCTTGCAACAAAACAACTACTCAAGCGGCTTGAAAGACTTCAAGCCGCTTTTTGTTTGCTTTTTTAGGCGCAACCGTACATTTTGTTTTTCAAAAACTGTAATTTTGCGGCAAATAAACAGACAAACTATGGTCACCTTCTTTATCGCTTTGGCCGTCCTCATTCTCGGCTATTTCATTTATGGAAATTTCGTTGAAAAGTTGTTTGGCGCCGACCCACAAAGGGCCACACCTGCCACTACCATGGCCGATGGCGTCGACTATGTGCCGATGAAGCCTTGGCGCATCTTCCTCATCCAGTTTCTTAATATCGCGGGAGTAGGCCCTATCATCGGAGCCATCATGGGGGCGCAGTTTGGTACAGCCTCTTTCCTTTGGATTGTGTTGGGTAGCATCTTCGCCGGTGCCGTCCACGACTATCTGGCTGGCATGATATCTTTGCGCAACAAGGGCGCGAGCCTACCCGAAATCCACGGCACTTATTTGGGCAATGGTGCCAAACAGGTGATGCGTGCCTTCACAATCATCTTAATGATTTTGGTCGGCGTAGTCTTCGTCAACACCCCTGCCACGCTGCTCAACGCACACTTTACACAGGGCTGGAATCCTTATATCTGGATTGGCATCATCTTGGCTTACTACCTGATTGCCACCTTGTTACCCATCGACAAGGTTATCGGCAAGATCTATCCCATCTTCGGCATCTTGCTGTTGGGCATGGCTGTGGCCATCTTTGTGGCTTTCCTCATCTACAAGCCCGAGATTCCCGAATTGTGGAGCGGCATGCAAAACCGTCACCCTGACGCGGCCAACAACCCCATCTTCCCGATGATGTTCATCAGCATCGCTTGCGGTGCCATCTCGGGTTTCCATGCCACGCAGTCCCCACTGATGGCGCGTTGCATGGTGAATGAGAAGCAAGGTCGCCCGATATTCTACGGTGCCATGATTACAGAAGGCGTGGTTGCACTCATCTGGGCTGCCGCTGCCGCTTATTTCTTCGGTCCCGACAGCGTTGTGGATGTGACGGGCAAGAGCGGTGCTGCCATTGTGGGCATCATCGCCAACACGTGGTTCACGCCTATCATCGCCACCATCACCATCTTGGGTGTCATCAGTGCTGCCGTCACCTCAGGCGACACGGCACTGCGTTCGGCACGACTCATCATCGCCGATTTCATGCACTATGACCAAAAGCCCATCAAGAATCGCCTGATTGTGGCTATCCCGATGTTTGTTGTCACTGCAGCCATCTTGGTCTACAGCATATCCGATGCCAAAGGTTTCCAGGTCATTTGGCGTTACTTTGCCTGGGCCAACCAAGTCTTGGCTACAGTCACACTTTGGGCCATCTCGGTATATCTGGCTAAAAACAAAGGCAAACTTTGGTATCTTATCACCCTCGTCCCTGCCCTGTTCATGACCATGGTAACGGGTTGCTTCCTCTTCGTCGCCAAGGCTGCCGACGGCGGTTTGGGTTCACTTCTATCACGTCCTGTCGGTTATGGCATCGGTGCAGCCATCACCGTATTGGGATTGGTTCTGTTTGTGATGTTTTTAAAGAGAAATGAGAAAACAATCTAACAACTTCTACACAACAAAATGCCCAATTGGGCTCCTGATTGGGCATTTTTCATTTTAGGGAGAAGCCGACCTCAAAGGCTCCTTTTCCAATATCTTGATAAGGCAAATGCCATTCATTGGCTTGTGCCATCCACTTTTCGGCCAAATAGCGAGGCATCGCCCCGTCAATGAGGAGCAACTTGGTGTCGTATGCATTTACAACGGACTGCACATCAGGGTTTTGTCTTTGCGAAACCAATAGATAATCCACAGGAAGTCGGTAGGAAAGGCTATCCTCGACTTGTTCCTCTTCCCAAAGTGCAAACAGTTTTCCTTCAAACGAAACGAGATTCGACTTTTTGCACAGGTAATCCCCTACAAAATCCTCGTTTAGTCGAATCGTTTCGGGATGCGACGAAAGATGACGTTTCGTCCATATGCCCCTTAGGCTGTAATCCACAGCAGATTCATCGTACATCAGCGCAGAGTCGGCCAATAACAGATGCTCCCTTCCCATAACAAAATCAACCGCAGTATGTCCACGAAGACTGAACACCGTCATTCCTTTCTGACTATCAGATTGATACAAACGAACTGTCACCGATATCATCATCAACAGCAGCGCCGACAACACGCCAATGAACATCCGCCGCTTCTTCAATGCCACGAACAACAATAGCATTATAAAGGCAAGCAATAGCATAGAAAACTCAAACTCACTGACATACAAGCCTTTGACTATCGAGAAAGGCAAACGTTCTATCCATGAAACGATGGCGTTCATCACATACACTGAGCCCCAAACCAGATAGCCGACAAGTACGTTTACGTATGGAATCCACGACACGAGCAACAGAACCATCCCGCTGATGACCACGATGAACGAAATCGGAGTCATGAACAGGTTGCTCAACCAGAAATAAGTGGTGAACTGATTGAAATAGAACAATGTAAACGGGATTGTCGCGATTTGTGCCGAAAGTGCCACCGCCGTAACATTCCAAATTTTGTCGAGAAGTTTGTTTTTGATGACAAACCAACTGTATATTGGTCTTTGCAGCACCACAATGCCAATCACAGCAGCATACGACAGCTGGAAACCGATTTCGAACAAATTGTTCGGATTGATACAAAGCAGGATAAACGCTGAAGCCGCTATCGAATTGATGACGAATCCTTTACGATGAATCACCTCACCAATGATGACGAAAGAAATCATCAATGAGGCACGTAAAATGGAGGGCGACAGACCTGCAATGAGCGCATAAAACCATATCAAGGCCAACAAAAGCACCTGCTTCAAGGTCTTCTGCCATTTTTTCCGATTGAGAAAACCCAACAGTAAATTCGCCAGCAGATAGATAATCCCGACATGCATGCCCGAAACACAGAGGATATGCATGGAGCCCGCAGCCACATAGTTTTTGCGCACCTCATCGGCAAGTTTGTCATCATACCCCAAAAGAATAGCCGAAGCTACGGCAAATTCATCGTCATTCAATCCGCTTCGATGCAAGGAAGACAACAATGTATTACGAAATCGATAAGAGAAGGCATACAAGGGGTTGGCGTTATTTACCTCCAAATCAATCCAATCTTCATCTTTCAGATAGGTCTGTCCTGTAATGCCTTTCCTAAGCAGATAAGTACGATAGTCAAACTCCTCAGGATTCAGAGGCGGTTGCAATTCGCGGATTGGAGTGGGTATGGCAACCAAGTCACCATAATGCAACGCAAAGGCAGAGTCTGTCTTCGAAAAATAAGCCATAACCTTTCCCGTGACAGCACGCGATGGCAAGCTATCGCCAAACTGATACTCCAAGCTCAAAACCGCTCGAATGGAGTTTGCTTTTTCAACAGGATCATCATATATGCGTGCAACATAACAACTTGCATCTGTCTCAAAGTTACGGAAGTAATCTTTACTTGCCTCCGATTCATGGACGCGAGTCAAGGCATACCCTGCCATGACAAGATAACACGCCATGATGGTTCCAAACACCCAGTTAAAGCGATAGCTTTTCAGGACAAAAGCAGTCAGTGCTGCCATGGCCAACAATGCAAAAGCAACGAAAACGACAGTCATCGGAGCGAGCTGCAAAGAAGGCAGGTTAACACAGAACCAAACACCCAAAGCAAAGGGTATCAAGATTCTAACAAAGGGATATTTGCTCCAGTCTGACATCATTGAGATTTATCTTGATTTATACGGTTTCTGATTGAAATCACAAGCATCGGCGACAGGTTTTTGGAGTGGTAACATAATTGCCAGTCGGACTTCCAAGTTTTGCAGTCGTCGTTGGCCCAAAGTTTCATGCGCGATATCCCCCCAACCTTCAAACGCAACTTCTCCATTGACTTCGCCTTGTGAGAAATTGCTCAATACACTGACACCATAGCCAAGGTCAAGTTTACAAAGCAAGGCCCTACGTCCAGTCTTCAAATGAGCGCACAATCCCACACCTGCCATCGCGCTCAAGTCAAAGGGCAACATCAAAGCCTCGTTGAGCCCGCTTTCGAAAGATTTCGAAGGAAAACTCGGATCATCGTAAGTGCGTTCCCAACTGACCTTCCCTCCCGTCCAAACACTTAGGCGTGGAGCGAGGTACACATAGGGTCGCAAGTTCCCTTCGTCGCCGAAATAAAACGATAATGGGATACGCAAATCAATACCATTCATGGTTATATCGTATTTCACATGGGCAAATGTCGTCGAAGAATAGCTCGTCTGGAATTCGGTGTTGAATGTCTTTTGACCACCACGCATGGCATAGGAAACATCCAATCCGACCGAAAAATGGGGCATAGTGTTCCATTCAGCAGCGAGGCCAAAAGTCGGGTCGAAAACAGGACGCATCGAAGACTTTGTCACAGAGCTATAAATCAAGTCATTGGCTGCATAACTACCCGTAATGCCAAGGCTAAAAGCCCTTTTGAAGTCGTTTTTTTTCTTCAGCGGTTTGGCAAACTGAGCCTGTACCGAAAGCATCGCTGACAAAACGAAAACCAAAATGCAGACTCGCTTCTTCATGGCTTCATTGATTTTTGGGGATGAAACAAGGAATCGGTGAACCAAGAGCATTGCTCTGCCAAGCCATCCCTGTCTTTGAGGATGAAGATGGAATTGACCGGATAGGCCAAGGGAGGAATAACGGAATCGTTGTATTTCAGTATTTTATAACCATAAATGAAATTCTTTATGCCTTCATTGGTCAGGGTACCCGACATAAGAACGGCATATTCCGGTGCACCTTCGATTTGCGGCGACTCATAGAAATAGGCAGTGAAATCATCGCCTCTACCGGTCAAATATACGGGGGAAACCGTTTTACAACGGAATTCCTCCGAATTCATTCCGACATAATCCGCCATTTGCAGATACTGTCGGCTTAATTTGTGGAGATAAGTTATGGGTGAAAGACCACCTGGTTCAGGAGCATAGGGGGACTGCAAGTTTGTGGCCACATACACATGCTGCGACCTAAATTCCAACTCAACTACGGGAGGGCAATCGCCAAAATGCACATTCTCCTCACCAAACATCATCAGTAAATCCTCTGGAAGATAATCAGTTATAAAAGGAATCTCTTGTGGGTCGTTGACCAAAACCGATGTATCGCCCTCTTTGAGGCAAGAAGTCAGCGACAGCATGACAGCCAACGCAAACAAAAACCGTTTCAGTAGTTTCCTTTTCATGGTTTTGTTACATTATCTTTCGAGCAATACTTTTCGGGTGGCACACACTCCCTCTCCTCGCAACATGAAATAATACAATCCGCTGCACAAGTTCGGCATGGAGAAAGTCTTTTCTTTGCAGCAACTGGCATCTAAACAAAATGCATCAACTTTCTGACCCAAAACATTGTATACCGACACCTCAACCAGGCCTTCTAACGCTCCGAGACGCAAAGTCAGCTGTCCTTTTGTTGGATTTGGGTACACTTCAAAAAAGCAATCGGAATTATCCTCCACATCATAATATGAGGTTTGAACGAAAAACATTTCGTGAACCGTATCACAAGCATTAACGGCATAGGCATGAAGCATGACTGGATCCAGCAGGAAGGTGTAAATCAACATGGTGCAAGTCTCACCCTTTCCATGGGGTTCCAGTTTCCAACTCGGATTATCAACTTGCCATATCACCGTATCTATTTCATTCACAGAGTTATCAAGCAAAATGGAATACTCATTCCTGCTAGCGTGAATCTCGCTGCCACCAATGGGCCAATGGTTGCCGACAATCTGAAATCTTGGAGCACTCCCGACGATGTTAACCGTTATGAAAAACGAACTGTCGCATCCAAAAATGTTGGTTCCCTCAAACTCAGAATGCATCGAATGATGATACACTTGGTCGAACAACACCAAAGAATCACAGACCTCGTAGTTCCCATAGAAATAAAAAGGTTCTCCTACATGGATCACGATGCTCATGGTGTCATTAATAGGTTCCAAAGTCAGCGTGTTGAATCCTGAGACATAAGCTTCAACATAAAAATCGCCTATGTGGGGATAGCAATGCATGGTTTCAATACCTTGAGCCGTCATTCCATCGCCGAAATTCCAATCCACCTGTTCAACAGTATAATTGGTCACCACACGCATTTCGACACAGCCTTCACTACACATGTACAGGCCATCATGATACGATCCGCTCCACAGTCCGTTAACATACATCTTTGCATTGAGTGTTAACACATTAGCACCAACACAATAGGCATACCCCCTCGCCTCACCGAAACCATAAACGTGGGCTATCAGCCCCGACTCACACTTAAGATGATGCGTGCCATGCGCAATCTCCTTCCTAATGAAGCAAAAGTCGCCACTACCGTTAACATATTGAAAATCGGCGCTGTTTAAAGGTTCTCCATCGAGAAGAAGCTGGTCATTGTCTAAGCGATGCACAACGATATTGACATAATGGTGCTCTATGGAGGCTAAGTCATGTTCGTTGTCGAAAGTGCAGAAAGTCACCTCCTTAATCCTTTGCTCGATGGGGGGGATCCAGACCATCGAAGGGTCGCCAAGTCGATGTGGAGACTGTTCGAAAGGGTCTTCCCAACTCGTATGATATAGGTAAACAACGCTGGGCTCAGAGGTTTCAATGAAGCAGGATCCGTCGTCGCTTAAAAGGTCAAACTCAAAGGAATCGCCATAGCCAATAATGGCGATTTCCTCGCCATCTCGATAGATGAAGTTGTCGTCGGCAGACGAAGTGATTTTCACGATGTCGCGAGCACGGCCTTCAGAAGAAGTGACCACAAAACGTTTCCCCCATGAATCGACGGGTAGAGCCTGCTCAAAGATGTGGTCGCGACCATTCGAAGCGTCGCCAGGGATACGAGTGATGGTGTTTCCATTGAAGACTGCGATTTTCTTTCCATTACGGGCAAACACCGTACTTCCTGAAAGATCACGCCACTCCGTCTTGTTGTTCGACCTTACGAAATACGTCTGACCCGCCGACATTGAAACCGTGAAGGCTTCTCCTGGGTTGTGACCTTTCAGTGTAGCCACAGAAGGCGTGATTTCCACTTCGGTATCATCCTCAACAGCAACGATAAGAAAAGAGCTGGTTTCCTTTTGGCGACTATTGACGTTGTCACTTATCGACTGCTGGTCGGATTGAATAATATATTCAGAACCAAGACTTTCCACAGGAAGCACAAAAGATGCGTCGAAGGAATACGTGGCCATGTTGCTGATGAAAACCGATACGGTATCGGAAGCCGTCAGCACGATAGCTTTATTATCGATTGACTCCTCATTGCCTTCATTGTAGGCCCAAGTTTCAGGAATATCAAGAAAGACGATGCCATTGTCGTCAACCGAAAAACTAATGCTTTCAGTCGGGTTGCAAGCTCTTCTTACCGTGCCAGTGCAAGCTCGATTCGCGCTAACCATCACAGTGTTCTCAACCCATGATGTAAGATTGCCGTCATATTCCCGATAACCGTTTTGCATAAAGGAAATCCAAAACTCCTGCCCTTGAGAGGAATTCTGCGCCGTCATCATCGAAAAAGCGGCGAAAAGCAGAAGAAGCAATAGTGTGGATTTCTTTTTCACGGCATTTCGGATAAATTATCGCTGCAAATATAGAATAAAAAATTTAAAAACAAACGATAAAACGACAAAAATTTAGATTAAAAAGGATTTTTTATACACAAACCAGATTGATTTCATTTCTTTTTCATACGTTGGTCGAACGCGCAGGCATCCTTCAGCGACTTGCGCAAAGGCATAAGCAATGTGAGCCGTGCTTCCACATTTTGCAAGTAGCGTTTGCCCAAGGTTTCATGCTCGATGTCGCCCCAACCCTGAAAAGTTACATCTTCATCGACCTCGTGTTGAGAGAAATTACTGAGCACACTGATGCCATACGAGAGGTCGAATTTCACGAAAAACTGCGTCCGAGACACCAGAAACCGACTGCATAGCCCGACACCTGCTACAGCACTGACATCAAATGGCTCGACAGTCGCTTTCGTCAACTCCGTTTCATAAACCAATGGTTGATAGCTATTATCATCATAAGTGCGTTCCCATCGTGCATTGCCATTCAGCCAAAGGTCGAAACGGGGCGCCACAAACAGATACGGTCTAACATTCTCACCATAACCCAAATAACAGGAAACCGGGATACGAATCTCGATGCCATTCAAAGTCATTACATAATTCACCCGGGCGAAAGTCGTCGAGGAATAACTGGTCATAAACTCCGTAGCAAAAGCCTCTTTCGTACCGCGCATGGCATAAGAAGCATCCAAGCCGACAGCAATACGTTGCATGGTCTTCCACTCTAAAGCCACACCAAAAGTCGGGGCAAGATAAGGGGTAAGGACGGACTTGTTGACCGCAGAATACCACATATCGTTGGCCGCAAAGCTCCCTGTCAGACCCATGCTTAACGAACCGGTGTTTCGACAGACGAAATTTCTATTTTTCAATGGCTTGGCAAACTGAGCTTGCATTGAAACCACTGACAAAAGACTGAAAGCCAGAATAAAAATCAACTTTTTCATGACTTCATCAGTTTTGAGGGTTGACTAAAGAATCATTATACCAAACGCATTTCTCCGCCAATCCGTCATAGTCTTTGAAGATAAAAATAGAACTGGCGGGATAGACCGTTGGCGGGACAATGGAATCATTGTACTTCAATATCTTATATCCATACATAAAATTCTTGATACCATTGGCAGTCAAGGTGCCGGAAAACAGCACCGCATGTTCGGGATGGCCATCGGTTTGAGGCGCTTCATGATAATAGACTGTGAAATCATTGCCGCGACCTGTCAAATAAACTGGCGAAATCACCTTACATTGGTTTTCCTCCGAGGTCATGCTGATATAGTCCGCAATCTGAAGATATTGCTGATTGATTTTGTGGTAATAGGTGATCGGCGACGTGGTACCCACAGGAGGCGCGAAAGGGGGTTGCAAATTGGTGGCCACATATTGATGCATTGACTTGAACTCCATATCGACCACAGGTGGCTGGTCACCGAAATACACGTTTTCCTCACCGAACAGGTTCAACAAATCGTCAGGAAGGTACTTGATGATGAATGGGATATCTTGTGGGTCGTTGACCAGAATCGTATTGTTGCCTTCCTTGATACAAGATGGCAAAGCCAACAGCACTAAAGCCATCCAAAACAATCGTTTTTTAAGATCAGGTTTCATATAATAATCTTTTATCCAGTTTATTAACGGATCAGTGCCACTTTTTCGGTCCGCGTCCGACCATTATGTTTCAATACAAAGTAATATAATCCGTTATCATAGTTAGTCATCGTATAACACACTTCCTTACAAGTGTTCAAGTCCAAACGGATAGCATCTGTCTTTTGGCCTATGCTATTGTAAACTTCTATTTCAGCACTACCAACCATGTTACCAAAGCGCAAGGTCAAACGGCCATCGCACGGGTTAGGAGCCACCTCAAACTCAATGACTTCATTTGCCTCAGGCAGGTCGAAATAAGATGTTTGAATGGAAAAATCCCGCTGAACGGTATCACAACGGTTGATAGCCAAAGCATGCAAGGTTACAGGTTCCAGCAAGTAGGAATGAATATATAACGTGCAATACTTGCCCTTGCTGCCATGAGGTTCCACGCGCCAGTTGGGGCAATCAACTTGCCATAAGACTGTATCAATGTGAGCCCGAGGTTCAACAGGTTGGATGACGTACTCATTCACGCTGATGTGGGTCTCACTGCCGCCGATAGGCCAATGGTTACCTTGGATTTCAAAATCAGGTGTGAAGCCCATTTCAAGAGACAAGAAATAAGTACTATCGCAGCCGAAATCAGTCTGGCCTGAAATGACATACTCACCCGAATTGTAGTAAACCGATCCATGATACACACACGAATCCTCCTTGCACAAATCCAGGGTATCATAATACAGTTTAGGTTCGCCTACATGCACCTCAACCGAAAGCGTGTCATACACAAGTTGTTGGGAATAAACCGTAACACCTTCCAAATACGCGTTTACCGTATAGTCGCCTGCGGCGGGAAAACTCTGCATCACCTGCTCGCCAACAACCAGACCAGGTAAACCGAAATCCCAGGTCACTTTGTTAAGGTTATAATTGGCTTGCACCTTAAACTCCGCCTCCTCGTCGACACAAAGCCACACCCCATCGGAATAGAAACTGCTTGGGATATCATCAACATAAAGCTTGGTGTTCAGTGTAATCATGTTTGCGCCCGCACAATATGCATAGCCTTTTGCCCGAGCAAAGCCATAAACGTGAGCAATTACGCCAGCGAGGCAGGTCAACTGATGCTTACCATGAGAAATCTCCTTCCGCACGTATGAAAATTCATCGTTTCCGACAATAGGTTGAAACTCGGCAACATCAATGACATTGCCATCAAGATAAACGCCTTCCACACCCTCATTAGGCACCACAATGTTGACATAATGGTTGTCAAGCGCAGCCTCTGCATTGTTGAAAGTGCAGAAGGTGATATCATAGATGCGTTGTTCGACAGGCGGAATAAGCACCATCGAAGGATCGCCCACATTATCTCCAACTTGTTCCAACTCATTTCCAGTAGTGTTGTATAGATATACCATACTTGGCTCGGTGGTCTCAATGAAGCAAGAGCCTTCCACATCGTAGAGCGAGAACTCGTATGACTCAGCAAAATTAAGCGTTGTCACATAATCCCCATTGATCCAAACCGTATCAGAATTGGCAGATGAAGTGACTTTCACGATGTCGCGTGTACGGCCCTGAGAGGTGGTAGGGATGAATTGTTTGCCCCATTTCTCCACCGAGATGGCTTGTTCAAAAACATGGTCTTGGGAAAGCTCATGAGCTGGCGCAGAAATTTTGGCCAACGTGTTCCCATTGAAGACGGCTATCTTTTTGTTATTATGTGCAACTATTGTTGTACCCGACAAATCACGATCTGGAGTTGTGTAATTCGACCTGACAAAATAGGACTGTCCTTTGTTTAAAGTGACCGAAAAGGTTTGCCCTGCTTCATGACCTCCCAAAGTCAAGACGGACGGGTTGATGTCAACTTGCGTGCCATCTTCCAAAGCAATTATCAGAAACGAACTGGTCTTCATCTCAGGCGCGGCATTGTCCGTCGACTGGTGCACGTTTTGGATAATATACTCCGAACCTAAGCTTTCAACTGGCAGTACATAACTAGCATCAAATGAGAACTTAGCATGATTAGAGATGTAAACCGAAACGGTATCAGTGGCCACCAGTTTCAGCGACTTCCTGTTTGCCACCTGTTCCTCCTCCTCTATATGGAAATAACGTCCGTAGTTAGGTATGGTCACAACCGTCACTCCATTGGCTTCAACCGAAAAATTGTAGCTCCATCCCTCATTGTTATCCGCCCTAAACTCACGCACCTTTCCCACACAAGAACGCTTTGCGCTTATCATCACCTGGATCTCTAACATCCCATTGACATCCAACCCGTTTCGCATGAAGCTGAAATAAAACTCCTTGCCTTGGGTGGATGTCTGTGCCATGGTGGCGAAGTAACCTACCATGAAAAGCAATAATGTAACAAATCGTTTACTCATCATGTATACGTTTTATCGATTTCACTTTAACAGCATCACTTTTTGGGTCAGTGTTGTGCCATTGCAATTCATCACAAAAAAGTACAAACCGTTCTTCAATTTCCACATTGTGTAGGTCGTTTCTTCGCTCAGGTTTGTATCGATGGAAAAGTCATCCACTTTTTTGCCTTGACAATCACACACTCCCACCTCTACAACTCCTTTCAAGCCGCCAAAATGAAGCGTCACATTTCCATCGGAAGGATTGGGAGTAATCACAAAACCAGAACTTTGCGCATTCTCTTCCACATCAAAATAGGAAGTCTGGATAAAGAACTCCTCATGCACTGTGTCGCAGCGGTTGATGACCCAGGCATGCAAGGTTACAGGTTCCAGAAGATAAGAGAAAATGTATAAAGTGCATGTCTCGCCTTTACCATGCGGTTCAACGTACCAGTTGGGGCAATCTATCTGCCAAAGCACTGTATCAATATGAGCACGAGGCTCCAAAGGACGAATGCCATACTCGTTCACGCTGATATGCGTCTCGCTGCCGCCGATAGGCCAATGTGTGCCGACAAACTCAAAGTGCGGCGTAAACTCCATGTCAAGGGTCAAGATATAGGTGCTATCGCAGCCAAAGATGTTGTGTCCAATCCGTTCATAATGACCCGATTGCGAATACGACACTCCATAGTAGTCGAAAGCGTCGACATCACAAACCATAGTGTCGTTCAAATGATATTCTGGCTCACCAACATGCACATCAATAGTCATCGTGTCGTAAACCGGCTCATACGTGAATGCGTCGATACCTTCGACAAACGCCTTCGTGACGAAATCCCCGACCTGTTCGAAGACATGCGTTGCAGTCATCCCACCCTCCGTCATCACGCCGTCAAACATCCAAAACACGCGCCTCACGGGATAGTTGGTGCGCAGCATGAAATCGGCACTCTCGCCCACGCAGAGGTACAAGCCGTTATGATACAAGTTGCTCGATTGTCCGTTGACGAACAGGCTGCCCGACAAGTCCAGCACATTGGCACCCACGCAATAGGCGTAGCCCTTGACAGTCCCGAAGCCATAGACGTGCGCGATGAGCCCCCAAATGCAAGAAAGGTGATGGACACCATGTGAGATTTGTACCCTTGCAAAAGAATAAGCTCCGTTGCCAATGAGCGGATCAAATCGGTCGGGACTGATGAGGGTACCATCAAGATACACCTCGTTCACGCTTGACGTCTCCACTACAATATTCACATAATGGTAATCGATGGGCGCCTTGTTGTGGTTGAAAGTGCAGAACGTGATTTCGTTGATTTTTTGCTCGACGGGTGGAATCCACACCATAGAGGGGTCACCGTACTCCATCGTCCCCAAATCGTAGCAAGTCGTGTTGTAAAGGTAGAGCATGCTCGGCAGCGAGGTCTCGACGAAACAAGCGCCTCCGCCGAACTGATGGTTCCCATAGCCCGAATACAGCCAAAAACTATACGACTGCCCGGCATCGAGTGCCGCCACAAACTGGCCGTTGCACCACACCGTGTCGTTGTCGTGGCCTGCCGTGACCTTCACCAAGTCGCGCGTGCGGCTCGCCGAGCTTGTGACCGCAAACTGTTGTCCCCAGGTTTCCACAGGCAAGGCCTGTTCAAAGATGTGGTCATATCCATCCGTCAACGTATTGGGGATGGTGGTCAGCGTGTTGCCATTGAAGACAGCGATTTTCTTGCTGTCGCGGGCACTAATCTTTGTGCCCGAAAAATCGCGGGAGCTGGAAGAGTTATTAGAGCGCATGAAATAAGTCTGGCCTTTGTCGAGACTGACCGAATAGGTGGTACCGGCACCGTGTCCGTCAAGGGTTGTCTCCGACGGGATGATGTCAATTTGGGTATTGTCCTCCGTGGCGACGATGAGAAAGGCGCTTGTCTCCAGATCACCGAACGATGACTGCGTCTTCGACTGGCTGTCGCACTGGACGATATAGTCCGACCCAAGGCTTTCAACGGGAAGCACAAAAGTGGCGTCAAACGAATTAGTAGCACAATTGGCGGTATAGACAGAGACAGTATCCGTAGCGGTCAGTTCCAGCCCAAAGTTGGAAGGATAGCCCTCGTTGTTGGTATTATAGCCCTCGTCCAAAGGGATTTGCAGCACCACAACACTCTCGTTTCCAACCTCAAAAGTCATCGACCACGAAGTGCGAGGATTGCTTATCGTACCGCTACAAGCCCGTTTCGCGCTGACCATCACCTGCGTCTCCACCCAATTTGTACCATTATACTGATAGCCGTTTCTCATGAACGAAAGCCAAAACTCCTTGCCTTGGGTCGAGTTTTGGGCAAAAAGCGCATTTCCGATGAAAAGCAAAACCAACAAGAACGTAAATCTCTTTTTCATGTCACTTCGTTTTTAGGACACTGCAAATATATAAAAATTTCCAATTTACAAATAAAACGATAAATAAATTCGATAAAAAAGAAATTTTTTGCTTGAAACGAATTATTTCTTCGCCTTCAATGATTCAACAATGACCTCAGCGGCCTTTTCTGAAGCCCCAACATTGCCAAGTTTGTCCTTCAATTCCTCATAATCCTCAAGCAACTGGCGCTGACGCTTGCCGTTGTGGAGCAGTTGGTCCAACTCCTTGACCAGATTATCCTCGTTCAAGTCGCCTTGAATCAACTCCTTGACCACTTCCCTATCCATTATGAGATTGACTAACGAGATGAATTTCACCTTGATCATCCATTTGGCGAGGCGATAGGAGAAATTCGTGGCTTTGTAACACACCACCTCCGGCACTGAAAGCAAGGCTGTTTCGAGGGTAGCTGTCCCCGAAGTCACCAATGCGGCACTGGAGTTTAGCAGCAAATCGTAGGTCTGGTTTTCCACAAAAAAGACATCGGAATTGCCCATGATATCTTTGTATAAAGACTTATCCAGAGAAGAAACGCCAGCGATAACAAACTGATAATCAGGAAAATGCGAAGCCGCCTTGAGCATCACAGGCAAGGTACGTTTCACCTCTTGCCGACGGCTGCCAGGCAACATGGCAATGATTTCGCGCCGTTCGCCAAGGCTGTTGCGACGCAGGAAAATCGAGCGGTTGCCCGTGCCCACCTTGGCCAATTCATCCAGCAAAGGATTGCCGACAAAAGTCACATCCACGCCGTAACGCTTGTAGAACTCTTCCTCAAAAGGCAAGATAACCAGCATCTTATCCACAGACTTCTTAATCTTTTGCACACGGCGTCGCTTCCAAGCCCAGACCTGAGGAGAAATATAATAATACACCTTGAAGCCCTTCTTGTGGGCAAAGTCAGCGATACGCAAATTAAAACCAGGATAATCCACCAAGACAACGACATCAGGCTGATATTCAAGAATATCCTTCTTGCACTGGGCGATATTGCCCAATACCTTTCTCAGGTTGACCGCCACCTCCACAAAGCCCATATAAGCCATTGTTCGATAATGCTTCACCAACTCAACGCCTTGGGCCTTCATAAGGTCACCACCAAAACCACGAAATTCGGCCTTCTTGTCCTTCTTCTTGATTTCAGTCACAAGGTTGGAAGCGTGCAAGTCGCCTGATGCCTCACCAGCGATGATATAGAACTTCATGACCCTACACTTTATAAAGGAAAAACACGAGCAGCATCCCCACAACCGTGACCAAAAGAATGCCCTTGCCAATCCGTTCGTAATTCCATTTCACCAGCAGCATCCTAAACAACACAATGCCTGGGATGAATGCCAACAGATAAGGCGCACGGCCATATTGTTCACCCCAAGGAATGAGGTTCAGCAAAAGGAAAAACAGCCCAAAACTGGCGGCACCAGCCAAGAGCCCAAGCCAAAAGTTATCCTTGATTTTCATAAGCGTATTATTTGACATGGGACACGGGACTGCGGGACACGGGACTATCCATAGTCTCGCGTCTCGTGTCTCGAAGTCTCGCATCAATAGTTATGTTTTCAAATTCTTTCATCAATTCAATCTGCGAATGTGCCGTCCAATCGAAGCAGGTGGGCACCAGCGAGGCATAATTGTTTTGCAACGCCCAGAGGTCGGTGTCGGGCACGATGTCGTCGCTCTCAAAAGTCCCGTCAAGGTTGTAGTACTGCTCGCCTTTCTCATCATATTGTTCCTTGAAATATTCCACCCAACGGCAAGCCGCCTGCCGGCACACCTTGATGCCTTTCATAGGTTCCTCGCAACGTTTGGGGAAATTCACATTCAAGCAGATGCCTTTAGGCAAGCCCTCTATCAGCACCTTCTTAGCGATTTCCAAGATGGCGGTGTCAAGATGGTCAAAGTCGGCATCAGGGTCAAGGCTAAAAAGACTGTAGCCGATGGCATTCAAGCCGTTCATGCAGGCCTCGATGACAGCACCTATCGTTCCCGAATAGACCACTGTTGTAGCGGCGTTCATCCCATGGTTGATACCTGAGACCACCAAGTCAGGATATTGGGTCATCAGTTTTTGATATCCTAGCTTCACGCAGTCGACGGGCGTGCCATTGCAACGATATTCTTTAAAGCCTTCCTCCTCATGTAGAAGGCGCACATAAATCCTTTCTCGGATACTACAGGAATGACTCTTTGCCGACATCACCTCATCCGTCGAAACAAGCACCACATCGCCAAGGGTTCGCATTAGTGTAACCAGTTTTCGAAGGCCTTTGGCCGCGTAACCGTCATCATTGGTAATCAGTATTTGGGGGCGTTTTTTGTCCATTTTAAAACAATATGCTGCAAAGATAGGAAAAAGCATTGTTGGAATTGCCCTGTCGGGCAAGAAATCTGTCAAAAATGAATCAAAAATCTTTATACTAGATTTTTAGAGATTTCTTTGCGAAGCAAATCCCATTCAAAAATCTTTCAAGCATTGGTACAATTTTCGGGTCGGCAGGCCCATCACGTTGTAGAACGAGCCTTCCAAGCCGCTGATACCCACATAGCCAATCCACTCCTGGATGCCGTAGGCGCCCGCCTTGTCGTAGGGTTTGCAATGCTCGATGTAATAGTCGATTTCGTCCTGTTCCAGGTCCGCGAAAGTCACGTTGGAGCGCACCGCGAACGACTCGGTCTTTTCCGCCGAGCGCACCGTGACGCCCGTCACCACATGATGCGTCTTGCCTGAAAGCAACTGCAACATACGGGCAGCGTCTTCCCTATTCTTCGGCTTGCCCAGAATCTCACCTTCGCAAATCACAACGGTATCGGAGGTGATCAGCAGATAATCAGCGGGCAATTCATTATCCTTAAAAGCCAATGACTTTTGCAGGCTGAGGTATTTCGGCACCTCATCCAAAGGCAAATCTGCTGGATAGTTTTCAGGCGTTTCCTTGGTCAGAATCTCAAATTCCACGCCCATGCCGCGCAGCAGCTCTTGTCGGCGCGGAGATTTGGAGGCGAGGATGATATGGTATTTTTTTAGGTTGGAGAGCATAATTTATTAAGGTGTGATAGACAATGCAAAAATAATGGTTTTCCACAAATCAGATTACCTTAAAATGATTACCATAAAATAGTAATCATAAAATGAGAATCGTATGCGAACTTCTCATAAAAATCAAAATGTCGCCGCTATTTTTCTAATTGACTTCAACCGACTAACAAAATTTTGATTACGCCGCGCAGTAATCACATTATAGCGGGTCTGCATGGCCAAAAGCGGCTCGGCATCAATGTCAAGGGCTGCACTGATGAGCAAAGCTAATTCTGTATTTAGAGTACGCTTACCATTGAGCACTTCGTTCAGTTGCGTATAGGAGACGCCTATCTGGGCCGCCAATGACCTTTGTGAAATACCACGATATTCTATCTCGTCTTTAATCACCTCTCCAGGATGCGTTGGTTCAAAAGGTTCCATTTTATTTGCTTCCATTGTTTTCATAATCTTGTATTCATTGATAATGGTTACTTAATTCCGTGATATTGCAAATTGTCGCGATCACCTCATTGTCTTGCTTTATCTCCTCAAACTCAATTCGATATTGGTCATTTACCCTTACCGAAGACAATCCGGCTTTATCACCAACCAATTTTTCATAGTGCAACGATTTATACTTTGCTAACGACAACACATCAGGTGTATCTATCATCAAATCTACCACTCTCTTATATTTCTTGACCACCTGCGGCTGATATCGGTGTTTCTTATCACCACTATCTCCTTTTTCGTATAGGTTACCAAGATATTCTTTGTCAAACAAAACTTTCATTCAACGTTGATTTGATGCTGCAAAGATAACAAAGATTTTAGATATTCACAAATTTGTGAACATATTTCTTTTCAAGACAGCCATAAAATAAACGAATAGCGGAGTTTATTAAGCCCCGCTATTCGCTTTACCTGATGAAAAAGGCTTATTACAGCAACTTCTTCTTCAAGGTCTCGATCATATCGACCGTCATCTTGTCGAGGTCGTACTTCGGGTTCCAGCCCCACTCCTTGCGGGCGCAGCTGTCGTCCATCTTGTTCGGCCAGCTGTCGGCAATAGCCTGACGGATCGGGTCGAACTTGTACTCCATCTCGAAGTTCGGATAGTACTTCTTGATGGCGTTGTAGATGATCTCCGGGTCGAAGCTCATGGCCGTCACATTGAACGAGTTGCGGTGCACCAGCTTGCTCGGGTCGGCTTCCATGATGTCAACCATGGCATCCAAAGCATCAGGCATATACATCATGTCCATGTAGGTGCCTTTGCTGATGGGGCAGTAGAACTTCTCACCTTTAACGGCAGCATAATAAATCTCAACGGCGTAGTCGGTGGTGCCACCGCCAGGCAAAGTCAGGTTGCTGATCAAGCCTGGGAAACGGACGCTACGAGTATCCACGCCAAAGCGGGTGAAATAGTAGTCGCTCAGCAACTCGCCCGTAACCTTGGTCACACCGTAGATGGTGTTAGGACGCTGGATGGTGTCTTGAGGCGTGTTGTCGTGCGGCGTGCTGGCACCGAAAGCGCCGATGGATGAAGGCGTGAAGACGGCACAGTTGAAGATGCGGGCCGTCTCAAGGCAGTTCACCAACGAGCCGATGCCGACATTCCAACCCAGCATGGGGTTCTTTTCAGCCGTGGCCGAAAGGATGGCGGCGAGGTTATAAATCGTGTCGATGTTGTAGCGTTTCACCACCTCGACGATTTGCATGATTTGCGTCGAGTCGATTCTCTCAAAAGGACCGTTCTCGACAATCTCACCGGTCAAAGGGCGAAGATCCGAAGCCACCACGTTTTCGTTGCCGTAGGTAGCACGGAGCTTCTTCACCAATTCTGTTCCGATCTGTCCGCCGGAACCAACGATCAATATCTTTTTCATTGTCAATTACCAATTTTTAATGCAGAATGTAGAATTAAGAATGTAGAATTGAAGCAAAGCCCTGCGACGCATTGCGACATTAACTTCGTTGAATCACCGATTTCTACATTCTTAATTCTTAATTCTTAATTCATCATTCATTTCAAAATACCAAGTTCTTTACCAATCTTCACGAAGGCGGCGATGCACTTGTCGAGGTGTTCACGCTCGTGGGCAGCGCTCACCTGCACGCGGATACGGGCCTGACCCTTCGGCACCACAGGATAATAGAATCCCGTGACGAAGATGCCTTCTTCCTGCAACTTGGCGGCAAACTTCTGCGACAGCGGGGCGTCGTAGAGCATCACAGCGCAGATGGCGGATTGTGAAGGCTTGCAGTCGAAGCCAGCCTCGGTCATCTTCTTGATGAAGTAGTCGGTGTTGGCGTGCAGCTTGTCTTGCAGCGTGTTGGTCTCGCTCATCATCTCAAACATGCGGATGCCAGCGGCCACGAGGCCAGGAGCCATCGAGTTGGAGAACAGATACGGACGGCTGCGTTGACGCAACATGTCGATGATTTCCTTACGACCCGTAGTGAAGCCACCCATGGCACCACCGAAGGCCTTGCCGAGGGTACCGGTCAGGATTTCGATCTTGCCACGGAGGTTGAAATGCTCGGTCACGCCACGACCGGTCTTACCGACCACGCCAGCAGAGTGGCTCTCGTCAACCATCACCATGGCATTGTATTTCTGTGCAAGTTCATAGATCTTGTCGAGCGGGCAGACATTGCCGTCCATCGAGAACACACCGTCGGTGACGATAAGGCGGAAGCGGCACTTCTGAGCGTCTTGCAGTTGCTTCTCAAGGTCGGCCATGTCGGCGTTGGCGTAGCGGAAACGCTGGGCCTTGCAGAGGCGCACACCGTCGATGATGGAAGCGTGGTTCAAAGCATCGGAGATGATGGCATCGTCGGGACCAAGCAACGGCTCAAACACACCGCCGTTGGCATCGAAGCAAGCAGCATAGAGGATGGTGTCTTCCGTGCCGAAGAACTCAGCGATCTTGGCTTCCAACTTTTTGTGGAGGTCTTGGCAACCGCAGATGAAGCGGACAGAGGCCATACCATAGCCACGGGCATCCATACCGTCCTTGGCGGCTTGGATCAGTTCGGGGTTGTCGGCCAAGCCGAGGTAGTTGTTAGCGCAGAAGTTGAGGCACACCTTGCCACCAACCATGATTTCAGCGCCTTGGGCACTCTCGATGATGCGTTCACGTTTATAAAGGCCATCGGCTTCAATCTGAGCCAATTCCTTTTTCAGATACTCTTGAAAATTTGCGTACATTTTATTTAAGTTTGAAGTTGTCAGTTGTTCAGTTGTCAGTCAGGCAGTCTGATAGCGTGTAGAAGCGCAACTGGCATCTGCAAACTACAAACTGCCAACTGATTTTGCCGCAAAGGTACGAAAAGAGTTGATAGGTTGGAACGAAATTTTGTGTTTTTTGCAAACGCTGCAATCACTCGTCCGAAATCAAGCGGACGGACCTACCGTTACATCTTATAGTAGGTGCAATGCCTTCAATAGCGTAATTATCCGTGGAAAATATCTCCAATGAAAAGCCATTGTTCACACCTGCCACCTCGTCGCCCAGGAATTGCGAAACCGTCCATTATGAGCCACTGGTAAATGATGAAGTAATTGTCGGGTCATACCAATGATCATACCAATACGCTATCCCACCGCCTGTAAACGCTCCACAGTGGCCATACAAATCGTACCAAATCCCACCGTCGTACCAAGCAAACTGGTAGCGTTCCCCGGCAGCAGGCAAGAACACCGCACCTGCAGGCTCCAACACATCCAACCATTCGCCGGCTGTTATTTTGTTTTCGAAATAATAGGTAAACATGTTGACAGATCCCAACGGATAAGTGGAAGCGTCCCAATCGTCAGGCAAGAGTATCATTCCCCTAACCCCAGCCACAACAGCCATGGCGAAACGCATCCCCGAGGGCGTGGCCCTTTCACCAAGGAGATACGAAAATTCCTCGGCACTCGGTGTGCGCCATTGTCTTGAGCCTCCGTTGCTGATGGTGTTGTGTACACCCCAATCCGCATGGGCATACTCTCCAGTCAAGTCAAAATTGCCACGAGGACCATAAAACGAACAATCCGGGACATAGGAAGTGTAATCACAGGGATGGTAATACACATTGCCGTTGTTCCATCCGCTGGTGCCCCATCCGAACAAGTCAATCCAGCCATCGTAATAATAATAGACCTTGGTGTTGTCGCATTTGGCGCCATCTTTATACACTGTCCCAAAATTCACATCCCCGAGTTCATAGTCCCAACCTGAACCGCCCACAAAATCCCATTGGTCCTCGGCGAAACGCCATACATTATAATCGGCACAGTATTGCAGGTTGCCTTGTGAGAAACGCACCTGATGGTCTTCGCTCACGGAGAACAGTCCCGGCAGGGTACCTTCGGGCCAAGGCATAAACGGGTCGTCAGGGACAAACTCCAACTCATCACCATATGCCACACCCTCTTCGTTGATTGCGTAGGCGCGCACATAATGCGTCTGGCCTTTCTCCAGACCCGAGAAATAGCTCTCGAACGTGCACTTTCGGACATCGACCTTCATGTGTAGCCCATCGATGGTAGGGTTATGTCCAACACCCCAGCAGAATCCGCATTCCTTCACCTCATAGCCGCCGTCACGGATCACCTCGCCCGCTGCCTTCACACGGGATCCTGTCAAATCCGACACCGATATGGTGCGCACCGCCATCGGCAGCATCTTGGTGTCGAAGACCAGCTGGTCGCCGTAATACACGCCTTTGGTGCACACCGCATATGCGCAGATATAATACCTCGTGTCGGGCTGCAGGTCGGTCAGCTGGCACTCAAAAGGACCTATGCCCGAGCCTAAGGCCACATGCGGGCTTTCAATGTTAGGCCGGGGCTCTGTGCTGTAGCATATTCCGCGCTCCATCACCTCCTGCCCTCCACTGCTGAGCACCCGACCGCTGGGAACTGCGGAATACTGGGTGATGTCTTTCACGACGTAAGTGTCAACCAGCGGTATCGTGTCGCACATGGTGGTGAAGTTGAACTTTTCGCTATAGCCACGTCCAGCCTCATTGCTGGCAAAGGCCTGGCAGGTGTAGGCTGTCAAAGGCGACAAGCCTGTCAGCTGGATGGAGAAGGATGATGAGCCTACCTCACACAGCAGGGTGTCGATTGGACCTCCCACCTTCCCATAGCAGAAACCGCGCTCCTTGATTAAGGCACCTCCGTCGTCGGTCGCCTCCGCACAAAGCAGCGCCGTGTAGTAGCTCACCACTACCGATTGTTCCAGCATAGTCACCATCGGAACCTTATTTTCCATGGGCTTCTTGCAACCCGTTACAAACGACATGACCGACAGAAAGAAAACAGTGGCCATCACAATAGTAGAGTTCCTTTTCATAGCTTTAGATTTTTAAGTTCATACTTGGGTTGATACTATTTCAATTCAGTTTTATTCCGTTTCATTCCATATTTTTCCGCAAAAATACGCCTTTTTTGAATTATCCAACAATTTTTTGAAAAAAATTCAAAAAAAATCATGGCATACAACTTCGGTTCCCTTTTCTAACACCTGTTTCTTTTCTTTCAGCTTTCAAATCAATACATTTTGACTTTACTGCCCATCCTTCCATATTATTTTGTACTTTTGCGCAATAATTCAAATCTATAACAAAGATGAACGGCACCTTATATATTTACAATAGCCTTTCGCGCTGCAAGCAGCCTTTCAAACCCTTGAACGCCCCACATGTGGGTATGTACGTCTGCGGCCCCACCGTCTATGGCGACGCCCACCTTGGTCATGCCCGTCCAGCCATCACCTTTGACTTGGTTTTCAGATATTTGCAACATCTCGGCTATAAAGTCCGCTATGTGCGCAACATCACCG
>CAMHRP010000007.1:0-83410 GCA_946187645.1 uncultured Bacteroidales bacterium | reverse complement strand
AGTTGAAGTTGTGGTTGAACTCGCTGGCCTTGCCGAACAACACATATTTCACGCCCGGCTTGAAGCGGTCCTTAATCCATTTCAGTCCGCGGAACCACACCACTTCGATGCTGCCCGTCTCGTCACTGAAAAGCCCCGTGGCGCGTGTGGCCCTCGGCGCCCCTATGAGTTTGATGTTGGAAATGGTGCCAACGAGTTGGTAATACACCGTATCGTCATTGATGTAGGCCACCTTTTGGATTTGGCTGCGATCGATATAACGGAACGGAAACTGGTTGAGCAAGTCCTGATAGGTATGCACGCCCAACTCCTTCTTCAGGACTTCGGCCTTCTTCGGCCCGACGCCCTTAAGGTAAGCGATATTCGTTTGCAGGAGGTTCTGTTCCATGCGACAAAAGTAAGGATTTTTTCTAATTTTGCAGCCATGGACAGCCCTTTTATCAACATACACACCCATACATTGAAGTCTGGCGACAATCTCATCCAAATCGTCAACTTGGAATTGGAAACACCATGTCCCGAACAAGGCTATTACAGTTACGGCATCCACCCATGGGCATTGGATAAGGCTGATTTTCAAGTTGATGAAACCTTGAACAAACTGAAAGAGAACTTGCAACAGCCACAAGTCATTGCCCTAGGTGAGGCAGGTTTGGACAAGATGCACAAAGCGAGTTTTGAGCAACAGAATAAACTCTTTGAGCGACAAATCGACCTTTCTGAAGCCTTGCAAAAGCCCATGATCCTGCATGATGTGAGAAGCCATAACGAAATCATCGCCTTGCGGAAGAAACACAAAGCCAAGCAACCTTGGATTGTTCATGGTTTCAGCGGCACCGAACAAGATGTAAAGCAACTCATCGGGCAGGGAATTTATCTTTCTGTGGGCGAAAGTCTGCTGCATCCTGAAAGAAAGATACATAAATCATTCAAATTCATCGACTTGAATTGTCTTTTCCTTGAAACCGACATGACGGAAATCGGGGTTGAAAAGGTCTATGAAGCATCGGCAAATTTGTTGGAAATGGACTTGTCGACCCTGCAAACGAGAATCTTTGCTAACTTTGCACGTTTATTCAGTCTATATACATGATAAAGATCCTTTTCATCTGTCACGGCAACATCTGCCGCAGTCCAATGGCCGAGTTTGTGATGAAACATCTCGTCGATGAAACTGGCTTGAGCAACCAATTTGAGATAGCTTCTGCCGCCACTTCGACAGAGGAAATCGGCAATCCCGTCTATCCGCCTGCACGGCGCAAGTTGGCTGAGCACGGCATCGGCTGCGAGGGCAAGACCGCTCGACAGATGACACGGCAGGACTATTTCAATTATGACTACATCATCGCCATGGACCGCAACAACCTCCGCAACCTGAAACGGATGTTCGGCGAGGATATTGATCATAAAATCAGTTTGTTGATGGATTACACGCATCGACCAGGCGATGTCGTCGATCCGTGGTACACAGGCGACTTTGAGGCCACTTGGGTGGATGTTTTGGAAGGATGCACGGGACTGCTGGAATATCTCAAAAAGCAAGATTAACGGAACGGCTCCATCACTCGCTCAAAAATGCCATTCATATAAGCCAAAGCCATTCCATAATTACTAATCGGAATACCTTGATTCACAAAGAGATTGGTACGGTTGAACAATTGTTTGCGTGTACTCATGCAACCGCCACATTGGATGGCCATGGCGTATTTTTCGGGGTTGGCAATGGGCGACAGACCCGCCACATACTCGAAACGGATGTCTTTTCCCGTGAACTTCAGAATCATGCGAGGCAACTTCACGCGACCTATGTCCTCGCAAGTGCTGTGGTGAGTACACGATTCGAGCAATAATACTGTGTCGCCGTCTTTCAAGTGTAAAAGATAAGGCGTGCCTTTCACGTAATTGTCGAAGTCGCCACGCAGACGTGCCATGACGATGCTGAAACTGGTCAAAGGAATGTCAGCAGGTACGATTTTGCTCACGAAGCCAAATACCTGGCTGTCTGTGACAATCAAGGCAGGTTTGGGCATGGTGTCGAGATATTGCTGCAAATGGGTCTCCTTCAGCACTGCGCAGATGCATTCGTTGTCAAGCACGTCACGGATGGCCATCACTTGGGGCAAAATCAATCGGCCTTCAGGTGCCTCTGAGTCAACGGGACAGACCAAAACGACCACCTCGTTGGGCTTGATGATACCACCCAACAAGGAAACTTTCTGATAGGCACTCTCAGGAATAGTTCTTTTCAATGCTTCGACCAGAGGAGCAATGTCATCGTTTCTTGAAACACTGAAATCCAACACTTTAGCGCCCGTATTCTGCTCCATCACTGCTTTCACTACAGCAAGAAGCGGCTCTTCGTCGGCCTTGTTGTGGACGATGAAAAACGGCACCGCCAATTCTTTCATTCGGGCAATCAGTTGTTTCTCAGGCTCAGCGAAATTATTTCCAGTAACGACGAGGATAGCGCAATCGATTTCCTCCAGCACCTTCATCGTCTTCTCAACACGCTGCTGTCCCAACGCCCCCACATCATCGATGCCAGCTGTGTCGATGAGCACGCACGGTCCAACGCCGAAAATCTCAATGCTTTTCTTGACGGGATCGGTAGTGGTACCCGCTGTGTCGCTCACAATGGCGATATTTTGTCCCGTTAGTAGATTTATAAGGCTGCTTTTGCCGCAATTCCTGCGTCCAAAAATGCCGATATGAGGCTTCAGATCCTTTGCCATTTGACTATGTTTTTCAATTTTGACGCAAAAATAATAAAAAGTTGTGGAAAAAAGCGAAAAACTTAATCAACTGAAAACAAACATTATATCCGACAGCAAACGACAACAAACGACTACTGTCGACTACAAACGTTTAATCAACGGCTTAGTCTTGACAAGTGTTGTTACTTTGCATCGTCAAACCAATCAAGGGGCGACACTACAAAATAAACTTATTCATTAAACACTAAACACACACAACCATGAGTACAATGAGAAATTCGGTCATGCTGATTGGCCGCCCGGGTGCAGAACCTGAAACGAGAACCTTCAACAACAACCGCATCGTCACACGTTTCAACCTCGCTGTGAACGAAACACGCCGCAACGCCAACCACCAGCAGGTGAAAGACACCCAATGGTTCACGGTGGTGGCATGGGACAAGACCGCCGAGCGCGTCGCACAGGTGGTGAAAAAAGGCAAGCAGATCGCCATTGACGGTGCCTTGCGTAACAACGAATGGGTCGACAAAAACGGCCAACGCCACCTGTCAACAGAAATCCATCTGAACAATTTCATCCTCTTGGACTGGGGTAAAGAGCAAAACAACTAATCACCTTATTAATAACAATTAAACACATAAAAACATGAGTACAATGAGAAATTCGGTCATGCTGATTGGCCGCCCGGGTGCAGAGCCCGAAGTGAAGAACTTTAACAACAGCAAAAAGGCTCGTTTCAGTCTTGCTGTGACGGAAAGCAAAAAGAATGCGAATGGCGAATGGGTCGACAACACCCAATGGTTCCCCATCGTGGCATGGGGTGCTGTAGCTGATCGCGTAGTGAAGAACGTGAAGAAAGGGAAGCGGATTGCAGTAGACGGCAGCCTCCACAACAACGAATGGACTGACGACAAAGGTCAGAGACATTCCGTCACCGAAATCTGGGTCAACGACCTGTTCCTGATAGATTGGGAAAAGGATATGTGATTATCATTACTCTGCCTCCGCAGTTTATTTGCGGAGGCAGAGTAAAAACAATCGTAATTCAAATAAAAAGTTGATAATTCGGGATTTTCATTTATTTTTGCAGCAAAATAAAACATAATTGTAAAAATGCATCATCTGTATTCATCATTATTTAAACGCCCTTTCCTATGGTTCGTGATTTTGCTTGCATTTTTGTGCACAGGGCAACCCAAAGCCATCGGTCAGACCAACACTAAAGGTATAGATTTCTTTTCAGGTGTAGATTTCAATTTCAGAGACATCAATTACAAAACACAATATGAATTCCTAATACGACTTTCACCTGGATTCAAATGGAGTTTTGGCGACCATTGGCAAATATCTGGGCAAGTATTCATCCCCATCGTGAATCAATATGGAAATAGTTATAAATATGTTCATCTCAACATTTTCGACCTCAGTAAAGAGCTTCGATTAGGAAGCTTATATTTGAAAGCAAGTGCAGGTCTTTTTAGTTCGAGTCGTTACGGGTTAGATTTGAAGGCTTTTCTGCCTTTGTGCGACTGGTTTGCCTTTGAAGGGCAGGCTGGAGTTATTGGATCTGTTTACATGACTCCATATTGGGAAATAGTAGCACCAAACCGCTTTGTTGGTACAATAGGCGGTGACTTTTATTTGCCACGTTGGAACACCCAATTCCGTGGTACCATTGGAAAATATATATATAATGACTTCGGCTTTGAGATGGAAATCATGCGACACTTCAATCACGCCACGGCTTCAATTTACGGTCGATGGAACAATTATGACAAATTTGATGCTGGATTCAGGTTTGTTATCGCGCTTCCACCCTACCAACGCAAACACAGAATGGTGAATTTCCGTCCTGCATCCAATTTCCGTATATCCTACACGGTAATGTATCACCAATATACCAACAGGATGTACCGCACCGACCCAGAAGAAAACGAACGCGATGGATGGTTCAGCCGCGATTTTCTGCAATGGGGTAGTCACACCATGGAGCCTGATTTTAGAATAATAGAAATGAATAAAAAAGCCAAAGGAGACAAAGAATGAAACATTTTAATATTATTATAGTACTATTGTTCCTGTGGGTGTTGCCTAACAATAGCAAAGCTCAGCAATATACGGGTACTTCAGGATTGATACATATTCCTTCAGCTGAAATGCACCATGAAGGCGATGCCCTAATTGGGGCGCATTTTCTCAACAAAAACATGATGCCTGATATAGGGTTCCTCTATAATGGGGAAAAATATAACACCTTTGATTATTATGTAGGATTGACACCATTTAGTTGGTTGGAGTTAAGTTATGTTTGCACAGAACGCATTAGAAGCAAGGACTCCCAAGGAAACATCAAGTGGAGCAAAGATCGTTATGCATCGGTAAAGATTCAACCTTTAAAGGAAGGAAAATACTATCCGGCAGTAGCCATTGGCTGCAACGATGTTTGGACAGCTGCATTTTATAAAGACAGGCCCAATGTGCAGTTGTATTATATGAATTTATACATCGCCGCGACCAAACACTTCAATTTTTCTAATAACGAATTAGGGGTGACGCTATCTTATCGTCATTTCTATCGTGATTACAATTCGAAATGGAACGGAATAGTAGCTGGCATTACTTTCAGGCCGGCATTCTTTCCCCAGGCGAGGCTTATTGCTGAATATACGGGCAACGAGTTCTTGCTCGGCATGGATATGCTGCTTTGGCAACACGTGCGATTGCAGACAAGTATGAAAAATTTCAAATATGTCAATGCAGGGCTTTGCTTACAGTTCAATCTTCTTGGAAAGAAATATCTTTATTAGAACGAATATCTAATTCGCTTTGAAATAAAAAAATTAAAAAATATGTTGCTGGCATGAAAATTATCCTTATTTTTGCAGCGTGAATTTTTGAATAATATACTAAATATTGAACAATAAAACATCACAACTATGAAGAAATTTAATATAACCTTTTTGATGGCAGGCCTTATGTTTATTTCGACTTTAAGCCTCAGTTCGTGCAAGAAAACAAACTCATCAGATGTAGATGAAATTCCTACAACTTATATCAATCTTACGGATGAGGATGTTAGCTTTGACTCAAGAAATAATGAGTTTATTCATTGCTTCTATTGCCCTGATCCTCTTTATATGTGCAATCATGGCTATCTCCCCATGCCTGCTGGGCCAATGTGCGAAGAGCATTATCACGTACATTATTTTACTCCTCAAATGAATTGTACACCTGTTGGATTAGAAGGTACAGGTTACTATTGCATTCATAATGGACTTCGCTACCATAAACATGTACTTAGTTATGCACCAACTTGGCACCATAATGACTGGCATCTTGGTGGTGGTGGCATCGGTGAATGATTCTTTGAGTGTGCTTTTTAATAAATAAAAGAGGATGACTAAAAAGTAGTCATCCTCTTTTATTATTAGGAGGAGGATACGAGTTTGTTGTCAATTATTCGATTTTCAGACAAGGAGGCCAGACCTTTTGGTCACCCGCTTTTTATCCCGAAACCATAAACACTCGAGAGTCTTTCCATTTGGAATGTCGCAGCATTTCGTTGGTGAAATGTGTACGGCTACCCGTCTGTTCAAGTAGTTCCTTTGTTTTATCAAACTGGCGTAACTCACGATGAATCTCTGGAAGCTCCAAATCAATCTGCTCATCAGGATGCTTTTCAAGCAATGCAAGAAGCCGTTCCAAATTGTCCTTGAAATCCTTAAAGTTCTTCAAAAACAACTTCTCGCCTTCCAAAAGCAATCGGCGGTTGCAATGCCATACGCCAAAGCTCATGAAGCCATTGAGGAAATACTTCAAACGCACATATTGATGATTCCGATGCAGGTCGTTATATGCCCACCATAGGAAACGGCGCAAATAGATTTCATTCTTCGGTTCATAATGCGCCTTCTTCAAAAAAGTCCTATAATGATTAATAAGAGCCAATTTGCCTTTATTGTCTGAAAAACTGATGCCGAAAAAGCGCCAAGTATTCCAAGAATAAACCTCTGCTTCGGGCTTCTCAAAAGTGATTAATGGCTCAATAGGTTTCTCAACCCAAAAGACGTGACCACATGAAGGACATATGATTATTTTCTGAGGAGTTGTGATATAATTGTCATTCAATACTTTACCATCAGAATACAAGATAGCTTGATTGACCATCTCCGCCTTCAGGTTACGACCTTCAAGCCAAGCATGGCAATTGGGACATTGGAAATAAAATGAGTCGAACTTGAGCATTTCCTATCTTGTTTGAGGCGGTAAAAGTAAGATTAATTTCATTTCCTACCAAAATCAGCGGGTATTTCACCCCAAATTTCAGTTTTCCACTTCAATACGGGCAACTCTACAGCATTCTCGTTGAGCCATTTTTCAGCACGGGCAACGAGCTCAAAAAGGTAAGCGTTCTTATCGTTAGGCGGTAGTTTGGTCTTGCATTTCTTCTGTTTAATCCAGAGCTGAGCATTCACTGAGTCACTATAAATTGGGTAATGCCATCCTTTCTGTTTTTGCAAGGCGAGAGCGTGGACGATGGCCAAAAACTCACCAATGTTGTTGGTACCGTTAGGGAAAACCTGACTCTTGAACAAAGGAAACGTATTGGCAGGCTGTACACCGAAGTCAACAAACACGCCTTGGTATTCCATCTTGCCTGGGTTGCCTGCACAAGCTGCATCCACAGCGATGGCTGGACTGACAGGTTGCTCTTTGGCCGCTGAGAAGTCGACCACAAGAGACACTTCCTTACCCCAGTAGTTGTCGGGACCATCCTTGAAAGCGGATTCAGCACTTGTACGGTCAGGAAAGCCCTTGTATTTGGCTCCCTTGAAGCCCTCAATCTCCTTCTGACAAGCTTTCCATCGGTCGTAAACACCAGGAGTACGACCGTTCCAAACAACATAAAACTTTTTCTTCGCCATGGATGCAGTTGCAATACTCTTAAATACCCAACGAGATGTTCAAGCCTTTTGCGGTATTCACCAAGTCGCTATCAATAGTGACGAGGTTGGGCTTGGAAATAGCTTCCTTGAGCGAGACAGCCACCACGTTGGGGTGTTGGTAGGCCACCATTTGGCCGAACTGTCCGTTGAGGACCATCTCAAAGGCCTTCACGCCAAATTCGGCTGACAACACTCGGTCGTAGGCAATCGGAACGCCACCGCGTTGCAGGTGACCGAGGGTGGTCTCGCGCATACCATGGTTGAATCCGGCAGCCTTCAGCTCCTCAATCAACCGGCGACCGATGCCGCCCAGTTTCTTGTTCTCGTAGCCAACCTCGCCGCTGATTTCGTAGACCTGCGTACCGTCCTTGGGCCGTGCGCCTTCCGAAGCCACCACCACGGCAAAACCACGGTCGCGGTTGAAACGTTGCTCCAAGCGCTCCTTCACCACGTTGATATCGTAGGGGAACTCAGGCAACAGGCACACCTCGGCACCGCCAGCAATGGCGCTGTGCAAGGCAATCCAGCCTGCATCGCGCCCCATCACTTCGAGGACGAAGACGCGGTTGTGCGAAGCCGCTGTGGTGACGAGTTTGTCGACGGCCTCCGTTGCGATTTGCACGGCGGTTTGGAAGCCAAAGGTGCATTCCGTCATCGAAAGGTCGTTGTCGATGGTCTTGGGCACACCTATTATATTAAGGCCCTTCTCGTAGAGCTTCTGCGAGATACGTTGCGAGCCGTCGCCGCCGATGCTGATTACCGCGTCGATGCCCATGTATTGCAGCTTGCGGAGCATTTCGTCGCTGCGGTCGACGGTGGTCCAAGTGCCGTCAGCATTCTTGACGGGCCAGTTGAACGGACCGCCCGAGTTGGTGGTCTCGATAATGGTGCCGCCACGGAAGTGGATGCCGCGCACCGACTCTGGTGTCAGCCTGACGACTTCGGTGGGTTCCCACAGGATGCCGTTATAGGCTTGTATACTGCCGAGCACTTCCCATTCTTTCTCCTGGGCGGCTCTCTTGACGATGGCGCGAATCACGGCATTGAGGCCCGGGCAATCGCCGCCACCGGTTAATACGAGTAGTCTTTTCATATTTTAAAGTGTTATTATTTAAAACTCAAAAACCAAACATCTTGTCCAGTGCTTCCATACTAACAGTAATATTGAAATACATGGATTCCAACCCAAATTCATTCTCCTCCAATTCCATCACATCATAAGACTGTCCATGGTCACCATGAACCAATGACTGCATCTTGGGCGACAAACCAAAAACATCCATAATTCCATACTCGTCAGTGACGCTTATCACATGAAACGCCGTTTCTTTCGAGCGCCCGTCGCCCGTGGAGGTCACCGCCGAAAGAAGCATTACTACCTGATTATAGGCATCGAAGGTCTTTTCTGAATCCGGACCATACAAATTATCGTAGACAATGTGTTTGTACAAGTGAAACCTAATATTTGTCGGGTCGGTCTTCAACTGTTCGTCAATGACCTGTGCGGCTTCTTTCCAGTCTTTCTCCTCAGGGTTTTCCTTTTCTAACGCCTTGTGTAAAGCATCGTAGTTAGATGTCTTATATGGGCTATAATCAGATCGAGTGGCCGTTCCATAATAAAAATAGTGCAACTGCTCGACGGTCAATGTGGTATCCGCTGCTTCAAAGCGTCTCAACAATTCAGGATAATAGAATTCGCTTCCTTTAGTGTTGATTTCTTTCTTTATTCTTTTATAATCTGGAGTATTTGCGGTAATGCTTGCATCGCCTTTTCGGGTGGCCGTCTTTTTGCTTGTCGAGCAAGAATCAAAGACCAACAAGACTGCCATTGACAGAAATACTACCGTCACAATGGATTTCAAATACCTCATTTTCATATTATTACTTTTTTGTATATTTCTTCCTTTGATTATTGATTATGTAGAGACGGTGCATGCACCGTCTCTACAATTAAATTCTAATCATTTCAAATTCAACGCGATCTGCAACTCATCCAACTGCTCTTGTGCAATCGGGGCGGGGCTGCCGCTCATCACGTCGCGACCAGCGTTGTTCTTCGGGAAGGCGATGAAGTCGCGGATGCTGTCGGCGCCGCCGAACAAAGAGCAGAGACGGTCGAAACCAAAGGCCAAACCAGCGTGAGGCGGTGCGCCATACTCGAAGGCACCCATCAGGAAGCCGAACTGTTCCTGGGCTTTCTCGTCGGTGAAGCCCAAGGTGTGGAACATCTTATTTTGCAAGGTGCGGTCGTGGATACGGATGGAGCCGCCACCCACCTCCACACCATTCATCACGATGTCGTAGGCGTTGGCGCGGATGTCGCCCCACTTCGTCGGATCGTCGAGCAAAGCCTCGTCTTCAGGCTTCGGTGCAGTGAAGGGATGGTGCATGGCATAGTAGCGTTGCGTCTCCTCGTCCCATTCGAGCAGCGGGAAGTCGATGACCCACAGTGGTGCATATTCATCGGGCTTACGCAGACCGAGTTGATTGCCCATTTCGAGACGGAGTGCGTTGAGTTGCACGCGGGTCTTCATGGCCTCGCCACAAAGGATGAGCATCAGGTCGCCGGGCTTGGCACCGAACTTGTCGGCGATGACTTTCAGATCTTCTGGCGTGTAGAACTTATCCACTGACGATTTAAACGTGCCATCGGTGTTGTATTTGATGTAGACCATGCCGCCGGCACCCACCTGAGGACGCTTCACGAACTCGGTGAGGGCATCGAGTTGCTTGCGGGTATATTCCGAGCAGCCTTCAGCGCAAATACCAACGACTAAATCGGCATTGTCGAAGAGGCCGAAGCCCTTACCTTTCACCACGTCGTTGAGTTCCACGAACTTCATCCCGAAGCGGATGTCGGGCTTGTCGGAGCCGTAGTATTTCATGGCATCATGCCAAGTCATGCGCGGGAATTGGCCAAATTCGAGGCCTTTCATCTCTTTAAAGAGGTGCTTAGCCAGACCTTCGAAGGTGTTCAGCACATCCTCTTGCTCCACAAACGACATCTCGCAGTCGATTTGCGTGAACTCGGGCTGACGGTCGGCGCGGAGGTCTTCATCGCGGAAGCAACGCACGATTTGGAAATAACGGTCCATGCCAGCCACCATCAACAGCTGCTTGTATTGTTGCGGGCTTTGCGGCAAGGCGTAGAACTCACCAGGATTCATACGGCTCGGCACCACGAAGTCGCGGGCGCCCTCGGGCGTGCTCTTGATGAGCATCGGGGTCTCGATTTCGAGGAAGTTGAGGTTGCTCAAATAGTTGCGCACGAGCATCGCCATGCGGTGGCGCAGTTCGAGGTTCTGGCGAACGGGGTTACGACGGATGTCCAAGTAACGATATTTCATGCGAAGGTCATCGCCGCCGTCGCTGACATCTTCGATGGTGAAAGGCGGGGTTTTGCTGCTGTTGAGCAGTTTGAACTCGCTGACTTTCAGTTCGATTTCTCCCGTCGGCATGTTCGGGTTTTTTGATTCGCGTTCGATGACAGTGCCTTTGGCCTGAATCACGAACTCGCGGCCAAAGGTACGGGCCTGTTCAATGAGTTTCGGGTCGCTGCTGCCATCCAAGAAGAGTTGGGTGATGCCATAACGGTCGCGGAGGTCAATCCAAACGAGAGAGCCTTTGTCGCGGGTGCGCTGCACCCAGCCGGCCAATGTCACTTCCTTGCCGGCGTCGGCAAGACGAAGTTCGCCACAAGTATGCGTTCTATACATATAATCTAGCTTTATGATTTAAAATTCGATATTTAAGATTTAAAGATTAAAACTTGCAAAAATACTAATTCCATTTGGAATGCCGTGCAAGTAGGTCAGTTTTTATTATTTTTGCAGCCGTGAATTTGAAGTTGAAACATATTCTCATTACGACTGGTCTGTTATTTATGGCCTTCCTCGCTCAGCGTTGTGCCAATGCGGTGGCTCCTACGGGCGGCCCGAAAGACGACCGGCCTCCAGTAGTGGTTGAAGCCGTACCCGAAAACCATAGTATCAATTTCACCGCCAAGAAGATTGAAATCACTTTTGACGAATACATCACCCTTGATAACGCCAATCAGAATGTGCTGATTTCGCCGCCCATGGATGAAAAACCCGATATCAAGCTGAAAAACAAGACGGTAGTTGTCAAATTTAAGGAGAATTTGGCACCCAACACTACCTATACCATCAATTTCGGTTCAACCATCAAGGACTTGCATGAAGGCAACCCGCTTAAGGATTATGTTTATAGCTTCTCGACTGGCGATCATATTGATACACTCATGGTCGCTGGAAAAGTGCTCAACGCCGAGGACAAGAAACCCGTTGAAAACGCTTACGTTTCCTTGTATGCCTCCCACCACGACAACCTGGATTCGCTTCCTTTGAGTACCAAACCCGACTATATCACCAAAACCGACAAGGATGGCAACTTCCGACTTGAAGGATTGGCCGATCAAAAATACCTGGTTTTCGCCCTCAAGGATGTGAATTCCAACCTTTATTTCGACCAACCCAACGAAGAAGTGGCGTTTTTGGATACGTTGGTGCCAGCCTCATATTCTTGGGTTGCTCCTACACAGACGCCTTTGGATTCGACAGCCATGGATAGCTTGAAAATGCAGTTGGATTCACTTGCTGTTGATACTGTCATGTCCGCAGTGGATTCTATCGCTTTCAAGACGAAAACAACTATAATAGAAGATTCTATAGCTATCGAGACGAAGACAACTGCTATGGAAGATTCTGTCGTTCTGGAGACGAAAACGGCGAAAATGTTCGACCAAAACGCCTTGAACCTAACACTTTACATGTTTACCGAGGTAGATTCCACACAGGTGCTTTTGGAGAAAAAACTCATTGAGGAAGGTCTATTGCGTTTCGTGTTCCGCCATCCCGCCAAGGAAGCCGTCGTCATGACTCCAGAGATGCTACCCGACACTTTTAATTTGGTAACGATCCCCTCTGCTGAATATGATACGGTTTGGTGGTACTTTTCACCCAAAGTCAAAGACAGCCTGTGGGTACACGTGAAATACGACACCATTATCAACGACTCCTCGCGTTACAGCTTGAAATTCAAGGATAAGAAAGCACGCAACAAGAAGCCTGAAAACCTAAAAGTCACCAACAACCTGCTTGGTCGAACTGGGCTGATTTCTGGCGAAGACTTGATACTGACGTTCTCGGAGCCCATCGTCAATTACCAGATGCGCGATTCCGCCGTCTTCAAACGCGACAGCATCACATTCTACGACCAACTCACCTTTGAACCCGCCGATGAGTACGGCTTGAAATATCGGCTGACTACGCCTTTCTCTGCGGATTCAAGTTACAGCTTCGTGGTGCCAGACTCTGTGTTTTTCGGCATCCGTGGCCACACCAATGAGCCAATAAAAGTTGATTTCCACGTTCTTAAAGACGATGAATACGGCAACATCTACATCACCGTCATTCCGCCCGATGGCATGAAACAGGTCATCGTGCAACTTACAGATGAGAGCGGGAAAGTGCTGAAGCAAGAAATCATCACGCGAAAGCAGGAAGTGATGTTTGATCACCTCATGCCTGCCAACTACAAGTTGCGCGCCGTCCTCGATGCCGACGGCAACGGCAAATGGAGCACGGGTAACTACCACCGCCACTCCTTGCCCGAAACCGTACTCGAATACAAAGATAATTTAGACCTCAAAGCAGGATGGGATATTGATCTGGAAGACGCCTGGGATCTGAATCTGAAACCATGAAAGCCTTAGTGACAAATAAAACCCTTTATGGACACGTTTTTGCCTTTGTGCTCATTATTGTCACGGGGCTGATTATCCAAAAAGGCTACATGAACGAATATCCGACCCACATTCATGCTTGGGCCGAACAAGATCATTATGCACTCGCCTTGGGATTTATCAACAATGGTTTCGATTTCTTCCACCCCGAGACGATGATTTACAACAAGCAGTTTCCAGGTTGGTGGAAAGAAGCTTACGACAATACCATCACCTCCGTCGACTTCCCCATCCATGAATACACCGTCGCCCTGTTGATGAAACTGCTTGGCAGCACATCGCCATGGGTATTTCGGTTTTGGACACTGTTTTGGGGCTTCCTCGGGCTGTTTTTCTTGTTTAAAGTCGCCTATCGTCTCACCGACGATTGGATGAAATCGGCTTTGGTCACAGCCATCGCCTTAACCTCACCTGTCTATACCTATTTCCTCAACGGTTTTTTGCCTAGTATTCCCGCCTTGTCGCTAGGTATCATCGGATTATGGTTCTACCTTAAATACTATGAGAACAATCAAAGAAAACACTTTCATCTCAGTATAGCTTTCCTCACCTTGGCCATGCTCATGCGCACCACCTTCGCCATCGAGCTCATCGCTATCCTTTGTTTCGAATTGCTGCGTATCCTCCGTAAAGAAAGCACTTTCATAGACAAGCTGCCCAGTGTACTCATCTCGGCTCTGTTGTTCGTAGCCTATTTTCTTTGGAACAAGCATTTACGTGACCTCTACGGCACACTTTTCCTTAATGAGCTTCTACCACCCGAAGACTGGCAAGATGCCAAAGAACTCGTTGCCGACACCTACAAAAAATGGACCTACCACTACTTCCAAAGATTGCAATATCTTGTTTTCTATTCGTTAGCCTTGTTAGCAATTGTCGTATGCCTTTACCGGTCAACTAAAAACGAAGAAAAGGACGCAGTTTCTATAAAAAAACCTCTCTCGCTTTGGTGGCTCCCAATCATCGAGATTTTCGGTTGCTTGCTTTTCAGTGTAGCCATGATGCAACAACTACCCTTCCATGACTATTACCTCCTCGATACATTTTTCCTGCCCATCTTGCTATTAGTCATGTTGACACTCAACGCTTTGCCCAAGGCCAGAGAAGCAAACCATATCGTTTGGGGCGCTTTTCTGACAGGCGTCGTTTGCACCCTCATGGTGATCAATGCCAAAACGACTCAGGTT
The DNA here is from genome assembly GCA_946187645.1 of uncultured Bacteroidales bacterium. Classification (GTDB taxonomy): domain Bacteria; phylum Bacteroidota; class Bacteroidia; order Bacteroidales; family F082; genus Limimorpha. Next base: position 68,799 of record CAMHRP010000007.1, on the reverse strand, counting down.
GAAAGGCGGGAAATGGAAAACGATGCATTGGTTTCTTATGAGCACTTTCAAGGTGCTGACCTGCTACTGGACTCATTGGACATCCCTCGTGACGCTAAAATCCTTTGTCTATATGGCTACGCCCAAAACGGTCCTTTCATCCAAATGCAGCGAAAGGGTTACACAGTGATGACAAACGACAACGACCTGCTTGAAACCGCTCTCACCTGGGATTTTGACTATATCATCGTTGAGAACGGCAAGTATATGGCAAACTTCGAAGAAAAGCGCATCCCGCTCTCCAAACTGAAACGCATCGGCGGCAACAAACATTTGAATGTTTGCACCGCCGACAACGACTGGATTTATCAAGAATGGTGGCAGCTAATCTACCATTGAACTTATTCGACCGTCACTGATTTAGCCAAATTGCGTGGTTGGTCAACGTTGCAGCCCCGCATCACAGCGATGTAGTAGGCAAGGATTTGCAGAGGCACCGTTGCCAACAATGGTGAATAAAGACATTCCGTCTCGGGAATTTCAATCACATAATCGGCCATGCGACGTGCCAACACATCCTTCTCGCTCACCACAGCAATAATCTTTCCGTTGCGCGCTTTCACCTCCTGAATGTTACTGATTACCTTCTCATAAGTGCTATGGTTGGTTGCAATGAAGACCACAGGCATATCCTTATCAATCAATGCAATTGGTCCGTGTTTCATCTCAGCAGCAGGATAACCCTCTGCATGGATATAAGAGATTTCCTTCAGTTTCAAGGCACCTTCAAGAGCCACGGGATAGTTTTGCAAACGCCCGAGATAGAGCATGTTGTGGACATCCTTATATTTTTCTGCAATGTCCTTCACATGGCCGCTATGGTCGAGAGTCCATTGGATTTTCTCAGGGATGCGGTCGAGCTCTTGGATGAATTCGCGCCTTTCTTCGTCCTTCATCGAGACTTTCAATTCGGCCAAACGCAAAGCCAACATAGCCATCACGGTGACCTGTGAAGTGAAAGCCTTAGTGGAAGCCACACCTATTTCGGGGCCGGCATGGGTGTAGATACCCGCATCCGTAGCCCTTGAAATGGAGGAGCCGATGACGTTGCAGATACCCAACACGACAGCACCCTTTTCTTTCGCCAACTGAATGGCGGCCAATGTGTCGGCGGTCTCACCTGATTGCGAAACGGCAATCACCACATCATGCGGGGTGACAACGGGGTCACGGTAACGGAATTCGGAGGCGTATTCCACCTTGACCCGTATTTTGGCCAGTTTTTCGATGAGATAGCTACCCACCAGGCTGGCATGCCACGAAGTACCACAAGCCACAAAAACAATGTTGTCGGCATAGAGCAACTGTTTCTCGTACTTCAATATGCCGCCAAGACGCACCGTGTTGCCCTCTGGATGCAAACGGCCACGCATGGTGTCGCGAACGATGGTGGGTTGCTCATAAATCTCCTTCATCATGAAATGGTCGAAACCAGCTTTTTCGATGGAATCAAGATTCATTTTCAGCTCTTGGACATACGGTATGGCCTCCACATCCTGAATGGTCTTGATGTGAAGTTCCTCGCCCAACTTAATCCGCACAACCTGTTCATCTTCAAGATATACGACCTTCTGGGTGCGGCCTACGATTGGGGTGGCATCAGAAGCGATGTAATATTCACCGTCACCAATACCAATCACCATCGGGCTTCCTTTTCGGGCAGCTATCAGCTGGTCGGGATGTCCTTTTTCAACGATAGCGATGGCATAGGCGCCCACCACGTGATTCAAAGCGATGCGCACCGCCTCAAACAAGTCGACATGCTCGCTTTGCTGCACATCTTCAATGAGGTTGGTGAGCACTTCCGTGTCGGTGGATGACTTGAAAGTAAAGCCACGTTTTTCCAGCTCCTTGCGCAGGCTTAAGTAGTTTTCGATAATGCCGTTGTGAATCAGGGCAATGTTTCCCGACTGTGAGCGGTGGGGATGGGCGTTCACCTCGTTTGGTTCACCATGGGTGGCCCAGCGCGTATGCGCTATGCCGATGTGTCCGCTGACATCCTTAGAATAAGCGAAGGCCTCCAAGTCGGAGACCTTGCCTTTAGTTTTATAGACATTGAGTTCGTTTGCCTCATTGAGCAATGCCACGCCGGCACTGTCATAGCCACGATATTCGAGGCGCTTCAAACCTTCAATGAGGATCGGATAGGCCTCTTGACGGCCTACGTAAGCTACTATTCCACACATATTTGTCCTTATTTAAAAGGCGCAAAATTAGTGGTTTGAAAAAAACATTGCAAGAATTTTCTATTTTTTTTATTGGAAGAGATCCTTCACATCAGGAGCTTGCTGAGCCGCCTCTGAAGCCTCGAAGTAAGGTTTCTTGTCGAAACCAAACATTCCCGCGATGATGCTGGCAGGGAACCTACGCACCGCTGTGTTGTATTCACGGGCAGTCTCGTTGAACTCCCGTCGCGCGTTTGCGATGGTGTTCTCACATCCTTCAAGTTGCGATTGGAGGTCGAGGTAGTTCTGGTTGGCTTTCAGGTCGGGATATTGCTCAACGGTGACCAACAAGCGGGAAAGTGCGCTCGACATTTGATCTTGGGCAGCCTGGAAAGTCTTCAAACTCTCTTCGGTAAGATTGCTGGCATCAAGGGTAACCGAAGTGGCCTTTGCTCTGGCTTCAACCACAGCCGTCAAAGTACCAGCCTCATACTCAGCATAATTTTTAACCGTAGCGACAAGATTGGGGATCAGGTCAGCACGTTTTTGATACGCCGTTTGCACATTGCCGACTGCCTTCTCAACAGATTCTTGTTTGGAAACCAATCCATTATAAATGCCCAAGCCCCAAACTACTAACAAGACCAAAAGGCCAATGATTACAATAATTCCTTTTTTCATAATGTGTAAATTTAATGTGAAACTTTTGCCTTAATAATAATCGGCGACAAAAGTAAGGATTTTTTTTGTATTTTTGCAGTTTATATATAGCTATTTAATTTATTTTTCAAATGACTGAAAATCAACAAAAAAACGATAATAACACTATTGAAGGCCAACTATTGAACAGAGGTTGTAAACTCACCGAAGAGTATACCCCTGGACAAAAAGTGTTGTCCTGCGGCCGATGCAAACTAAACCAATTTGATTGGCTAAAAGACTATGAGAACCAAGAAATTAAGGAAAACGTTTGTCTTGCAGAAGTACGATTCAAGAACGACCGGAAAGACTATTTCGCTTATCCCGAAGATTTAGATCTGGAAGTAGGTGAATTGGTTGCCGTGGAAGCAGCCATCGGGCATGACATAGGCATTGTCACCATGTTAGGCGAAATCGTAAAGCTGCAAATGAAACGCAAGAGATATCGTACTCCCATCAACGAGTTGAAGAAAATCTATCGTCGGGCACGTGTCAATGACGTGGAAAAATGGCTCTCAGCCATCAAATTGGAAAACAGCACTTTGGCACGCACGCGCACCATCGCCGAGAACCTTGGACTTGAGATGAAACTCAATGACGTGGAATACCAAGGCGACAAGACCAAGGCTATCTTCTACTACACTGCCGATGGTCGTGTCGACTTCCGCGAACTCATCAAGAAACTGGCGGAAGAGTTTCACATCAGGATCGAGATGCGCCAAATCGGCGTACGTCAGGAGTCAGCAAAGTTGGGCGGCCTTGGTTCATGCGGTCGCGAGTTGTGTTGTGCTTCGTGGATCTGCGACTTTCAATCGGTAACCACCAATGTGGCCCGCGTACAACAGCTCTCACCCAACCCGCAAAAACTAGCAGGACAATGCGGCAAGCTGAAATGCTGCCTCAACTTCGAATATGAAGCCTACGTGGAAGCCCTGAAGGTCTTCTCCGACCCCAACATCGTACTCCATTTCGAAAGTGGCGATGCCATTCACCAAAAAAACGATGTTTTCAAAGGCATCATGTGGTATTCCTACACCAACGACAAAGGCAACATCATGGCCATTCCAGTCGACAAGGTGAAAGAAATCATTGCCATGAACAAGAAAAACCAGAAACCCGCCAAGCTGGAAGACTACGCCATCACCAAGGAAACCCAGACCAACACCAACGAAGGCTATGGAGAAGCCGACCTTAAGAAGATGAGTGACTAACCCGAAAAGAGCATGAAAAAAGGAATTGTTTGGATATTAGGGATATGCATGGCCTTGACAATGGCCTCTTGCACCACCGACTCGTACAACAAGCGCATTGTCATCCCCGAGGCCGAGTGGCGGCAGGAAAACCGTATAGCCTTTGATGTGGATATCAACGATACGATCAGCAGTTATGTATTCGGTATAGGCCTGCGTCATTTGGAAAACTATCGTTACAGCAACTTATTTGTTTTCCTTCATACCCGAATGCCCAACGGAAACATCACCCACGACACTATTGAATGCACTTTGGCCACGCCAGAGGGAAGATGGTTGGGCAAAAGTAGTGGCAGCATGCGCGACATGGTCATTCCTTTGAACGACAACCTGAGATTCCCACTTACGGGACCATACCATTTCGAAATTGAGCAAGCCATGCGTGAGCCTGTCTTGAAGGGTATCTCCGACATTGGATTATTCATTGAAAAACAATAATATATGTATAATAACAAGAAAAAGACAAAAGCTAAGGGAGGGCCGTCGAAGGCTATCAGAAACCTTTGGATTATCTTTGGCTCTCTCCTGCTGCTCACCATCCTGTTCTTCATTTGCGTAGCCACTGGCATTTTCGGAACCATGCCCAGTTTCGAGGAGTTGGAAAACCCGCAAACCAACCTTGCGACGGAAATCATCTCCTGCGACGGCAAGATACTTGGCTCCTATTATGTTGAAAACCGCTCGAACGTGCGCTATTCAGAGTTGTCGCACTATATGCCCGAAGCCCTTATCAGCATTGAGGACGAACGTTTCATCGAGCACTCCGGCATCGACGAGAGAGCACTTTTCCGCGTGGCTTTCGGTGTGTTGACAGGACGGAAGAAAGGCGGCGGTAGTACCATCACGCAACAGTTGGCCAAGAACCTATTCCCCCGTGGCGAAAACCTCAGCAAGCCCAAACTCGTGCTGCGTAAGTTCCAAGAATGGATTACTGCCACCAAACTGGAACATAACTATTCGAAGGAAGAAATCATTGCCATGTATCTCAACACTGTGGCTTTTGGTCACAATGCCTATGGCATCCGTGCAGCAGCCAGCACTTTCTTCGACAAGAAACCCATCGAAATGAACATCCAGGAATGCGCCTTGATGGCTGGGGTGGTCAATGCCCCTACACGCTACAGCCCAATTCGCAATCCTGAAAACTCGATTGGTCGCCGCAACCTCGTCCTCCAAAAAATGGCCGAGAATGGTTTCCTCACCCAAGCCGAATGCGACTCCATCTCGCAGATTCCGTTGGACATGTCGCATTTCAACATCAAAGACCATAACACTGGACAAGCCACCTATTTCCGTGAGTTCCTGAGAGGCCAACTCAATGAATGGGCCAAGAACACCGTACGCCCCGACGGCAAGACTTACAATATCTATCGCGACGGCTTACGCATCTATACCACTATCGACTCACGCATGCAACATTATGCTGAAGAAGCCGTCAAGGAGTTCATGGGCAAAGAGTTGCAGCCGATGTTCTACAAGCATTGGAAAGGCGTGAAAAATGCGCCCTTCTCCAACGTCACAGCCGACGAAATCGATCATATCCTTGAAACTTCGATGAAACGCACCGACCGTTATCGTTCATTGAAAAATGCCGGCGTGTGCATGGATACCATCAAAGCGATATTCAACCGTCCCGTACCGATGACCGTTTTCTCGTGGAAAGGCCCCATCGACACGGTGATGACCCCGATGGACTCCATCCGTTACTACAAATGGTTCCTCCAAACCAGTTTAGTCTCCATTGAAACACATACCGGACACGTCAAGGCTTATGTGGGCGGTCTGGACTATCGGTTCTTCAAGTACGACCACGTCACGCAAGCCCGACGTCAGGTAGGTTCCACCTTCAAGCCATTCCTTTATTCCTTGGCCATGCAGGAAGGAGAATACACCCCTTGCACCAAAATACCCAACATCCCCTACAACATCCAACTTCCTGACGGACAATTCTGGTCGCCAGGCAACTCGGGTGGCGGAGGGGGCGAAATCACGCTTAAAAACGCCTTGGCCCAATCCAACAACTGGATTTCAGCATACCTGATGAATCAATTTGGTCCCGAAGCCGTCATCGGCATGGCTCGCCGCATGGGTGTAGAGTCACCTATTGACCCTGTTCCTGCCATCTGCTTGGGCGTCTGCGACCTGAAACTCATCGAGATGGTTGGAGCCATGAGCACCTTCGCTAACCAAGGTGTCTACATCAAGCCCATGTTCATCACCCGTATTGAGGACAAAAACGGCAACGTCATCCAACGTTTCAGTCCCGAAGAATCGGAAGCCATGAGCGAAGTGACCGCTTACAAAATGGTGGAACTGATGAAAGGCGTGGTGCAAAGCGGCACGGGTATCCGCCTACGCTCAACCTACGGACTCTCCTATCCCATCGCGGGCAAAACAGGAACCACACAAAAGAACAGCGACGGTTATTTCATGGGCATCACGCCCGATTTGACCACAGGCGTATGGGTCGGTGCTGAAGACCGCAGCGTGCATTTCCGCTCAACCCGTTTGGGACAAGGCTCTCATACTGCATTGCCTATTTGGGCCACGTATATGAAGAAAGTTTACAACGACAAGAGCCTGAACATCAGTAAAGGTGATTTCCCGAAGCCCTACGCGCCAGGCGTCGACTTGGACTTTAACTGCTGGCAATACGACAACGACGAACACGACGAATATATCGACGAATTTTAGATAAAATGGAGGATGCTGAATATAGGCTTCAAAATTCAGCATTAACTCCGTTGAATCTTTATTTCATAATTCAGCATTCATAATTCATAATTAATCAACGATGACTTCAAACTTTGTAGATTACGTCAAGATTTTCTGTCGCTCGGGCAAGGGTGGCTCAGGGTCGTTACATTTCCGGAGAGAAAAATATATCCCAAAAGGGGGTCCCGATGGCGGTGATGGAGGACGTGGCGGAAATGTCATCCTGCGCGGCAATGCCCAGCTTTGGACTCTGCTCCACCTACGCTACACCAAACATTTATTTGCAGGCGATGGTGTGCCTGGAGGCAAGAACCAGCTTACAGGAGCTGCAGGCGATGATATTTACATCGACGTTCCCTTGGGGACCGTGGCCTACCGCGCCGAAGATCATACGATGATGGGCGAGATTACTGAAGACAGGCAAACGGTGGTGTTGCTCAAAGGAGGCCGAGGGGGCAAAGGCAATGCCTTCTTCAAAACAGCCACCTTGCAAGCTCCAAAATTCGCCCAACCTGGCGAGCCCTGCCAAGAAGAATGGATTACATTGGAGCTGAAGCTGTTGGCTGATGTCGGTCTGGTTGGCTTCCCCAATGCGGGCAAGTCAACATTGCTCTCGGTGGTTTCGGCGGCCAAGCCTGAAATCGCCGATTATCCTTTCACCACATTGGTGCCCAACCTTGGCATCGTCAGCTATCGCGACCACCGCAGCTTTGTCATGGCCGACATTCCAGGTATCATCGAAGGAGCCGCAGAAGGTAAAGGATTGGGCATCAGATTTTTGCGTCATATCGAAAGAAACTCCACCTTGTTGTTCATGGTGCCTGCCAACACTGAGAATGTGAAAGCGGAATACGACATCTTGCTCAATGAGTTGAAGAAATACAATCCCGAACTGATGGACAAAGACCGCATCCTTGCCATCACGAAATGCGATCTGGTTGATGACGACACCATCAAGGAAATCAAGAAACACCTACCCAAGAAAGTGCCGCATGTCTTCATCAGCTCCGTCGTCGGCAAAGGTATCGATGAACTGAAAGACCTGATTTGGCTGATGCTGAATAAGGAAGATGAGATGTAAGTTCACAAAAAACTACGTCATACTTGATAAACTATTTAAATCTGCATCTAACACTTTTCAAATTCTCAGCATCCACTCTGCGTGGATGGAAAACATAATAACAATACTCTTCAAAGCAAACATTGGGTTTATCCTTTTCGATGATTTCAACCAAATCATAATGATAATTGCGCCATTTGTCCAATAATGACTCCAACCAATTTCTAGGTCGTTTATAATATTCTATTGTAAAAATCACATGATTATTTGGCTCTTGTAAACTATCCTTATCAACTCTCACTACCATATCAGCGCATTTATAACCATAATCATTTGCATCCACATAAACGTTTTCTAATGGATACGGTTGATTATAATACTTTTCTAAACAATAGAACGGATATATATGAACGGTATCTAGATCGTATTTGTGAGCCAAATATTTCCATGTCCATTTTGGAAAACTAGGAGCAGATGCCATACGATGAGAAGAATGCATCCGATCCAATGCGACAACCCCTCCCGATTCCACTATTTCGTTCAGTAAAACATCATTATTGATTTTCTGCTTTTTGGTTTCAATCACGGCGAACACCGAATCCAACATAAACATCACAAACAAAAGGGTTAGTAGTACATTTCTTACCCCTAATGAATTGCGGAATATGAAATCATCAATGAACCTAATCTTGATAAAGCCATAAGTATCAAATAAAAACTTCAAAAACAAGACAAGTGACAAAGCTTCGGTAAAAAACAAAGCACGGTTTCCAGGTCTAAAAACCACACTGAATGCAATAACGCTCCATACCAACGACAATAATAAAATAGAATTGTGTTTTGCCCATGCATTAACTACCGATTTGTTTCTTATCCATCCCCAAACAAAAACTATCAAAAACAACCATAATGCTTTATATCTTATTATTTCTTGAAAGAGATTATGTGTCAAATAATGTATATTATCAAAAACAGAATAGCTTATCATGTCAGCTCTTCCAATACTACCTGGAGCAAACAACAAGACCATTGATCCTATAGCATATCCTATTACCATAGGAACGGCATTCCCTTTAATTTTTTTAATATGTAAAGCATAATAAACAACGAATGCACCACAAATAGAAGCACAAGTAATAAACTCTGTAGCAGCAATAAAAGACATCAAAAACAATCCTAATTTTCGTACAACACTGAAATTGTCGTCTTTTCTTTTTTGAAAAATCAACAAAAAAGCAAAAGACAGGGTATTCGCCCATAAATACGTTGTTGACCCTGCCACCCAAAATAACGTTTGCTCAGGAACTGGACATAGGAACCAGAACAATAAAGCGAATAATAATACACTCGAAACAAACTCTGTTTTCCCTTTATTTATCAACCTACCGCAAATCAAGATAAACGATGCAAAAAATATGGTATTCACAATATCAAACCATATTTTATTGTTTCCTAACGCTCCACTAAATAAATATTGTGATGCTACTGAAAATATGCGTCCCCCAAGCCTAAAGTACCATTTCTTAGTCTGTTTTAATACGTCCATTAGCGAAGAAACGCCATAATTCATATAAAGGTCGTCTTCCAAAAAAAAGCCGCAATGACTGATGATAAAAAACGCAATTACGATAAATAGAACTGCGACATAATCTAACCTAAACAATCTATTTTTTCTAAGCATACTCATTCTTATTTTTATTAAGCATATTGTCTGTTTTTAGTTTCTTAAAAAGAAAGTAACCCTTCTCTCCAATAAAACCAAATGTAGAAAAGAGAAAAACATAACAAACTAAATCTGTTTCTCAATAATATAACGAGGCCGCCTTTTCACTTCCTTGTATATTTTCCCAATATACTCCCCGACTACGCCTATGGAAAACAAAAGCAAACCTCCCAAAAACCAGACCGAGAACAACAAAGAAGCCCAACCTTGAATTGTGCGCCCCTGAAAATAAGCAACTAAAATATAGACCATTTCAACGATAGAAATGCCCAAACAAACCAATCCAATCAAAGTAATAATTCTCAACGGCTGTACCGAGAACGAAGTGATGCCGTCTATCGCAAAATTAAACATCTTACTATTAGTATACTTTGATTCACCTGCAAATCGGTCGTTACAATCAAAATACACATTGGTTTCCTTAAACCCAAGAAGCCTGACCATTCCACGAAGAAACAAATTCCTCTCTGGGAATTCTGACAAGGCTTGCAAAGCGTTTTTTCCCAACAATCTAAAATCGGCATGGTTGGGTATAAGGTCTACGCCCATCTTTTGCATTAATTTGTAAAAGGATAAGGCTGTTTTCTTTTTAAAATTGGAATCAGTGGCCCTTGTGTTTCGGATCCCATACACGATTTCATAACCAGCCTGATATGACAATACCATATCACGGATTTTATGGATATCGTGCTGCAGGTCTGCATCAATCGAAACGACGGCATCACACTTGCCGACCGAATATTCCAATCCAGCCCAAAGTGCATTTTGATGACCAACATTATGTGCCAACTTCAAACCTTTTACGTATGGACTTACATCTCTCAATTCCTCAATAATACTCCATGTATTGTCTTTACTACCATCGTCTATATAGATGATGTCACATTCCGTCAATAGTTTTTCATCCACCATCGAATCAATAAGTTTTGTCAATTGATGGTTGGTTTCGTGCAAGACTTCTTCCTCATTAAAACAGGGTACTATAATAATCAATTTCATTTTTCATTATGTTGGAATTGTTTTGATTTGAACACAAACCTAACAAGCAAGAAATTAATGGGAATAACTAAGGCAAATACAAATAGTGGTGCAACTTCTTCCGATAACCCAATGAAAAGGAAAAAGTTTAAGAGAACCAAGTGCAACAAATAATTGATGAGGTGAGAAAAGGCAAAGCCAACGCCTTTCTTGAAGGACAATAAACTTTTGAAAGTGAAATGTGCTGTCAGATACAAATTGACCAACCATGAAACCACATAGCCAATTGTGTAGGCGACATTAACATTGATGAAAAGGTTAAGAAGATAGTATATGCCATAATGGATACCTGTGGCAATCAATCCAACTATTGCAAATCTGACAAACTCCCTAAATTTTGGGGAAATGTACAACTGCTTAATCTTGCTTGCCAGAACTGTAGTCATAGCTATTCATAACGCCCTTACAATGCCAATAGAGCCAAATACAATAAAGAAGCGTGGCATCGATGCTCCAAATACATCAGAAACTCTGAAAATGGAGCCTAACACTTCGTGTTCCTAAATGCTAGCAGGAAAAGAAGCCTTAAGAACTATGTTGCAAAGATACGGCTTTTTTGAAAGCTTGTTTCAATTTACAGGAAAAATAGTATTTTTGCAATCTTCAAAACATAGTAAATAACATTTACCATGGACAAACTCTCCACTATCGACTCCGATCTTTTCCTCTTCCTTAACGGCCTGCACGTTGGATGGATGGACAAAGCCATGATAGTAGCCACCGACATGTGGATTTGGCTTCCGTTATACCTATTATTAATTTATTGGACGGTAAGGGAATACGGTAAATGCTGTTGGTTGGTTTTTTTAGCCCTTGGAATCGTGGTGCTCTGCACAGACCAACTCTCAGCTCACGTGTGTAAGCCTTATTTTCAGCGATTAAGACCTTGCTATAATATTGATTTCCAAGGAATAATACACCTTCCCAAAGGCATGGCAGGAGGCAAATACGGCTTCGTTTCATCACATGCCTCCAACACCTTTGGCATAGCAGCATTCCTTACCCCTATATTCCGAAAATACCGCCCTTGGCCTGCCATTTTGCTATTCCTTTGGGCGTTTATTTCAAGCTACAGCCGCATCTATCTCGGTTTCCACTATCCTGGCGACATCGTCTGCGGAGCCCTATTAGGCATGCTGGTTGGATTGATATTTTGGAAAGGTTTCAGCTGGTTTTCGTCAAAAAAAGTGGAAATCAGAACAACGAGCCAGGGGTAGGCTTCGACTCTCCGTCATAAAACACCACCTTGATGGTCGAGGAAGGCTCGATGCCGCAAAGTGAGGCCAATTTAGCTTTGTTCAAGGCAAGTTCAAGATAACCATGCGTGCCGAAAATGGCCACCAAATCCACCACATCGACATCCAAATAGCTGTCCGAAATCTCGTCAACGGTGTAAAGGTCGCCTTTCACCATGATGGTGAAGTTGCGACCACGACGTTCCTGCTCAAACAGTTCCTTGGAGATATTGGTAATCAAGTTGTCATAGGAATCGATGTGCATCACCACACCTTCAATGGTGTTGTCGCGCGCCACGGCGCAGAAAGCACCACCAGGATTCAGCTTGGGACGCGGCTCGCCAATACTTGAGAGCGGCTCGCCATTGGCAATCATCACAGCAACTTTGGCAAAACGGTCACGGGTGGCAAAAGTGAAGAAATCGGAGTCCTGCATCACATCGATGCACACGGCCTCTTCATACTTCCCGCCAAGGATATGACTGAAAATACCGTTGTCCGTCGAGATGAAATACTGCCCCTCGGCCTTCACCACCACATGCGGACACTCCGTCGATTCAATCGTATCGACCGCGATGATGTGTATCGTCCCTAGAGGAAAGCACTGGTAGCAGTTTTTCAAGGTGAAACCCGCCTGCGAAACATTGAAAGGCTCGATGGCATGGGTAACGTCAACGATGGTCGCGCTCGGAAGCATGGATAAAATCGTGCCTTTTACTGCCGCAGCATAATAATCTTTCGTACCCCAATCGCTTGTTAATGTGATAATTGCCATATTAAGTGAACTTTTCAGTCTTCCGCCTACCTAAAAACTATTAGAGATTGTGCAAAAGTATATCATTTATGCCAAACATGAGATAAGTTTTTGGAAAAAAATATTCATTATCTTTGCGAGCAAATAAAACAGACTTACTTCGACAAACGCAGCAGCCATGGCAGAACAGATCCTTCAAATAGAAAACGTTGACCCTAAGGAACTTCACGGCCCTAACGACAAATACTTGGAATTGGTGAAGAGCATGTTTCCAAAACTGAAAATCATCGCTCGCGGCGATTTTGTGAAAGTGATTGGCGACGATGACGAGATTGAGTTTTTCGCAAGCCGATACGAAACCTTGATGGTGCAATTGGAACGTTTCGGCAAACTTAACGCCCAAACCGTGGAAGATGTGATGATGGCGGCCACCGACAGCGAGCTACAACAGAAGATGTCGGAAAGCGACGTGCTCGTTTTCGGTCGAAACGGCGTACCCATCAAGGCCATCACCGCCAACCAGAAACGCATGGTGACCGCCTCGGAGCAGAAAGACCTGGTTTTTGCCATCGGCCCAGCTGGAACCGGCAAGACCTATACTGCTGTAGCCTTGGCTGTCAGGGCCTTGAAAGCCAAACAGGTGAGAAGAATCATCCTCACCCGCCCCGCTGTCGAAGCCGACGAACACCTCGGTTTCCTTCCCGGCGACCTGAAAGACAAGCTCGACCCCTATCTGCAGCCCCTTTACGATGCCTTGCGCGACATGATTCCCACAACCAAGCTGGAAGGCTACCTCGAAGACCACACGATTGAGATAGCCCCATTGGCTTTCATGCGCGGTCGCACCTTGGACCATGCCTTCGTCATCCTCGACGAGGCACAAAACGCCACCCGAAGCCAGCTGAAGATGTTCCTCACCCGCATGGGACGCTCGGCCAAGTTCATCGTCACCGGCGACATCACCCAAATCGACCTGCCGCCCAAGACTCCTTCGGGACTACCGCAAGCCATGGAGGTGCTGAAAGACGTCCGCGGCATCGAGTTCATCTATTTGGACGATAAAGATGTGGTGCGCCATAAGCTTGTGACAGACATCATTAATGCCTACAAGAAGCACTATGAGAAAGAGGACGAAAGTCCTTCTGAGACAAACTCTCAAACCACCGAAAATCCGTAAACTAAGCCTTTCCCGTTGCGTTATTTGGCTCAATGCGCCTCAAGCCAGTTGCTTCCTGTGTTCATCTCCACCACGACTGGTACTGAAAGCGGCAAGGCATTTACCATCTTATCGTTGACGATGGCTTTCAGCGTGTCGAGCTCGTCGAGATGCGCGTCGAAGACCAATTCGTCGTGTACTTGAAGAATCATCTTCGACTGCATCTTCAAGCGTTCCAGCTCCTGATGGATGCCTATCATGGCAATCTTGATCATGTCGGCGGAACTGCCTTGGATGGGTGCGTTGATGGCGTTGCGTTCGGCGAAGCCACGCACCACACTGTTCGCGCCGTTGATGTCGCGCAGGTAACGGCGGCGGCCCAAGATGGTCTCGGCATAGCCGCGTTCACGCGCTAAGGCAATGCTGCGGTTCATGTATTCCTTGATGCCCGCATACTCTTCGAAGTATTTCTTAATGATGTCGGCGGCCTCGCTGCGCGAGAGCTCCATGCGCTCGGCCAGACCAAATGCCGACATGCCGTAAATGATGCCGAAGTTGACGGCCTTGGCGCGACTGCGTTGCTCCTTGGTGACTTGCTCCATGGGCACGTGGAACACCTTGGCCGCAGTGGCAGCATGAATGTCGTGACCGAGGTTGAAGTCGTTGACCATGGCAGGGTCTTGACTCAAATGAGCGATGATGCGCAACTCGATTTGGCTATAGTCGGCGGCAAGGAGGGTGTATGCCTCACTACGCGGCACGAATGCCCTACGTATCTCGCGGCCTTTCTCGGTACGCACTGGGATGTTCTGCAAATTGGGGTTGTTGGAACTCAAACGCCCCGTAGCCGTCACCGCTTGGTTGTAAGAGGTATGAATCAGGCCATCCTTCGGGTTGACCAAAGCCGGCAGCGCATCAAGGTAGGTTGATTTCAGCTTGGTGAACGAGCGGTAGTCCAGAATCATTTGGATGATAGGGTGCTTGTGCGACAGTTTCTGCAACACATCCTCGCCTGTGGCATATTGCCCTGTCTTGGTTTTCTTGGCTTTCTCGTCAATTTTCAGTTTCTCGAAGAGAATTTCACCCAATTGCTTCGGTGAAGCAATATTGAAAGGTGTGCCAGCGGCTTCGTAGATTTGTTCCTCAATCTTCCGAATCTCTTTGCCAAACTCCTCGCTGATTTGTTGCAGGTTCTCCGTGTCGATTTTCACGCCGTTGGCCTCCATACGGCTGAGTACGGGTACCAGCGGCATCTCAATCTCATAAAACAGCTTCTCCACACCGTTTTCCTTCAGCAAGGGCATCAGTTTTTCGTAAAGTTGTAGCGTGATGTCGGCATCCTCAGCAGCATATTCCTTCACCTGTTCCACTGGCACCTCGCGCATGGTTTTCTGTTGACGGCCTTTGCCAATCAAGTCCTCAATGGGGATGGTGAGGTAGTTGAGGTAGACCTCGGCGAGGTAGTCCATGTTGTGGCGTTGCTCGGGTTCGAGGAGGTAATGCGCCAGCATGGTGTCGAACATCGGGCCTTTCACGCTGATGCCGTATTGCGCCAGCATGGAGATGTCGTATTTCAGGTTCTGCCCGATTTTCTGGATGCCCTCGTTTTCAAACAAAGGCCGCAACAGCTCCAGTTTCTTCTGGCAGGCCTCGCGCTCGGCGGGCATGGACAGATACCACGCCTCATGTGCTTTGATGGAGAAGGAAAGACCAACCAACTCAGCGGAATACACGTCGATGTTGGTCGTTTCGGTGTCGAAGACGAACTGCTTTTGTTTGCACAGCAAGTCAACCAAAGACTTAATGTCGGCATCGTTTTCTACAAGCTTATAGTCATGCGGCACCGTCTTGGCCGAGTCCTTGTCGGAAAACTCCAATAGTCCGCTGTTGTCGCCTTGATGGAAGAGGTCAAACTCGCTTGAGGGCGGCGTAGTTGAAAACAAATTGGGCGCTGAAGGCTTGGGGGTAGGTATTTCTGCTTGCTGCACATCACCATGGGTTTTCTTATAGTCCTCCAAAAACCGTTTGGCGAAAGTCTTGAACTCCAGTTCCTCAAACAATGCCATCAGCGCAGGCACATCGGGTTCCTTGGCTTTCAGTTCCTCTTCGTTGAATTTGACAGGCACCTCCAAGTTGATGGTGGCCAGTGCTTTCGACAGCAGTCCCTGCTCAGCGAAGTTGACGACATTTTCCTTCTGTTTGCCTTTCAGCTCGTCGGCGTGGGCGATGAGGTTCTCCACGCTGCCGTATTTCTGCACCAACTGCGCTGCGGTCTTCTCCCCGATGCCCGGAATGCCTGGAATGTTGTCGGCGGCATCGCCCCAAAGACCGAGGATGTCGATAAGTTGCTTGGGTTCCTTGATGCCATAACGTTCGCACACCTCTTTCGGTCCCCAAACCTGTGCTGGTTCTCCGAACTTGGCGGGTTTGTAGAGCAAAATTTTGTCGGTCACCAACTGTCCGAAGTCCTTATCGGGGGTCATCATGTAGGTGATAAAGCCTTGTTGTTCCGCTTTCTTCGAAAGTGTGCCGATGACATCGTCAGCCTCATAGCCTTCCACGCCGTAGACGGGGATGTTGAAGGCCTCGATGAGCCTGATGATATAAGGTATGGAGTCGCGCAGGTCGTCGGGCATCTTCTCGCGGTTGGCCTTGTATTCGCTGTATTCGGCCTGTCGTTGCGCGGTGCCTGACACGTCGAAGGCCACACCGATGTGGGTAGGTTTCTCTTTTTGCAGGATTTCATAGAGCGAGTTCAAGAAGCCCATCACCGCCGAGGTGTTGACCCCTTTCGAGTTCATTCGCGGGTTCTTGCTGAGTGCGAAGAAAGCTCTGTATATCAGTGCGTAGGCATCTAAGAGGAAAAGTTTTTTTTCAGTGGTTTCCATAGCAATTCATTTTTGACAATCTTTATTTCAACACAATGCGTTTTGTTATCCTATCGGTATCATTATCCACAGTGATAAAATATGTCCCTTTAGGCAGGAAACTTAAATCAAGCGCTCCATCGAAGAAAGTTTTTTTTGTGAACAACTTGATGCCCATAATATTATAAACGGAAACAGGATAGGTGTGTTCCAAACCTGAAGAGATAGTGATGATGCCCTCGGTTGGATTCGGCGAAACGGATAAGCTGAATCTTTCATGTGCAGGATGTTCGATTACGCCAGTAGGATCAAAGGTGATGCACAAGTCGTCAATATGGATGATGTTACTATATGAATAATTGGTCTTCCCTTCTCCACTGCCCTCGAATCTAATCCTGGGTTGTACATATTCACACCCAATATAATCGTTCAACGAAATGGTATATTCCGTCCAATGCTGGAATTGCTGGGGGGTGATATTCGCCAGCTTATGCCAAGTCTTCCTGTCGGTGGTGACTTCAACGAACACATTGATATTCAGCCACATCATGCCAATGGATTGAGCAATTTTCAAACATAAGGCAACATCCTCAACGGTTTCTGGGATAGTGAACCACTGGAATTCAGCGATTTGAAGGAGATTGTCTTTCGTGTTGGTTTTCGCTTTCAGGCCATTATGTTGCAGCCAATTCGCAAAGCTCCAATTGTCATTGTTGAGAATCAAACCCTCTGCGGCACCATCTTCAAAGTCATAATAGACTGGAATTTGGAGTGGCTCTCTGGTAAAAATAGAATCAATATTGGAAGCCGCACTCTCCTCACCGTTTGCGTTGACGCCTTTCACATAATAGCGATGCCATTCGCCATCAATAAAACTCTCATCAACAAATGAATTATCTGTTGTTTCAACAAGTAATTCGTTGTCTTTAAATAATTTATAGGATTGCGTTTCAGGTGCTTCGTTCCAATTTAGAAATACATCTCCGTCTTTGACAATTGCGCTGAAATCTTGAGGGGCCAGCCAGCCATTGGCGAGTTCAGCCGTTGCAGCCACCACCGCTTTTACGAAACCACCAGCTAAAGCAAAACAGTTCACGCCAGCGCCAATGGTGTCGGATGGTTGATGATAATAGATGTTTTGCTCGTCATATTCAATATCGCCAATGTAAAGCGCTGGATACTCATAGATGTTGAAACTCATGTGGTCGCCACCGTAAGAATCGACAAATGAATAAAGGCCTGTCGGCATCTCTGGAATGTAAAGGTTGGCCACATGCTGGTAATAATCGAACAAATGTTCCGAAATGTAGGAATAGCCAGAATACATAGTGATGGGTCCGTATTCCTCTCCAGGCCAAAACCCAATCATGTCTAAATCAAAAACGCCAAGAATATTCATGTCTTCACGCGCACATTTCTGCACAAAGGGGTAGCTGCCTACCATCCAGAGTTCCTCACCGTTGAAGGGGATGTAGAGAATGGTGCGTTTGAACTGATACTGGCTCAAAATGCGTGCACATTCAAGCACACCCGATGTTCCCGAAGCGTTGTCATCGGCTCCTGGGCCATCGGGATGATCGTAATGTGCAGCGATGATGATATACTCGTCGGGGAATTCCGTTCCAGGTTGAATGGCGATGACATTGCCTGCATCGAGGGTATCGGTACCGCCGATGGTTGCGGTGTGGTTGTGAATGTATGTCTCCAATCCGATTTCCTCAAACCGGTCGAGCAGATAATTCTGGACAATCAGTGCCTCTGGTTTCGTCGCGTCGCGGATATATTGTTGCATCCAAGCGATGGTGTTGTACAAGTTCACGGTATCCACCTGATTGACCATCTCAACAATGGTTGGATTGGTTTCTGTGACTAAAGGATAGGTTTGGTTGCGGTTGCCTTTGTTATCAATCACTTGGGCATCAAGGGAATTCGCGACAAGCAAAATGATAATGGTAAACAAATACTTTTTCATTTTAACGTTGTTTTTAAGTTCTATGCTGCAAATATACACATTATTTGGGTCTTTTGAAGGGATTAGTGCGGTGGTTGTCCTTTTTTGTCATCATCACTAACCCTCAAAGAGGAACAGTTTTTGTTGAGTAAAAACCAAAAAACCGAAAAAAAACGTCGTAATAAAAAAAAGTTGTACCTTTGCCGCCGAAAACGAGTTATTCTTGGTCACAAGAAAGGCCAACGTTCTTTTTTAAACGATTGATTATCATTTTATTGATAAAAAATTTGCTTTTGAAAGGGAAATAAGTCTTATCTTTGCGGCCTATTTATCAACTAAAAATTGAAAACTATGCAAGAAATTTTGAATGAAATCGTTCCGATCATTGCTGAGAAACTCGGCGTTGATCCTTCAGAAGTCACTATGGAAGCCAGCTTCACCAACGACCTTGGCGCTGACTCATTAGACACCGTCGAACTGATGATGGACTTTGAAAAGAACTTCAACCTCTCCATCCCGGACGACCAACAGGAAAACATCCAGACTGTGGGTGATGTTGTGAAGCTCATCGAAAAGATGCGTGCCGAAAACAACTAATTTCAACCAAATAATGTAATTCATGGAATCGAAACGCGTAGTCGTCACTGGCTTGGGCGCCATCACCCCTATCGGAAACACCGTCAAGGATTTCTGGGAAGGATTGGTGAATGGAAAAAACGGAGCTTGTGAGATTACCCGTTTCGATTCTACTTTATACAAAACGCATTTTGCCTGCGAGGTGAAGGGCTACAACCCCGACGACTTCTTCGACAAGAAGACCGCTCGCAAATACGATTTGTTCGCCCAGTTCGACATCGTGGCCGCTGATGAGGCCATCGCCGACTCGGGCATCACACCTGAAAACACCGACTTCGACAATGTGGGGGTGCTCCTGACTTCAGGCATCGGTGGCGTCAACCATTTCTTCAACGAAATGAAGGAGTTCTTCCAAGGCGACGGCACACCGCGTTTCAGTCCATTCCTCATCACCAAGATGATCGCCAACATGCCCGGCGGCGTCATCTCCATCAAATACGGCTTCTGCGGACCCAACTTCGCCACCGTGTCGGCTTGCGCTTCTTCGGCACATGCCATCATGGAGGCTTTCAATTTCATCCGCTACGGCAAATGTGACGTTGTCATCGCCGGAGGCGCAGGTGCAGCCATCGGCGAATGCGGCATCGGTGGCTTCAACTCCATGCACGCCCTCTCAACGCGCAACGATGATTTCATGACCGCTTCACGCCCCTTCGACCTCAACCGCGACGGCTTCGTCATGGGCGAAGGCGCAGGTAGCATCGTGTTAGAAGAATACGAGCATGCCAAAGCCCGCGGCGCGAAGATTTACGCCGAACTCGTTGGTGGCGGTGCCTCAGCCGATGCCTACCACATCACGGCTCCACATCCCGAAGGCAAGGGTGGCATACTCAGCATGAGACGCGCCTTGAAGGACGCCGAAATCACACCCGAGGCTATCGACCACATCAACACCCACGGCACTTCTACCCCGGCGGGTGACTTGGCCGAACCCATCGCCATCAAAGAAGTGTTTGGCGAACATGCCTACAACATTAGCATCAACTCCACCAAATCCATGACGGGTCACCTTTTGGGCGGAGCCGGTGCAGTGGAAGCCATCGCCAGCATCCTGGCACTGAAAAACGGCATCATCCCACCCACCATCAACCACTTCGACGACGACCCGCAAATCGACTCCCGCCTTGATTTCACCTTCAACAAGGCCTGCAAGCGCGACATCCATTACGCACTTAGCAACTCCTTTGGCTTCGGCGGACAAAACGCCACCTTGATTTTCAAAAAGTTTGAATCCTAAGATGGCTTTTCCCTCCCTCTTCACTCCCAAAGACCCTCAAGACAAGGCGCTCTACGAGTATATTCATAATATCTTCGGCTTCTATCCGAGAAACATGGCTTTGTATCGCGTAGCCTTCACGCACAAATCGGTGGCCGCCGAGACCGTGGGCAATTACCACGTCAGCAACGAGAGGATGGAATACCTCGGTGATGCTGTGCTGAGCACTGCCGTGGCCGACTATCTCTTCCACACCTACCCCACCCAACCGGAAGGCTTCCTCACCGAGATGCGCTCACGCATCGTGAGTCGTGTTTCCCTCAACAAACTGTCAGAAAAACTGGGTTTTAGTACCTATATCCGTCACGCCCCCGACACGGGCAACCAAGCCCGCTCGATGGGAGGCAACGCTTTCGAAGCCCTCATGGGCGCCATCTACCTCGACCGTGGCTTCGACTTCGCCAAACATATCATCATCGACCGCATTGTCAAGGTGCATATCGACATCGACGAACTACAACAGACCGACGTCAATTTCAAGAGCAAGTTGCTCGAATGGTCGCAGAAACAGAAGAAGAGCACGGTGTTCAAGATGCTGGAGGAAATCGGTGAAGGACACAAGAAACAGTTCCATGTTCAAATCGTGATCGACGAACAGCCATACGCCGATGCCATCGACCGCTCCATCCGCGGTGCCGAGCAACTGGCAGCCGAGAAGACTTGGAAACAATTGTTTGGCGAAAACTAAAGTTACCTAAAGACCAGCCTCCTATGTCATTCCAGCGTAGGCATGTGGGTAGGGGGGAAATGCTTTGCATTCGACGAAGTCAATCTATAGGAGGCGGTTAAAGAAGCAAGAACTTATATGACGGCTTCAGAAATCATAGATCCCATGCCACTGCACAGGCTCCCGCAGGGATGACATGCTTTCTGAAGCCTGTGCCAACCGAACAAAGACATGTATCAGCCTTCCATGTCATTCCTGCGGGGGCAAGTGGGTGAGCGGGAAATGCTCTGCATTCGACGTAGTCAATCTAGGGAGGCGGAACAAAGAAGGAAAAACCATATTGTGACGGCCTCAACAGCTATAGATCCCATGCCTTTGCCCACCTGGCCATCGCTGGGATGACATAGCTGTTGAGGCCTGTAGCATCGCATTGCTGGGATGACATGCTTTCTGAAGCCTGCAATACCTATAGATGTAGGATCCAGCCTCCTATGTCATTCCAGCGTAGGTATGTGGGTAGGGGGGAATCTATAGGAGGCGGAACAAAGAAGGAAAACCATATTGTGACGGCCTCAACAGCTATAGATCCCATGCCTTTGCCCACCTGGCCATCGCTGGGATGACATAGCTGTTGAGGCCTGTAGCATCGCATTGCTGGGATGACATGCTTTCTGAAGCCTGCAAGATCATATAAATTGAAAATTAATTCTATCTTTGCGGCATGAAACCCAAAAGCAACAAGATACAGATCGCTTCGTTCGATGACACCACCGTCGTTGGCATCAACTCCGCCTTGGCCGACTACAAACTGGCCTGGAACATCAACAACAAGCTCCTCTTGGACCTGGTCAGATACGACGACCTCATCTTCGAAGGCGCGCCTTTCTCCTTTTTCTATTACACCGCTGGCGAAAACTACAACGTCTACAACCTTGTCTCACTCGTCAACAAAGACAAGCTGCTTTATCCTTTCACCCCACGATTGGACTATCTTTTCCTCATCCAGAACACCCTTTCCGCTGAACGGCAAATGCGCATCATGCGTAGTCTCCGCGAGATAGATGGTATCGGCCATGCCTTCGTGCTGGAAAAGGACAAGACTTTAAGGCAAGTGCTGGAGACCATTGCCGGCTGCGAGCAACAGATGATGGACAAGAAAAAGAAGTTGAACGACATCAACGCTGTCAAGCAAAAAATGCAAGAACAAGAAGCCCAATTTGCTGCCCTTAGGGCTCAATCCTGATTTCCACCCCACTTTCCTCCGTCACAAAAGAAGCAATAGGATCGGTGACACCCAAGTTGAAACGATGCTTGCCAAGGCTGATATGCTCACCAACAGTGGTGAACAAATGCCCTTCAACACTGGAATGTGGAGGAATCTCGGCAAAACGGTCAGAAAAACAATAGGTGACTTCATTCCCAGGCAGGTAGTGGGCATTGAAAAACAGATTATAATCCTCATTACGGAAAACTATAGGAGCATCACAAGGATTGTAAACGCTGAAATCAGCATGGATGATATCGCCCCTATGGAAAACAAGAGGCTCATTGGGGTCGGCATTCGTAATCTTAAAGCTGATGACCAAACGGTTAGGCGAACGAAAATGCTGCATACGATAGCCAGGAAACGACGCTCCATTGATATGGTATTCCTTGGAACGTCCCTTCACTGAACCAAAAACGAAGACCTCCTTCCCTATCCAAGCCTTGTCGAACTGCCAAAGGTCGAATTGGGTCTTACGGTCGTAGAAGCATTTCAGCGTGGAGCTCTCTTTACCCGTAAAATAATGATAAAGCGCAGGCCTTTGGAACGAGCCTAGGAATACCACCGGACAATCACCCGCAGCTGTTCCGATGGCTTTATAATAATCTTCCTTGTCGCTGAAACCGAATCGGAAAGCCAAAGGCGTCAACAAAACGATTCTGAAAGCCAAAACCAACGCCAGAGAAGGCAAGACAAAACGTTGTATGTATTTCCTTAATTTCGCATCAACCAAAGCTTTGCGATAAACCAAAACCACCATAGGGATGACACAAACAATAGTCCAATGCGGCTCCACATGCCCCCTGAAAGCCATCAACCAGAAGAAGAAAAAGAACCCGATCAGGATAAATTTCAGTCCCCGTTCAAAGACCAGATTGCCGTACATGTCATTCCCGCGTTGGGTAGTATGATGGCTGGAATCTATGTGCGGCAAGTTGGTCTGGTCTGGAGAATCACTATGATGAATCTTCTTAATCAAAACATAAACAACCGCCCCAAACGTAAACGGGTTGAAAATCAGCAACTGGTTAGGCAGATACTCCAAGAAATAACTCCAGCGGAACGCCTCATTGCGTCCAACAAGGTGGTACTTGAAACTCGGAAAATCATTGTTGACTTGCCACAAGATATGCGGCATCAGCAAGGCCAAAGCCAAAAGGCAGGCTGTCCAGAACTTGCCGTCTTTCAGCAGTTTGAGGTTAGAAAGCACAATCAATCCTAAGAACAGGAAAGCATGATACTTGCTATAGACCATCAAAGCCATTGTCAAGCCCATCAACAAGGCATTTTTCCATGACTTGTCAACCAAATAGCGCTGATAAACCAACAAAAACAGGGCAGAAAACAGAATCAAGCTTGCATCGGGCGTGGTGACGAAGCCATAGATGTTGAACATCACGATGGAGAAGGCGATAATGAGGAAGACTTGAGAGTTTAGAGTTGAGGGGTGAGAGTTAGCCTCGCCCATGTCATTCCTACGTTGGTTTGTGCGTTGGCTGGAATCTATGGACGAGTAATAAGTTGCAATCTCCCACATCACCCAAAGCGACAAACAAGACGCAATGATGGTAAAGAACCTTACGCCCAAAGTGCCCGAAAAAAAGATGCTGCTCAAAAAGGTCATCAACCCCACCATGGGTGGATGGTCGAAATAGCCCCATGCAAGGTGTTCGCCAAATAGGGCATAATAAGCCTCATCCTCATGGATTTCAGTGAAAATGCCCTGCAGCAGGTTGATGACAAACCAAAAGAAAATGCCACAACAAAGGCAAAATCTCCAATTGAATCTTTTGTCCTTTGTCATGGCATTGGGTTTGTAGGGCTGTCACACCGTGGCAGCCGAGATGATTTTAACCGACATGAATGTTGTCCTTCACCAGTTTCAAAATCTTCTCGGTGTCGTTGCCCAGTTCCTTGCGGAGGTTGGCATCGTTGAAGTCGGTGAGGAATTTGATCATATAGTCGACGATGCTGTCGGAGAACACACCCTTGTCGGTGTAGATCTTGCGGTCCTTGGCCAGTTCCTTGGCGGCGGCCACGCAGCTGTCGGGCAGTTGTTCGAGGCTCTCTTGGAGCTTCTTGTTCTTGTCGTCGTGGATGTTGACGCCGAGGCCGACATAGGTCTTTTCGGCCACTTCGAGGGCGTTGGGCATCTCGAAGCCGTGGCGGGCGGCGCAGCAGAGGGCGGCCATCAGCAGGTACATGTCGGCGCAACCGTCGGAGGCACGCCATTCGAAGGTCTGCTTCTCGCTGAAGTCCTTGTTCGACTTCTTCTCAAGCGGGTTGGCGTTGGCAGCCATGTCCTTGCCGTTGTTGATCCAGCCGAGCGGCACGCGCACCAAGGCGCTGCGGTTCGAGTAGGACCAGCACAGCGAGGTCGGAGCTTCCTGATGAGGCACCAGGCGGAGGAACGACAGCGGGTTGGGGTTGCCGAAGGCAGGCAGCGAAGTGCCAGCGTCCATGTAGCCGGCGATGGCTTTCTTGCCGTAGTCGCTGAGTTCGCCCTTGTTGACCATCACGCTCTTGCCGTCCTTAGTGAACTTGCAGTGCACGTGCATGCCCGAACCAGCCTTGCCCACAGTGATCTTCGGAGCGAAGGTCAAGGTGACACCGTATTGGTAGGCCAATTGTCGCATAATCCACTTGGCCACCACGAGTTGGTCGGCGGCATCCTCGATGTTGGTGGGCAGGAACTCGATTTCGTTCTGTTCGTAGATCTTGCCGTCGTGGGTGAAGTTACCTACTTCGGAGTGACCGTACTTAATCAAGCCACCAGCTTGGGCGATGAGGCGCATGGCTTCGACGCGGTACTCGGTGAACTTGTTGAAAGGGGCGCTCTCGTGGTAACCCTTTTGGTCGGGCACCTCGTAGATTTCCTCGTCGTCGGCGATGATGTAATATTCCAGCTCGCCCATGGTTTCCATCTTCAGGCCCGTGGTCTTCTTGAAGGCTTCGTGGGCTTTGTGGAGGATGTGTTCAGGTGAGCTCTCGAAAGGCTCGCCGTCACGGTTATAGAACGAGCAGAGGATGTCCAAGGTCGGGATCTCTGAGAAGGGGTTGAGGAAGGCCGTGCGGTACTTCGGCACCACATAGAGGTCGCTCTTTCCGGCTTCGATGAAGGGGAAGAGGCTCGATCCGTCGACGCGCTCGCCGGCGGTGAGGATGTTCTCAAGGTGCTCCGCGCTGTGGATCACGAAGTTGAGGGTCTTCAGTTTGCCGTCCCAGCCACAATAGTGGAAGTTGACGAATTCTATTTCATTTTCCTCGCAGTAACGAATGATGTCGGCGCGAGTGAATTCCGATGCAGGCTTTTGGAGGTACTGCACCAGACGATTGGGGTTCATGGCAATTCTTTGGTCCATTACGATTTGTTTATTTAAAGATTTAAAGATTCAAAACTAATTATGGATAAAATCTATTTGTGGGTTTTATTCGGTGAGGATATAATTCAAATGAACATAATTCTCACCTTCACTTTCTGTCAATAATTCATCATTTACATATAGACGAACAATATAGCCAATCTTATGATTGGAGTTATTGTTACTATTGCAGTATACAGTAAAGTTAAATGGAGTATATGCTATAAATTCATGTTGCCACGGTGTGATAACATTTTCAGTCTTGGTTTGAAGGCCGTTTCCGTAACCGACTCTATCTTGTGTAATGTAAACAAGCTGGGCTTCTTCAGGATTTCCATCAATAGTTGTTACTTCATACCGAGCATATACAGGTTTACTCGTAATGTCATCGCTTTTGTTGCATGATGCAAATATTAGTAATAAGGCAAATACTGTTATGAATTTTATTGCTTTTTTCATATTATTTGAAAAATTTGATGTTTTTAGTTGTGTTTTACTATTTTTGCGCAAAGATAGCAATTATTATTCAACGGCAAACAAAATAAAGAAAATATGGCACTAAAAGACTGGATGATTGCCTTCAACAACGCCAAGACGATGGAGTCGAACGGCGAGGAAGGCCCTGAACTAATAGCGGAATACGAGCGCGTGCTCGAAAAACTGGACGAAGGTCCGCTGACCGAGGCGCAAGAAAATGTCCGCAAGGAGGTCTGTCGAAACCTTAGCGAATTATATGCCCTCAACGGGGACGAGGCCAAGGCTGAGGAATACAAATAATTTAGGTAAATAGGTCATCAAGTAGCACTTCCGACTGCACGCGGTTGCTGTACATGTTCCTGGCTAAGCCGAAAGTGGTGACGAAGGTGATATGCAGAGCTGACTTGCATTTTGTATGGTGTTTGAAAGTGAACAGTCGCTCCCGCAGCCGTTGGTCGTAAGCCTCGCTGATAGCGTAAGGATGTTTGCTGTATTTCATCTCGCAGACGTTGATGACTTGGTCGGCACGGTCTAAAAGGAGGTCAATTTGCGCTCCTTTCCATTCGCCGCCATCCTTGTCTTTCAATGGCTTGGTCGACCAACTGTAGGCATTGGTCAAAACGCCTGTAATGCCTAATTTTTTCTTGATTTGAGGAATATGGT
Organism: uncultured Bacteroidales bacterium; assembly: GCA_946187645.1. Taxonomy (GTDB): domain Bacteria; phylum Bacteroidota; class Bacteroidia; order Bacteroidales; family F082; genus Limimorpha. Next base: position 41,802 of record CAMHRP010000007.1, on the reverse strand, counting down.
GCAGACAGACCATTTCGAAAGCATAGCCCGCCCAAGCTTCATGCGTGGTTTCGTCGAGGTTGGTCCAATAGTGTTGGTCTTGCCCCGTCTGCTTCACCAGAAACCGAAGATGGAACAGCGTGAAAAGGTCGGTCAGCTGATACATCATGCCTTTTGTTTGCTTCCCGATGGATTTGTAAGCACGGATAAAGTCGCACAACTGCAAGTCTTTCAATACTTTGGTTATCGTTCCGCCCGAAGACAGCCCCAATTCGTCCTTGATTTCCTGAAGGGTCAGGCCTTTTCCGCTACTTGACAGAACTTCTATGATTTGCCGATGCAATGTGGCCTCTTTGAAAAGCGAGCGGAACAAGAACTCGTATTCCGTACGGAGGGGTGCGCCTTGTCGGAAAAAGAGATTGTCGATATTTTGCGCGAAAGGCTGGCTTTTGTCAAGCATGTCGATGTAATAAGGTATGCCTCCGAAAATCATGTATGCCTCGGTGATCTGATAGCGTGTCCAAACGATGCCTCTATGCTGGAGTTGTTGTTCCACTTCATTTAAGGTGAATGGCGACAAGTAAATAGTGTGCGAGCAACGGTTGTAAAGTCCACCTTTGGCTCCAATGATTTTGTCCATCATCCAAGAGGTGGAACTGCCGCAGATGAAGAGTTTCAGTCCTTCGCGTGTGGAGGCCCAATTGTTCCAAAAATAGCTGAACGCCGTCAGAAAGTTTGATTTGGGCGTGTCCATCCACGGTAGTTCGTCGAAAAAGAGGACAATGCGCTCCTTTGACAAACTGCCTAAATACACTCTCAGTCGGTCGAAAGCCTCAAACCAGTTTTTAGGTATCAGCAATTCTTGTTTCGTATGTTTTTGCAGTTCTTGGTGGAACAGTGCAAGTTGTACGGAGGTTGGGGTTTCATAGCTGCCCGTAAACACAAAGTCGAACTCGTTGTGGAAAAACTCCTTGATGAGGAAAGTCTTCCCCACGCGACGACGGCCATACACAGCTACCATTTTGGCTTCCCGTTCCTCGCAAATAGACTCGAAAAGCTGTTGTTCGTATTCTCGTCCGATGATTCTATTGCTTCTCATGTAGGTTTGTAACTTGGGATTTCGACTGCAAAGATACAACTATCTGCAAAATATAACAGCCAAATCTATGAAATTTTAAACGATTTGGACGAATTATCCAATATTATATAGCCAAATCTATGAAATTTTAAACGATTTGGACAAATTATTTACGCCTTCAATTCACAAACACGAACTTTGTTTGAGAAATTTGTCGTTTTCTCAAAAAAAGTCGAGTTTCCGACAAAAATATGCATCAAAATTTGTCGGAAAGTGGGTATAAAAACCGAGTTTCCGACAAATAGTTATCGTTTCAGCATATTAAAATAAGCATCCAAAAGTTTCTGCGCACCGATATAAGCGCTCATGCGCTGGCCACGCACGTCGCTTTCGACCAATGGAAGTAAGTCGGCCACCAATTGGTTCTGGTAGAAATCGTTTTTCAAGGCGCTGTCCATCGAGTCGTACATCATCTGCACGTCTTGTTGGGCACGTTTCTTATAGAGGTAGCCGTTGTCGCGGATGGCCTGAACGTGGTCGGCGACCATCTGCCACACCTCGTCTATCTGGAAGCCCGTCAGAGCGGAGCAGGTCAGCACCTTCGTTTCCTGCCCCGATTCGGGCAAGGGGAAGAGGTGCAGTGCGTTACGGCATTCGGCGGCGGCGCGGTTGGCGCGCATCACATTGTCGCCATCGGCCTTGTTCACTGCGATGCCGTCAGCCATCTCCATGATGCCGCGCTTGATGCCTTGCAGCTCGTCGCCGGCGCCACTGATTAAGATGAGCAGGAAGAAATCGACCATGGAATGCACCGCCGTCTCAGATTGGCCTACGCCCACCGTCTCCACGAAAATAGTATCATAACCCGCTGCTTCACAAAGGATAATGGTTTCCCTTGTCTTACGTGCCACGCCGCCCAAAGTGCCTGCCGAGGCCGAGGGGCGGATGTAAGCATTGGGATGCACAGAGAGGCTTTCCATGCGCGTCTTGTCGCCCAAGATACTGCCCTTGGAGCGTTGGCTTGAGGGGTCGATGGCCAACACCGCCAGCTTCTGCCCTTTGTTGCAAAGATGCACGCCCAAGGCCTCAATAAAAGTGCTCTTGCCCGCACCAGGAACGCCTGTGATGCCCAGGCGCAAAGCTTTACCTGCATGGGGCAGGCATGCCGCTATGATCTGTTGCGCCAACTCTTGATGTTTGGGCAGGGCGCTCTCCACCAAAGTGATGGCTTTGCTGAGCGTCACACGGTCGCCTTTGAGGATGCCGTCGACATACCATTCCAGCGGCATCAGCTGCTGCTGGTTGCGCTTCATGCGCTCCAAAGCGTTCGGGTTGACTTGGATAGGGCTTTCCACACCTTCGGTGACTTTGAGGTTGGATTCCCAATCATGCTCTTGATTTTCAAAGTGTTCGTATTCCATGGCGGGCTGTGTTTGATTTTGCAAAGATATGGATTATTGTTGATTGTTGATTGTTGAATTGTTGAATTGTTGGGACTATGACTAATGACTATGACAATGGCCGCATTCCTATTGAGATAGAGCGGTCATAGTCATTGTCACAAGTCATGGTCAAGAAATTGTAAATCAATAAATTTGAATTTTTTCTTGCGTTATTCCAAAAAAAATGCGTAATTTTGTAGTTTCTAAGAAGATTATAGCCAATGACTAACAAAACAAGAGTACTATTTGTCCACCAGGAAATCGCCCCCTATCTTCCGGAAACTCCGATGAGCCTTGTGGGACGATACCTGCCTCAAGCCACACAAGAAAGCGGAAAGGAAATCAGAATTTTCATGCCTCGTTACGGTGTCATCAACGAGCGCCGCAACCAACTTCACGAGGTGATTCGTCTATCGGGTATGAACCTCATCATCAACGACACAGACCATCCCCTTATCATCAAAGTGGCCTCTATCCAGAAGGCAAGGATGCAGATTTATTTCATCGACAACGATGACTTTTTCACGAAAAAGAAATACCTGATGTATGATGAAAACGGTACTTTTTGCGAAGACAACGACAGCCGTTGCGTTTTCTTTACCCGTGGCGTGATCGAGACGGTGAAGAAACTCAACTGGTCGCCCGATGTCATCCATTGTCATGGCTGGATCTCGGCGCTGATGCCTGTCTACATCAAACGGGCCATGAACGTGAGAGACAATCCATTATTCAACGAGTCGAAAATCATTTATTCTATCTATGACGATGGATTCGATGAGACTTTCAGAGCGGGTTTCGACAAGAAGATGAAGCTTCAGGGCATGAACGCGAAAGACCTCAAGTATTTCAAGGAAGCCAACTACGTCAACCTGACCAAGGCGGCCATCGACTATTCCGACGGCATCGTGGTGAGCACCGAGCATCTGCACCCCGAGATTGCTGCCCATCTGCAGACCGTCAAGAAGCCCGTCCTTTCCTATCAAGAGCAGGTGCATTACGCTCAAGCCTGCAATGATTTCTACGACACCATTCTTCAAAAACAATAAGAACCGCTTTTTTGAGTTATCCCACAACGAATAATCTCAACAATTTTCAATCTGATGAAAACACAGCATTCAACTGCTCGAACCTTTATAGCATTATTAACCGCCACTTTGCTTATAGCTTTCGCCTCGTGCAAGAAATCCCCTGAAACCGTCGGCAACAATTTAATCTCGGGCGACAACTACATTGGCATCTATCACACCGATACGGTAGAGGTGCTTTGCCATTCTTATCTCGATTCCGTCGCCACGGGAAACGTCACTAACGCCCTGCTGGGCGCCATGAAAGACCCCGTCTTTGGCACTTCCGAAGCTGGTTTCTATACCCAATTCCGTCCTTCGGTGGCTGGTCAGAGCTTCGGCAGCAACCCTGTGTTGGACTCCTTGGTATTGCAGCTCTGTATCGCAGGATATTATGGCGACACGACCGCGTTGCAGACCGTTCACGCCTATGAGTTGACGGACACTTTGTCAGCACAAACCACCTATTACAATCATTCAACGGTGACCACAAACGTTGTTGACCAAGCCAACGGTCATCAGTTCTATCCGCATCCCAGAACCAAAACACACATCATCGGCACCGACACCGTTCAGCAACCCATCATCCGCATACCTTTGAGTCAGCAGTTGGGCCAATACCTTATGTCTCTCGACACAACGGCTTTCTCACGTCCCGACCTCTTCAAGCAATATTTCAAGGGCCTGTATCTGACCTGTGACCCTGTGACCACAGATGGCGCCATCACCTACCTCAACCTGACCAACAACACGCACACCCTGCTGCAACTCTACTACCACGATGCAGCCACACCCGAAAAACACATGCGCTACAATTTCTATGTGACCTCTTCGGATACCTACTTCAACCATATTGACCATGACTACGCCCAAGGTTGCCCCCCATTTGTCAGTCAAGTGCTTGACCAACAACCAGCTCTGGGACAAGAAGAAGTGTATCTGCAAACCATGGGCGGCGTGAAGGTTTGGATTAAATTCCCCAACCTTACGCGTTGGACCAATTCTCTGACCGAAGGCCATCTTGTCATCAACGAGGCAAGACTGATATTGCCCGCCTCTCAATTGGCCACAGATTCCGTCTACAAAGCCCCGACCGTCTTCTCTTTGATCGGCTTCAATACCGACAGCACTACCTATCTCCTACCCGACTATTATGAAGGTAACAGCTTTTTCGATGGGACATATAGCTCAAGCGAGAAATCTGTCACTTTCAGAATCTCTGAATACCTGCAGAGTATCATCATGGAAGAAAAAGAAAACATGGGGCTCAGCCTGGGCATCAACGGCGCTTCATATAACGCACAACGCCTTGTGATTAACGGCCCGAATGCCCCGGTGGGAGAGAAAATGAAGGTTGAGGTCACTTATTCCATCGTAAATGAATGAGGAACGTTGAATGATGAATGATGAATGATGAATGATGAATGCAGAATGATGAATGCAGAATGATGAATGTTGAATGCAGAATGATGAATGAGGTTTGTTGAATTTTAAATCTTTGAATTTTGAATCCTTGAATCTTTAAATCTAAGAAAATATGAAGAAATTGCTTTTAGCCGCTTTGATTATTGCAGGGTTGACCTGCTCGGCACAACAGAAACAAGAAAAGGAAACCGTCGTCGTCATCAAGACCACTATGGGAACCATGAAAGCCAAATTGTATAACGACACGCCCTTGCACCGCGACAACTTCATCAAGTTGGTGAACGAGGGCTGGTACAACGGCTCGCCGTTCCACCGTGTCATCAAGGACTTTATGATTCAAGGTGGACAGAATGCCGACGGTCGCCTCGATCCGGGCTACACCGTTCCTGCCGAATTCAAGGACAACCACTTCCACAAGAAAGGTGCCCTTTGTGCCGCTCGCCAAGGCGACCAAGTGAACCCCAAGAAGGCCTCCAGCGGCTCACAGTTCTACATCGTGCAAGGCAAGGTGTATGACGACAGATGGTTAGACATGTACGAAAGCCATTCTGGCAAGGTGCTCAACGCCCGTCAACGCCAGACTTACAAGACCGTGGGTGGCGCGCCCCATCTTGATGGCGACTACACCGTGTTCGGCGAAGTGACCGAGGGTTTGGACATTGTCGACAAAATTGCCGCAGTGAAGACTGGACGCATGGACGTCCCCGTCGAGCCTGTGACTATCATTTCTGTTACGATTGAAAAATAAAGCTATGAGCTATAAGCCATAAGCAGTAAGCATTTGAATTGCAACTGCTTATGGCTTACAACTTATAGCTTAAAGCTAATAAACCAATGAAAGAAAAAGTAGAAGAGATATTATCCCAAGTGCGTGACTTCCAGGCCGACAGTAAAGAGGCTTTGGAGAACTTCCGCATCACTTATCTGAGCAAGAAAGGCGTCATCCCTGCCTTGTTTGCTGATTTCAAGACCGTGGCACCTGAGCTCCGCAAGGAGATGGGCATGAAGCTCAACGAGCTGAAGAACATCGTGCAAGACAAGGTGGAGGAGCAGCTGCAGAAGTTCGAAAACCAGCATAGCAACGATGCCGGCTTCGACATGAGCATGCCCGCCGCCGACATGAAGGGTGCCCGCCACCCGCTGTCGATCGTGCGCCGCGACATCAACGAGATTTTCTCACACCTCGGTTTCACCATCGCCGAAGGTCCCGAGATTGAGGATGACTACCACGTCTTCTCGGCCTTGAACTTCCCCCTCGACCATCCCGCCCGCGACATGCAGGACACCTTCTTCATCAGCAAGGAGCCCAATGTCAACAAAGCATCGGATGTGCTGCTGCGCACCCACACTTCAAGCGTGCAGGTTCGTGTGATGGAGACGCATCAGCCGCCCATCCGCATCATCGCCCCGGGCCGCGTGTTCCGCAACGAGGCCATCTCGGCCCGTGCCCACTGCATCTTCCATCAGATAGAAGGCCTTTACATCGACGAGGGCGTCTCTTTCGCCGACCTGAAGCAGACCTTGTACCACTTTGTGCAAGAGTTCTTCGGCGAGGGCACCAAGGTGCGTTTCCGCCCGTCCTATTTCCCCTTCACCGAGACCTCAGCGGAGATGGACATCTCGTGCAACATCTGCGGTGGCAAGGGTTGCAATATCTGCAAGCACACAGGTTGGGTTGAGATTTTGGGCTGCGGTATGTGCGACCCCAACATCCTCATCGCCAGCGGTATCGACCCGGAGAAATACACGGGCTTCGCCTTCGGCATGGGCGTGGAACGCATCGCCATGCTGAAATACGGCATCAACGACCTGCGCCTCTTCTTCGAGAACGACTTGAAGTTCCTGGAGCAGTTTGAGCTGGCGTAAGATTGCGAACGCAGATTTGACGGATTTTCAGGGATAAAAATAAGTAGAGTCACTATTGTGGCTCTACTTTTTGTATGGTTGCATCCGGGCAATCCGTGTTGTTTGTGTTCAAGAATGTGAAGGGTAATGGGTGATAGTTTTATTCGCTGATACTCAATATCTAGTAGTCCCAGTCGAGTCAGCGTTTCATAGGTGAGAAGTCGCCGAAGCAGCGTTCGGCGCGTTCATAGTTGTCTTCAAGATGGTCGACCCAATCTTGGTATTCATCCTTAATGGCGTAGTCATAATCCTCTTTGATGCAGTCGTAGTCGGCGTCAAAGTCTTCATAGTCGTCCTTGTGTTCTTCGTAGAACGCCTCGATGCTTTTGCTTGGGACAAAGAGGCCTTCTTCGGTGTCTTTGCGATAGTACTCATCTAGGTTTTCGTCATCATAATAGTCCCTGTCGTTTTCAAGGCAATATTCCAGCATCTGGTCACTGCAAAGGTCTTTTATGTCATAGTATAGTTTGTCGAGTTCCTTGGCTAGCTCTGGGTCGCTGTTTTCCAGTTCCTCTTGCAATTCCTGGACCACTTCCATGTTAATGCAGTCCTCAAGCAAGGGACGAAGATAGTCGGCCAGCCTGTCGCTGATTTCAATGTTGGATGATGTTTCGTCGGTCATCGCTCCACCATAATGGGCAAAACCAAAATCCGTGGTGATTTCTACTTCAAGTTGTTTCATGGTTGTATTGTGCTTTTTAGATGTCAAGGTTACACAAAATGGTTTACTATATACTTATAGTGTCAGGGAGGGTATTTTTCAACTTGAAGTAAAAAAAGATTTTTTTGTCAAATATATTCAGTATTTTAAAAATATTGTATTTTTGCAAACTGAAGACAACAAGAAAATAATGACACCTTAATAAATAAAACCTTCAACAACAACAAAATCAAAAATGAAAAGAAATGGAGAAAGAAACAAACACGGTATTTGGAGAACGGCTGGCCAATGCCCGTAAGATGCGGTGCCTCTCGCAACGCGAGCTAAGCGAGAGGCTCGACATACGGCTGTCGGCCAACGCCATTGCCAAGTACGAGACGGGCAAGATGATGCCGACAAGCGAGGTGCAGGCGGCCCTCGCCGTCGCGCTGGGGGTGGACATCGATTATTTCCACCATCCTTTCACTGTCACCATCCCTGCCAGCGCCTGGAAGTTTCGGAAGCGGGCTTCGCTAGGCGCCAAGCAAATTGCCGCCATCCAACAAATGGCCACCGATCAGATGGAACGCATCGCCGACATCGAACAGGTGTGCAACATCAACCAACCCTTTCAACTTGACTACAGCGACACCCCTGTCGCCACCTTTATCCAAGCCGAAGCCATGGCACAACGCATCCGCAACGAACTCGGCCTCGGCAAAGCCCCTATCTTCACCCCTATCGCCCTGCTTGAGTCGCTCGGCTTCCGCATCGTGGAGGTGGAGGCCGACTCAAAGTTTGACGGCACCAGCGCCATGGCCGACCACACCCCATTGATCGTCCTCAACGCCACCTACGAACCCGAGCGCAAGCGCTTCACCCTCTTCCACGAGATGGCTCACCTGCTGCTCCGTTTCGAGGAGGGTGCCGACGTCGAGCGCCTCTGCAACGCCTTCGCCAGTGAGATGCTCATCCCCACTTCAGTCCTTGTCGGACGTCTCGGCGAGCACCGCAAGAACCTCACCTTCGATGAGTTGGTCGGTATGCAACGCGACTACGGCATCTCCATCGAGGCCCTCATGTACAAAGCCCACTTACACGGCATTATCGATGATGCCTATTCCAAACGATTCAACATTGCTGTAAACAAGAAAACCAACGTAGCGTACCGCGCCCGGGTGCGCAAAAGCCTCTGGCAACCCGAAAACACCACCTACTTGCGCCGCCTCGTGCTGCAAGCCCTTAGCAACGAACTCATCACCCCCGCCAAGGCAGCCTCGCTGCTCGACGTCGAGGTGGATTCCATTGACCCCAAAAACATATTTGTATAAAAAATGAAAATTATCACGTCTATTGATCTGCTTGCAAATCTATTTGCCGATGACTTGCCCAAGAAAAGCAAGCCTGCCGGCATCACCCTCTTCAGCCTCGATGTCTACCAAGCGTCCCGGCTGAGTGCCAAAACCCTTGAACGACTACAAACCCACTTGCGCAAAGGAGACCTCGAAGAGCTACGCTTCCCCGAAAAAGAGATGCTACGTTATTACGAAGAGTTTGACCATTACGAACAACATCGCTGCCTCATTCTTCAGGACTTCATCGCAGTGGAATACGCCAAAAGCGAAGGCTACATCCTACTGGCCGAAAAAGGCTACTTGAGCCGCTATGCCATGCGAAAGGGCGTGGCGGTCATGAACCTCAGGGAACTCGAGGAACTATGCGAACGACGATGTCGTGACCATTGGCGCAAGGACCGCTTGAAGTCCTACTACAAGGACAAGGCAGACACAACAGAAGAAAAACCCAGGCAACAACCTATAGACGATGATATTACGTTTTGACATCATTACCACGGCAACTTTATATGCCTCTGCACGAAGTCCCATTCCAGCTACCGACAGGAACGCCGCATCGTGCCCGTTCGGAGCGTGCATGGGAAGACCTTTAGCCGGCTTGGCCTTTTCACGACGGAAAAGGGCCGGCCAGGCCACAGCGCGAGTGTTTTGCGCGGGAAAAGTGCAGCCCCGACAACGGTTGGGACGTTTGCACGCGAAAAACGTGGAAAATCTCTCCGCTTGCCTTTTTGACGACGGAAAAAAGCCAACCGGCGTTCCGCTGGGCAAGAGAGATGGAAATATATCAAAGGTGGCGGTCATAACACATACTAACATGTATAATATGTCCCATCTTTTTAGAGGGCTTAAGGTCGCCGAAGTGGCGGGCCTGGCCCACAACCTGTGCGGCTCATACGAGAGCTGCGCAACCGAGCTGAATGCAGACATACGTCTGCGCAACGTGATGGCAGACCTGAAAGACCTGTCGGATCGTATCCTGGATTCGTTACGGAACAACCGCCTCATCAACTCGCTTGAGGTACAAGACACGCATCGCAACCGCTGCGTCAGTGCCTTGGTCAACCTCAAGAAGGGTTACGACAAGTTGTCCGACGAAACCGTCCAGTCCCATTGGACTGTGTTACGTCCTGTGTTCGAGGACTTCCTTCCTTCGATACAGGAAGGCAATTACCAGAGCAAGACCGCTCTGATCACCGCGATGCTCCGTCGCCTGTCCGAAGCCGACACAGCCTCCCACCTGGAAGGCTTGGTCGACCTGAAGACTGCGGTGGATAAGCTTCGTGAGGCACAAAAGATATTCGACAGCTCACAGCTGGAGTATCAGCTCCAACTACAGAAGGACAAGACCCTATCGGCCACCGACCTGAAGGACGAGATTGTCGAATACATCAACCAGAAGCTGGTGGTGCATCTCGAAGCCAAGTGCAACGAGGACCTCGCCACTTACGCAGCATTTGCCCGGCTCGTCGATGCCCAAATCAGGGCAGAGAACGTCAAGGTGCGCCGCCGTAAGGGCAAAAAAGAAACGCCGTCTGAAATTCCCTCGAAAGAATAAACCAGACGACGCTTCTATGTGTTGAGTCAAGGTGCCGAACCAACCAAAGAATGATCAACCGACTGCCGCCTTTGATATGACAGGAGGTTTTCTCCAGGTTCGGTGCCTTGTTTCATTCACAAGGGACTTCAAAAGTACACAAAAGGTCGATACTTAGGTCGGTTTTTTAGGAAAAAAACATGGGATGGTTTGTAAGATATGTATAATCAGCTAATTATAATTGTTGTATTTTTTACCGTTCCATATTAGGGACGACAAGACAAAGGCGAATCACCTTAGAACAATCGTCCACAACAGTCTAAAAACTGGTTGTTGAGCTTAACAAATACCTCTAACCTCAATTCCTCAGTTTCCAGTCATCTTTCCAAAACTAGAAAGGAAATTGTTAGATTTTTGTTCTTTTCCGACATTCTCTTCTCCTCCTCCCAAAGCAAGTGTCATCAAACACTCGTCGGGTTGAACATTATTTCAAATTCTCTTCTACTTTTTCCTCTTCCGATACTTCTGATTTCTATCATTGGGTTTTTCTGGAATGGTCATTTCTAGGACACCCATATCCACAAGAGTTTGAATGTGCCTTTTGCGATTGGCAGAATGATTGGTCAAACCTAATCTATCTAAAATCTCTTGTGCGGTTCTTGGCACAGAACAAAAATTTACGATGTCTTTCTGAGACTTTGTTAATGAGACTTTTATATATTTTTCTTGGACACTTTCTTGGACACTTTCTTGGACACTTTCTTGGACACTTTCTTGGTTACCTTCTCCGTTAGTTTCTTGGTTATTCGCGCCAGGCTCTCTCTTGATGATAATCACAAATTCATGGATTTTTTCCTCATTCTTAAATGTCACATCAAGGCCCTCTTCCAATGCTCTCAGTATGCCGCTGCCAGCACCCGTATAAGGCAAGAGATAGTTGGCATTGGTGAACAGGAACTGATTGCGCGGCATGGAAGTGCCCTTCACGATGTCGTCCACCGTCAAGCCGTTGGGCAACTCTCCTGGGCTGTGAATCTCCACCCTGTTGTCAAAGATGAAAACACGGATGGGAGCCTTCCAGTTAAGCGAACGGTGCACCAATGCATTGACCACAAACTCAACGAGAGCAGCATACGATATTTCCAACTCACCTTGCGAATTAAACTCTTTCTCGACTTGCACGTTGCGCAGGTTACGCGTAAAGAACGCCATGATGGTCTCATACTGATGCAGCAGATGGCCTTCCATGTCGGAGTCTTTCACTTTGTCGCGGAACCTGATGCCGCCAACGGAATTGCCCAAATAGCTGATACACTTGGCAGTGTAGGCCGGCAACCAACGTTGCGGGTATTTGCCAAAGAGCAACATAGCGGCCACTGTTAGTTTACCGTCAGGACGGATGAAGCGCAAGTTGCGCATCAATACTTCCACGCTCACACCACCCGCAATGAAATGGGTCATTTGCTCCAGTGTATAGTCTCGAAGGCTTTGCTCGTTGATGCCTTTCTGAGCCATCACCACAGCAAAGCGGTTCAGCAGATAGGTCTTCAGGCATTGTTCATCAAGGTCGTGGATAGTGGCATCGGCCACGGCAGCCTCGTCTGGCGCAAAGTTGCCGCACTGACTCATCATCTCGGCCAGCTCGGCATTGTCGAACACCCTCCGCTTGTCAGCACCGTTCTTCACCCACACAATGCCTTTGTTGTCGTGGTACGGCTTATTGAGGCCTTCCTTGATAGCAGCCACCACCAAATGACCGCCTTCCACGGCCACCGTCTCGATGTCGAGCAATATGCTGGGGATAACATTCTCAGAAGCAATGTTACCCAACAGGTTGGTGGTCTCCTGCACCTCCTGAAATGACAGAGCATTGATTTTGCCTGTCTTATCGTTAATGCCTATCACGAGCTGCCCACCATGAGTGTTGCTGAAAGCAACCATCTCACAGCCCATATCGTAAGCATCAATGATGCGTTCCTTGAACTGTACCTTGGTCACCTCGCCATGGTCTCGTAGTGATAGTATTTCTTGTGATGTCATCTTAGGGTTTAAGATTTAGATTCAACCACAAAGATACAAATTTTCAATGGATTACAAATACAAACTGCACCAACAGGTAAATTTTTCATATTCTAAACTGCACTAAATCCCAACCAAGTTGATAAGCCCTAATGATAAGGAGTGCATTATATTATTCGCTAACATCGTATTCATCACAAATGCACTCCAGCAGCATATCGTGCCATGCGTCCTCATCCATGGTTGCTTTCAGACTCGCCGGGATGAAGCTATGGTCTTCAACCTTCACATAGCCTTTCTCACCGTTAAGGGTAAACAGCGTGGGTTCATCAATGTCGAGGACTTCGATGTCGTCGTAGATGGGTTCCAACAGTTCGTCGATAACCCACTGCCAAAGACCTTGGTGATTGCCACTGCGGAAATAGACCGTCTGGCCGTCGCAACTGTAGGAATCGAGGTTGCAGGGGGTGACTTCGCGACATATAGTTTAGAATATGTAAAATATCCCTACTTCGTAATTCATGGCTTAAGCTTTCTGTATGGTTAGAGAATCACTTTTTCTCAGATGTGTCTTTTCTAACCCATCGACCACCCTTGCGGCCACCCTCTCGAGTAAGAATACCTTTGGCTTGTAAATCCTCAATGTCACGTTTAATGGTTCTGATAACGACCCCTGTCTTTTGTGACATTTCTGGAATTGTCACCAAAGCATTTTTGTTAATTAATTCAATTATAAGTTTTTGGCGTTCAGTAAGTTCTTTGGTGACATCTTTGGTGACATCTTGTTCTTTTTCGACATCCGTTTTTCCACCCTCCAATACAAGCGTAATCAAACACTCGTCAGGTTGCGTCCTTTCCGATAACACTGGTTGAGGCCATTTATTGTCCGCCCAGCCTTTCTTGATGATGTCAGCACCACTGCCAGCCTTTTCGCCGTTTCCCAAAAACATGAAAAGTTTCTGCAGCAATGGGTTCCTGCAAATGCTATGGCTACCAGCATAAAAGTCAGCCACAGAGATAAGCATGCAACCGGGATTGCGCATCGTGATTTCATTCCTGCGTCCAATGACAAGTATGTTTCCTTGCTGGGCATAATTGCAATGAATCAGGCAGTTAGCCAAAGCTTCCCTTAATGCAACGTGTGCCGATGTTTCCTCCTGTCTGTCTGTGCCTTTCAGCATAAATGGTGTGGGTAACAACTGCGACAACTTACCGTATGTTCTATAGAAAAACTGGAAGAGATTGGCCTCCCATGTGCCATCAGGGTAAAGCCGGTCCGTCCAGCGAAGCATCGGGTCTGCAAAATTAATCAATAGTTTGTACATTATTCCGCCTTTCCATCCTCCACAATCAAACCAAGTTTGAATATTTTGGAAATCTTCTCCAAATCATCCTTTTTCTGTTGGTTGCTGATATTGACGTAAACGTACCAGTCGCCAATCTTATGCTGCCAGATGCGACCTGCTTCTGGTGGTCTTTTATTCTTTGAGACGAGGCCATAATCACCGTGTTTGATGGAAGTGGCGGCAACCTTGTCTAGGCCAATTTTTACCAAAGCTTTTTTGAAGGTTTCTATGGCGGCACTTTCGTTGATTACCGTGCCATCACGGAAAGTGACTTTCAGGCCTTTGGTGTGGTTGACGACCTGTTTCGTTGGCTCGTGAGGTGCAGGCGATGGTGTTGGCTCTGCCGAAGTGACGGGTTGTCCCGTTTTTGTGCTTGGAGGAGTGATTTGCTTGGCGCCCAAGGCTTCGGCAATGTTCATCTTACGCGACAACTTCACGCTGATGGGGTCTTCGGGCGTGTATTCCACCACCAAGACCAGTGGGCGTTGGATTTGCCTGAGCCGTGGCTCGATGTCCTGACCGAGGGCGGGAAGGATTTCATCCTTGATGATTTGCTCTTCCAGCTTGTCGCATTCGAGCAGCATCTCTGGGGTAAGCTCAAGCCCCAGTTCCTCAAGGTTCTTGATGGAGGTGTAGAGTTTTTCAAGTTTTGTCATGACTATCCTTTTTATTATTGGTGCTTTCAACTGAAAAAAGCGTATCACATAGCTCTGCCACATATTGGTTGCGTAAGAGAGCCGTTTGTCGCGACTGGCGCACGGCTTGTGAGGTTGAGACGATGAGCATCCTACCATCGTTTACTGCATTTCGCCATTCCTCGGGCAACTTGGCATACATACGCCTTGCCAACACCATAATTATTGGACTTTTCCCTTTTAGCAGGAAGTGCAGCACGTCTTTTTCCATCTTTGAACTGAAGCCGCTCACTACGCAATCGCCAGACTTCGAACGCTCGGTGGCCCAATCGTAGCAGAGCAACACCTCGTTGCTCGCCACCTGCCGCGATGCGAGAAAGCCCCACTTTTTCCTTTTCAGCAAGTCTTTGTTGCCATGATACTCAAGTTCTTTCATATAGTTTTATTCCCTCATTTATTCCCTCAATTATTCCCTCAACAGTTTTTGGCTTGGTGCTCATTTAATCTTTCTTTTCTGTAATGGAATCAACATAATCGTACGCCGCTTTCTTCGGTTTGTAAACGGGATCCCCTTGTCTATTATACTTGTCAATTTCAATAAATCCAGCTTCTTGTAATCGGTTCAAAAAATCTTCAAATTCTGCCAATTCTCTACCATCCTTAACTTGGTATTCATTATCGCCAACAAAATAGATACTGCCATCCTTTGTCCTAACTTGAAAGCAATTAGTATTTCTACTATTTATCCACGATAGAAGAATTTGCTTTTCACTATCCGAGAACAATATTTCTTCTGAATGTTCCTTCTCGTTATCAATACTATCTTTTAACCAATTGGAATTGATAAACAATTGTAATGCATCTGATAGTTTCTTCTCAAAATCCTTCACATCGGAAAACTCTTGCCAAAGTACATCATTTTTAATGCTTTCCTTAAAATCCCTGATTTTCTGCAATTGTTGAGGATCTACAGACGAAATATCATCAACCGAGTTTTTGAAAAACACCATCACATCCTTGCCAGCCTTTCTGTGTTCTTTGATTTCCTCAACCGTACCGCTGATTTCCGTATCGGTTGGAGAGCCTAATCTCGTGCCAAATATGCAAATCATCAAATCGCTTTTCTCCACCAATTGTTCGTTCAACAGTTTTTGGGGATGTTTCCCCATTACAGGATATGAACTTATGGACCAATGAATTGGCAACAAAACCATTCTATTTTTCTCGGAATTGAGATTGTTCCAATTGTTCAATGCTCTAAATGCCACTTCTTTTTCTTCTGTGATATCAGACGGGCATCCGATCATTATTCTATAGACATTGGCTTGGTACATACATTATTGCTGCAATATTGTTCGAATCGTTTCAAATATAGGTATAAAGTTATTCCAACTCTCCGCGCTAATTGCTATCTTATCATTTACGATAGCTTCCGCAAAATCATCTTTTTTTGCTAAATGATTATTGTCATTATCATCATAAACAGCCTGTCCACCATTATTCTCTATTACTTTATCTTCGCCTTTTCCTTTGGGTAAAGCCAGCATTAGAGGTTCAGTATTATGTTTCAAAGAGTGTTTTGTAAATTCAGTTCCAAAAAACAATCTACAACCGTTATCTAATTCCGTTTTGACCTCATCATCGGAATACAGATATTCAATTGATATTTTGTCTTGACCATTATTATGGCGCGTTTCTGGGACAGGAATACAAAAAGCAAAAACACCATTACCAAAATCACGAATAATTTGACCATCTTTTTCTATTGATTTAATAATCTCGTCACGATCTCTGTCAAATATGCCAATTATTTTATTTGGACGAGACACCTTACCTAATTGAACTAACAAACTCTCTAAATTATTATACCCATCAGGTTGATTTTCTTTATCAATAACTCCAAAATCCAAATCATTCACTCCCAATTTCTCTTTTGCTTTCAAAATATGTTTAATATCTGTCTTTCCCTCGGTAATAACAATAGGCTTTTGAGTGTTCTTTATTTCATCCTTTAACCTTGTAAGTTGATCAGCAAATCGATGATTCTCGTCGATCATCAAATTATAAACCTCAAGAAACTGTTTGTTGTTTTGAGGAGTGCTTGTTATGCCGCCATTGTCTAAATCTATTATTTGTGTCCTTTCCTTTGACACATCCGCCAATCCCATAGTCAAAAAAGGAGAATGTGAAGTAACAATAAACTGAACATTAGGAAACAAATTAAACAATTTCGGAAGATTTTCCTTTTGTAGTCTTATATGTAGGTGCAAATCAACTTCATCAATAAGCACAATTCCCTGCACGCTTCCCAAATACTTATTAGGCATTATTGCATCTGCCTGTCTAAGCAATTCTCCAAAACAACATATCATTGCTTTTTCACCCGAAGAAAGACAGAAGAGATTTGGTGAAATAACGGAATCTACTTTACCATTTTGTTCTGAAACAATAGATATACGGCTTGCCGAACTACTTCTACGTCCAATCCCTAATCTAAGTGAAGGAGTAGAACACTTTTTATCTAACAATGAATTACGAACTATAGTATTTAGATCATTCCAAATGATATATTCTGGAGTAGTATCTAAAGAAAGGGTTTGTCCCGTGGGTAACTTTTGTTCTTCCGTGGTTTTGTACACCTCCCAATCCAAAACAACATCCATCATCCAATTAGCAATTTGTCGCATACCCGAAACAACCTCAATAGGGTTTTTTAGGTAACCAGTATAATCACTATCTTTCTTAAAATCCAAATTAACTCTATACGAATCTCCTAAATAAGATGGTAATTCGTAACGATAGGAAGGAAAATAGGTCAATAGATTATTCTCAAATGCTGAAGAAACAAAAGATTCCGAATTGACATGCCAATACTTTAAATTGTTTCCCTTTCCAATTTGTTCTTTAATTACATTATAAGGGATTTTGTTCTCAATCTTAATTGCATTATCGTACTCAAGTTGTGTAAAACCATTCCGAATCTCAATATAATCAGCTTTTTCTCCATTATTATTGAACCTTAAATATACAAAAGAAGGTTTTGAACCGTCAATGTTATACATTGGCGAAGAGATCCTATAGTATTTACTTTCTTTTCCTTCAAATTCATTTTTGTAATGCATTTTTGCGAGTTCGTGAAAGGCATCCACCATATATGAGAGAATTGTTGTTTTACCTTTGCCATTAGCTCCCATTAAAACACTGATACTTTTTTGACTAAAGTCCAATTCCATTTGCCCCAAAGGAGCACGATTAACAACGATTACCTTTTCTAAATAAATAGCCATTTTCTTGTATTTTAATTAGTCACTCATCCCTCCAACTCATCCCCCATCCGATACTTGATGTCATAATTGATGATGAAGTCCAGCTCCTCCTCCGTGAAACCATAATGCTTGGCCAACACCTTGTCTATTTCGTCGATGATGGGCTTGGATTTATATATTTTATACTCATAAATATCACCACCTGCCCGTTTGTCAAATCGAATAATTCTATTATCCTTCATCGAATTAGCAAGTTTTGCAGATGCTGGAACCTGAACATCTTCAATACTAATAGGAAATTCTGAAAGATGCCAAGTGCCCAAATGCCAACAATCAGAAATCGCAGTATGGAAAATGTAAAATGTTGATGAGTTTAGCACGGAAAAAATATCATCTATATTATTATCAAAAGACAATGTCTTATATGATTTTACTGGTGTTAAACAAGGGTCAAAATTGAAAGGGAAAACCCAATACGTCTCTCCATAATCTTTGAAGTATAAACGCTCAGAAGAACTTGTCCTGCAATGCACCATAATATCCTTTTTCTTGGATTGTATTTTTGAAAATATCGATGAAAAAATAGAATCTCCGATTTTTGGGATAATGTCACCTCTATCATTATCAAAAACAGCCTTTTGATATTTCAGGGTCTTAAACAAATTTGGCTGATGTTTTGTTCGAAGATAGTTTGTCGTATATAAATCTACATCAGTAGAAGAATTATTCATAAAAACAATAGACACCCTTTGAGAAACCCCTGTAAACAATGATTGCGGTCTTATGGAATGGTTTGTGAAATATAAGCAATGATGGTTATTCATTAAACAATGACGAATTGTTGAATACTCTCGAATAGAAGTAACACTCATCGGAACGATTATTCCACAAAACGATTGTTTGTTCTCAAATTGAGAACATCTTTCTAAACAATACGCATACAGATTAGAGTATGATGACTCTGTAAAACTAATTGTGTAATCAACATTACTACACTCCACATACGGCGGATTTCCAATAATCACATCAAAGCCACCATTGCCATTGATGATTTCGTAGAATTCGGCCAACCAATGGAAAGGCTGGTGCGAGGCAAGCCAAGCATTGTAATCAGCCCCTGCCGAAGCCATAAACAAGCGGCGGTTGAGCAGGTCGTTCAAGGCTTTCAAGCGTTCCTTCAGGTCGGCTTTGGCGCGTTTGAAGGTGGCCATATCGTCGCCCTGCGTTAGTTGGATGTGCTTGAACATATCGTAAGTGTGCGCCACCTTGTCCATCTCGTCCTCCAACTTCTGCTTCAGTTCCTGGTTGGCCAACTCTTCCAAAATGTCCTTGGCAAAACTCAAGTCGCGGTCCAGTTCTGCTTTCGTGGCATAGCCCACAAGGGTATTGCCGCAACGGATGTTGAAGTCGATGTCAGGCAAGGGGTCAAGGCCGAGGTTGGCTTCGCGCTTGTTCACCTCCACCACGGCCACCATCTTCAGGAAGAGGCGCAGTTTGGCAATCTCGGTGGCCTCCACCATAATGTCAACGCCATAAAGGTTGCGCAAAATGATGCTCTTGTAGATGAAATACTGGATGTTGCTGCGGTATTTGTGCTCAATCTCCTGCAACTCGTCCTTAAACAGGTTGGCGTTCTGCTCACGGAACTCCTGCATACGGCTGATGCAGACCTCATACAAAGGCTCAAGGATATTCAGCGCGGCAAAGAGGAATGCGCCGGAGCCGCAAGTGGGGTCAAGAATGGTCACCTTCTGCAATTCGGCATAGAAATGCTTCACCAAAAGATGGTCGTTGGTGTGGTTCAACAGGTCGTAAACAAACTGGCGAATGTCAAGGTTGTAGGTGATGAAATCATTGACGTTCGTTATCTCGCCGTTTTCAATCTTCGCCTTGATGCTGTTGTAACGCTGCAAACGTTCAATGGTCTCGCGCCAAATCTCGGTGGGCAAGGCAAACGCCTCGGGGGTGCGGTCGTTCCAATGCTTGCGGCGTTCCAAGAGATTGGGCTGCTGGGTATCGAGGCCAATGGCAATCTCTTCGGGAATCTCCAAGCCAGCGCCTTTCTTCACCGCGTCAAACACATAGCGGTCGCCGTTCTGTTTGAGAAAAGCCCACACCTCGCCATTGGGCTTGAAGGGCTTTTCGTCGTGCTTGCGTGTGGCATCCATCAAATAGGGAACGATGGTGTTGCGCCCGATGTATTCGGTGATGTCCTCCTTGGTGTAATAGGCTCCCATTTGGGCGCGGTCGTTGATGTATTGCTCAAAGATATAGCCCAGCACATCGGGATTGATGTCTTTGCCCGTGGCGGTGAGGCGGTCGTCGAGGTGCCAATGCCACTTGTCGAAAAAGTCGAACAGACTGATGAAGGCATCGTCGGCAATGTCGAGTTCGGCATAATCCTGTTCAATCTGATGCACATCGAACATACCACCGTTGAGGTAGGGAATGCGGCCATACACATTTTCGAAAGCGCGGTCGTGTTTCGGCGCGTTCAGTCCGCCGTGGAAAAGGGTGGTCAGAAAACCTTTGTAGAAACTGCTGAAGAAGCGGTTTTCGCCTCGCTCTTGTTGCGTCCATTCCAACTTGTGGCGCAGATAATCCACATCCCCGTCAAGGAAGCCTTTCTTTTGGATGAAATAGCAGAACATCAAGCGGTTGAGCATTACCGAGGTGTACCATTGCTTGTTGCGGTTGTCCTTGTCGGCAATCTGGTCGTCGATGCCCGAAATAAACTTGGCGAAGTTAGTATGCTCTTTCTTGAATCCTGTATAGAAGTCCTTGGTGACCTTTTCGGAATTGACGATGAAGGCAGCCTGTACCCGTTCCACCACATCGGTGATCGTGCTTCTCTCGTCCAATTCGAACGACAATCCCTCGATTTTCTCGAACAGGAAACCTGCGGCTTCCGCGTTAAGATATTCGACCAAAACGATGTCGCGTTTCTCCACCTTTTTCACCGGCACCGCCCACAGGTGATGGCTTGTACCTTTCTGTATGAAGATACAGATATAGTCGTTGGCCGAGCGGCGCAAGCGCGTGTCGAGTTTCTTGCACAGCGATGATGTAGGAATGGCATCCACAAGGCAAGTGAGCACTTGAAATCCGTTGCGTTCGGCAATCAGTTGAAACTCAAAAGGCGTTTCGTCAACAGGGATGTCGAAGAGCGTTTGTCCTTGCGGGTTATTCCAGCCCATTTCGCTGATAAACAGTTCGCGGAAATTGCTTTCTGAAACGTATTGGTTAAAGGTCCGTCTGTTCATTGTCGGTGTCGTTGTTTGTCGAATCAGTTTGTTCCTGGAGCAAGTAGTCGCTGGCCTTTGCTGGCGAGATAACGCTATGTCCCAGTTGGTTTTCCAATTGTTTGCGTGCAACTTTGGCTACACTGCCGCCATCCTTTGCAACCTTGGCCTGCTGTTGGAAACCTTGCGGATCGCGTTGTTTGGAAAGTTCCGTGGCCGATGCCTCTGCCAAAATGTTGAAGGCAATTTCGAGGTTGGTCATATTGTCGCGCAAGTTCTCTTTTTTCAAGCCTTTGAATTGTTTGTACTGTTTGGTTGTGAAACCGCTCCATTCGCGAGTGATGATGTCGGTAAGCGAGGCATATTCCAAGCCTTCCTTTATGCCAGTGCGTTTCCATTCGTCGGTGAGTTCTTTCCTCACCTCGATTGACTTGATGCGCTGGTTGATCCAAGCATCACTGTAGCCCAATCGTTTGTAATCGATGATGGCCTGGTCGATGCTCCTTTCCGGGTCTTGCATCTGGTCGATGCGCTGGCTGGCCACTTGGGCCATCCATTGCTTGAAAGGCTCGGCCTTGGGCGAAGGGATGGATTGGATGAGGCGGAAAAGTTGTTCTGTATCAGCGACATCGGTTAAACGCTTTTTCCCATCTTCGGCAAGTAATTTCAACTGGTTACAATTTGTAACCGTTTCATTTCCTTCTTTTACAAGTCTGTGTTTCAAGACTTTCCAGTAGTTCCGAGGATTAGGACTATCCGTAAGTACAGCACACACATCCACAATGGAGAAATACCATTTCTCTTCTTGGTCGTCCCAAATGGTACGGACCTTTCTTTGTTCAAACAATTGTAAAGCTTCTCGCTTAGTCATATTTCAAATGTTTTTATTCATTTTTCAGTCCCATCGAACAGATGATGACGGGGTCTTTGTGCTTGGTTTTGTCCTCATCAACTCGACAAAGGTTTCCGTTCTTATACATTTCGATGACCGTGTCCACAATGTCGTCTTGTGAGCTGCCTGTGCGCATCATACGGCCAAGGATGAACTTGGAATTCTCGAGCAAAGGATAGTTGTAGATTTGGTCGATGGCAAACTTCAGGAACTCTTTCTTGTCTTGATTGAAGATGTCATCGGGTTGTTCATAGTAATGATTCAGCAATTCATAGATGCGGCGTTTGGTGCTGAAACGACTGCCAAGGATGCCGCCCACATTGGTATTCTCAGTTCTGATGTTTTGCACAGCCTTATCAACCAGTTCCAAATGGTTGTCTTGAGGCTCCAAGCGAGGTTCATCGATGGAGCAAGCCATAGCCTGCAAGATGCGTTTCTGCGATTGGCTCACCATCTCGCCCTTTGAGTTATACCAAGACAACACATCAAAGTCGTTGTAAGTTCTGGCGTAGGTAATCACGCCGTCCTCCAATCCGTTTGGTGCGGCTTTGGTGGAATAGACGATGTTGCTCAATTCGGGGATGATTTGCTTTAATTTGGGATTGGCATCAGTGGCGTTTTTCCAAATCTGCCAGGCCTGCGACCCAAGGTCAACATCGGTGTCGTCCTCATCTTCGTCCAGACTACCGCTCTTTTCGTTGTACATATCGCGCAAGTTTTGCTCGTTACCTTCAAAGAAGACCTCATCACTCCCAACGATGTTGGCATTCTCGTTGATACGGTCGTTCAACCTGCGGCGCAAGCGGATAATTTCTTCAACCTTGTCGGCAGGGAAAAATGAATAGCAGAAAATCTGTTCGGAGCTTTGGTCGATACGGTCCACACGTCCCGCCCTTTGAATCAGTCGAATGATGGCCCAGGGCAAATCATAGTTGACGATAACGTGGGCGTCCTGCAAGTTTTGTCCTTCACTGAGCACATCGGTTGCAATGAGCACTCTCAATTCGTTTTCCTTTGCCACATCGGCCTTGTTGCTGATGGGTGAAAAGCGGTCGACTATGGCGGTGGGATTCTGAGAATTGCCAGTAGCTTTGTCGATTTGGGTCAAGCCTCGCTTTTTCAACTGATGATAGACATAGTTGGCCGTGTCGGAATACTGGGTGAAAACGATTACTTTCTCGCCTTTGTGCGTCTTGTTGATCAAGGTTTCAAGTTCATCCAATTTCTGGTCGGTCTTTGGATTCCAATCCCCGCACAAGTTGATCATCTTAATCAAAGTCTCGCAGTCTTTGTTGAGCTTTTGTTTCAGTGTCCGCTTGAAATATTTTGAATCAATCCATTGGACGTTGTTCTTCCCAACCAGGCTGTTATAGTATTCTTCAGCCTTTTTCATATACACTTTCATGTCGTTGGGAATCTGGATAAGCTCGTCGCCAGATTTGCGTTCTTCTTCCTCGTTGTCATGTTCAAAGATGTCGTTGATGTCGGCATCGTCCAAATAATCTTCGGGGAAGGTGTTTTCATCGCCGATGGGTAACTTGAGCTTGTTCTCGATGGCATAGATGAATACAGCGTTGCGCAAGATATGGCGGAATATGGTGAGCAGGAAAGAGAAGCCGCTGCTGTCGATACGTTTAAAGAAAGTGCTTTTGCAGAAGCCCATCATTCGCGCTCCGGCACGAGATAAGTTTTCGATGATATTTTGCTCGAACTTTGATGCCTCCTCGGCTTTTTTCTCATCTAAGTATTGAATCAAGCCATATCGGGGTAACTCCAGACTTTCCATCATGGCAATCATGTTTTCGGAATACAAGCGGCTGTATTGGTCGCCTGCCACCGTCTTGAACTTGATGGCCTTGGGAACACGATCTGGAAAATAGGATTTATGTCCGTCTTTAAATTCCAGATATTTGCGGCCATTACTTGGGTCGGTTTTAGCATAATTCTCTTTGATGAAAGTGCGGGTACGGCGCACCAGAAACAACTTCATAAGTTCCTGCCAGTCCTCCTGACATTCGCTTCGCTCAAACGCCTTGATGCTGCGGATGAAATCCTCGTGCTTTTCGTTGAATTTCCTCTCGCCGCCTAATTGTCGGATGTAGGCCTCTGGACGAATGCCCAAGTCGGCATCATCATCAAGGAATAATCGAAGCTGATTGCTCAAGTCCTGATAGTGTTTGTTGTAAGGCGTAGCCGTCAATAACAACACCTTGCAATCCTGCTTTTGGATAAGGTCTTTGATGTTCTTGTATCGAACGCCTTGATTGTTGCGCAGGTTATGGCTTTCGTCAACGATAATCAGGCGGTAATAACGTGCATTATCCACATCAATTGGCTTGGCCATCGACATAATATCTGCCTTCAAATCATATTGGTTGCGATACTTTGCCCACATTTCCTGCAAATTGGCTGGACAGATAATCAAAGTATTGCTTCCGAAACTATTTTCGTACATCTTAGCAATGGCACAGGCAGTGATAGTCTTTCCCAAACCGACCACATCACCAATCATGGCACCGCCGCGTTTATCGTTGTTCAAGTGTCGAGCGGCAATCTTGACAGCAGTTTGCTGGAAATCAAACAATGAGCTTTTGAACTCAGCAGGGATAGTAAACTCCTTGATACCCAAACGAGCTTCCTCGCTGAGATGGTAGGCTGTTTTCAGATAGATGTAATAGGGTGGGATTATCTTTTCTCCAGCCCAACTGTTATCGATGATTTCGATGAGTTCTTTGGTGATATCCAAGCAAAACTTGTCTTCCCAGCGGTCGTCAAACCAACGGGAAAGTTTTTCCGCACTATCGCTGTCTCCAAACTCAGCGTTCAGCTCACCTTGTTTGGTCAATCCCGAGTAGGTCAAGTTACTACTGCCCATAATGGCTTGTATCTTGTTGAAGTTGTCATCAGGCCGATGCGCCAGATACAATTTTGCATGAAGCGGCTCACGAAGATACAACTTCACGCACACTTTTTCGTCTTTCATTTGGGCGGAAAGACGACGCAAGGTAAACTCATCCTGTTTGGTTGGCAAGCCCAATTGCAGTTGCCTCTTGAAGTCGCGGGCAATTTCCAACTTGCATTGGGCAACATAGTTGGCGTCAGGCAATGTCTTTCCAGAATACAATTCCCTAATCAATTCTTCAGCAGGTCGATGCATACCTATCAATAAGCGGCATTTGCGAAAAACACGCTCGTCGTTTTCGTAAACATAATCTCCTTCGAGGGTGTCGATTTGATCAACTACGAGATTCCAACCACGAAGGTTAAAGTAACCCACACAAAAATCCACACGCTTCACTCCAACATTGGTTATAATGCCCTGCAAGCCTTCGGAAAATTTTGTTTCAATATTGTCGTATATTCTTGCCATGATGTACTATTTAAATGATTAACTGCGCAATTCAAAAACGTATAAAACAACTTCTTTTTCCATTTGCGTTTCTTTGGCTTTTTAACTTTGCAAATATACTTTTTTTCTTAATTCCTCATTTTCTTTTAATCAAAATGTTGTTGATTTAAACGAGGGTAAATCACTTCACCCTCCGTTCGTTCGAATTAGGCAACTCCAACAGTTTCATACTCTGGATTTGCTCCAGCATTTCAAAATATGGGAAAACCGTAACGAGAAGTGGCTTCGTTGAAGAGCGATTACACCGTATTTCCTTGGATTTTTTCAAATTTCTACAAATTATTTCCTTGGATTTTTCATTTATTGGCTTTATCAGGCCAAAAATGATATTCAGGCCGCGCAGGAAGCCGAAGGGGCTTCCTGCAGTTTGGCCGTCTTGGGGAGGAGGCTCTTGGTAAAGCAGTTCACGAGGCTCTTGGCCTGGGCCGTTTCTCTCTTTGAGCCGACCAAGAGGTGGTAGAACACTGTCGACTTGGTGTTGAAGACGAGTGCCACAACAGGGCCGTTGCCTTGGGCGCGCAGACGGATGGGTTCGGTGCAGGGCTTGGCCTCGAAGGCTTTCCTGGTGAGCAACTCCGCGCTCAGTTTCTTGAGCGAAAGCAGTTTGTGACGGTAGGTCACCTCCCCAACGGTGACTTGTTCGTACCACACGTCGTTTTCGAAGGCGGTTTGGTGGGTTTCGTTGCTGGCCGACTTGAGCATTTCGGCGAATTCCGTTTGGTTGACTTGCTGGATCTCCATAGTATTATTGTTTTTTTGATGATAATGGAGGGTGAAGACACCCCTGTGGCGCCCTGCCACATAATCATATAGAACAAAACAGAGGGTTTTTCAACCAGGAAAATAAACTATCTTTATGTTTTTATCAGCAACGGAATCCTATCGGCCTATGGCTATTCGTGTTGCGTCCGGCAATCTGCTCCTTTGAGCAGAGTTCTTCGATGTGGTCGAGGTCAGGGGTGCCACCAAAGAGCAGGTGGTCAACCATCACCTTACGGGCAATGTTCTCTATCTGTCCACCACTGAAGTCGTAAGAACGGGCCAACACGATAGCGTCAGCTTCGGCTAAATCGGGGATGAAGCTCTGCCAGATGTGCGTCTTGGCCTCAACACTGGGCTGGTGGAACTCCACCTTATACAGGAAACGTCTGTCAAAAGCGCTATCGAGGTTGCATGTGAGGTTGGTGGTGGCAATCATGATGCCATCGATGTTCTCCATAGCCTCCAAGAGGATGTTCTGAATGGCATTCTCCGTCTTCTCGAGGGTGGGGTTGTTGCCACCTACGCTTGTGCGCACCGAGAGCACGGCATCAGCCTCGTTGATGAGCAGGATGGGGATGCGTTTCG
This sequence comes from uncultured Bacteroidales bacterium, assembly GCA_946187645.1. Taxonomy (GTDB): domain Bacteria; phylum Bacteroidota; class Bacteroidia; order Bacteroidales; family F082; genus Limimorpha. The sequence continues at coordinate 15,224 of CAMHRP010000007.1, read as the reverse complement.
ACTTCTTCACCTTTTGGGCATAGCTTTCGAAGATGCCTTTCACTATCTTCTCCGTCTCACCGTACCACTTGTCGCGGATCGACGAGATGTCGACCTGCATGATGTCGCGGCCCGTCATGCGAGCCAGCTGCAAGGCTGTCTCGGTCTTACCTGTTCCTGGGGTACCATAGAAGAGGCAGTTGAAGCCCTTACGCATGTTGGCTTTCTCCAAACGTTCGCGGATGGCTTGCAGCTGTTCGTCCTCGAGCAAGTGCTGCAAGATGTCGATTTGACCTTGGTCCTCTTTGCAGTAGAACATGACCTTGGGTTTGATGTCGGTGCAGCTGAGCATGTTGCTGTGGTCGTCCTCGTCGACTTCCTCAATATTATCGGGGATGTCGTACTCGCTGAGGAAGAGGTTACGCGCCTTATCGGTGAGCTGAAATAGGTTGCGTGCTATGAAGTTGTCTTGTCCGCTGATGGCAATCAGTCCTTCCCTGACGAAAGGGTGGCGCCCGTTGTTCATCATCAAGTCGAACTCGTCGTTGATGTCGTCAACGAGAAAATCCAGTTGGTCAAGGGGGACACTCACTTGGTGGTCGACAACGAGGCGCTTACAGAAGTAGAGCAGATACAGCTTGTCGTAGTCATACACCCTTAGGCTACTGATGGTGCGGGCGATATTAAGCTGGGGGTTGTCCTTGAGTAGTTCCATAGTCTCGTAGAGCAGTTCCTCTTCGTCGATTTGGCTGTTGCGGCCGGCTTCGCGCAGCAATCTGGTGAAGTGTTTCATAAACTCCTCGGGGCTTAAGTTGGCCGTGTTGACGACAGGCAGGGCCTCGTTGTTGCAGAAGGCCTTCTTAGCTTTCTCACTCAGCTGGTAGGCGGGGCTGTTGCCGTGAAACGTGCCACGTCGCCTGATGTAACGTCGGCGCATGAGCGACTTGAGGTCTTGTGTCTTCCTCATGATGGTAATGGGAGAGCATCCGAAGTAGTCAATCATTTCTCGGTTGCTCAACGACGACTCAGAGTCGGAGATGAAAGGGCAGAGCATGACAGCCTCATCGGGTGTCAGCTCCAAGTCGGCGGCCACTGACTCGATGAGAGCCTTGTGGCGCTTGAAGAACTTGTCTTCCATCATGCAACCTTGGGCTAGGCAGATGAGCTGCTCGAGTTTGTCGAGGAGGGTCATGTTTTTCAACTTCGTTTTGTTGACGGGGATGGTTTGTGCGTAGGTTGGAGTGAATACAGGTTCATCATAGTCAAAGGAGTCTTGCTTTCTTTTCATAAGGCGGGGTGATTTAAAAGGTTCTTTATATTGTTTCGTCGGTCATTCTATTTATAGCGCCCCGAATGTGGGTTTTCAACCAAGGGCGTGAAAAAAAGTTTTGTCAGGCACACATACGGTAAGGTGAGCTGGCACCTTCGATGAAGGTGCGCAGCTTGGCGATGGCATTCTTGATACGTTTGTGAACAGCTTGTGGGCTGACATTGAGCTTGTTGGCAATCTCTTCAAGTTTCATTGCCTTGTTGTCGAAGCCAAAATAGCAGCGAATCAAGAACTGCTCTTCGGGTTTGAGGGTGGCAATGGCTTCGTTCAGTGTCTCAAGCTGCCAAGCCTGCTCGGCTTCCCAGTTGCAGCACATAGGGGTGTGGGTAAAGGTGTTCGTGTCGTCGAGGCAAGTGAAAAGGCTTACTTCTGTCTTAACGAGTTTTGGCCTTCCATTCACAACCTCTTGTACCATAATTACAAAAGAAGGATGCCAGCGGTTGATTTCTGCCACCATAGCATGCCAAATGCACTTGCTGGCATAGGTTTTGAAAGACGCGTTACGAGTGCTGTCATAGTGGCATGCTGCCGAAACTAAGGCTTCGTAGCCGGCATCCGACAAGTCGCTTTCTGTCAGGCCGTGGAAACCCGTTTGGAGGTTTAGGAGTGATTGCGCCATCCCACTGACAAGGCTAAAGTGTGTCTCCACCAGATGTGACTGGTAGGCGTTGAGTTTGAGGTTGGTGTTGCTGTTCGTTGGGAGTTGCTGCTGGGTGTAAGTGTCTTTCATAGGCTTGTTTTGTTTTTAAATTATTGTATATTAGTGAATTACTTATTTTCAAACGAGACCAAGATAAGGGCAACGAAATCCAACCAATGCTCAAAACTGACATTTTTCAGGAGTTCATAATCTTATATTGCGGCGCATTTTTTATCAAAAATCGTGCCGAAATGTTAAAAATGGAAATGTTTGTTCTGTTTTTTGAGGCGGTGTCACCCCTCCTCTACCATGTCATTCCCCTCTCACCGTCCGATTCAGCCACTGGCAGAAGTCCTTGGTCTTCTCGAACTCGCTCAGCACCCAGTCGACGAGATGTGGGTCGGAGAGGCGCGCATCGGGGAGGTCTTGCACTAAGAGCCAGTCGCGTTGTTTGAAGAGCTCGGCCTGTGGGTGGTCTTTGGGATAGCCGTTGGGCACACGCTTCATGGCGTGGCTGGTGTCGAGGTCGAAGCCTTTGGCTTTGTCAATGGCATCAACTAAAGGCTCGCCGTTGAAGAGGATCTCGTCGCGGATGGTCTTCAGCATGGCCGTGTCGGGCATGTACATCCCCGTGCAGAGCATGTTATGGCCGAGGTATTCCGACTCCTTGGCCTCCAGATGGAAGTAGTAGCCGCTCAGCATCGATTTCTTGCCTTCGGGACAGACGAACACGCCGAAATGGGTTTTGTAGGGCCGCTTGTCGGGCGAGAAGCGCGTGTCGCGGTAGAAACGGTAGGTGCAGTCCTTCAGGGTCAAGCCTTTACAATTGTGGTCGAACTTCTGCACGCCGGCGTTGATTTGCTCAGCTAAAGCGTTGAAATTGGCCTGCGCCGTTTGGTATTGCTTCTTATGCTCTTGGAACCACGGGCGGTTGTTGTTATGAAGGACGTCGTCGAGGAAAGTGAGGATTTCTTCCATAGAGAGATATTTTTGGCAAAGGTATAGAAAATGTTGTTTGAGGAGAAACCACATTTTAAAAAAACAATGGGATTTGTGGAAAAATGTTATTTTTGCAGCACCAAACGACACGAAAAATGAACGGTTTCAGAAAGGAAATTGCAATCGAAGCGATTCTTTATATTGCCAACCGCATTGAACGCAGCGATATTCACAAGATTTGCAAGATATTGTATTATGCTGATCAACAGCATCTTTCGAAATACGGCAGAAGCATTACTGGAGACACTTACATCGCTATGAATTATGGCCCGGTGCCTTCCAATGTGGAGGACATCTTCAAGGCGGTTCGAGGCGACAGCGTGTTTTCGCAGTATGTCGAGGGCATCAGGAACGATAGTTTCGACTTTTTCAATAAGTTTATCCTTCGTCCCAAGAGAGAGGCTGATTTGGATTACCTTTCCGAGAGTGACGTGGAGTGCCTTGATATGGCCATAGCGAAATGTAAAGACCTCTCGTTTCAACAGCTTACGGATCTATCACATGACTTGGCTTGGAACAATACTCAGCGTGACAGAGCCATTTCTGTAAAAGACATTCTTCGCGAACAGGGTGACGATGAGGAATATGCGGAATTCATTGCGCATAAATTGGAAATGGAAAATGCCGCTTTCTGATGGACCTTCCTTTGGAACTTGCTGAAAATCTGATTGAACGCGGAGTTATCCTACATTCAGACATCTTTCCCGACATTGACCATGGTAAGTTTTTCGTTGTGATTGGCGTTGACGAGGATTTTGTGGCAGGTTTCTTTTTCATCAATTCCAATATCAATAGAGCCATTTGGAACAAGCAGGAACAGCTGGCCATGCAGTATCCAATGCGAAAGGCTGACTATGATTTCCTACGTTATGATTCTTTTTTGTGTGCTACCAACATTATCACTCGTAGTAGGAAAGAACTTTCTGAAAGCATACAGGAAAACCGTTCTAGTTTAGTTGGTCACATGAAGCAAGAACACTTGGACGATGTGCTTGAAATGGTTCGTAATTCTAAGTTATTCAGTAATATAGAAAAACAAAGGTTTTTCTATTGAGGGCGTTATTTTGTCCCGAACACCGCCCTTTTCGCCATCAAAGTCATACTCAATCCTCGTGCCACCATAAACATCAGGAAGGCAATCCATAAACCATGGTTGCCGAAAGGTGGCATTAATAACAAGGTGGCGGGCAGGAATACGCCGATGGATGAGATGAGCATAGTGTTACGGATGGCACGCGATGCGGTGGCGCCGATGTAGACACCGTCCCAGAGGAAGGCAGCAAAGGTGATGAGTGGGATGGCAGCCAAGTAGATGTGATAAGGCTGGGCCATCGGGATGATACCAGGCTGGTCACTGACGAGACGGATGAACCAATCGGGGAAGAGGGCATAGAGCACCGTGAAAGGCAAGGCAATCAAGAAGCCCCAAATAAACAGCAGTTTTACAGTTTGACGAAGTTGCTTGGCATCATGCGCTCCCGTGAAACGCCCCACCAACGCCTCACCCGCGTAGGCAAAGCCGTCGGTGAAGTAGGAAAAGATGTAGAAGAACTGCATCAATATCATATTGACTGCTAACATGTCGTCGCCGAGTTTGGCAGATTGGTTGTTGAAGAAGGCGATGCTCAGCACCAAGAGGATGCTGCGAATCATGAAGTCGGCGTTGACCTTGAAGAAACGCTTCAGTTTGTCGGCTTGCAATAGGATGACCCGACGGATGGGAATGAGGTGATGGCGGAACTTGGCGAAGAGGAAAATAATGGCGGTAATCAGCCCACAGTATTGTGCGATGACTGTGCCCAAGGCCACTCCACTCACACCCATACCCATGACGTTGACGAAGATGATGCTCAACACGATGTTCACCACGTTGGTCAGGATGGCGATAATCATGGGGATGGTGGTGTTTTGCATGCCGATGTACCATCCGTTGAAGGCATAGAGACAAAGCACCGCTGGCGCGGCCCAGATGCGAACATGGAAATAGGTGGCGGTGTAAGCCAGCACCTCCTCGCTACCGTTGAGCAACTTCATGCTGAGCCATTCTACCGCATTTTGCAATGAAAGTACCAAAACTGTGGCAATCAGTGCAATGCAAAGGGAACGATAGAGTGAATAGGCGATTTCGGCACGGTCGTTGGCACCATAGGCCTGTGCCGTGAAGCCCGTCGTGCCCGCCCGCATGAAGCTGAAGATGGAATACATCACGCTGAAGATGGTGCCGCCCAAGCCGATGGCCCCGATGTAAGCGAGGCTGTCCTGGTGCCCCATCAGCATCATGTCGACGAAGCCCAACAGTGGCACGGTGATGTTGCTGATGATGTTGGGGATGGCGAGCTTCAGTATCGAACGATTGAGCGAGTCTTTGGGCATTTGGGTTTTGTTTTTGCGGATGCAAAAGTACAATAAACTTGCTTTTATTTCAGAGTTTTCTTTACATTTGCAGCAATAAAACGACACTCTTATGATATTCTACTTCAGCGGCTGTGGCAACAGCAAACATGTGGCGGAAACTATCGCCGCAGGACTCAACGACACATTGACTTTTATCCCCGAGGCAGCTCGCGAAAACCGTTATGAATACGAATTGGCTGAAGGCGAAAGGCTTGGCTTCGTGTTTCCCATTTATTCTTGGGCACCGCCACGATTGGTGCTTGACTTTGTGAAGAAACTGCAACTCAAAGCTAAGCCTGATTACCTCTATTTCGCCTGCACCTGTGGCGACAATTGTGGCCTCACGGAGAAGGTTTTCCGCAAGGCTGTGGAAGAAAAAGGCTGGTCGTTGTCTGCCTGTTTTAGTGTGCAAATGCCTGAAACCTACATCGGTATGGCAGGTTTCAAACTCGACACGCCAGAAAATGCCAAACTGAAGATTGACAAAGCAGACGATCTTCTGAAGCGAAATATTACGAGACTCATCAATAAAGAGCATTTCTCAGAAATGGTTGTGGGTAGCTTGGCATGGCTCAAGACGTACTTGGTAAATCCTGGTTTCAACCGCTCGGCTACCGACGATAGCAAATATTGTGTTACCGAGGCATGCATCCATTGTGGCAAGTGCGTGGAAACATGCCCGTTGAAGAATATCACCCTCGAAGAAGGCCGCCCGAAATGGCACGGCCACTGCACGATGTGCATGGGTTGTTATCACCATTGTCCGGTGAATGCCATCCAATACGGCAAGGCCACGGTGGGAAAGGGTCAATATTACTTTGGGGGAAGATAATAAGCTATCAGCCGTCAGCTTTCAGCTTGGTCATTACAGTGCTGATAGCTGAAAGCTAATAGCTCAATTTAACAATTAAACAGTCAACACTTCAACAAAAATACATATCTTTGCGCCGCAAATTATTCATTATCAATTATAAATACTATGAAACACACACACTACTTTACTAAAGCATTACTTGCCATCCTAATGGCTTTCTTCTTTGGCACCGCTACTGCGGTTGCACAATGTGTAATTCCTATTGGCCCAGGACAATCTTATATTGAGAATTTTGAATCAGGGCAGATGGAATGTTGGACGGTGGAGACGACGAGCTCTGCCACTTGGGCGGTGATGGGCGGCACCAACACCAATGTGGTGGCCTTCCAAAATGCTTCTGCAGGCGACGAAGCCCGTCTGGTTTCGCCCACCTTCGACATGACAGGTAGCAGCAGTGCCACTTTCAGCTTCGGCTATGCGATGATGGCTCTTTATCCTCCTTACGACGAGCTCACGGTGAGTTACCGCACCTCGCCGACCGACAACTGGCATCAGCTTGGCAGCTATAGCCTTAGCGACTGGTCGAATACCTACGATGAATTGTTCACCCTTGAAGACCTGTCGTCCACGTTCCAGATTTCGTTTCTTGGGCATTGCAATGGTGGATATTATATCTTCATCGACGATATTGAGATTGCCGCTGCTGGAGGCTGTGCCCGTCCCATGAATCTACAGGTCACTGAGGTTACGGCTTTCACGGCAATGCTTGGATGGTCGGCAGCAGGTAATGAAGAAAGCTGGACGGTGGATGTGAATGGACATCAAGCCACCGTAACTTCACAACCCTATCTGATGGAGTATCTGGAGCCCAACACCGAATACACAGTTCGCGTCAAAGCCAACTGTGGCGAAGGGTTGGAATCGGAATGGTCCTATCCTTTGACATTCACCACTTTGTGCGACGTGATTACCGTCACCAACGACCGACCCTATTTCGACGACTTTGAAGCCTCGGAGGAATTCGTGTGCTGGCGTAATGAAATTCTTTCAGGCTCCGATGGTTGGGTGGTTGACCCTGGCTATCTGATCCTCAACAACACAGCCTTCTTCATTTGGTTGGGCGACGAGGCCATGCTCGTCTCCGCCCCCTTAGACATCACTGCCGTCACCCAACCTGTCCTTACTTTCAATCATAAGCAACGGTCACTGGGACAATTCGTTGACGAACTGTCGGTTTGGTATGCTACTTCGATAAACGATTATTGGCATCTCCTTGGCGAATATACATACGCCTGCGAAGATTGGGAGACCATCACCCTTTCCTTGCCCGAGGCTTCGAATGCCTATCTCATCGCTTTCAAGGGCAAATCGCACGAAGCCGATGGTGTGTATGTCGACGACGTGTGGGTGGGCAACGATCCAAGTGTCGGCGTCGAAGAACAGCCGACCTTGGTAGCCACGGTCTGCCCCAATCCCACTACGGACAAGGTTACAGTGGAGACGAATGCCAACGACGGTCAGGTCGTTGTGTTTGACATGCTGGGCAAACAGATGCTGACGGCTACAGTTGTTGATGGTCGCACCGAACTCGACCTTAGCACTTTTGCCAAGGGTGTTTATGTGGCACGCATTTCAAGTGAAACCGGCACACGCACCATTAAATTGGTGAAGGAGTAAAGCTTTACGAGTACAAGAATCTCCTGATGCTACGCTTGGGTGTTTTCTCAAACTCCTTGTCGACGAGGACGATGGAAGACACCTTTGAGTATGCGGGCAGCATGGCGTTCAATGTGGCGAGGTTCTCGTTCATCAGCTCCTCCATACTCTTGTTCTGTAGGTCGTATTTCTCATCGGGATAGACCAGAGCGACAATCTTGCCTTGACGACCCACCACGAGCGACTCGACTACACCCGGCAGGTTATTCACCTTGTCTTCGATCTCTTCGGGATAGATGTTCTGGCCGTTGGAGCTGAGAATCATGGCCTTGGAACGACCCTTGATAAACAGCAGTCCCTTCTTATTTAAGGTGCCGAGGTCGCCGGTATGGAGCCAGCCTTCTTCGTCGATGGCGGCGCGGGTAGCCTCTTCGTTCTTGTAATAACCCATCATCACGTGTTCGCCGCGGAACAGGATCTCGCCGACCACATTCTCCGGGTCGGGTGAGTCAATCTTCAGCTCGTTGCGAGTGACGCACGAACCGCAGCAGCCTATCACTTCATTGTACCAGTGCTCGTAGCAGATGAGCGGTCCGGCCTCGGTCATGCCATAGCCCACCACGAAGGGGAACTTGATGCGGCGGAACACCTTCTCCACCTCGGCGTTGATTGCGGCGCCACCCGTGATGAGCCAGATGAGGTTGCCACCGAAGGCTTCCATCAGCTGCTTGTAGATGGTCTTCTCCACAATTTTGCAGAGCAAAGGCGTGTGCCACAGGAACTTCACCATAGGCTTGTTCAAGGCTGGGAAGATCTTCGCCTTGAAGATTTTCTCGAGCACCAACGGCACGGTGAGGATCATATAGGGTTTTGTCTCTTTATAAGCTTTCAATAGGACGGTCGGCGATGGGGTCTTGCTCAGGAAGTAGACATGGCAGCCGCCCGCAATCTGGTAGAGGAACTCAATCGTCATGCCGAACATGTGGGAAAGGGGCAGCATGCACACTTCAGTCCAGCCGGCATGGTTGGGGATGGTCTCCTGGCTGTATTGCACGTTAGCGGAGATGGCGCGATATGAAAGCATGACACCTTTCGGGGCGCTCGTAGTGCCCGAGGTGTAATTGATAATCATCAGCTCGTCGAGGTTGTCGGTGGGCAGGTTGACATCCGCCTTGGTGAAGCCGTTGGGGTATCTCTCGTTGAATAGTTTTTCAGCGTCTTCTTTCACCGTGTTCAGTTGCTCATCTTTGGTATAAAGGACACGGAACTGCTCCGTCCCTATGGCGATTTGAATGTTGGGCATCTTCTCGGGGTGGAGGCGTTTCCACACGGCGGGACCGACGAAGATAGCCTTGGCGTCGGAGTGGGTGACGAGGTTCTCGATGTCGCTTTCGACAAAGGCGTCCATGATAGACACTACAACGCCACGGTTGGCGGCGATGGCTAAGAAGGCGATGGCCCAGTTGGCGCAGTTCTTCGAGCAGATGGCGATTTTGTCGCCAGCCTTCAGCCCTGCCACTTCGAGCATGGCCTGCACCTGCATCATCTTGGCGCCCATCTCACCATAGGTATAGCTTGTGACGTCGTCGTAGTCGGTGAGGGCGGGTTCGTCCCAGTTTTTGGGAAGGTTCTCGTTGAAGTATTCAAAGAAATGCTTAGTGGGAGCTACAGGTTTTGTTGCTTTCATAGCCTGATGATTGAAGTTTTGAAGGTGCAAAGATAGGAAATGTTTTATTTGGGTGAAAAAAGTATCTACTTTTGTGGGGTAAAAACTTACATGAAAGAAACGACTAATACTGGTTTAATAGACATCATCCTTGACGGAGGTGAATTGGCAGACGAAGCGATGTACCATCTGCTGCACAATCGTCTCAATTATCAATTAAGGCAACGGTTTGAAGTTTATGAGCACCGGTTGTTGGATGACTTTGAAGACGTTGTTGATGATTTTTTCTTTTATCTGCGTGATGGAAAAGAGGGAGATGATCAACAGACTTATCAATCGCTTCAGGGTATTGTGCAGCGAGGGTCTTTTGAGTCATGGATGCTCAACACTTTCCGTAATTATCTTAGTGTGCGTGCAGCCAAAGAGGGTCCAATCACTCATAAGGAAATCCCTACCGAAAGCGTTGCTGATATAGATGCTAATGCTTCCATGCTTACCGATGAACAGAAGCTTTCCATTGCCTCGGACTTGCTGGCCTATGCCCATCAAAAACTCTCACTTCGTGATGGTTTCATTTTTCTTCGTACTATGCTTACGATGCTTAACAAGAAGAAAGCATTACCAAATGAAGCTATGGCTAAAGCACTTGGGATGACAGATGTTTCGTACCGCGTGACCGTTCATCGTATGAAGTGCAATTTGGCCCAATACCGCTCCGATTTGTTACGAGGTGAGCATTTCCATCTTGACGAAAAGCACCAACAGATGGCAAAGCGCATTAATGACGACTTCCTTCATCTTTATCCCACGCTTTTGGGCTACTTTTGTCAAGCCATTGACTCATTACCTTGTGCCGATGCCGTCAAACAGTTGCACCAAAACCATTACCTTACAACAGGAAACATGATGCACGAAGCCGAACCTTTTTATTTCACAACGATTACCATTGCTGCTTTTTGGAACAAGCTTAATAAGTTCCTTATCGTTTGATTTACAATTTTTCCGCATGATTGGTTTCGGAGAGAATCTTGGTTCAGGCTTTCCGCTGATTCTAAGTGCGTGGAACGAGAAACACTGGCTGAAGCCCGAGCTTATTGAACAACGTGAATTGCTACAGGTAAAGCTTATTTTGTCTGTCGAAACGAAAGAAAAAGATTCTTTAATGCCAAGTAATGGCACTAAAGAAATGTCAGGTGTCCTAAAAGATGTCCTAAAGGATGTCATAAAAGAACTATCTGAACGCCAGATTGTTATTTTAGAAATGATAGTTCGTGACCCATCCTTGTCCGCAAAGGCAATGTCGGAAAAGATGTCGGAAAAGATGTCGGAAAAGAATACAAATGTTGAAAGGACTATTGAAAGAGATTTGGCAAAATTGAAAAAGTTGGGCATCCTTACTCGTAAAGGCGGTCGCAAGAATGGAGAATGGGTAATTGTTTATAGTCCACAAATAGAATCAGAAACTGAAAACCAATAATTTAGGAGGGATATATTTTGAAATAAAAGATACCCATGTGATTATTTCTCGTCAAATCCATTTATTTTGTGGAATCCATGTAACATTTTCGCATTTCTCATACTATAAGGGTGAATCACCAATAGTTTGAGGAATATGAAAATCAAAAAGCACGACACTTTTTTTCAATGGCGGAAGAATCTCAGATTTGCCCCTATCCTATTAGAGGTTTTAGATATCATTGAGGATAGAGAAGGCTATCGCGGTATCTATAAGGTGCGTTGGCATATTCTTGAGACAGACAAAGTATATACCTCAGTGTTTCCAATGGCAGTAGACAATAATGGTATGTTCTACGAATTTATGCCGATTCCACGCAAATTGTATCTGCGAGTTATAAGGATTTTGAAAGAGGCGGAGACATACAAGAGTGCTCGACGACGGATATTGTATCAAATGAAACAGATTGTTTAATGTAATTTCAATACAATAAAAAAAGAAAGTGATATGGGAGTATATGCGCACAGATTTATAGAAATTCAGGATAAAGACAATAAATGGCAAGCACAGCCTTTGTGGAGCAAATATGAAGAATGTAATTATTGTCAACCAGATTTGGTTGTTGGCGAATTGAAGTTGAAGAAAAACTTGTGCTTTTTGCAAAGATCTTCTTCGGGATTCTATTCACCAGGTGCGCTCTATTCAGTTGATGACATTAGTCATCCAATATCGCAGAGCGAGTTGGGGGATGAAACAAGTAATTATATTGAACACTTCGATTATCCAGTCCGAATAGAGAGCTTTCTTTTGTCAGAATTAGAGGCATTTGCAGACAAATGCAAAGAACAAGTCTACGCACATATCGCGGAGGCTTTTTATGACCATAATATGCAACTTATTGTAAAGATGTTGGCATCAACAAGGGAAGTGAGTTTAGATAGTGACGATGGTAAGTATTGCCTGCCTCCAAGGTCGGTATTTGATGACTATGTGGAAGATTATCTTGAAGTATAGGCAGAATTATTCAAAGTGTATTTTGCTATCCACGAACTTGGCTATTGCTACAATTCTGAAAAGGTACGGGTAGTATTCTTTTATGCTTAAACCTATCAATCTATTAGCTTTTGATGAGGAGGTCAAAGCAATCATTATTATAAGTTAAACGCACAAATAAATCATTACTATGTCAAACAAAATCAAAAAGAACGACAGACTTTATCAAGATGCATTGATTTGGATGGGCTACCGATATGCCATTGGCCCATTGAAAGCTATGAGTCGAGGGCTTATATCTGCTCTTACATTTCAGAAAAGAATATCGTGGAAGATGAGATTTAATACAAATATGATTCTTTTAATAATAGTTGCAAATTAAACTATTATTCGTATTTTTGCATTCGAATAGTTCAAAATAAAACTATTATGGATGATATCTATATGCTTGCCGATACTGTAATCCTTAGTCGAATTGGGAATAGACTGAGGGCTACGAGATTGAAGCAAAACATTACCCAGCAAAGTCTTTCTGAAGCCGCCAACGTGTCGCTTTCGTCTATCAAGAAAATGGAAAAAGGTGAGATTCGTTCGTTCGACTCCTTGTTGAGAGTGTTGCGCATTTTAGGAAAACTTGACATCTTACAGCCCTTGATGGAAGAAGAACAACTGAGTCCGAGCGAATACTACGACTTGGTGCATTCCTCGCAAGCCACCATGCGCCAACGGGCCGCTGGTAAAATCAATCATGTGAAAAAGGAGGAATCTGAATGGTAGATGTAGCAAAAGTGAACATGTTTGGCATACCCGTCGGGACGTTCCGTTGGGATGAACAGTATCAGATAGTCAGGTTCGAATATGACCGCAGCTTTGCGGCATGGCCCATTATGACTTCCGGCTTCGTCGAGCCTATTCCTACGAACAGGCTTTCAATGTGATGCGTGCACTACGATTGCCCTATTCTGCGGCCAAGGAAATGTTCCACCGGATGGTGTTCAATGTGGTGGTCCGCAATCAGGATGATCATACCAAGAACATTTCTTTCTTGATGGGTGAGGATGGCATTTGGCGCTTGTCACCTGCCTATGACATGGGTTATGCCTATAATCCCCAAGGAGGCTGGACTTCCACGCATCAGATGTCAATTAACGGAAAGTTCGATGACATCACAAGGAAAGACTTGCTGGCTTTTGCCACACTTAATAACATTAAGGAAGCCATGTCCATTATTGACGAGGTGTGTGAAACGGCCTCTCGTTGGTCAGAAATGGCAAAAGACTGTGATGTACCCACTGCGATGGTTAAAACTATCAATTCAAACTTTATCTATTTGTAAAACAATTAATTAACATAGTGGTTTACTAATGAATCAGAAAATGAAAGCAAAACACTCTTCTCTCTTAGCAGCCCTTCTTCTGCTGCCGCTCTTCCTAAGTGCCCAAAGTACCAACGACTACACTCAATATGTCAATCCCTTCATCGGCACACAGACCGACGAGACGGGTGCCCTCAGTGGCAGCACCTTCCCTGGCGCCACGATGCCGCAAGGCATGGTGCAACTGAGTCCTGAGACCGAGCTGATGGTCACTTGGGACCCTTGCTCGGGTTACGACTACAACAAGGATGTTATTTATGGTTTCACCCATACCCACCTCAGTGGCACGGGTTGCACCGACCTCATCGATGTGAGCCTGATGCCTTTGTGCAACGCAGTGACGCCTGAGCAGTTGAAGGCCGCTGACTTTGGACAGCACTATGGTCACGACAAGGAGTCCGCTCGACCAGGGTATTATCAAGTGTTGTTGCAAGAGAGTGGCGTGAATGTGGAACTCTCGGCCACCACGCGCACGGGCATCCATCGCTATACTTTCCCCCAAGGACAGCCTCAGACCGTGGTGCTCGACCTCGACCGTGGCACTTTCCGTGGCGAGGCATACTACTCCAAGCGTCGCACCTACGATGTAATTCAAGCTCAGATTCGCCTTGTCGACGACCACACCATTGAAGGCTACCGCGTCGTCACAGGTTGGGCCAAGATGCGCAAAGTGTATTTCCGCGCCGAGTTTTCAAGGCCATTCAACCAGCATCTGCTGATGAATGGCGGGCTGAACGTCGGGAATAGTGATGTCGTCAACGGTCGCACCTTGCGAGCAGCCTTGAGTTTTGACCCCAAAGAAGGCAACGAATTGATTGTGAAAGTCGCCATCTCGCCTGTGGATAATGAAGGCGCAAGGAAAAATATGCTGGCAGAAGCCCAAAGTTGGGATTTTGACGGCTATGCCAAAGCCGCCCACGACATTTGGCAGCGGGAACTCAGCCGTATCGACATTGAATGTACCGATGAGCAGAAGACCGTTTTCTACACCGGTCTTTACCATGTGTTGATGCAGCCCAACACCATGAGCGATGTGGATGGCCGTTATATGGACACTAACTTCGAAATCAAGCAGATGCCGAAGGGACAAGTCTACCACAGCACGTTCAGCCTTTGGGATACCTTCCGCGCCGCGCATCCGCTCTATACACTCATCGCGCCAGATATTGCTGCGCAGTTTGTGAGGGATATGGTGCTGCATCACCAGACCTACGGCTACCTGCCCATTTGGGACCTTTGGGGACAGGACAACTACTGCATGATTGGCAACCACGCCATCCCCGTGCTCGCCAATGCTATCATGGCCGAGATACCAGGCATCGATGTGGAAGCGGCTTATCAAGCCATGGTCGAGAGCAGCACCAGGAGCCACTTCAACTCCCCGTTTGAGATTTGGGAGCAATACGGTTACCTGCCGCAGACTCTTCAGGACGAGAGCGTCAGCATCACCATGGAGCAAGCTTTTGATGACGCTTGCGTGGCTATGGTGGCCAAGAAATTGGGCAAGTCAGAAGACTACGAGCGTTTTTATCGCCGCAGTATGTTCTACAAAAACCTCTTTGACCCCGAAACGGGCTTCTTCCGTCCGAAAGACGAAAAAGGCAACTGGATGGAAGGCTTCAATCCCTTGTCGTACGAGCAACCTTGCTTCGTGGAGGGCAATGCCTGGCAGTATATGTGGTTTGTGCCGCATGACCCGCAAGGACTCATCGACCTCTTTGGAGGCACAAAAGGCTTCTTAAAGAAACTTGACGAAAACTTCAGCCTCACTGCCACCAGTGGCGAGGTCAATGGCAACGCCAGTGGTTTCATTGGGCAATATGCACACGGTAACGAACCCAGCCATCATACCGTCTATCTCTACAACTTTGCAGGCAAGCCCGAGCGCACGCAGGAGTTGGTGGAGCAGGTGAGGAGCGAGT
>CAMHRP010000006.1:0-85395 GCA_946187645.1 uncultured Bacteroidales bacterium | reverse complement strand
TGATGGCGAGACGCAAAGCCTCGGCCTGGCCGTTGATGCCACCACCGTCGAGGTTGACCTTGATGTCGTATTGGCCGAGGGTCTCGGTCAGCATCATAGGCTGTTCAACCACATAGTGGAGGATGCTCGTCGGGAAGTACTCCTTGTAGTCGCGCTTGTTCACCGTAATGTTACCACTGCCGGCCTTCATGTAGATACGGGCAACGGCGGTCTTTCTTCTACCTAAAGCGTTGATAACTTCCATGATTACTTATTATGCTTAATTGTGTTGATTTTGAGTTCTTGGGGCTGTTGTGCCTCATGGTTGTGGTTGGGACCTTCGTAAACGTAGAGGTTACGGAAGATGGCGTCACCGAGACGGTTCTTCGGGAGCATGCCGCGCACGGCGTGTTCGAGAACGAAGATAGGCTTGCGCTTCAACTGCTCAGCAACGGTTCTGGTACGTTGGCCACCCGGATAGCCGGTATAGCGGACGTAGTACTTGTCAGTCATTTTGTTTCCTGTGAGGATGACTTTCTCTGCATTGATAATGATGACATTATCACCACAATCGCTGTGGGGAGTATAGCATGCCTTCCTTTTGCCACGCAGAATCATGGCAACCTGTGAAGCCAGACGGCCCAGGATTTGTCCTTCAGCGTCGATGACATACCACTTCTTGTTGGCATTTTCCTTGTTGACGCTTACTGTTTTGTAACTTAAGTAGTTCATTTTGTGTTTAATATTGTTTATCCAATTCTATAAGACACTACCCGTTTTTTGGGCGTGCAAAAATACATCTTTCTCCTTTACGCTCCAACTTTTTTCGTGCATTAATTCATCTTCGCCCATAAATCAATGCGTTAGCGCGTTCAGAAGTCAGACAATGGACCTTAACTAACGAGGCCGCAAAAGTACTACTTTTTTGGTTATTGGCAATAGATTAATCGATTTTTTTGGTTGCGGGACTATGAAGCTTGAAGATTTCCTTCGGGAATGGAGGAGAATGCTTGTGTTATAATGCGGCGGCTTGAGGCGTTCATGGTTCGTAAGCCTCATTGGCCGCCGCAGGAAACAAAACGACAAACTCCATTCCCTGAAAGGGAACCTCCTCCATTCAGATTTTTTCCTATCTTTGCAGCCTAAAACCTACGAAGAATGTCCATCGAAATCAACCATATCACCAAGCAATATGGCGAGCAACTCGCCCTCAACGACGTCACGCTCACTATTAATAAAGGTATCGTCGGTCTGCTCGGCCCCAACGGCGCGGGCAAGTCGACGCTGATGAAAATCATCACCTGCTTCATCCCGCCCACCTCGGGCACGGTGAGCGTGGAAGGCCACGACGTCATCGACGACCCGATGGCCGTCAAGCGCATCGTGGGCTACCTGCCCGAGCACAACCCGCTCTACTTGGACATGTACGTCCGCGAATACCTTGAGTTCGTGGCCGGCGTGCACCAACTGAAAGGCGAAGCCGCCCACAAACGCATCGAGGCGATGATCGATGAGACGGGCCTCGGCCTTGAAGCGCACAAGAAAATCGGCGCCCTCTCAAAGGGCTACCGCCAACGCGTGGGGCTCGCCCAAGCCATGATGCACGACCCGCAGGTGCTCATCCTCGACGAACCCACCTCGGGCCTCGACCCCAACCAGCTCATCGACATCCGCAACCTCATCAGCAGCCTCGGCAAGGAGAAGACCGTGCTGCTCTCCACCCACATCATGCAGGAGGTGGAAGCCATCTGCGAACGCGCCATCATTATTAATAAAGGTGTGGTAGTGGCCGACGACAAGATTGAGAACTTGAAACAAGACAACACCATGAGCAACGTCATTATCGTGGAGTTTGAAAGCGAAGTGAGCGAAAACCTCTTGCGCAGCATCCCGATGGTGAGCAAAGTGCAGCAAGTGAAGGCCAACCATTGGATCCTTGAGCCGCAGGGCGATGCCGACATCCGCGCCAACCTGATGCGGTGGTCGGTGGAGCGCGGCCTCATCATCAAGACGTTACAGAAGGAAGACCTGAGCATCGAGGAGGCGTTCCAGAAACTGACGAAGTAACGTAGGATTTCTTCATTTCCTTGCAATTCTTGAGTTTAGGGCCAACACATGCCAACTGCCATCATCGCGTCTGTCAACATAGCCTTTTTTTCTGAATCCTTCAACTTGCTTTTGCACCGCCGACCGGTTTACCGACAAATGTGCCGCCATCTCGGAAAAAGTGACAAAAGGCTTGTAACTCAACAGACTGAGTAAGCGTACTCCGTTTTCGCTCCTGAAATTGATTTTTTGTCCGTCGTACCACCAAGTGTCGCTATCGGAATTCCTTACTATATCAATCTCACACTGCATCTCCTCACACACTGTATTGCGGAAGAAAGCGAGAAACGAAGCGATTTTACCTATCGAGGCATTGGCTCCCTCAGAAGGGTTTTTGCCAATTTTTTGGTCCGAGCGGTGTAATGCGTCGAGATATTCTGGCTTTTTACGGTTGCGGATGACAATCATCGGCCATCCATGTCGAGCCAAAATATAGTTCGCCATCAGGCGGGCAATGCGGCCGTTACCGTCCTCGAAAGGATGTATGCGAATATAGCGGTAGTGGAACAAGGCCGCCAACTCTACGGGTGAGAGGTTCCCCGACTGCTCAGCAGCGTTGTACCAGTCCACAAGGTCGCTCATCAGCGAGGGCGTTTCTTCGGGCGAGGCATACTCGAAACGGTCGCCATAACGCGTAATGACACTGTTAGGACGTGTCTTGTACTGTCCTGCATGGACAGTATAACTGGTGGCTCCTCCTCCGGGCAGGTCGCGGTAAACAGTGTAGTCTTCACGCAATAACACCTTGTGAAGTTGGCGGATGAAATTTTGCGTCAATGGCATACTTTTGTCTTGCACGGCTTCTTTCACCATCTCAACGGTCACTTGGCTGGCTTTCATGTCGACGAACTCCTTCAAGTCGCCTTCGCCACTCACTTTGCCGAACAGCAGAAGCAATTCGGTCTGCCCATAGGTCAGCGTATTGCCTTCAATGTGATTGCTGTTGAAGTTATACTCAGTCGTGAACTTGTTGCGCAGTAGTTCTGCTTGTTCTTTCGGAAGCGGAAAGAGTGCTTTCCATGCGTTGAATGTTTCTTCTATTTTCATAAACGTACCACCAATTTAAATGGGTCACATACCACCTTTTTAACGCAATTAGCAACCTTTTATTATGCGTACCACCATTTTATGTGGGGTATATACCACTTTTTTTTTCAATCTTACAGATTGCAAAGGTACAAATGATTTCATGTCCCCCACAACAATATTGAAAATTAAGTCCAACTTAAAAACCTTTCCACATTCACATTTTTTCGTACTTTTGCCGCCCGAAAACAGAAAATCAATACTAACTTAAATCAATAAAAAATGAAGCACAATTTCAAATGGATGTTCACCGCCATCCTCATCTGCGGCCTGACCGTTTCTTCATGCAAGAAAGACCCGGCCCCTGAACCAGAACCCGAACCCGTCAAACAAACCGTGCTGGCCAGCATGGTGGGCACTGGCGTGTCTGTCTTCGACAGCGTCACCTACAACTACGAGTATGACGCCGACTACCGCCTCGCAAGAATCGAAGCGCACCTCACCAACACCAACGAACCCATCCAAGACTATCGCTTCACCTACACCGATGGCAACATCAAGGTGGAAGGCACATTCGCCGGCGACCTCACGACCTACGACTGCACCGTTGACAGCTTGGGCCGCATCACCCACATGGACGAAACCTATGTTCACTCTGACACCGCTTCGAGCATCACACACTTCGATTTCACCTACGATGCCGATGGCCACTTGGCTACCAGCAACAGACTCTCTGAGCCCAACGGCGGAGGCGCATTTACCAAGTACATTTGGGAAGGCGAGGAACTGAGATCCACCGACACGGGCGACGGCATGATCGTTGTCGACTTCGAGACCTCCGACGCTCCTGCCCAAGCCATGTTCAGCATTCTTGGCTACCACGTCGAAATTTCGGAGCTTTGCGCCCAAGGCTGCTTCGGCAAGTTGCCCGCCCACATGCCCTCGAAGAGAACTGTCACCACCGCGTTTCCCGTCCCGGGAATGGCTCCTATAGTGAAGGTTTTCGACTACACCTACACCACCAATGCCGAAGGTCGCCTCGCCACTTGCGAAGACAGCAGCGACAACGG
The DNA here is from genome assembly GCA_946187645.1 of uncultured Bacteroidales bacterium. Classification (GTDB taxonomy): domain Bacteria; phylum Bacteroidota; class Bacteroidia; order Bacteroidales; family F082; genus Limimorpha. Next base: position 81,214 of record CAMHRP010000006.1, on the reverse strand, counting down.
CACCACCAAATACACCTTCAACTGGGAAGAAAGATAAGTACAAATCCAACGATAGAATGCAAAAATCCCGCCATCCGTGGTGGGATTTTTTTTATTACTTGGCTAATTGAATTGTCGTTCAATAACTGATAATCATTCCAATCCATTCAAAAAAAGCGGAGACGACATCAAATCGTTTCCGCTTTTTTCATACTTTTGCCATTTCAACAAATAATAGCGCATACATGGAAAATGACAATATCGACCTCCCTGAGACCGAGACAGAGTATGACGGCAAGAATTTCTGGAGAAACCTGCTGCGCTCCATCTTGGGTACAACCATCTCCATCATGCTCACTTTCGGCACCAATGCCTTAATACAGCGAAACCGAAAGGCCCAAGACCGCAAAATGACCGCCATGATGGTGATGAGCAACATTGAGAGCTTCGCCCGAACCCTTGAGACACGCTCTGAGCGCATGGCACCCAACGACAGCATCGCGGCATGGCTTCTCTGCATGGCCTACGAGGACCTTGAGCTGCTGCCCGAGAAGGAACTTGACCATCTCATTGACGAAGCTACCACCCTCGCCACGCTCAACCACGACCACACAGCCGAAAACGTGTTCACCAACCACATAGAAACCTGGAAGAACCTCAACAACGTGCAATTCATCGACAATGTGGGATCCTGTTTCTCAGCCATCAACGGTGTCGAGGAACAATTCAACGAATGGGTGAAAGGGGTGCCAGAGAGTAAACACGACGTCATAGTCAACCCCGACAAATACGATGGCAGCACCCTCCCCATGAAGATGATGCACTCCAAACGGGTGCGCACCGCCTTGTCGGCCATTCACAATCGCCGATGCTGGCTACGCTATGCCGCCGCCAGCCTGCGCTACTTCAACTTGCAAAACATGGCCGCCATCGGCATCGCTGAGCAGGAAGTAATGAAATACACCGATGCCCGCGAGGAAAAAGGCGAAGACGTGGGTACGCTCCCCGACGCCAACTCGTTCTATACTCATGCCTACACCCTCGACAGCCTCACTTCACTCACCCACCTTACCGAACGCATTGAGGAGCTGAAAGCGGGGAATAATAAATAATTGACCACGGGCGTCTATGTCTTGCGCCACATCAACGGTGATGACGTGAAAACGCAGAAAATCTTGCTGGAATAACACACACTGGTTCCCTTTTCGTTTATACGAAGGCTGACAACTCAAGCTGTCAGCCTTCATTATTTCTTCCAGGACCCATACACATATCAAACTTATTTCGTATCTTTGCAGCCTCAATCGTGGAAAGATTTGATTTGATTGCAACCACAAGAAAAAATGCTAAAACAATGCCGTTTTTCCTTCCCTTTCAGTCAACAACTTCCCACACAAATTTATTATTAACTAACTAATAAACAATTTGTTATGGGTTATTATTTCACTTCAGAATCCGTCTCCGAGGGTCATCCCGACAAGGTAGCCGACCAGATTTCGGATGCCGTATTGGACGAGATTCTGCGCTATGATCCCACCTCAAAGGTGGCTTGCGAAACTTTAGTTACCACCGGTTTAGTCGTCGTGGCAGGCGAAATACGCACCAACGCCTATGTCGAAATCCAAGACGTGGCGCGCCGCGTGATCGAAAAAATCGGCTACAACAAGTCGGAGTACCAGTTCGACGCGCAGTCGTGCGGGGTACTCTCGGCCCTTCACGGCCAGTCGAACGACATCTTCCAAGGTGTCAAACGCGAGGCTGACGAAAACCAAGGCGCTGGCGACCAAGGCATGATGTTCGGCTTTGCTTGCAAAGAAACCGAGAACTACATGCCCCTCACCATCGACCTCTCGCACATGCTTTTGCAAGAATTGGCCGCCATCCGCCACGAAGGACGCCACATGAAGTACCTCCGCCCCGACGCCAAGTCGCAGGTGACGGTGGAATACGGCGAAGGCTGGAAACCCTTGCGCATCGACACCATCGTCATCAGCACGCAACATGACGAGTTCTTGCCGAACGACAAGCTCATGCAAATGAAGATTGAAGCCGACGTGCGCCACATCCTCATCCCAAGGGTGAAGAGACAACTGCCCACACGCCTGAAGAAACTCTTCGACGACGACATGAAGCTCTACGTGAACCCCACGGGTAAGTTCGTCATCGGTGGCCCCCACGGCGACACGGGTTTGACGGGACGCAAGATCATCGTCGATACCTACGGCGGTCGCGGTGCACACGGCGGTGGCGCCTTCTCGGGCAAGGACAGCTCGAAGGTGGACCGCTCGGCAGCCTACGCTGCACGCCACATCGCCAAGAACCTCGTGGCCGCAGGCATCTGCGACCAGGCCTTGGTGCAAATCGCATACGCCATCGGCAAGGCAGAGCCTGTAGGCTTCTACGTCAACACCGACGGCACCTCACACGTGAAGATGAGCGACGCCGACATCGCCCTCAAGGTGAAGGAGCTGGTCGACTTGAGACCTTACTTCATCGTGAAGCGCTTCGGCCTCACCAACCCCATCTTCGAGGAAACGGCTTCCTACGGCCACTTCGGTCGCCAGCCCGAGACCCGCAAGGTAGAAGTGTTCTACGAAGACAAAGACACCTTCCGCGAAGGCGACCATATCTACAAGAACGTGGATTTCTTCGGCTGGGAAAGGCTCGACTTGGTGGACAAGCTAAAAGAGGTGTTTATATAACAATCACATCGTTATAAGTAGTTGAGCATAATCAGTTTACATATCCACAGGTCGATGACTGGTGGCTATGACAATGACCACATCAACCAAGAGCTGAAATTTCAGCATTCCCGTGAAAGCGTTCATGGTAAATGGTCATAGTCAATCCCGTGTCAGATGAACAGGTAGTTCAATTCAGAACAGCTACTTAATAAAAAAAGAGGCTCTGCAAGCAGAGCCTCTTTAGTTTTCGCTTCAATTATTCTCCAGCTTCTTCAACTATACTATCGCTATCAAAATTTGGACCTTGTTTAAATTGTCTAAACGAGATGTCTGACATGATCTGTTCTGGAGTCCAACCCAAATACTTTTTTGAAGCTTCTACCGATTCTATAATCTCGCAATCAGGATAATCGGTAATGATTTTGTCGTAAAGCTCACGAGCCTTATCCAAATCAGCAAGCTCTTTTTCATAAATAAAAGAACCTAAAATATACATCCCTCTTGGGGTCCATTTTGAATTTGGATATCGTTCTACCAATTGATTGCACAACTCGATGCTTTTTTCAGAATTCTTCATCATAATATTGAGTTCCATAGCATGATAAAGCCAAAGTGGCGCCGTGGAATCATTCGGATTTTGTTCAACAAATTGACAATACTTCTCTGCCACTTTAGGAATCTTCACTGTATCTATCATCCCATTTTCATTAAACAAAGTTGCTTCGGCCTTTTTCATATCTTCAAAGGTCAATCTCTTTTCACCACAGGAGAACATGCCAAATGCCAACAAGGCAATGATCATCATTTTAATCGTCTTTTTCATTTTTCTCAGATTTTAACTTTACTATTCAATTTATCTGTGTTTCTTTTTATGCGGGAAAATCATGCGGTAATCCACGTCACATTTGCCTTCGGAGATAGCACGCAGTTTACTTTGCAACAAGGTCTTACGTAGTGGCGCGATGCGGTCGACATGGACATGGCCTTGCAGATGGTCATATTCATGCTGGATGATGCGGGAGCGGATGCCTTCAAAGACTTCCTCATGCTCTTTGAAGTTCTCGTCAAGATACTTGATGCGGATCTTGTCGGGGCGCATCACCTCTTCATAAATGTTGGGCAGGCTGAGGCAGCCTTCCTTGAACGAGACCTCATCACCAAAGGTTTCAAGGAGTTCGGCATTAATAAAGACCTGCTTGAAGTCCTTGGCATCCGGGTAGTCGGGATAGAAGGGGTTGCCATCGACGATAAACAGCCGGATGGACTTGTTGACTTGCGGGGCGGCCAAGCCGACGCCTTCAGAATTGGCCAACGTCTCCCACATGTCCTTCATCAGCGTGTCCAATTCGGGATAATCGGGGGTGATGGGCTGGGCGATGGCTTTCAGCGTGGGGTGACCGTATGCTACTATGGGCAATATCATTGTTTAATTGTTGATTGTTGAATTGTTGAATTGTTTTTGGATTCCATATAAGATTGCAAGATGATGGTGGCGGCGATGGTGTCGACGAGTTCCTTGTCTTGACGGCGTGATTTGCTCAAGCCCGCGTCAATCATGGTCTGATGTGCCATCACCGAGGTGAAACGTTCGTCATAACGGACTATTTTCATGTCGGGCAGCACCTTTTTCAGTCGGTTGACGATGGGCTCAATATATTTCGAGCAGTCGGAAGGGTTGTTCTTCATGTCCTTGGGTTCGCCGATGACGATTTGCTCCACTTCCTCGCGCTTCACATAGTCGAGCACGAAGTCGACAAGCTTGTGCGACTCCACTGTCGTCAGCCCGTTTGCGATAATCTGCAAAGGGTCGGTGACAGCGATGCCGCTGCGTTTGCGTCCAAGGTCAATCGCCATTATCCTTGCCATGTCGTTCAAATTGAGGTGCAAAATTACACAATTTTTCAAATATCGAAGTGGATAAACAAAAAAAGAGGCTCTCGCGAACCTCTTCTTTTCAGGGTGGAATGTGGGATTCGAACCCACGACCCTCGGAACCACAATCCGGTACTCTAACCAGCTGAGCTAAATCCACCATCTGATTTGCGGGTGCAAAAATACAACATTTTTCTGAATTGGAGTCAATATTTTCTCAAATTTTTCATTTTTTCCGTTTTCTACACAAAAACAAGGGTGAAATCCGTATTTTTGACGGCGCAAACGAAAGGATGTCATGGACAGCAAACCGAAACAAGCCCAATCGCCTAAAGCTCTGGCATGGAAGCGGTTCCGCAGCAACAAGCTCGGGATGGCTTCTTGCGGTTTCGTGCTCCTTTGGGCTTTGTTGGCCTTGTTTGCCTACCTCTTCATTCCCGACAAGACCCCTAACGCCAACCGACAAATCCTTGAAATCAGCACCAAGAAACCCGGTTTCGAGGTCGACATGCTGATGATACCGAAGGAAACGCCGCCACAGAAAACGCCTTTCTTCGACTTCCTGTTCAATGGGCGACCCGACGATTGCATCTATTTGCCTTTCGACAGCATCAGGGTTGACAAGGAGCGTACAACGGTTTATCTCTATCAGGGTGAAGAAAGTTCGACAGCGAGGACGGAGGTTTTTGATAATAAGGAACTACTTATTAACGCCCCTTCGACAGGTTCGGGGACTTTTGATTCTGCAGAAGAAGCCGACACCTATATAAGAAGTCATTGCGTGAAGCACCGCAAGTTCCTGCTCGGCACCGACCAGTTTGGCCGCGACTTCCTGAGCCGTCTCGTCCTGGGCAGCCGCATCAGCCTGACAGTGGGCTTCATCGCAGTACTGCTCAGCCTGATGATAGGCATTGTCATGGGCAGTTTGGGCGGCTTCTTCCGAGGCAAGGTCGACGATTTGGTGGTGTGGTTCATCAACGTGGTGTGGTCCATCCCTACCCTACTTTTGGTCATCGCCATCACGTTTGCCTTGGGCAAGGGCATCGCACAAGTCTTCATCGCCGTGGGTCTGACCATGTGGGTGGAGGTGGCGCGCATCGTGCGCGGACAGATCCTCTCCATCCGTGAGACCACCTTCGTGGAGGCAGGAAGGGCTTTAGGTTTCAAGAATTTGCGCATCATCTTCAAGCACATCCTGCCCAACATCCTCAACCCCATCATCGTGGTTTCGGCGGCCAACTTCGCCTCGGCCATCCTGCTTGAGGCGGGCTTGAGTTTCTTGGGCATCGGCGTGCAGCCACCCATGCCCTCGTGGGGCAGCATGATTAAGGAGAACTACGCCTTTATCATCTTGGACGCGGCCTACCTCGCCATCCTGCCAGGTATCGCCATCATGCTGTTGGTGCTGGCCTTTATGCTTATTGGCAATGCGTTGCGCGAAGCGCTTGATGTGAAGAACTAATGTGGAATGCAGAATGTAGAATGCAGAATGACATTCATAATTCAGCATTAACTACGTTGAATCTTCGATTTCATAATTCAGCATTAAAAAAAATGTTGTATCTTTGCGCCCTCAAAAACGCGACTTTCCTGCGGGTGTGGCGGAATTGGTAGACGCGCTAGACTTAGGATCTAGTTTCTCACGAAGTAAGGGTTCGAGTCCCTTCATCCGCACAAGTTAAAGACAATCAACAATATAAAAATGAACATCACACAAAGTACAAAAGGAGAGAACCTCATCTCCATCAAAATCAATGTTGAAAAGGCCGATTACGAAGAAATGGTTGAAAAGACCTTGAAGCAGATGCGCCAAAGAGCCAATGTGCCTGGTTTCCGTCCCGGCATGGTGCCGATGGGCATGATCAAGAAGTTGTATGGCGCCAGCGCAAAAATGGAAGCCTTGAACAACATCGTTTCGGACAACCTCAACAAGCATATCGTCGACAACAAGCTCAACCTCCTCGGCTATCCGCTCAATGACCCCGAAAAGGGCCCTGCCGACCTTGACAAGGAAGACGACCTCGACTTCTACTTCGAAGCCGCCCTTCGTCCCGAAATCAACGTCGACTTCACCAACACGATGGTCGACTTCTACCATATCATTCCCACCGACGAGGAAGTGGGCAAGGTCATTGAAGACCTCTTGGAACGCAACCCCAACACCAGCCATCCTGACACCGTCGGCGAGGACGACCGCCTCGAAATCAAGATCCGCGAAGCCAAAGACGGCAAGGAAGTGGAAGGCGGCTGGGAGAAAGACGGCTTCTATTTCAACATGAGCCAGATCAAGAACAAGACCCAGCGCAAGAAATTCGTCGACAAGGAAGTGGGTTCAGAGTTCATCGTCAACTTCGCCAAGGTGTTCGGCTCTGAAGAGGAAGCCGCCAAGATTTTGGGTGAAGGTGCTCCCGCAGGCAGCGACTTCAACATCATCATCGACGACGCCATCCGCAACGAAAAGCCCGAACTCGACGAAGACTTCTTCAAGAAGATCTTCCCCGACAAGGATATCAAGGAACTCGACGCCTTCAAGCAAGCTGTCAAGGCTGAGATGGAAAAACAACACGATATGGAGACCGACCCCATTCTCTTCAACAAGATGATCGATGAGTTGGTGGCAGCCGTTCATTTCGACCTGCCCGACGACTTCATGAAACGCTGGCTCGTCGAAAACAGCCAAGGCAACCTCAAGCCCGAGGACGTGGAGAAGAACTACGAGAAAGACTATGTGAAAGGTCTGCGTTGGCAACTCATCGAAGACAGCATCGTGAAAGCCAACCCCGAGCTCATCATCACCGACGAGGAAGTGAAGAACTACGTGCTGAGACAGATCTTCCCCGGCATCGACTACGACACGGTGGAAGACGACATGAAAGCCAACCTCGACAAGATTGCCGCCAACTACCTCAAAGACCCCAAACAGAACGAGCATCTCAAGAACCAGCTGGCCGACATCAAGATGACCTCCTTCCTGAAAGGCAAGATGAACATCAACTATGAAGATGTCACTGCCGCTGATTTCATGAAGAAACTCGAAGAGGAGCGGAAAGCCAAATAAACTATGGCTCATGACTATGGCCTATGGCTCATTTCACTTTCGTCGAATTGTGCCATAGGCCATTTGCCATAAGCCATAGGCAACTAAAAGGACTCTTTAACCCAAAAACTATGCTAACGAAATGAACAACGAATTTTTCAAATATGCAACAAAGCATGTGGGTTTGAACACCCTCGGCCTTGAGCAATATATCTCCAAAATCAACAACAGCGGCTACATCAGCCCCACCGTCATCGAGGAACGCCAACTCAACGTGGCCCAGATGGACGTGTTCAGCCGCCTGATGATGGACCGTATCATCTTCCTCGGCACCGCCATCGACGACTATGTGGCCAACATCATCCAAGCCCAGCTGCTCTTCCTTGAGTCGACCGACTCGAAGCGCGACATCCAGATCTACCTCAACTCGCCTGGCGGCAGCGTGTATGCCGGATTGGGCATCTACGACACCATGCAGTTCATCAGCCCCGACGTGGCCACCATCTGCACCGGCATGGCCGCATCGATGGCCGCCGTACTGATGTGCGCCGGCACCAAAGGCAAACGCTCTGCCCTGCCCCACTCCCGCATCATGATCCACCAACCCATGGGCGGCGTGGAAGGTCAAGCCACCGAGATCGAAATCACGGCGCGCGAGATCCAGAAGCTGAAGAAGGAACTGTATGAAATCATCGCCCTGCATTCAGGCCAGACCTACGACAAGGTGTGGGCCGACAGCGACCGCGACTATTGGATGACCGCCGCCGAAGCCAAGGAATACGGCATGATTGATGAAGTGCTCATCAAAAAAGCATAATCCATGACAAAGAAGTCAGGCGTTTGTGCGTTTTGTGGCAGGAAAGCCAAGGATGTCCGTCTGCTCATTCAAGGCATTGATGCCGAGATTTGCGACAGCTGCGCCGAGCAGGCCCATCTTATCGTCAAAGAGCAGTTTGGCGAGGGCAACGGCAGGAAGAGCTTCGAATCGAAAGGCATCACCCTGAAGAAGCCAGCTGAGATCAAGGCTTTCCTGGATCAGTATGTCATCGGTCAGGAGGAAGCCAAACGCACCCTGGCCGTGGCCGTTTACAACCACTACAAACGCATCAGCCAAAAAGTGGAAGCCGACGAGGTGGAGATCGAGAAGTCGAACATCATCCTCGTGGGTGAGACCGGCACGGGCAAGACCCTGCTGGCCCGTACCATCGCCAAGATGCTCAACGTGCCCTTCGCCATCGCCGATGCCACCGTGCTCACCGAGGCGGGTTACGTAGGCGAAGACGTGGAGAACATCCTCGTCAAGCTGTTGCAGGCCGCCGACTACGACGTGGCCGCCACCGAGCGCGGCATCGTCTTCATCGACGAAATCGACAAAATCGCCCGCAAGAGCGACAACCCCAGCATCACCCGCGACGTTTCGGGCGAAGGCGTGCAACAAGCCATGCTGAAACTGCTCGAAGGCTCCATCGTCAACGTGCCGCCCCAAGGTGGACGCAAGCACCCCGAGCAGAAAATGATCGCCGTCAACACGAAAGACATTCTCTTCATCGCAGGCGGTGCCTTCGACGGCATCGAGCGCCTCATCGCCGCCCGCAAACGCACCAATGTGATCGGCTACGGCAGCAGCAGCAAAGAGATGCTCGACAAGGACAACATGCTGCAATACCTCTCGCCCGCCGACCTGAAGAAATTCGGCCTGATTCCCGAAATCGTCGGACGTCTGCCCGTCATCACCCACCTCAACCCCTTGGACAAAGACGCGCTGAAACGCATCCTCACCGAGCCCAAGAACGCCTTGGTGAAGCAGTTCCAGAAGCTCTTTGCTATGGACAAAATCAAGCTGGTGATCAAGGACGAGGTGCTCGATTTCGTAGTCGACAAAGCCATTGAGTTCAAGGTAGGCGCGCGCGGACTGCGTTCCATCCTGGAGGCAATCCTTAACGACGCTATGTTTGAGATGCCTTCCGACATCAACGCGACTGAACTGGTCATCGACCGCGCTTACGCTGAGGCGAAGCTGGAGAAGTCGGGGATGCAGAAGTTGCATGTCGGGGACTGATTACTTTGGTTTTAAATCTATACAAACCCTCCCATTATAGATTCCATGCCCACGCACAGCCTCGGCGGGAATGACATAATGGGAGGGTTTGTTGAAAAATTTCGATGGTGCTTTTTTTGGCACAATACTTGCATTATCCAACGCGTTTAACCTCAGAAAAAGCAAACGCCATGAAAAGAACAGCCTTAATCGCAGCAATGGTCCTGATGAGCCTCTGCAGTTTCGCTCAACTGATTGACAAAGGTGAACACGCAAAGAAAGTCACGATAAAAAAGAGTGAGGCCTCCCAACCAAAATCAGCGGTGGTCGACTTCTCCAACCCAGCAGAGCCTGTCAACGGCACTGTGGTTTACGGCCGCATCGATGAGAATGGCGACACCACTCTCATCGTCTACCTCCCCGAAGTCGACATCGACCTGATGCAGCGTTACCTGCAAATCACCAAGACTTGGCAGGGACGGCGTTTGGCAAACAACGTGAAGAAGGTGTTTCCCTACGCCAAGTTGGCCGGCGCGAAGATGCAAGAATACGACTCGATTCTCGCCACTATCCCCGACAAAACGGAGCGCAACCGCCTGATGAAAAAGGCCGAGAAGGAAATCACCGACCAATACACCGATGAGTTGAAAGACCTCACCATCACCCAAGGGCTCATCCTCGTCCGCCTCATCGACCGCGAGACAGGCAGCACCACCTACCAGGTCGTGCAAGAGCTACGCGGCAAGGTGCGCGCTTTCTTCTACCAAGGCTTCGCCCGCTTGTGGGGTTACAACCTGAAGACCGAATACGACCCGCACAACAACCCGGAGGACGACGAAATCGAGACCATCATGGTTTTGTTGGAACGCGGGGTCATCTGAAGGCAGGTTGGATTTAAAGATTTAAGATTTAAAATTTAAAGATTTAAAATTCAAGATTCAAAATTCCGCATTCTGCATTCTGCATTCTGCATTTAAGATTCAAAATACCTCATACCTCTTACCTCATACCTCTTACCTCATACCTCATACCTCTTACCTCATACCTCTTACCTCATACCTCATACCTCATACTTCATTACTTCATACCTCATTCCGCATTCAAGATTCAAAATTTGAAGATACAAAAAAAACAGCGGCTTGCAGCGCTTACGGGAAGTAAGTGCCACAAGCCGTCGTTTCATTGTTCTCCCTCAAGGGGAAAAACATCAATCCTCCTTACGGCGTTTGCCTACGAGGTAGGCGGCGCCGAGGGCAGTCAGCAGGGCGATGCCCGTGCCCAAGGGTCCGTCGGCATCCTGGTCATCAGTCATACCGTGGCCGGGAAGCAACAAGGCATCTTCTCCTGCTTTTGCGCCAAAAATGCCGGATTCTTTTCCCATGCCGAAGAGGCCTCTCTCTTCGTACACTTCTACATCCTGTGCGAAAGCCATGGTGCCCAAGCTCAGGACGATGGCGATGGTCATTATCAGTTTCTTCATTGCTTATGTTGTTGTTTATTTGTTGATCGTTGATTTGTTTAATTGTTGGACTATGGCTTATGGCCTATAGCCAATGGCCTGCGTGTGCCTAAGGCTCGATTGACGGCCTTTTGGCTCTTGGCTTATGGCTGCTTTTTTTGTGGTACTTACCACTTGGTAAAAACAGCCATAAGCCATGGACCATAGTTATCTCACCACCACCTTCTGGACTTTCACGTTGTCGCCATTGACGAGGCGGAGCATGTAGACACCAGGAGCGGCGTTGATGGTCGTGCTGACGCTGCCGTTGACGGTCTCGCTGCTCAGGATGCGGCCGGTGACGTCGATGACTTGCAAGGTGGCTTGGCCATCGTTGTTGATGATCCAGTTGCCGTTGCTATAGAAGGCGAAGCTGTCGTCGGCGGCATTGCCCGTGGCGAACACCAGCTTGAAGCGGCTCTCGTAGTCGGTCGTGAGGGCGTCGAAGGTGTAGCTCGGGGTCTGGAGCAGGTCGACGTCGTTGCCGGTCATGTTGTCGACGAGGTGGAGGTAGCTGAAGGAGACTTCCTCGCTGGTGAAGCTCAGCGTGTAGCTGCCGTTTTCGTTGGCGCGGAAGTTGACGGGCAGTTCGCCCATGGCTTCAGCACTGACCACTGCGTAGTCGATGTTGTCTTGCGGGATGTAGACCTTGCTGGCATCTTTGCGGAAGCTGAACTTCTCAAGGGTGCCGCCTTGGTCGAAGCGGATGATGGCATTATCGCTGCTGCCCTCGACTCCACGCATGGTAACCTTCGTAAGGTTGACATTCAGCAAAGCCCTGCTGGTTTCAATCTGCGTTCTGGAGAACTTGAAGCTCTGGCTAGCGGCTGATGTCTGCACGAACACACCTTCCATCGGTCTGACTGCACCTGTTGCGGCAGTGAAGCCGTCTCCATTGGTATTCATTCTGTAGAAGGCCATGTCTGCACTGGTAGCATCGTTGAGGTAAGCATCACACATGAACGGGTTGCCATAGAGGTTCCAAGCTTGGAAATGTTCTGTTCCATAATCAAGACCCGTCTTTTCGACATCCACATTGTTGGCTTGGACGATGCCAGTGAACGTAAGTTCCACATCGTTCTTGTTGGCATAGAGGTAGCCTTCTCCATGATAAAGGCTAAAGTCGTTCTTACGATAGTTCCTCCATTCATTGTCATCGGAAGGATTGGCTGACCATTCGTAGAGGTCGTAAGTGTAATCATCTCCCTCATTAGCAGTAATGAGGCCTGCAGTAACAGGGGAATATGAGGTAAAGCCATCCTGTCCAATTGGTGAGGTGAGCAGGACATAGCCTCCATTGGTGGATTCACCATAGCTGGCGACGTTCTTCTTCACTGTGGCAGTGACGTTGTTGTCCGTCATCAGCTTGCCGCCGTCGGCGATGGTGAGGGTCGGCGTAGGCGAGCCTTCGAAGGTAATCTTCTTGGCAGCAGCATCGCCATCGATAGTGGCATTGGCACGGATGATGACCTCATCGGTCAATGCAGGAGCGCCAGTGGGAACCCAGTTGCCAGCGGTGCCCCACTTGCCATCGGCAGTGGCGTTGGTGAACACCTTGTTGCCTTCAGCCATCGTGGTGAAGGTGATGGCATCGCACCAGTTGCCAGGAACATTGTCGCACACACCCTGCACCTGCACTTCGTACTCGGTGCCAGCTGTGAGGTTTGTGAGTTGAGTGCTGGTGGTGGTGCTGGTGGCGGGTTGCCATTCGCCAGCGGGGTTTAGTTCGTAGATGGTAATGTCGTCGATGTAAAGTCTGTATTTATAGACTGCAGTATAATTGATGGCAAAGTACTTGGCATTTTCAGGCATGGTTTCAGAGAAGGTCTTCCATGAACTTGCACTGGCCATTTCGTCTCCCCAAGTAAAGGCAGATACATCATTTGTCGTTGAGGAATAACCAACACGGAACTTGTCTTCAGAGCCAGAAGATGACTTATAGGCAAATTCAAGCAAGCCTGCTTGAGTCAGTACGGGCGAAATGAGATATTGGTCGAAATCCCCAGATGAGGAACCACTGAATGATGAGAATCTGAAGCCATAGTCACCGGTCTTTTTCGCACTACTAGAAAGACCGAGTTCATCGGTGTTTGCTCCATCGCCAAGGTCGAGGACGGTCCACACGGCTTCGAGAGCAGCTTCATCAGCGTAGGTCTCAAATCCTTCGAAAAGAAGTTGGTTCGTAGTTGCCCCAGCAGCCGTTCTGTACTGTACGTTATAGCTATCGCTCTCGCCAGTCCAAGTGAGGTCGGCGGTGTTTTGGGTAAGGTTGCTTGCGGCAAGGCCTGAAGGAGCGGGGCAGGCTTCGAGGGTGGTGAAGCTGATCTCGTTGCTCCATTCGCCTTGGCTGTCGCCGCAGTTGGCGCGCACCTTCACGGTGTAGGCGGTTTCGGGTGACAGGTTTTCCAAAAGGAAGTTCACATGGGTGTTGGCAGCAACGAGATGATCCTCATCGCCATTCAGGCAGACTTGCCATGCGGTTTGGGTGTCGTCAACCAAGGCCCAGCTCAGTTTAGCAGAGGTGGCTTGGATATCGGTGGCCTCGGCTAAAGTGCCCACAGGGAAGCAGGAAGGAGCAAGCTTAACCACCACATCATCGATGCAGCAGCTGTATTGGTTGTCACAATACCATCTGAAGACGAGGCGGGCATTGTCAGGCACGTTTTCCTTCAGACCAAGATAAGTGGTGTACTCGGTCATGGTAGATTTGCTGGTATAGGTGTCAATTACTTTAAACTCGTTTTCGGAGTCAAAGTAACCCAATGTTAGCGTACCATAGCTTGTGCTTTCAACTCGTGCCCAGAAGCTGATTTGCAGGGTATTGAGGTTATTGGTGAACTCAGGGAGATAGGCATAGCAATTCCCAGAACCATAGAATGTCAACGCCTTGCTGCCGTTGTGGACATAATAATACGAACCGCTTCCGATAACATGAGGAAGAATGTTTCCATCGGCATCGTTATCCCAGCAATAGGGAACTACGCCATTTGTACTATAACTTGTTCCTGTGTAGTACTCAAAGCCTTCATTGATATAATCAGTCTCGGTAATGGTCTTAGGAGCACATTCCGTTCTGAAGTTCAACACAGTTGACCATTCCTCAAGGTTGCAGCCAGCCTGCACTTGCACTTGGTAGGCGGTGTTGGCTGTCAGTTCTTCGATGGTGTAGGGGCATGACACATTATTTTTCACCGTCCAGTTCTCGCCGTCAGTGCCGTAGCGCAGGTTGAAGTCGGTGAGGCCGTAGGTGTTCCAAGTAATCTTGGCCGTGGTGGCGGTAACTTCGCTTTCCACTAGTCCAGAAGGCGTTTCACAACTGTTGGCCGTGGTGAAGCTGATGATGTTGCTCGAACTTTGTTCCTCCGTGGCAGGACAAATGCCGACCACTTTCACTTGGTAGGTGGTCTCGGGGGCAAAGATGTTATCGTTGTTCACTACCACGCTGTTTTCGGTGATGTCCGTTTCAACGGTTTGCCATTCGCCCACTGAAGATACGGTAATGGTGATGTCATCAACATAGAAGCAGTCGTCGCCACTATCAGTACCAGAATCTTTATAATATCTCCAAATCAGGGTATGCTCACCAGCGGCCAACTCGGCAGTGTATTGAGACCAACTGTTTGATGTACCTGAAGTTTGGAATTTTTGTGTACCATCGACTAAGAACCTGCCGTAGTCATAAGTGCCTTCAGAGGAGGCCAAGTACCAAAAACTGATGGTGGCAGGATTGTTCAAGTTCAAGGTGAGTGTCAAGTCAGAGGTTGCATAGGCCGTTCCCGCGCCACCACTCTTAATCGAGTATGTGCCAGCGTGCTTGTTGGCATTGGTCACTGTCCAAGCATAGGTTGTACTGTTGGTAAAGTCACTAGGGATGGTATTATCTTCGAAGTCAGCACTAATTAAGGTTTCGATGCTTACTTCGCCTGACATCAGCGTGTAGCTTTCGCTCGTCCCAGTCCAGGTGAAGGTGGCACCGTGGGCGGTGGGGTTGGTGGCTGCTGCTAATACGGGGGCGGGGCAACTTTCGGGCGTGGTGAAGCTCTTGCTCGACGACCACGGTGTGTAATCTTCAGCTTCCTCGCAATACGGGGCAATACGGACGTAATAGGTCTGATTGGACAAGAGGCCATTGATGGTCTTGCTGGTTTCGGAGGCGGTTTCTTCTTTCGCGATTTCTGCGAAATTGCTGGTTGTGCTGAGTTGCACCTTCCATTGTGTGGCATCGCCTGCACCCGTCCAGTTGACGGTTACCGAGTTATAGGTGATGTTGGTGAAGTTGATGGTGCTGGATTGCACTTGCATATTGGCGCAATAGGCCGTAGTAGTAAAGTAGCAACGGTTGGCGCTCCACTCGCTATAGTCGGGCTCATCTTGCGTGCCGCAGTTGCCGCGCACCCAAACATAATAGCTGGTGGAAGGCTGGAGACCTGTCAGCGTATGAGGGTTGTTGGCGGTGAAGGTCACTTGCGGCACACTAGTAGCAGTAGGAGCGGTGTTAGTATTGCTGTAGTACAGGTCCCAATGGTCTTGGTTTTCTCCGCCAGCCGTCCAGCTCACTGTGGCCGTTGTAGCTGCAATGTTGGTGGCGGTGGTATTCATCGTAGGCCTGAGGCAGGTTGGAGTTTCCTTTAGCTCGAGGTCGTCGAAATAGATGCTGGAATAGGACGTAACGTTGGACTTGATGGCCATGTATCTTGGGTTGTCAGCGATGTCGGCGAAGTCCACTTCGTGCAATGCGTAAGTCGATGTTCCAGTTTGAGTGTAAACGGCTTCAAAGGTTGAAGCGTCGGTTGGGTCAGTCATGTAGCCTACAGAGAAGGAGTAAGCGCCAAATTGATAGAACGCCAACCGCTTGCCGTTTACGCCACCTTCGATTTCGGGCAGCACGGCGATTTGTGCCGTTGTGGTGGTGTTGCCGTAGAAATAGAGGGCATAAGAACCGCCGTGAACATAGCTGCTATAATATGGGCTGTAGGAGTAAGGATACTGTGTACTTGTCCCTGAAGGTCTTGTCCAGCAAGCGGGCAGGGGGTAAGAAGTGGTTCCACCGGTGTTGGGTCCCTCAAAGCCACAAGTGTAGCCAGGGGCAATGGCACCGCAAGGCGTGGTGAAGCTCACGGTTTTCCAACCGCTGGTGGGAGTGTCGCCATCGCAAACACTCTGCACGCGGGCTTGGTAGTCGGTAACAGCTGTGAGGTTCGACAGCGGAGTGGTGAGCAGATTGGTGTTGGAAAGCACCGAGGTCCAGTCGGCATAGCTGCCGCCTTTCACTTCCACGTTGTAAGTACCGCTGCCGCCGGTCCAAGTCAAGGTGGCGCTGTTGCTGGTAACGTTTTCGGCAACCAAGGTAGCGGGTTTTTCGCACACATCGCCGCCTTGTTGGGCAGGTTCATAGACGAAAGTAGTCTTGGGGAGGAAATTCTGTGAAGTGCCAGTTCCTGAACCATTATTATACCTTGAGCAACCTGATTCACCAGAAACTCCTGAGAACTTTGTGGATTTATATGTTGTACTCTTAGTTTGTACATAAGTTCCAACCAACAAGTTGCCGCCTTCGTATGTGTAAGGTTCGTCGAATTCCACTTCGATGGTGCTTTGTTGATTGCTCCAAACCATTGTTTTGACAACGGTGAAATTACTTGGGCCATAAAGGCTGCTGAGCGTGGTTCCTTCTACTTCGCCAAGATACAGTTGGATGGTAGGACTTCCCCATGTTTCTGGGATTTGAGAAATATAGAAGGTCACCTTTGAAATGGAGCCTCCTTCCATGTCGCTCATTCCTGCGGTTTCGGCAGGAATGATAAATTCCGACGTGGTCCCTTGGGTGTCGACATAAAGACCATTTACCGGGATTTTCTCGTTTGTCGTTGTCGCTGTCCCGTCGTTAACGGTCAACTCTGTTGTTTGTGCCTTCGCCGCCCAAGGCGCGAAGAGCGCGAGCAGCATCAGAAGAAGTAAATGTTTACTTTTCATAATTTGTAGATTTAAAGATTTAATATTTAAAGATTTAAAATTCAATATTTAAAATTTAAAATTTAAAGATTTTTGCTAGTTCACTTGTGCGTATAATTCACCTTATTTAAAAACAACGTCCAAAAATACGAATAAAAATGATATGGAGACAAAAAAATTGAAAAACAGGGGAAATAATTTAAGTTTCAGGGGGGAAGGGAATTTAAGATTCAAAGATTCAAAAATTCAAAGATTCAAAGATTCAAAATTCAAGATTCAACTTACCTCATACTTCATACCTCATACCTCATTCAGCATTCAAGATTCAAGTAACTGCTCAAAATCAAACTGCAATATCCTTTGGCTTCGGGACGATGACTTATGACTATGACAATGACCGCTTCAACCAAGGGCTGAAACTTCAGCATCCCCATGGAAACGGTCATAGTCATTGTCAAGGGTCATGGTCAAAATTTGTTAAATATATTCGGGGTACCTTATTTTTTCGTGAGACCCATATCTGCCGTGTGTGAGATATGGGTTTGCCGCATGGCAGATATGGGTGTCATGAAATGCAATGGTAGGGTGTGGATATTGTAAAAAATATGCGTAATCTCATTCAGCATTCAAAATTCAAAATTCAAAATTTAAGATTTAAGATTCAACATATGTCATACCTCATACCTCATACTTCATACCTCATTCTGCATTCAACATTCTGCATTCCGCATTCCGCATTCCGCATTCAAAAGCTTTTCTCAAAAGACACGACTCCGAATCTTACTTCCCGCGCCCCTGGATGACAATCAAGACGGTGTAGATCAAAATCTTGATGTCGATGGCGAGACTGACGTTCTCGATGTAGAGCACATCGTATTTCAGGCGTTCCACCATCTCATCCACATTCTCGGCGTAGCCGTATTTCACCTCGCCCCAGCTGGTGATGCCGGGCTTCACCTTGAGCAACAGGCGGTAATAGGGCGCCTTCTCCATGATCTTGTCGATGAAATACTGCCGCTCGGGACGGTAACCCACCAGCGACATGTCGCCTTTCAGCACGGTCCAGAACTGCGGGATCTCGTCCAAACGCACCTTGCGCATGAACTTGCCGAACTTGGTGATGCGCGGGTCGTCGTCGCTCGAGAGCATGGGCGTGCCGCTCGACTCGGCATCCACCCTCATGCTGCGGAACTTGGCCATCTTGAAAGGCTTGCCGCCCTTGCCGATGCGTTCCTGCACGTAGAAGACGGGGCCTTTCGAGGTCGCCTTCACGATGATGGCACAAGCGAGAAAAACAGGCGAAAGCACCACCAAGGCGAAAACCGATGCCACGATGTCGAAAGCACGCTTCACCACCCTCTGCCACACGGGCATCAGCTCGGGCGTGACCTGCACGAGCGGAGCCTGCCAGATGGCCGACTGCTTGACCGTGCCGAAGACCAGGTCCTGCATGGCAGGAATGATCTTCACGTTGGCATCGGTGGAATCCACCACGGAGAGCAAGACCTTCATCGTCTCCACCTCCGAACGCTCGATGGCGATGATGACCTCCTCGACATTCTTGCTTTTCACAATCTGCTCAATCTCGCGATAGGAACCTAACCGCGGCAGGAACTCGCCCAACTTGTACTCTTTCTTGTCGTACACGTTGAGGAAGCCTATCACGCGGCGGCCCGAAGGCTTCACCTCGTCCTCGATCTCCTTATAGATGGCGCAGGCGTTGTCGTTGCTGCCCACAATGAGCGTGTTGAACCCAATCTTCTTGCTCCTTATCCGCGAAATCACCGAGTTGGTGATGATGACACGCGGGATGTAGGTCATCAGGAACTGGAGCGTGAACAAGGCTATAAACGACTGATAATAGGATTTGTAGGAGACCACCTCGTCGTCGAGGATGACCACGAAGAAGAGGATGACCACACCCAAGAGCGTGATGAAGAAGGTCTGGCCGAGCTCCCTCAGCCTCGACTTCTGGTACACCTTCTCGTAGGCACCCGTCACGGCATGGAGAATCAGCCAGCAGATGGGGATGATCAGGATGCCCAGCCAGAAGCTCGGGGTGACGAAGGAATGCGTGATGCGGTCCCAATAGTTGATATAAAGGTCTTCGTGGGCCTTGCGGAAAAAGTAAAACAACGTCCATGCCAGAATGGAAGCAATCCAATCGACGACGAAATAGAGCGATGCCAGCCTTTTCTTGTTCATTAGTTCAGGTTGCGATAAAGCAGTTTCAGGTTATCGAAATAATAATAGCGCGGTTCGGAAGCGGGATGATAGAAATGGTTGTAGGCCACGTCCTCCCCTGTGGTGAGGTCGGAGGTGAAATAGATCTTGAAGTACGAAGCGCTCTGGTTTTTGTTCATGAAAGGCCCGATGTTGATGTAGATTTTGTTCCAACGCTGGGGCTTGTCGTGGGTCTTGTCGGTCGGGGTCACCTTCACCAAAGGCAAACTCTCGAGGTAATAGTCGTGGTAGTATTTGACTCCGACGAAGAAGGTGTCGTTGCAGTTGTAGTCCATCTCGAGCAGGCAATACACGCCGTTGGTGCCTTTGTAGAAGTCGAACTCGTCGGAGGTGGTCATATAGAAATCCAAGGTATCGGGTGGCAGCTCCACCTTTCCCGACCAGAACGAATTGACCGAATGCCAGGCCTCAGGTCCAGTGACGCGGGCGACGCCGGGGAGGCTGTCGTAGTCGGGCAGCAGGGTGTTGGCGTTTTCGAAATCCTCCATCCATGCGACATTGGTGCCATCGCCGATGGGATAATAGCTCAGCGCTGGAGTGAGGTTGACGATGCTGTCCTCGGCAAGATTCAGATTGTTATACACCAAGGGCCGGTAGAAGGGGTACCTGTCGCGGGCATCCGAGCGGCCGTCCACCTTGATGCCGCCATAGATGGCCACCTTGTGTGGTCCTTTCTTCAACACGGGGAAGGTGGTTGGAAGCTCGTAGGCACCAATGAGCTGGTCGTCGACATACACCCACGCGTCCGAGATTTTACTTGTGTTGGCGCCGTAGGTGAAATAATCCGTGAGCGAGTCCACCCCGATGGATTCGATATGGATGTAGGAAGGCACCTTCTGTGGACCTTGAATCTTATTGCACGAAGCAAGACTCAAGGCAAGAAGAAGTCCCCAAACGAAAAAAAGCGTAGATTTTCGATTCATAACACAGCGGTTAATTAATAAGGTAACGCAGTCCTCAGGTGAATATTGTAGAGACCTTTCATTATTTCTTCACTTTGGCGATGGAGGCGTCGACGGCATCGAGGATGCGGTAAGCCAACTTCAAGACATTGATCCCGTCGTCGATGGTGACGGCTGGCGTGGTGTTGTGGACGATGGCGCCATAGAAGCTCTCCAGCTCCGTCTTGATGGCGTTAATCGGATGGATTTCGGGCCGTTCAAAGGTGATTTGTTTCTCTGAGCCGTCGCCCAAGGTGATGGTGGCCGAGAGGGGGTTGTCCACGTCGACTGTGTCGTGGATACGCGTGATCTCGGTCACTTTGTCCAGGAAGTCGACGGTGATGTAGGCATCGGGTTGGAAGATGCGCGTCTTGCGCATGTTCTTCAAGGAGAGGCGTGAGGCCGTGAGGTTGGCCACGGCGCCGTTGGCGAACTCGATGCGGACGTTGGTGATGTCGGGCGTGGGGCTCACGATGCTGACGCCGTTGGCGCTGATATGGGTGATCTCCGACTTGATGATGGTGAGCAGGATGTCGAGGTCGTGTACCATAAGGTCGAGGACGACAGGCACATCGGTGCCACGTGGGTTAAACAAAGCCAGACGATGTGCTTCGACGAACAGGGGCTCCTTAATGAAAGGCTCAGCCGCGATGAAAGCCGGGTTGAAGCGTTCCACATGCCCCACCTGCACCTTCACCCCCGCCTCGTCGGCCAGCTTCTTCAAGGCATTGGCCTCTTCGGGGGTAGCCACGATGGGCTTCTCGATGAAGACATGCTTGCGCTTCGCCAAGGCCTTGGAGGCACACTCGAAATGACGGATGGTAGGCGTCACGATGTCGACGACGTCGACGGCGTCGATCAAGGCATCGATGGAGTCGAAACAATGCAGCTGCATCTCCGTTTCCACCTGACGGGCGGTTTCGGCAGCGGGGTCGAAAAACCCCACCAAGTCAAAAGCCTCAATCTGTTTGATGCAGTTGATATGAATTTTCCCGAGATGGCCCGCTCCTAAAACACCAATTTTCAGCATATTCCACAGTTTTTCATCACGCCAACCCTTCGACAGGCGGAGAGGCTGGCCAAAATTTTCGGCAAAAATAGTTTTTTTATCGTTCGGTTTGCCGTAATTTCGCGCCGCAAATCGAAAAACCCTAAGGTCGCGGAGCCCATCGAAGGGCCGACACACACGCCATGAACACCAGTTTAGAAGACACCTACCGCCACAAAGGCCTGCGCAAGCAACTCGTCGAGCAGCTGCGCGCGAAAGGCATCACCAACGAGGCCGTGTTGTCGGCCATCAACGAGGTGCCACGTCATATCTTCTTGGACTCCTCGTTTGTCGAGTTGGCCTATCAAGACATGGCCTTCCCTATCGGTTCGGGGCAGACCATCTCGCAGCCACACACCGTCGCCTTCCAGACCCAGCTGCTGCAAGTGGAGAAAGGGATGAAGGTGCTCGAAATAGGGACAGGGTCGGGCTATCAGGCCTGTGTGTTGGCCGCCATGGGCGCCAAGGTGTTCACCATCGAGCGGCAACGCAACCTCTATTTCAAGACCAAGGGCATCATCGAGCAACTGCCTTTTCGGGTGAAGACCTTCCTCGGCGACGGCTATGAAGGGCTGCCCACCTACGCGCCTTTCGACCGCGTCATCATCACCGCCGGTGCACCAAGCATCCCCGAGGCCCTCGTCCAACAGATGAAGCCAGGGGGCATCATGGTCATCCCCATCGACCAACCTGAAAACGAAGGACAAACCATGCTGAGAGTCGTCAAATCTGAC
Source organism: uncultured Bacteroidales bacterium (assembly GCA_946187645.1). Classification (GTDB taxonomy): domain Bacteria; phylum Bacteroidota; class Bacteroidia; order Bacteroidales; family F082; genus Limimorpha. The sequence continues at coordinate 59,187 of CAMHRP010000006.1, read as the reverse complement.
GATGGCAGCTTGAAACAAGAGTCCTTCGGCGACTTCAAGTTTGTGCCTATGCTTAAGGAGATTGGGAATGATTGAATGTCGTTGCCGCAAAAACAGACTCACTCGTCGTTTTCATCAAAAAAAAATCACAAATTCTTTCTTACTATAAAAGAAAATGCATTATCTTTGTACGCTCAAAAGAATGGTTTCTTTGCATATCAAGAATTATATCAAACATATTAAAAATCAGACAAATAATAACAAACATGAAAGTAAAGACTTTACTATGGAATAAGGTTGCTAGAATGACCTTATTTGCTTTGCTGCTAATTGTCACAGGGACAATGAAAGCTATTGCCAACAACGACAATCATGATGATGATGCGATTCTTCGTGCAAATTATGATTTTTCTTCTGTATGTGAAACAGGTCAAACATTGTACTACAAGATTACGAATCCTGCCCTTCATTACGTTAAGCTGGTTCATCCCAACTCTTCTAACGATGACCCATGGATATCATTTGTGGAGCCAACAGGAGCTATTACTCTTCCTGAAACCGTGTCAAATAACAACATCACCTACACAGTAACAGCAATTGGCAACCACACTTTCAACAAATGCCACGGCCTAATAGGATCTTTGGTTATTCCTAGTTCTATTACTGACATTGAACAATTTGCTTTTGCAAACTGTGATCACTTTACGTCTTTAACTTTAAATGAAGGCTTAGAAATAATTGGACCTAGTGCATTCTTTCATTGTGGAGGTTTTACTGGTTCACTCATTATTCCAAACTCAGTAGTTTCAATAGGCCACCATGCTTTTTCAACTTGTTCGGGTTTTAACGGCACCCTGTCCCTCTCAGAAGGACTGCAAAAAATCGAATATCGTGCTTTTGAAGAATGCAGCGGCTTCATTGGTTCTTTAATCATTCCCAATTCTGTAACTTCGGTGGGACAGTATGCATTTTTAAACTGCAGTAGCTTTAATGGCGAATTAAAACTTCCCGACGATATCACTTGGTTACAGATCAGTGTCTTTAAAGGTTGTTCCGGTTTTGTTGGCGATTTGGTCATTCCCAGATTAGTCAACCGTATTGGTAACGAAGCTTTTGCCAACTGCACTAGCTTCTCTGCAATTTACATTTGCTCTAATTCAGTTCCCTCAAAAGGCACTGAAAACAATTCATTTACTAGCATTAGCTCAAACATCCCGATCTATGTTCCATATTGCCTTGTCAGTGATTATACCAGCCAATGGAGTGTTTTCGGATTCACCAATTATAAAGGCAGAAGCTTCTTTAATGCTGATGGTGATTGGTCAAATGTCAACAACTGGGCTTGTGGATCACTTCCTGAAGATAACCTGAACGTCGTAGTTGCCGCAAACTGCAACGTGGATGAGACAGCAAACATCAATTCTGCTACCCTTCTCAAAGGCTACACCCTCTCCATTATGCCTGAAGCGGCTTTAACTAGCAATACCATCACCAACAAAGGTACTGCTGCAAACCTTGTCATCCAAGAAGGAGGTGAACTCTACCACAACAATACCGGAGTGCAAGCTACAGTTTTGAGATCCATCTCAGCTTATAGCGAGATCAATAATCCAAGTAATGGATGGCATCTCATTGCATCACCGCTTGAAGGCAGCGTCTCCCTTGCATCTATAGAGAATTTGCTCAGCAATAATTATGACCTCTATTACTATCATGAGCCCACTTATTATTGGATCAATCAAAAAGAAGAGGCAAATAATTTCACCACTTTGGAATCAAGCAAGGGTTATATCTATGCAAATAATGAAGAAACCACTTTAGGATTTGCGGGTGTACTTAAAAAAGGTAATGAAACAGTAACCGTTTCTTCTTTGACCTGCCAAGGAGAGTATTTGACCGGCTTCCATCTTATAGGTAATCCTTACGCGCACAATGTCACATCCTATACATCTGTAAACGTGGCAGAAGAAGGTTGCTTCAGAATGAACTCGACAAAGGACGACCTCATCGTGAGTGAAATCTCCGAAGATTCACCCTTAAAACCAGCCGAAGGTTTCTTCATTTTGGCCGAGAATGAAGACGCAAGCATCACCTTTGGCAACGCTAAGACACGTGACGAAGTGAAAAAAACGGGAAGCATTGTTTTAGACCTCAGCGAAAATGGTCAAATCACCGACCGCCTGATTGTCAAGCGTAGCGAAGAAGACAAAGATTTCACCAAGTTGTCGCTCAGAGACAACCGCACCAAACTCTTTGCCTCGAAGGAAAATCAAGAATTGGCCATCGTCGTTTGCAATGCCAATGAACAACCTGTCGACTTCAAGGCCGCCAAAAACAGCTCTTACACAATCAATGTGACCGTCAACGACCTGGATGTGGAATACCTCCACCTTATCGACAATCTCACCGGTGAGAACATCGACCTCCTTGCCAATCCTTCCTACACCTTCAGTGCAAGGACCACCGACTACGCATCGCGTTTCAGACTGGTCTTCGATCCATTTGCTGACGATGACACGAACGAAAACTTCGCCTTTATCAGCGACGGTAACTTCATCATCGCCAACGAAGGTGTGGCCACGTTGCAAGTGATTGACGTGACAGGACGCATCCTGAGCAGCGAGACCATCCGCGACAGCTTCACCAAACCCGTCACTTTGAGCAATGGCGTGTATATCTTACGCCTCGTCAACGGTGACAATGTGAAGTCACAAAAGATTGTGGTTCGTTGATGACCACAAGATATGAGTAAACGAAAAAGCCGACCTTATGGCCGGCTTTTTCATTTCAACAAAAACGCGTCTTCACTTCTTGAAGATACTACCCAGGATGGAACGCACAATGCTGTTGCCAAGATTACGACCGATTGTCGAGGCGGTCGTGTTGAGCGTCTTCTCGAGGGCTTTCTGGCCCGCTGATTTTTTCTTTCGGGTGGAGGTGCTTCTCGAGCTTGTGCTTCTCGAACGTTCTTTTTCTTTGGCTTCCTTAGCCTTCCGCTTCTCCTCTTCTTCTGCCTCTTTTTGGAGGCGTTTCTCTTCCTGCTTCTGCTGCTCGACAAGCAGTTCGTAGGCACTTTCCCTGTCGAAGCTCTTGTCATAGATGCCATAGAGGCGCGACTTGCGTATCAAAGACTTGCGCTGGTCATCGGTAATGGCTCCAATCTGACTGAGCGGGAAGAGGATTTTAGCCCGTTGCACGACACAAGGCGCGCCTTTCTCATCCAAGAACGACACCAGGGCTTCACCTGTGCCGAGTTCCAAGATGGCCGTCTCAGTGTTGAAGCTGGGGTTGGTGCGGAAGGTCTGGGCTGCTGCCTTGACTGCCTTCTGCTCTTTGGGCGTATAGGCGCGCAATCCATGAAGGACTCGGTTGCCCAACTGACCAGCAATGGCTTCAGGGATATCATCGGGACTTTGGGTCACGAAATAAACGCCCACGCCTTTTGAACGCACCAAACGAATGACCTGCTCAATCTTGTCGACCAATGCCTTCGAGGTGTCCTTGAACAGCATGTGGGCTTCATCGAAGAAGAATATCAACTTGGGCAGTTCCAGGTCTCCGACTTCGGGCAACTGGGTGTAGAGTTCGCTCAACAGCCACAACAGGAAGGTGGAATACAGCTTTGGGTTGAGCATCAACTTGTCAGCAGCCAACACATTCATCACGCCGCGACCGCCTTCGGTCTGGAGGAAATCCAATGCGTTGAAGGCAGGCTCGCCGAAAAAGATCTCACCGCCCTCAGCTTCCAAAGCAAGAAGTGCGCGCTGTATGGCACCCACACTCACCGATGAGACCGTACCGTAAGTGGTCGTGAACTCTCGGGCATTTTTCGCCACATAGTCCAGCATCATCCGCAAGTCTTTCATGTCGATGAGCAGCAAGCCACGGTCATCAGCAATCTTGAACACAATGTTCAGGATGCCCGTCTGGGTCTCGTTGAGGTCGAGAAGCCGCGCCATGAGCTGGGGACCCATGTCGGAGATGGTCGCCCTGAGCGGATGGCCCTGTTCGCCATACACATCGAAGAAACGCGTCGGGCAGCCATGGAACTGCGGATTGGTGATGCCGAATTCGGGACAACGTTTCTCGATAAAGCTGCTCATCTGTCCAGCCTGGCTGATGCCTGAGAGGTCACCCTTCATGTCTGCCATAAAGCAAGGCACGCCGGCCTGACAAAAAGTTTCCGCCAACACCTGCAAGGTAACCGTCTTGCCTGTACCCGTGGCACCAGCTATCAAACCATGCCGGTTGGCCATCTTGCCAATCATATAGATGGGGCCATTATCGCAATGCGCGATGTAAAGTTGATTGTCTTCAGTGTACATATTTCGTTGATTTAAAATTCAAAATTTAAAATTCAAAATTCAAAGATTCATGGGTTTATCCTGAATCGGATGTATTTGATAGTCAGGCCTTGGTCAAGCCACATTTGCTCATAGAAGGTACGGATGGTCTTCACTTCCAAATCATCGGTGTTGGCATAAAGGTCGTTGCTGGCATAAAGCAAGGGCAGACCTTGTTTCTCCACCACGTCGTGCAGAGTGAATTCATACATGATGGGGCTGTCGGTTTTCAAATTGAGCACGCCATCGGGGCGAACGATTTTTCGGTAGCGTTCGAGGAATTCGGGAGAAGTGAGACGATGACGGGCATTGCGTTCACCTTCACCAGGATGAGGATCAGGGAACGTGACCCATATCTCCGACACTTCATTTTGACCAAAGAAATGTTCAATCTGGTCGATGCGGGCGCGAAGGAATGCCACATTGTTCAGGCCCTCCTCGTTCGACTGTTTCAAGCCGCGCCAGATGCGCGCCCCTTTGATGTCGACACCTATATAATTAATGTCACGATGCACCCGAGCCAAACCCACGGTATACTCCCCTTTGCCACAACCCAACTCAAGGACAATGGGGTTGTCGTTGTGGAAAAAGTCGGTGTGCCACTTCCCTTGCAGCGGAAAGCCCTCGCTCATGATACGCTCATAGCTGTATTCAAACAGATTTCCAAAGGTCTTGTTCTCAGCAAACTTCTGTAATTTGTTCTTCTTTGACACGGCATTACGTTTTAATCCAATGTTCAATCTTTCAAAATCCAACCTTTCTCGCCTCTCACCTCCCTAATCTCGCGAAGCGCTTCATGGGCTTCCTCTTCAGTATGGTAACGATCGTAAGCAACAAACCAACGCTCGCCTCGTTTTTCCTTGAAGGCATTGACATATCCTTTGTTTTTCAACGAGTTGACCATTCGTTCGGCAGGTTCTTCCCTGTCATAGCAGCCTGCAATAATACGAATCGTATCGTTATTGTTGACGGTGACGGGAAGCGGCGAAGTTTGTTCCTCACGGAGGATTTGTCGCGTCAAATCTCCTACCATTTCCTCAGCCAAAACTTGCGGGTCGACAGGTTCCACTTCCGTATCGGCTGAAGTTGTAGCGGTTTGTTCTTCGTTGAAAAAATGGGGACGGTACACCTTGAAATAGAGCAAACCGCTCATGATCAGCAACAAGGCAAACAGAAAAGCCCATACGCCTTTGCCTAACTCACGAGTTTCTCCTTCTTCGGGCTTTTCTTCAACCGGTGTTTCATTTTCGGTTGGCGTTGGCGTTGGCGGCGTCTCTTCGACGTGTTCTTCTTCTACCGTTTCAGTTGCCACAGGTTCAAGGGCAAAATCACACAACCCAAAGGCATCGGTGTTGTAGTTGGCTGCAGGATCCTGCTCAAAAAGCATCTCGTTTTCAGGGCCAAACGACAACGTCCCTATATCCTTCAGTTGAACTTTCTGCCCCGACTTCATGCTATTGAAACAATCCGACACGAAATGGAAGAGCATGCGCTTGGCCTCGTTTTCCGAAATCCCGATTTCGTTGACAAGATACTTGATTATCACATCATTGTCTTCCCTCAAACCTGCATCAAAGCTGATTTCGGAGGAAGGCATCGAGAAACGATTCGTTTCCAAATCTACCTGTGCGGAGCATGGTTTACGCACAAAAGCACCCAAGCCCGGCACCACCACGGTGTCGCGGACAAACAAAAGGTCTGATATGGCTTCAGCAATGGAAATCATCATTCACCAACAGGTAGATTTTGTGCGAATTCGATAGCTTTGACCAAGTCTTCAGGGCTATCGATAGCGATGTTATTAGCTTCAACCACAGCCATGTGGATGGAAAGGCCATTCTCGAGCCAGCGCAACTGCTCCAACGACTCAACCATCTCCAACGGGGTAGGCTGCATTCCGGCAATCTGTCGCAAAGTCTTTGCCTTGTAAGCATAAATGCCAATATGTTGGTAGAAAACACCTTTTTGCAGCCATTTATCCTTATCCACATTGCGCAAGAACGGTATCGGGCTGCGGCTGAAATACAAGGCCTTGCCATCTTTGTCCATCACCACTTTCACCTTGTTTGGGCCAAACAGTTCTTCCTCGTCGTCAAATCTCTTGACCAACGAGGCCAATTGCGTGTCGTCACGCGAAATCAGGTCAACCAAAAGATTAATCTCTTTTGGGTCGATAAAAGGTTCGTCGCCTTGAATGTTGACCACTGCATCGTACTGTGTTTCAAGTATGTCCAATGCCTCACAACACCGGTCGGTGCCACTGCGGTGCATCGGGTCGGTCAACACATACTGACCGCCGAAACTCAGCACCTCTTCGGCGATGCGCATGTCATCGGTGGCCACCACCACGGCATCCAGCTTCGACTTCCAAGCCTGTTCACAGACTCGATGTATCATGGTCTTACCTTTAATCATCGCCAAAGGCTTGCCAGGGAAGCGCGTCGAGGCGTAACGGGAGGGTATGATTCCTACTACTTTCATTTTCAAAACAATCCATTGAGTGAAGCCTCAATACGGTCGACGACGGTACTCAGATCTTCGGGGTTTTCCAATTCTATATTATCAGTATCGATGATAAGAAGTTTACCTTCGTGATAATTCTTAATCCATTCCTCATACCTTTCATTGAGGTTGGTCAGGTAGTTGATGCTGATGGACTGCTCAAACTCACGGTTGCGCTTGGCAATATGGCGAATCAGGGTAGGCACAGAAGCACGAAGATAGATTAGTAAATCTGGCGGCTGCAAGAACTTGGTCATCAGTTCAAACAAGGATTGATAGTTCTCAAAATCACGCGTCTCCATCAAGCCCATCGAGTAAAGGTTAGCTGCAAAAATATGAGCATCTTCATAGATAGTACGGTCTTGGATGACATCCTTGCCACTATTGCGGATGTCCATCACCTGACGGAAACGGCTGTTAAGGAAGAATATTTGAATATTGAACGACCAGCGTTGCATATCCTCATAAAAACTGTCAAGATACGGGTTATGCTCAACCTCCTCATAATGAGGCTTCCAGTTGAAATGCTTGGCCAGAAGCCTAGTGAGGGTCGTCTTGCCTGAGCCGATGTTGCCTGCTACTGCAATATGCATAATGCTTTTGTTTAAGGATGAAAAGAAGTTGCTAAAATAAAGAAAAGTCGGCAAAAGCGAGGCATTTTTTTACAGAAAAATAACAAATTGTTGAATATCAGCCTATTTTGGAGCTTTTACCAACAAATAGATTCCAAGCAAACAGAAAATGAAGTTAGGAATCCACGCGGCAAGGAAAGGCGAGAGATTGCCTGAAATGGCGAATGATTTGGACACTTGCATGAACAAGATGTAGGAAAAAGCGATGGTGATACCAATGCCGAGATGCATTCCGATGCCTCCCCTCACCTTGCGGCTCGACAAAGCAGCACCGATAAGCGTCAGAATGAGCACTGCAGCAGGTGAGGACATTCGGGTATGCATTTCCACCTGATAAGCTTTCACCCCCTCCGACCCTTTCTCTATCATGCCTTGAATCTGGTGGCGCAATTCGAAGAAGTTCATCTCTTCAAAGTCCTCTTTCATCTTGTAAAGATCAGTAGGATAAAGATTTAGAATAGTATCAAAGTTGCGCCCTTTCTCTATGCTCTCGTTTTCGCCTTCAATAGTACGAATGCAATAAGGATCAAATTTCCAACTATTTGGCGCTATCGTATCATGATAAAGAACGTCAGATACCACCTTGTATATCAACTCATTACCATCGTATTTTTCCCAAGTGGACTTGAACCCGTATTCCTTGGAGATATTATAAGTTTCCACATACACAAACTCGTTCTTTTCAATCTGCACATGCACATTGCGACCCGCACTCTGGGTCAATTTCTCCATGTATTCGTCCTTAAACTGTCTTCTGATTTCGTTTGTCTTGGGAATCAAGAAGTTGCCAAAATACAACGACATTACTGCGATAGACAAAGCCGCCCACATATAAGGGTATAGAAAACGCCAAAAACTGACGCCGCTACTCAGGATGGCCACGATTTCGGTGCGTGCCGCCATCTTGGAAGTGAAAAAGACCACTGCGATGAACGCAAAAAGATGTATGAAGAGGTTGATGTAATATGGGATAGACATGACGTAATAGTCAACCACCACCCTTTGCCAGGGGGCATTATGCTTCAGGAAACTATCGATGTTTTCCGACACGTCGAAAATGATGACAATCAAAATCAGCATGGAAATGGCGAAGAAAAAAGTCCCCAAGTACTTTTTGAAAATATATGCGTCTATTTTTCTCATTTACAATCTATTGGTAACTCTTTTCAGCATCATGTCGCGCCATTCGGCGAAGTCTCCCGCAATGATATGCCTACGCGACTCGCGCACCAGCCATAGGTAGAAACCGATGTTGTGAAGGCTGGCAATCATGGGTCCAAGTATCTCGCCCGCGACAAACAAATGACGCAAATAAGCCCTTGTATATTGTATATCGACAAAAGTTTCGCCGTTGGGGTCGACAGGTGAGAAATCGAACTTCCACTTTTCATTCTTAATGTTGATGATACCTTCAGAGGTGAAAATCATGCCGTTGCGTCCGTTTCGGGTGGGCATGACACAGTCGAACATATCCACGCCGCGCGAGATGCCTTCCAAAATGTTGGCCGGAGTTCCGACACCCATCAAATAACGTGGCCTATCCTTGGGCAGGATGGCATTCACCAGTTCTATCATCTCGTACATCTTCTCAGTAGGCTCGCCCACGGCCAAACCGCCAATGGCATTGCCGACTGCGTTTTTCGAAGCGATGTATTCAGCCGATTGCTCGCGCAAGTCGCGGTAGACACAGCCTTGCACGATGGGGAACAAGGCTTGTTCGTAGCCATATTTCGGCTCGGTGGCGTTGAACCGTTCGAAACAACGATCGAGCCAGCGGTGTGTGCGTTCCATCGAAGGCTTTGCGTATTGATAGTCCGCTGTTCCAGGCGTGCATTCGTCGAACGCCATGATGATGTCGGCACCGATGCTGCGCTGTATGTCCATCACTTTTTCGGGCGTGAACAAATGCCGTGAGCCGTCGATGTGCGACTGGAAGGTCACACCCTCTTCCTTCATCTTGCGGATGCCAGTGAGCGAAAACACCTGAAAGCCACCGCTATCGGTCAAAATGGGGCGGTCCCATCCATTGAACTTATGGAGCCCTCCAGCAGCTTCAAGCACCTCCAAACCTGGACGGAGATACAGATGATAGGTGTTGCCCAAGATAATTTGAGCCTTCACCTCGTCATGCACATCGCGGATATGGCAGGCCTTCACCGTGCCTGCCGTACCGACAGGCATGAAAATCGGGGTTTCTATTAGACCATGATCGGTGTTGAGCACACCTGCACGTGCAGCGCTTTTCGGGTCGTTGGAGACAATATTGAAATTCATCGCTCTAATTTTGCGCAAAAATAATGAATTGTTGAATTGTTTATTGTTGAATTGTGGAATTGTTGCAAACTTTGTTTCACCACACTCAATTGTTGAAGAAAAAAGTGCGTGTGAGCAATAAGAAATCTTGAAATTTGAAATCTTGAAATCAAGTATTTTCTTACCTTTGCAATCATCAAAATCCATTTATCATGCAGTTCCAATTATATTATAATCATATCAGTTTCACTATTTTAGTGGTTTTCATTCTTTCCCTACTCATCCAGTTGGTCTATCATTGGGGGTTGTTTTCGCGCACAGCCTTTTACAAAAGGAAAAAACGTCCGAAACTTGACGAGGAGTTGGAGCCCGTATCGGTGGTCATCTGTGCCCGAAACGCATACGAATACCTTACGGAACTCATCCCCGCATTGCTGAGCCAAGACTATCCTGATTTTGAAATCGTTGTGGTGAACGACTGTTCGGATGACGAGACGGAAGAATACCTTAAAGAGATCACACGCCAAGAGCCAAGGGTGAAACCTGTTCAGATGAAACAACACCTCAACTTCTTTTATGGCAAAAAATTCCCGCTCTCAATGGGCATCAAGTCGGCCCAAAACGACCTTATCATACTGACAGAATGCAGCTGCATGCCTACCAACGACAAGTGGCTACGTAGTGTGGTCAATTGTTACGGCAATAATACGGAAGTGGTCATCGGTTACAGTCCCTACGTACAGAAAAAAGGTCTTCTCAACAAGCTTATCCGCTTCGATGCGCTTCAGCAAGGGTTACTCTATCTGTCCTCCACCCTGGCTGGACATCCCTACATGGGCATCGGGAAGAACCTTTCCTATCGGAAGGAATTGTTTTTCAGGAACAAAGGTTTCATCTCTCATTACACCACCTCTGTTGGCGACGACGATTTGTTCATCAACCAAGTGGCGAAAAAGCGAAATACCGAGGCTTTGATTGACGCCGAGAACACCATTCAAGCTACCCCAACGCAAAGCTTCAGACTCTGGATGCACCAAAAAAGCAGCCGCTATTCCACTATTTCAAAATATAACACCAGGGCTCGTTTGATGTTAAGCCTTTTCTATGTTTCACAGATTTTGTTTTACACCACTTTCGTCGCATTGCTCTGTCTGAAGCCTGCTTTCAGCATCGCCTCAAGCACGGTATCCTATATTCCTATTTTAGTGTTTCTCTTTCTGTTGCGCTTTGGCTCACAGCTCTTCATCTACAACAAAGCCTCAAAACGTTTGGGCGAAAAGGGGCTCTTGCCTGGTTTAATCGTTTATGATTTCCTGTTTGCGTTCCTCTCGCCTTGGCTCAGATTGATGGGACGGATGAATATGGGGGTCGAATAAAGCTATCCTTTGATTTGGATCAAAAAGCCTTCTTTGAGCAAAGGCTGAACCAAGGCCTGCATCTCCTCTACCGTAAACTTTTGCAAGCTCACCTCTGGTGTAGGCCGGGCGATGGTGTAAACCATCACCTCACGTGGTTTCAAAAGGCGTACAATATCCATCCAGCCATTCAGCACTTCGGGACTTGAAGAGTCAAAGTCTCTGCTTTTCAGGAACATGGTCTGCAAGATGAAGTTACCATGAAACTGTTTCAGTGCCTCAACAACACGGTGGATGTCGTAACCCGGCGCAGGATGGTTGATCTTTTCAATCAGTTCATTTGTCGGGGCATCGATTTTCATGGTCGGGTTGTCGACCTTAGACAGAGCGGCAAAAATCTCAGGCTTGTGCACCATGGTGGCATTCGACAGCACCGTAATCTTCGAGTTAGGATAGTACTTGTCGCGCAAAGCTATTGTATCATCGATAATCTGCGGAAACTCAGGATTGATGGTCGGTTCACCGTCGCCGCTGAAGGTGATGGAGTCGATGGGCATCTGGGCTACCAGACACTGCTGCAGTTTGGTTTCCAGAGCAGTACGCACTTTTTCAGCGGTAGGCAGTTTTGTGTCATCGCGACCGTCTTTGTTCCAGCCACATTCGCAATAGATGCAGTCGAACGTACAGATTTTGCCTTTTTCAGGGAGTAAATTGATGCCCAACGAGCTACCGAGGCGGCGGCTATGAATGGGACCGAAAACGACTTCTTCTCTAATCATTTTTGACTATGGCTAATGACTATGGCCTATGGCTCACTCTTGACTAAGGTCAACTATTTCATATAGTGAGCTAGTGAGCCATAGTCATAAGCCATAGGCCGTCGTCAGATTACTTTGCGTACTGGACGGCTCTCGTTTCGCGGATAACCGTGATCTTGATCTGACCCGGATAGGTCATTTCGGTCTGAATCTGCTTCGAGAGGTCGTATGCGATGCGGTCGGCGTCTTGGTCGGTCACCTTGTCGGCACCCACGATGACACGCAACTCGCGGCCAGCCTGAATAGCATAAGTCTTCACCACACCCGGATAACTCATGGCCATCTCCTCCAACTTGTTGAGACGTTGGATATAGGCTTCCACCACTTCGCGGCGGGCGCCTGGACGAGCACCTGAAATGGCATCGCACACCTGAACGATAGGCGAAATCATGTTGTCCATCTCGATTTCCTCGTGGTGGGCACCAATGGCGTTGCAGATGTCGGGTTTCTCCTTCAAACGCTCGGCCACCTTCATACCCAAGATAGCATGCGGCAGTTCTTCCTCATTCTCAGCCACTTTACCTATGTCGTGCAAAAGACCAGCACGTTTGGCAGCCTTCACGTTGAGGCCAAGTTCGGCAGCCATCGTAGCGCAGAGTTTGGCGGTCTCAATAGAGTGTTGCAGCAAGTTCTGGCCATAGCTGGTGCGGTACTTCATGCGGCCGATCATCTTAATCAGTTCGGGGTTAAGGTTGTGGACACCGAGGTCGATGGCAGTACGCTTACCCGTCTCCATAATCTCCTGATCCACTTGCTTTTCCACTTTATGCACCACTTCTTCGATGCGGGCGGGGTGGATACGTCCGTCGACAACCAGCTTCTGCAATGAGAGGCGGGCCACTTCGCGGCGAATGGGGTCGAAACCCGAAATGAGGATGGCATCTGGGCTGTCGTCGATGATGATTTCGACGCCCGTCATCGACTCAAGGGTACGGATGTTGCGGCCCTCACGACCGATGATACGACCTTTAATCTCATCGTTTTCAATATTGAAGACGCTGACCGTATTTTCGATAGCTGTCTCAGAGGCCGTGCGTTGGATGGTCTCCAGCACGATTTTCTTGGCGGTCTGGGAGGCGCTCATCTTGGCCTCTTCCGTGACTTCCTTCACATAGACCATGGCATCAGCCTGAGCCTCTTCCTTGATGAGTTCGACGAGTTGTTCCTTGGCTTCCTTTGCCGAAAGCCCCGAAATGGTTTCCAGCTTCTTGGTCTCCTCTTCATAGACACGGTCAAGTTCAGCTTTCTTCTTATTGAAGGTTTCCAACTGGTTTTCAAGATGTTGCTGTGCTGTCTGAACCTCTTTTGACTTACGTTGAGCTTCTTCCATCTTCTTGTTGGCGTCCTGTTTCAGTTGGTTGACGCGGTTCTCTGCACTGGCCAGCTCGCGTTTGCGGTCGTTGCAAGCTTTTTCGTGTTCGTCTTTCATTTGGAGGAACTTCTCCTTGGCTTGCAAGATACGCTCTTTCTTGATGACTTCAGCTTTTTCCTTAGCCTCTTCGAGAAGGGCTACTTGTTCTTTAATGACGGCTTTTTTCAGCAGTGTGGACGTGATGAGGTAACCCACCGCAAGGCCCACGACCAAAGCTGCTGCGGTAATGATAATCCATGTAGTGTTTGAAATGAGTAATAACATTTTAAAAACTCTGTTTTACTCGAAAAATGAGGAGGAAACAAAAGAAACTGCCTGTCCTTTGGGAGATGCGTAAACCCCAAATAATACGCTTGTGGCCACCGCGTTGCGCAAACGTCCACCGGCACCAGAAGGTACTTCCCCGAAAGGAATGAGGCCTGTTTTTACAGAGCGCGAGTAGACCGATTAATGTGTTGATAGTGTTGAGTTTACCAAATGCGCTGAACAGGCAGTTCCAAATCTTCAAAGAACAAGTCCGCTATATACTGCAGATTATGATTGTTCGCTCAATAAGGTGTTTAAATCCAACAGTTTACGCTCCAAGTTCTGATTGCGGTAAGTCAATTCATCATCCATCTTGACCATTGAAGTAGCAAACTGCAAGGCGGTCATTGAGAGCAAGTCTTGCGCATCCTTGTAGGTGTAATGCTTCGAGTAATACTTCACTCTCTCGTTGATGAGGTTGCCGGCCTTGCGAACCTTTTCTTCGTCAGCGCGAGCCACCGACAGGCGATAAGGCCTATCCAACAACGTGATATTGATCGTTATCTCATCCATCGTACTGACTTTCAAGTATCTGAGTTATTCCTTACTGTTCAAAATCGAAACGCATCTGTCAATTTCTCTCACCAACTCTTTTATGAGCTTTCTTCCTTCTTCTAATTCTCCCTCGTTGTCGAGTGCGTTAACAATTGTACTTTTATTTATTTTATCTTGCAACTCCGATGCCGAACGACGCAACGCCAGATTTTCCTCGTCCAACGCCTTGTTTTCCTCGGCAAGCCGCTTGTTTTCCTGTGCCAACTGATTCTTTTCATCAATCAATTTCCTCAATTTCAATTCGATTTCGGATACTATGATGCTCAAGTCGGTCATGTTGCAATCGGGCTTGGAATTGTGCCACAAAAATACGCAATTCTACGTTACTACGCCCTTTTTCACGAAAAAAATTTCCTCATCGTGTCGGACATAGCTGAAAATGTCCTACTTTTATCGCATTAAAACACCCTCATTCATATGAAAACAAAACTCACTATTATGATTGTTTTGACCGCGTTGTTCGCATCCTGCTCGCAAAAGGAAACCACATTGACTTTGTTGGAAACCACTGATACTCACGGTCGTTATGACGAATTTGCCAATGATGCTCTCATCATCAAACAGATGAAATCCGAATTAGGTAACCGGCTCATCCTTTTGGACAATGGCGACAACCTGCAAGGCACTGTGTTTCAATACTGTTCCAACCAAGATGCTGAACATCCGAATCTTGTTTCGCAAGTGCTTAACTATTTCCCTTATGATGCTGTAAGTGTTGGAAATCATGACATTGAGGCGGGACGCAAGATATTCGACCGCGTGTATTCAGAAGTCAAAATGCCCGTTTTGGCCGCCAACGTCATTGACGAAGCGACGGGCGAGCCTTATTTCACTCCTTATATTATATTGAACCGAGACGGATTCAAAATCGCCGTGCTCGGCCTAACTACACCTTATGTCATCACCTGGGTACCCGACCGCCTTCGTCCTGGGTTGCGATTCGAACAATTGGAATCCGCTGCCGAAAAATGGGTGAAAATCATCCAAGAGAAAGAGCATCCCGACCTGATGGTGGGGCTCTTCCACTCTGGCTACGAGCCTCAAGTTCAGAACCTTCCCGAAGACCATCCGCTTGGTCGCGAGAACGCATCGAAATGGGTGGCCTTGAACGTGCCCGGCTTCGACATCATCTTCTACGGCCACGACCACCGTGCCCGTGCCGAGAAACTGACCAACATCAACGGAGACCCTGTATATGTGCTCAACTCGGGCAATAGAGGAATGGGACTCAGCATTGCCGAAGTGACGCTGCGAAAAGGACAGAAACCCAACATCAGGATCAGCCTCATGCAGACCGACCAAGAGCAAAAAGACGAGCAATTCGTTGCCATGCTACAACCTTATCTTGACCGTGCCGAAGCATACAAACAACGCGAAGTGGCTGAGTTGCCCGTCGACATCAGCTCCGACGATGCCTTCAAAGGCTCTTGCCTTTGGGTTGACGAAATCCATCGCTGCCAATTCGAGACCGTCGAAGCCGAAGGCATACACGCCGACATCTCCATGGCAGCTCCTTTAAGTGGCGGCAAGACCATCAAAGCGGGAAAACTCACCGTGCAAGACTTCTTCACCTGGTATCCCTTCGAAAACGCGCTGGCTGTCATGGCCTTAACGGGAAAGGAAGTAAAAGCTTTCCTCGAATACGCCTACGAGATGAAGAGCCCCATCTATAACTTTGATTCGGGCGCGGGCATTATCTACGAAGTGACCGACAAAAACCCCATGGGCGAACGCATCCACATCATCAGCATGGCCGACGGCACACCTTTCGATATGGAAAAGACCTACAATGTGGTGATGAACTCCTATCGCTCGATGGGAGGTGGCAACCACTTGATCAACGGTGTCGGCTGGGCACAGGAAGACATCAAGAACCATGTGGTGTGGCAAAGTGACCGCGACCTACGTTCCTTATTTATCGATTGGGCTTCAAAGAAAGGTGTGCTTGACACTGAACCTTTAAACTGCTGGAAGATTAAATGAGAGAAGAATTCCTATACTATATTTGGGAGAACCGACTGACCGACAAGGATTTGAAGACCACGGAAGGCGAAGCGATGGAAATGGTGGCGACAGGCTACCGCAACACCGACTCGGGCCCCGACTTCTTGGAGGCGAAAATCCAAATCGGTGACAAATTGTGGGCTGGTCATGTGGAAATCCACGTGAAAAGCAGCGACTGGAATCGCCATGGCCACCAGTCCGATAAAGCCTACAAAAATGTCATCTTGCATGTGGTCTACGAAAACGACACCCAAGTCAACGGCATACCCACAATAGAATTGAAAGGGCATTTCGACGAAAGCCTTTTTGCACAATATCAAAAACTTATCTCGTCAAAGAGCTGGATTCCATGCGAGAAAAGCATCAGCCAAGTGCCCGTCTTTACCCGACTCTCGTGGCTCGACAGAATGGCTGTGGAACGTTTGGAGAGCAAGTCGGAGACCGTCACCAAGATACTGGAAGCCAATCAATTTGATTGGGAGGATGTCCTTTACAAACTATTGATGCGTTATTTCGGCTTGAAAGTTAACAATGAGGCTTTTGAATATTTGGCCAACATCTTGCCTTTCAAGACTTTGCTGAAGCACGCCGACAACCCGCTTCAAGTGGAAGCCATGCTGATGGGCTGCGCGGGATTCCTCGAAGACAATTTCATGGAGGAATATCCACTACTGCTCAAGCGCGAGTTCATCGTAATGCGCACCAAATTCAATCTGTTGACCATGCCGGCCGAAAGATGGAAGTTCATGCGAATGCGACCTTCCAACTTTCCGACCATCCGATTGGCGCAGATGGCGCAGCTCATCCACAAAAACGGTTGCCTGTTTTCTAAAATAAAAGCTGCGAAAAACGCTGCCGAGGTTAAAGCCTTATTTGACGTCGAGGCTTCGGAATACTGGGAAACGCATTGGCGGTTTGGTGTTTCAACCGAATCGAAACCGAAACATCTAGGTGAAACCACAGCCGATGTATTGATCATCAACGCAGTAGCTCCATTACTGTTTTGCTACGGCAAACTCCACAAAGACGAATCGGTGTGTGAGACAGCCATTCAGTTCTTGGAAGATACTGAGGTTGAGGACAATGCTGTTATTCGACATTATGCCCAATGTGGGGTAAAGGCGGAAAATGCCATGCAGACACAGGCTTTGTTGCACCTTTATTCCTATTTTTGCAAGCGCAAACGGTGTCTGGAATGCCGTATCGGAAATGTATTGTTACACAAAACCAATTCAATATCATGAAGAAGCCCATTTTTACCCTTCTCTTGGCCCTCTGCTTCAGTGCATTGTTTGGCCAATCCAACAACTTTCAACATGTCATCGTGATGATGGCGGAACGCTACGACGACAACAACCTGTCGCAAAAGACCGCCTTGATGACCAAGGAGCAACGCCGCGACTTTGTCATCGCTGAACGAAAGACGTTTTGTCAAGCCTCGCAAACCCAAGTGCTTGATTTTCTTGAAGGTTACAAAGCCAACAATATGGTCAGCGACCTGAAAACCTTCTGGTCATTCAACGGCTTCAGCTGCTCGGCCAGTGCCGAAGTCATCGCACAACTCGCTCAGCGCAAGGATGTTGCCATGATTATCCCTGACGAAATGCGTCAGATGATCCCTGACAACGAGATGGCTCGCCCCGTCAACACAAGGGACAACGCTTGGCATGTCGACAAAGTCAACGCTCCAGCAGTTTGGAACTACAATGGTACGGGCTATACGGGCAACGGCGTCATCATCGGCCACATCGACACAGGTGTCAACTACAACCATATCGACATTGCCAACAGCATGTGGGACGGCGGCAGCGAGTTCCCGCACCACGGCTATGACATCTTCTATCAAGACAACGACCCCATGGACGACGATGGTCACGGCACCCATACCGCTGGCATCTTGGCGGGACAAGGTACGGCAGGCACCCAAACGGGCATTGCCCCAGGCGCCAAAATCATGTCCATCAAGGTTTTGGGGGAAGACGGTCAAGGTGAAGCCACACACCTCATCCAAGGTGTTGAGTTTGCCTTGGAACACGGTGCCCATCTCCTTAGTCTCTCGCTCAGCGATGTAGGCGCTGGTCCCTGCTACTACTATCGCGACGTCTTCGCCACCTGCCTCGAGGCGGGCGTGGCGGCTGCCGTGGCTTGCGGTAATGAAGGCCAAACGCAATACACCTTCCCCGTTCCCTTCAACATCAGTGCACCCGGCAACTGTCCTCCGGCTTGGCTCCATCCTGACCAGAGGAACCTCATCGAAGGCGGCCTGACCTCCGTCATCAGCGTGGGTGCCACCGACTCCAACGACGAGCGCTGCGGCTTCGCCTCCGTCGGTCCCACAACTTGGGCTTCAGGTCCCAA
Organism: uncultured Bacteroidales bacterium; assembly: GCA_946187645.1. Lineage (GTDB taxonomy): Bacteria > Bacteroidota > Bacteroidia > Bacteroidales > F082 > Limimorpha. Next base: position 40,710 of record CAMHRP010000006.1, on the reverse strand, counting down.
TGTCGGCAACTACAACGACTACCCCTACGAAAACGGTGACGTCAACCAACCTGGCTTAATCCGCCCCGACATCTCGGCTCCTGGTGCCAACATCACCTCATTGAACTACCAGACCGCCAACGGGTACACTGAATTGGACGGTACCTCGATGGCTACGCCCTGCGTGGCTGGCGTGTTGGCCATGCTGCTTGAGGCCAACCCAGCACTGAGTCCTGCAGAATTGGATTCCATCATCGAGCTCACCTCTGTACGGGTCGGTAATACCATGAAAAACAACCGCGTAGGTTCGGGTCGCATCGATGCCTTGGCTGCCATGAATGCCTTGTTCCACCACGGCCCGACCAACCTCACTGCTGACTTCGACGGCGAGCAGGTCGTCCTCAACTGGACCGCCGCACCCGAAGGCATCTCCTATGACGTCTATCGCGACGGCATGCGCATCGCCAACAGTCTGACTGAAACCACCTATACCGACCACATCAGCTACGCGGGTTCTTACACCTATTATATTATCGCCCATCTGGAAAACGACATGATCTCGCTCCCTTCCAATTACGTCACGTTGACGAAAGCGGTCGAGATTGAGGCTGAAGTCATCAACAACATGCGTGTCTCCTTGTCGTGGAACATGCCTGCGGGCATTTACGACGGCTTCGAGTCAGGCGACTTCTACCAAAATATGTGGATCAACGATGCGACCAGTCCTTGGGTCATCGCCACCACACAACCCAACACTGGCACCTATTGCGCCAAGTCGACCAACACGGGCATGTTCTCCAACAGCAAGATTTCGCTGGCAGTCAACCTGCCCACATCGTGCGTGGTAAGCTATTATGCCCGCGTCAGTTGCTTCCCGCTTAATGGCTGTGGATTCTTCATCGACAACGTGCAATACGGCGAGACCTTGAAAGACGAAGTGCCGTGGACGCGCTACACCGTGGCCATTGGTCCTGGCAACCACATTCTGGAATGGAAATACGCCAACCAACTCGCTGAAGGCGAATACGATAACGCCTTCTATATCGACGACATCACCGTAGGTAACACTTACAGCATCTACCGCGCCAACTGCGATGGGAGCAATGCGGAGCTGATTGCTTCAAACATCGCCGATGCCCATTATGTGGATTATGGTTGGGATGCCCTGCCCATTGGGCAATACAAATACGGCATCAGCACTGATGGCGGAAACACCATTGCCTGGTCGGAATGTTTGGACAAGGATGTGATGGTCGTTGATGAAAATAACGCATTGGAAATCAATGTTTATCCTAATCCTACCAACGACATCCTGTTTGTAGAGACGTGCCATGGCGCATCTCTACAGGCAGATACCGAATATTGTATCACCAACCTGACAGGCCAAATGCTGCTGTCAGGTCACATTACCAATGAAATCCAACAAATTGATGTGACGGGTTTGGCAGAGGGAATGTATTTCGTTAGGATTCAGAATGAAGAAAGTTGTTTCATAAAGAAATTCTGTATTGTTAGATAAATTCCGCACGCAGAATACGCAGAACTATGGGAATCGCAATGCGACGATCAATCCGCGTCCGATAGGCTTCTGCGTATTCTGCGATTTCTGCGTGAGACATCAATCCGTTTCTTCCAAGAAGAAAATCTCCTCCACCGATTTCCCGAATACCTGAGCCATCTTCAATGCTAAGACCGTGGAAGGCACATAGCGTCCTGATTCAATGGCGTTTATCGACTGTCGGCTCACACCAATTAGTTTGGCCAAATCCTCTTGTGTGATGTCCTTTTCGGCTCGCGCCACTTTCAAACGATTCTTCATTGCGCGCCTCCTTTGTTGAAGCGGTACAATTCGATTTGGAACTTGATGATGAACAAGATGAGGAAGACATAGAATACCAAATAAGGAACATAGAGGTAAGCTATGCCATAAATAATTATGGTGGCAATAATAAAGAGTGCCGATGTGACGTACGTCGACCAAATCAGGCTTTGGGCTCGAAGATAATGCACGAACTCGTCCTCGACCTTCTCTTTCGAAAAACCGATGAACAACAATCCGATAATCAGTAAAGGCATGGCGAGAGAAAGTGTGTTCGTTCGAGCCATACGAAAGAAGCCACTTTCGTTTTCATCGTCAAAAAAGGTATCAAAATACAACGAAGGCATCTTGAAATGAAATTCCGGAAGACAAAGATACCCTACCACCGCAATGATGGCCAACACCCATCCAATCATCCTGAACTGATGGGGAAACAAATAGTTTTTTTTCATAACATATAGATTTTTGAAAGTTTGACGCTGCAAAAGTAAAGTAAACTTTCCAAATAGACAAATTAATTTGTCATATTCTCGCAAAAAAATAATTCTCACGCAGAAATCGCAGAATCCGCTGAACCTGCCGGACGTAAACAATGCGTCGCTTTGCGCTTCATATAATTCAGCGAATTCTGCGTGAAATAATATCGCGCGATGCCAAGCAATCATTTTTTTCCTTAATATTGCAATTCATTTCCGTTGCTATTTCAAACATTCACTATATGGAAAACGATCAATTCAAACTGCCCGAGAACGCGCAACGCGAACTGAAACCGGGCGAAGAGTATGAGCCCATACTCTCGAAAAACAAGAAGTACCAGGAAGTTACAGTATGGTCGGTGTGCATCGGCCTGCTGATGACCATCCTGTTTTCGGCTGCCGCCGCCTACCTCGGCCTGAAGGTCGGACAGGTGTTTGAGGCCGCCATCCCCATCGCCATTATCGCCATCGGCCTGACGGGACTGGCCCGCAAGAACGACGCCTTGTCGCAAAACGTCATCATCCAGTCGATTGGTGGCTGCTCGGGTGGCGTGGTGGCCGGAGCCATCTTCACCCTGCCTGCCCTATACATCCTGCAAGGCAAGGGCTATCAAATCGAAATCAACTTCTGGCAGGTGTTCATCGCTTCCTTGCTGGGCGGCATCTTGGGCATCCTGTTCCTCATCCCCTTCCGCAAGTACTTCGTCAAGGAGCAACACGGCAAGTTCCCTTTCCCCGAAGCAACGGCTACCACACAAGTTTTGGTCAGCGGACAAAAGAAGGGCAAGGACTCCTTATTGCTGGTTGTCAGCGGCTTGATTGGCGGCTTGTATGACTTCATTGTTTCCACCTTCGGCTGGTGGTCGGAGACCCTCACCACACGCATGATGGGTTGGGGCGCTGCCCTGGCCGACAAAGCCAAGTTGATGTTCAAGGTGAACACGGGTGCTGCCGTACTCGGCTTGGGCTACATCATCGGCCTGAAATACGCCTTCATCATCTGCTGCGGTTCCATGCTGGTGTGGTTCATCATCATCCCCGGCATGAACCTCATTTGGGGCGACCAAATCGTTGACCTGATGAACGCGGGCATCACCGCCACCATTGGTTCGATGGCACCTGAAGAAATCTTCAAGAACTATGCACGTCACATCGGCATTGGAGGCATCGCTATGGCCGGTGTCATCAGTATTATCAAGTCTTGGGGCGTGATTAAGTCTTCAGTAGGACTTGCCGCCAACGAATTCAAGGGCAAAAAAGCCTCTGTGGAAACTGTCGACCGCACGCAACAAGACATCCCCATGAAGACCATCGTCATCGGTATTGTGGCCGTGCTCATCGTCACCTTCCTGTTCTTCTGGTTCGGTGTAGTGCATAACGTATGGCACGCCTTGATTGGCATTTTGGTCGTGGCCGTCATCGCCTTCCTGTTTACGACGGTGGCCGCCAATGCCATCGCCATCGTGGGCAGCAACCCCGTGAGCGGCATGACGCTGATGACCTTGATTTTGGCCTCGTTGGTGATGGTCGCCGCCGGACTGAGTGGTCCCAGCGGCATGACCGCCACCTTGATTATCGGTGGTGTGGTCTGCACGGCCTTAGCCGTGGCCGGTGCCTTCATCACCGACCTGAAAGTGGGTTACTGGATTGGCACGACGCCCAAGAAACAAGAGATATGGAAGTTCGTTGGTGTGGCCGTGGCTGCTGCCACCGTCGCTGGCGTCATCATGATACTGAACAAGGCCTATGGCTTCGTAGGTGACGGAGCTTTGGTTGCGCCACAAGCCAACGCTATGTCTGCCGTCATCGAGCCCATGATGTCGGGTGGTAGTGCCCCATGGCTGCTCTACGGCATCGGTGCCGCCATCGCCTTGATCCTCAACTTCTGCAAGATCCCTGCCCTGCCCTTCGCCTTGGGTATGTTCATCCCCATCGACCTCAACGTGCCGTTGCTCATCGGTGGTGCCATCTCATGGTTCGTGAGCACCCGTAGCAAAGATCAGAAACTCAACGATGCTCGTTACAACCGCGGCACCCTCATCGCCTCAGGCTTTATCGCCGGTGGTGCTTTGATGGGTGTGGTAAGCGCCATCCTCAAGTTCTGCAACGTGGATGCAGTGGCCAAGACCGCCGAAGGCACGCCGTTCGCCGAACTGCCCGTGGCCGGCCTCATCGCCTTAGTGATGTACATCGCCATCATCATCTACATGATTTGGGACTCGAAACGAGCAAAGGTAGAAGAAGAATAAGAAATAAAACACAAGAAATATGAAAAGACTTAGTTTATTCGTGGCATTCGTGCTCATAGTGGCGATGCCGATGATGGCCGAGCGCGTGACACCTGAAACCGCTCAAAAAGTGGCCAAGACATTTTTGAACAACAACGGAGCAAAGTCAGCTCAACTGACCGACCTGACGAATGTAGCAGGTTTCTCCAATCTCTACATCTTCAATGGCGAAGAGGGATTCGTCGTGATGGCAGCCGATGACCGCGTGCAGCCCATTTTGGGATATTCGCTCACAGGAAAATTCGTGGCCGAAGACATGCCCTCCAATGTCAGTGGTTGGCTGCAAGGCTACAATGATGAGATTCAGTACGCGATTGAGCACCAACTGAGAGCCACGGACGAGACTATCCAATTGTGGAACGACTTGGCTGAAGGCAACAGCAAGGCAGCAAGAGCGACTACCGTCGTGAGTCCCTTGGTGCAAACCACATGGGACCAAAACGGTTTTTATTATTACAGCGGTGGGCAAGTGGTCATGTTTGAGTTATACAACAACCTCTGTCCTTACGACAACACTGCAGGTGAGCGTACCGTTACTGGCTGCGTGGCTACTGCTATGGCCCAAATCATGAAATATTGGAGCTATCCTGCACAGGGTATCGGCTCACATTCGTATACACCTTATACTCGTCCAGACCTTGGGGTGCAATCCGCCAATTTTGGTTCTACCAATTACAGTTGGAGCAACATGCCCAATTCCTTGTCGCAGTCGTCTTCAGATGTGCAAATCAACGCCGTTGCCGTTCTGATGTACCATTGCGGCGTATCTGTAGATATGATGTACAACATCAGCGCCAACGGTGGTAGCGCTGCCTATGCGGAAGACATACCCTATGCCTTGCATAACTATTTCAATTACAAGTCAACAGCCAATATTAAATACAAATCCAACTATTCCAACAACAATTGGATTAACCTCCTTAAAGCTGAGCTTGATGCTTCCCGTCCCATTGAATACAACGGAAGCGGGAATGCCGGCGGACATGCTTTCACAGCAGCAACCAATTCCACTTCAACTGGGGCTGGAGCGGAAGCAACGACGGATTCTATTCTTTGACCAGCCTGAACCCAGGCAGCGGTGGGGCTGGTGGTGGCGGTTATGTTTTCAACGACAACCAAAGTGCCATCTTTGGCATCGAGCCAGGATCGACGCTCCCCGCACCCACCAATCTCACCTACACACTCAATAACACCCAGAATCTCACTTTGACTTGGAATGGTGTAAGCGCAGCCTCAAGTTATAATGTATATTGCAACAACAATCTAATTGGCAACACGACATCCACCACTTATGCCTACACAGCGCCTTATGGTACCAGTGCCTATTTTGTCCGTGCCGTGGATTCCAGTGGGCAACAGTCGCTTCCTTCCAACACGGTCACTGTTACGGTAGATTACCCGACCCCTATTGTTGACGACTTGACTGCCACCTTATCGGGAAACAACATCAGCCTTTCGTGGACTGCTCCCGAATGGTGCTATCCTGCAACGCCATCAGCGACTTTGACTTATGGAGATGGTGAGTTTTCTGGTTATAGTCTTGGCTATGGCGGTGGAAGCAACATGTATTGGGGCCATCGGTACCTCGCCAGTGACCTCAGTGCTTACAACAACATGGCCCTATATAAGGCCTCGTTTTATGCCAATGAAACTGGTGCATATAAAATATATGTGTACAAAGGAACAGTTTCCAATCATCCCCAAACCCAGGTCTTGCAACAATCACTTAATGTCGGGGCAACCGGTTGGTTTGACTTTGATCTGTCAAGCACCATAATCATTGATGCTTCAAAAGACTACTGGGTGTTCATGTATGACCCGGAAGGCCGGAGCTATCCTGCAACGTATTGTTCCTATTCAGGCAACAACGGTAACTATTATGCGTCTTCACCTACTTCATCCGTTAGAACCTATAGTGGTGCAGCTTTCCTCATCAAAACATACGTCACTGACGGCGTCTATACCTACAACCTATACCGCAATGGGGCACCCTTAAGCCTCAATATGACCACAACCAGCTATACCGACTCAAACCGCAACAACACGGTCAGTTACTACACAGTAAAAACCAACTATTACGGTGGCGTAACGGATGCCTCCAATGGGGTAGGCTATACTTTAGGACAAGCCCTTATAAGCAGCTTAACCCTTAACGGCAACGACCTGATGACCGTCAGTCCAGGCAGCAAACTCACCGTTAGCGGTCAGCTCAGCAGTGCGAATAACAACAACTTGGTCCTTGAGAATGGCGCCCAACTCGTCAACAACTCAAATAATGTGCATGCTACAGTGAAAAAGAACATCTCAGCTTATACTGGAAGCCAAAACAACAATTGGCATTTGGTGGCCTCACCCATAAGCAACAACTTATCGGCTTCGGCAACTGGCTTGCTCTCCAACAACTTTGACCTCTACACATTCAACCAAAGTGCAGATCTTGAATGGCGAAACTATGAAGCCCAAAGCTTTTCCATCAACAACAAAAACGGTTACCTCTACGCCAACAGCGGCAATCCGACACTCATTTTCCAAGGAACACTTGCAGGCAACACCTCATCCACACAACTAGTCTACGACAACACTGCCACATTTAAAGGTTTCAACCTCATCGGCAACCCCTACCCCTGCAACACCAACGTCAACAGAAGTTTCTATGTGATGAATGAAGACGGATCGGATTTCATTTTAGGCAGCAATCCTGTCGCGCCATGTGCGGCTATTTTGGTGCAAGCCCAAGGCGCTAGCCAAAGCGTCACCTTCAGCAAGAACACCTCGAAAGGACAACCTGACATCACCATTTCGGTTACCAAATCCAACATGAGCGGCGATGCCATCATCGACAGAGTAAGGGTCAGCTTCAACGAAAACGACCGGCTTTCGAAATACACAATGAACCCTAAAAAAGACATGCTCTACATCCCGCAAAACGGCAACGATTTCGCTGTGGCCTACGCCGATGGAGAAAGTGAGATGCCAATCAACTTCAAGACGACAGAAGACGGCACTTATACCCTCCATGTCGAAGCTAAAAGCCTTGCACCAGCTTACCTCCACCTCATCGACGACGTCACTGGTACCGACATCGACCTTTTGGCTACGCCAAGCTACACCTTTGAGGCCAAGACGACAGATTCTGCTTCAAGGTTTAGGCTGATGTTCGCTCCCGACAAAACAGACGGCGAATAGGCCAAAACACAGAAGGTAGTAGCACCTTGATAACGTCCATTGAACTGCTTCAAAGTCACGGTTTTGTCCAACAAAAGACAAGCCGTGACTTTTTTATCGGCTGGCATGGAGATTTTTAGTACTTTTGCACCCCAAATTCTGACAATAATAAATTATGAAAAGATTTACGCTAATTGTGGCAATGGTTTTGATGATGGCCATGCCAGGATGGGCTCAAGCATACGGTTACGGAAAAATCACGCCTGACCTGATAGAAGAAATGAATAGTAGCTCTAAGTCCAGCGAAATGTTCCAAACCATAATCGTTTTGACCGACCAATTTGACGCTAAGAAAACGACACGGCAGCTGCAACATCTTAACAAAACTGAGCAAAGGCAATTTCTCATGGGCGAATTGCAGCAAATTTCCCAAAAAAGTCAAAAGGGAATATTGGAAGAACTACAACAAGGGCAAAAAGCCGTTTTGGTAGACAACATCCATTCGTTTTGGATTGTCAATGCCATCAGCTGCACCATGACGAAAGACATGGTGATTGCCATTGCTGAACGACCCGACGTGAAATATGTCATGAAAGACAGCGAAGTCTTCATCACTGATGGTGAAGAGGCCGATAGTACCCCACTTGGCCGAGGCAATAACCAATGGAACATCACCCAAGTAAACGCTGATGATGTATGGGCGATGGGCTACACTGGTGCAGGCGTTATCGTTGCTGTCATCGATACTGGAGTGAATTACCACCATACCGATATCGTTAACAATATGTGGGATGGAGGTACTGAATACCCATTTCATGGATGGGACTTTGTGAACAACGACAACGACCCGATGGACGACAACAGCCATGGGACACACTGCGCTGGAACCGTTTCAAGCTATGGCACTAACGGTAAACAATGCGGCATTGCCAAGGATGCCAAAATCATGGCCCTTAAAGTGCTCAATGCCGAAGGAAAAGGAAGTAATTTCAATATTACAACTGCAGTTGAATTTGCCGTTTCTCATGGTGCCGACATCCTCAGCCTATCTTTAGGAGGCAACAATGGAGGAAGCTGGATATATAGGATCGCTTTTGAAAATGTCATGCATTGTGGAGTCATAGCAGCTGTTTCGGCTGGAAACGAAGGCGATAATCTCTCGGAATTTCCTGTTCCTTTCAATGTCGGCGCTCCTGGCAACTGCCCTTCGCCTTGGAGACACCCTGACCAAACTTTGGATGGTGGGCGTTCTGCAGTTGTGGCTGTTGGAGCTACCACCAGTACGGATACTCATTCTTATTTCTCCTCTTTCGGTCCTTCCACATGGGCAACAGGTGAAGACATCGGCTTCTATGACGATTATCCTTGGGATAACGAAAACCCGACCAACATCGGTCTGATCAAGCCTGACATTTCAGCACCAGGAAGTAGCATTTACTCATTAAATTATGCATCCAACAATGGCTACAGCTCTAAGAGTGGCACCTCGATGGCCGCGCCTTGTGTAGCCGGAGTGATGGCCTTGATGTTACAGGCCAACCCCACTTTAACCCCTGTTGAAATCGACTCCATCATCGAGACGACCGCTGTAGCCTGCGGAGGCCAGACTTCAAAAAACAACACCTTTGGCTCAGGGCGTATCGATGCCTTGGCTGCCATCAACTATATGCTGAACGCTTGCGCCGCCCCCACTAACCTTGTTGCAACCTTGGATGAAGCTGAGGTGGTCTTGGATTGGGATGCTGCTGAAAATGTCACCTCCTACCGCGTTTATAGAAACGGCATGATGATTGCCAATGCGGTCGCGGAAAACACTTATACAGACACAAACGCGCCTACCGGATACAACACATACTATGTCAGAAGTAACGGTGAAAACAATCAAGCCTCCATGCCTTCAAACCGAGTCACGGTGAACATCATCACTAATGTCACAATTAGTGCTCCAAGCAACATTGAGGCAACCTACATCAACACAAACGAAGATGCCGTGTCCTTGGCTTGGGAAGCACCTGTTCCTCGTACCGAAACACTATGTTACGTAACCTCACGCTCTAGTTATTCGGGTACTGGATCAGAATTCACCGCTGCACAAAAATATCCGTCATCCATGCTACAACCCTATGCAGGGATGCAAATCGAGCACATCTACTTCTCGCTGAAAAGTTCAGGTTCCAGTTGCACAATTAACCTCTACGAAGGTGATGAGATGATGCCAGGAACGTCAATTTTTGAAGGCAGTTTTACATCCACGGAAGCAACGCAACTTGTGGACTACACCCTTAGCCACCCTATAGCCATTAATCCCAATAAAGACTTATGGATAACCATCACCACATCGGATAAAGTCGCACTCGACGATTATGACAAGGAAGATGGCAACACATTATTGTTCAAATATTCAGAACACGGCATATGGTTCATTAACTATGGCATAGCTTGGTCTTTCCAACTTGGTTTAAGCGACATGGATTATACTTATAATGTTTACCGCAACGACATAGCAATTTCATCAAACCAAGACGAGACAAGCTATACAGATTCATATACTAACGGGATGAACAAGTATCAAGTCACTGCCGTCACCAACAGCTATGAATCCCCCCGTAGCAACACCATCATGTTGGTCAATAATTCAGCAATTCTAGAAGACTTGACGATTGGTGTCAACGACAAAATCTTCGTCTTGCCCAATAGCTCCCTCACCGTCGACGGCACCCTAACCAACACCAACCCCGACAACCTCATCCTCGAAGATGGCGCCCAACTCATCAATAGTACCACAGGCGTGAATGCCACAGTGAAAAAAGACATCACCGCTTTCACAACAGGGAAAAGTGACGGTTGGAACCTCATCGCTTCACCTTTCACCGAAGACATCATGCCAAACAGCGAAAACGGCTTGACCCTTGGCGCCTTCGACTTATACCGCTTCAACCAAAGCGCTCAGCCAGACAACCAAGGCAATGCCCTTGAATGGGAGAACTGGGAAAAACAATCAAGCGACCATTACCAATTCAGCCTTAAGAACGGCGAAGGTTATCTCTACTCCAACAGCAACAACCAATCTCTTGTTTTCCAAGGAACACTTACCGCCAACGCCACACCCACTGCATTGGATTACGACGTCAACGCCACCTTGAAAGGTTTCAACCTCATCGGCAACCCCTATCCTTGCAACGCCTACACGACACAACCTTTCTATGTCTTGCAATATAATGCCAATGAAGATTGCACCAAATTTGTCTTAGGGAGCGGTGCCATCCCTCCTTGCGCCGCCATTATGGTGCAGGCACAAGGCGAAGGCGAGACTGTCGCCTTCAGCAAGACTGCCTTGAGAAACAAGCCTAACATCACCGTCTCGGTAGCCAAAGCCGACATGAGAGGCAACGCCATCATCGACAAGGCAAGAATTGGCTTCGAACCGAGCTACCGCCTCGCCAAATTCGACTTCAGTGAAAGCAACAGCCAACTCTACATCCCTCAAAACGGTCAAGAATTTGCCGTGGCCTATGCCAACGAAGAGACTGAAATGCCTCTCAATTTCAAAGCTGCACAAAACGGTACCTACACCCTCAGCTTCGAAACCGAAGACCTTGAGCTGAACTACCTACACCTCATCGACAACCTCACGGGCAACGATGTTGACCTTTTGGCCACGCCCACCTACACTTTCGAGGCAAATACAAGCGACTATACAACAAGATTCAGGTTGCTCTTTGCTCCCGTTTGCGAAGACACAAACGATGACAATGCGACCTTCGCTTTCATCAGCGACGGGGACATCATCGTCAACGATGCAGGTGAGGCTTCGCTGCAGATTGTGGATATGATGGGTCGTGTGGTTGTTGAAGAAGACGCGACAAATCGCATCTCGATAAGCGAGATGGCACCTGGAGTGTATGTCTTACGTTTGATTGACGGAGAAAAAGTAAAGACGCAGAAGATCGTGATTGAATAAGGCCCTTCGACAGACTCAGAGACCAAGATTTTTATTACTTTTGCGCCACAATTTCAAGCAACGTGGCAAGCATAAAGTACCAACCTTATAAAGCTGATGCCCACATCGATGCGATAGTCAAGACTTTGCGCGATGGAGGGCATTTGCTTTGTTCCAATTTGGCGGCCTCGTCAAAGGCCTTTGTCGTGGAGGAAACCTTCCGTCAAATAGGCGGCCAGCACCTCATCGTGTGTGCCGACAAAGAAGACGCAGCCTATTTTTACAACGACCTCGAAAGCCTCCTCGGCGAACGTGGCATGGACTATAGCAAGAAGCAGGTGCTCTTCTACCCCACCTCTTACAAGCGTCCCTACGAGCCCGAGAAACCCGACAACACCTATATCCTCTCGCGCACCGAGGTACTGCAACGCGTCTCCACCTCCGAACGCAAGACTTTGATTGTCAGTTACCCAGAGGCATTAAGTGAGAAGGTCTTCACCCGTAAGCTCTTGGCCAAGAACACCTTTAAGCTCAAGGTAGGCGAGAAGGTCAACCTCGATTTCCTCACCGACTTGCTTTACGACTACGAGTTTGAGAACGTCGATTTTGTGGTGGAGCCGGGACAGTTTGCCATCCGTGGCGGATTGGTCGATGTATTTTCTTTCGCCAACGACTACCCCTATCGTATTGAGTTCTTCGGCGATGAAGTCGAAAGCATCCGTAGCTTCAACATCGCCGACCAACTTTCTATTGAGAAGCTGAAACAGATTGTACTGCTGCCCAACATGCAGGAACGCGCCTTCATCGAGGATCGCGAGGCCATCCTGCAATATCTGCCCGATACCACCACCGTGTGGCTCACCGACATGGCCTTCTTCGCCACCCAAGTCGACAAGGAATACGACCGCGCCGTGGAAGCCTTCGAGAAGATGCAGGAACAGGACGAAGAAGTGAAGGCTTTGAAACCCGGGCAGTTGTTCAGCAAATCGGATGAATTACTTTCTAACCTTATAAAACACCCTACTGTTGAGTTTGGCGTTTCTAGCAAATTAGTACTTACATTGCCCATAGATTCCCGCCAGCCCACAAGCCCCAGCAGGAATGACATGGGCGATGACGAGGACAACTCCCAACTGACAACTGTCACGTTCCATACCAAGCCACAACCCATCTTCAGCAAGAACTTCAACTTGCTCATCGATGACATTGCAGCCCATAAGGAGGAAGGCTACCGTGTCATCGTGTTCTCAGAAAGCAGCAAACAACTCTCTCGTATCCAGGCGATTCTGAACGACATCAACCACAACGACGAGAGCCATCGCGACTTCGAGACCGAGACCATCGCCATCCATGGCGGCTTCATCGACGAGGACCTGAAGGTATGTTGCTACACCGACCACCAAATCTTCGAGCGTTACCACCGTTTCCACCTGCGCGACAACTTCTCCACCAAGCAGGCCATCACGCTGAAGGACCTCTACGAACTGAAACCCGGCGACTATGTCACCCACATCGACCATGGCATCGGGCGCTTTGACGGCTTGGAGACCATCGAGAACAACGGCAAGCCCCAAGAGGCTATTCGCTTGATTTACAACAATGGAGATCTGCTCTATGTGAGTATCCACTCGCTCCACCGCATTGCCAAATACAGCAGCAAAGACGGCACAGAACCCCATTTAAGCACCCTCGGTAGCGGTGCTTGGAATCGACTGAAAAACAAAACCAAGAGCAAGGTCAAGGACATCGCCCGCGAGCTGATTAAGCTCTATGCCGAACGCAAACGCACACCTGGCTTCAAGTTCTCGCCCGACAACTACCTGCAAAACGAACTAGAGGCCTCTTTCATCTACGAGGACACCCCCGATCAGCTGAAAGCCACCAACGACGTGAAACGCGACATGGAGAGCGAGAACCCCATGGACCGCCTCGTTTGCGGCGACGTCGGCTTCGGCAAAACCGAAGTCGCCATGCGTGCCGCCTTCAAGGCCTGCTGTGACTCGAAGCAGGTGGCGGTGCTCGTGCCGACAACCGTGCTGGCCCTGCAGCACTACCACACCTTCACCGAACGCTTCGATGGCTTCCCCGTCACCATCGAATACCTCAACCGCTTCAAGACCACCAAGCAGCAGACCGAGATTCTGAAACGTCTCGAAAAAGGCGAAATTGACATCATTATCGGGACGCACCGACTCACAGGAAAAGATGTGAAGTTCAAGGACTTGGGCTTGCTCGTCATCGATGAAGAACAGAAATTCGGCGTGGCCGTGAAGGAGAAACTGAAAGAGATGAAGGCCAACGTCGACACGCTGACTTTAACCGCCACGCCTATCCCCAGAACGCTGCAATTCTCCATGATGGGCGCCCGCGACCTCAGCGTCATCACCACACCACCGCCCAACCGCTATCCCGTGCAGACCGAATTGCGCGGCTTCGACGGCGAGCTTATCCGTGACGCCATCCAGTTTGAACTCGCCCGCAACGGACAGGTCTTCTTCATCCACAACCGCATCCAAAACATCATGGATGTGCACGACTTCATCCTGAAGTATGTACCGGGCGTGCGCATCGCCGTCGCCCACGGCCAGATGGAAGGCTCGAAACTTGAGGACATCATGCTCGGCTTCATCAACGGTGACTACGACGTGCTGCTCTGCACCACTATCGTGGAGTCGGGTTTGGATATTCCAAACGCCAACACCATCATCATCAACGACGCACACCGTTATGGCCTCAGCGACCTGCACCAGCTGCGCGGACGCGTAGGCCGTTCCAACAAGAAAGCATTCTGCTACCTGCTGACGCCACCGCTCAACACCTTAACCCAAGAGGCACAGAAACGTCTCCGCGCCTTGGAGGAGTTCTCCGACCTTGGCGAGGGCATCAACATCGCCATGCGCGACTTGGACATCCGTGGAGCAGGCAACATCCTCGGCGCCGAACAGAGCGGTTTCATCAACGACATCGGATTCGAGACCTATCACAAGATCCTCGATGAGGCCATCCTTGAACTGAAAGAGACTGAATTTCAGGATATTTTTGAAAAGGAAGAAGAGAAATCGTATGTCGCCGACTGTACCATCGAGACCGACATGGAGGTGCGTTTCCCCGCCGACTACATCAACTCGACGCAGGAGCGCGTGAGCCTCTACAGCGAACTCGACCGCACCAAGACAGAGGAGAGCCTGATGAAGTTCACCGACCACCTCATCGACCGCTTCGGCCCCATCCCCAAGCAGGTCAATGACTTGCTCAACACCGTGCGTCTGCGTTGGATCGCCAAAGATTTGGGCTTCGAGAAAATCTTGTTGCGCCACCACAATATGACGGCCTATTTCGTCAGCAACCAAGCCTCGAAATACTACGAAAGCGCCACCTACATGCAGATCATGCAGTACATCATGAGCCATCCGAAGCGCACTGCGCTCAAGGAGGCCAATGACAAGCTGCAACTCACCGTCAAGGAAGTCAGTACGGTGACGCAGGCATTGGATTTATTGCGTGAAATGAAAGGTTAACGTTCCCAGAAACCGGCACCTTTCACACCAATTTCCTTCGGGTCGAAGACGGGTTCCTTGCCTTCCTTCTTCTGGCGTTCGTATGACTTCAGTGCCTTGAAAGCCTTGGGCGAGAGCAACAATATGGCGATGATATTCACCCACGCCATAGTGCCCACACCGATATCGCCGAGGTCCCACATTGCACGGGCCTCATGCAACGAGCCGAAGAATACCATGCCTACCACACCAAGACGCAACACCCAAATCAGGACATGCTCCTTCCGACCTTTGCCGAAGAGATAGACAAGATTCGTCTCGGCATAGTAATAATATGCCATGATGGTGGTGAAGGCGAAGAAAAACAGGGCAAACGAAACGATGATGCCGCCCCAGTTGGCACCCAACAGTGTACCCAAAGCAGCAGAGGTGTAACTTACATCAGGAGCACCCAACTCCACACCTTCGGCAGCAACGAGGATGTTGCCCGAAGCATCGAATACATTATAGGTCTTGCAGGCCAAAATCATCACGGCAGTGGCAGTACACACTAATAAAGTATCAATATACACCGAAAACGCCTGCACCAGTCCCTGCTTGACGGGATGCGAGACCTTGGCTGCACCCGCCACGATGGCACCCGTGCCCTGCCCTGCTTCGTTGGAATAGATGCCACGCTTCACGCCCCAAGCGATGGTGCTGCCCAAGATACCACCCAAGGCCTCTTTCATGCCGAAAGCACTACGGAGCATATCCATGAAGACCGAAGGCACCTCGCGGATATGGAAGCCCAACACGACAAGGGAGAGCAAGACATACAAGACAGCCATAAACGGCGCCACAATCTGCGCCACATTGGCGATACGCTTCACACCGCCCATCACCACAAGACCGATGAGCAAAGCCACGATGGCACCCGCCCAAGCCGGGCTGATGTGGAAGGTATTGGCAAACGAGATTGCGATACCGTTGGACTGCACCGGCGGCAGAAACAGACCGCAGGCCAGCACCGCGATAACGGCAAAGGCTACCGCAAGCCATTTGCTGTGCAAGCCCCTCTCAATATAATAGGCCGGGCCGCCACGAAACTGCCCTTTGTGTTCTTCCTTATAGATTTGCGCCAAGGTCGCCTCAGAGAAGGCCGAACCCGCACCCAAGAAAGCGATGATCCACATCCAAACAATGGCACCCGGTCCGCCGTAGCCGATAGCCGTGGCCACGCCTACGATATTACCTGTGCCCACGCGCCCCGACAGCGCCATCGAGAACGCCTGAAACGAGGTGATGCCTGTCTTCTGGCTCTTGTCCGTCGAGAAAAGCAGCCGCGCCATCTCACGCAGACGGCGCACCTGCACGAAGCGCGTGCCGATGGAGAAATAGAGTCCTGCCAAGAGGCAGATGGCCACCAACGCCGGACTCCACACCCATCCGCTGATTGTTTGTATGATTTGTTCCATAATGTAGTTCCTATTTATCCATTTTGAAGTCTGAAAAACTCTTTCTGTTGTTCTATCTCGCGTCGAAGTTCTTCTTTGGTAGGCATATAAGTTAGATACTTCGCCGCAAAAAGTTTGTCGTTGCCGTTCAACACGCTATAATGAGCCACATCCTCATCGGTGTCGGCGCAGAGCAAAATGCCAATAGTCGGATTGTGTCCTTGGGGAATCATCATCTCATCATACATCCTCACATACATATCCATCTGCCCCACATCCTGATGTCGGAGTTTTGTGGTCTTTAGGTCTATCAACACAAAACAGCGCAAGTTATAATTGTAGAACACCAAGTCAATATAGTAATCCTCTTTCTCAGTATGAATGCGCTTCTGGCGGTCAGCCAGTGTAAAGCCTTTACCCAATTCCATTAGAAAGGGAATCAGATGGTCAATGATACGCTGTTCCAAATCACTTTCCGTATATGCGGTATTATTCTTGAAACCAAGGAACTCAGCCACTACGGGATTTTTCAGGTATTCCAATCTGTCCTGAAGCGGTTGGGTCAATTGCTTCATTTCATCACGGACCAACTCCTTGTTTTGCGACTGAAGCATACGGTGATAATACTGACTACTGATGTTGCGTTGTAATGTGCGCGTACTCCACATCTCGTTGGCTGCTTCATTTTCGTACCAAGCACGAGCTTCGGGTTTTGGTTCCTGCAGAATAATACTATAATGAGTCCACGACAATCTCAATGGCTTTGCAGACAACAAATGACTATACAAATCTATTTCATCAAATAATCCCGTCAGTGATGGGAGTTTTTCAGATTTTCCAATCACCGATTGGAAAATGTTTTCTGTTGAATCTTGGTCTAATTTTCCAGTCATTGATTGGAAAATGTCTGAGTGCTCTTGATAAAAAGACATAAAAAGATACAAGTTGCTCTTCTTAAAACCGCGTCCATACCTTTTTGTCAAATTCTCAGACAAATTCACGATGACTTGTTCTCCATACTCTGCACGCTTGTCTTTCAACACCTCATGCTGAATACGCATACCAAGCAACCAGTTGCGTTTGATTAACACCTCGTTCACGGCACGGTAAGCAACGGCTTGAGCCTGTTCAATAATACTGCAAGCATCCTTATACAGTCCTTCAGCTTCCTGCATCATAGCTCGAGTGTCTTCGGGATTACTCCTATTATCGCTCATAATGAAGTGGTTTATGGCGCAAAAATAGGTTTTTCCCTTCAATTATCCAATTCTTCAAACAAAATCCGAATCCGTTACAAGAAAGTGATGGTTTTTCTTCGTCAGTGAATACAGCTTCAAAGCATAGGTTTTCCAGCTGATTATTATCAGAGAAATGTTTTAGGCAAACGACTCGTTGCGCCCAGCCATTTGCTTGTCGTATTCGTCTTGCATAGCTAACAATATTTACTTTATCTTAAAAGTAGACATTATCTTTTCTATTAAAACGCTATTTTCATCAATCTCCTTTTGGTCATTTCCAAATTTTACACTATACAATGTCTCACCTTTTTTGAACAAATAAGACACTTGTTTAACCTTCATATCCCCTAGCGAGTATTCAAATATTGTTTTATAACACGACTGTCCGTTAATACTAATCTTTGTGCTGGAGGTAATTGTTGCACCAGCATTTTTCATGTTTGCGTTACCCTCTGCATTAAGTTCGGAAAGAGAGTAGTCAGTATCAAAGAAAAGAATTGTGCATCCAATTTTACCTTCTGGATCTCCCAAATACACATCTGTCATTTGATCTGGATTTGTAACTATTGACCATTGTTTAGGATAATCAATAGAATAATAGTTGGTATTTCTTGTCACAAAAGTATCCATACTTTCTCCATCCCCATCCTTCTGGCCTTCAATAATCTCCGTCTTTTGCGAATTGCCCGAAAGTGATCTTTGAACATGTTCTATAATTGCAATAAGCCTATCTTTACCCAACATATCAGAAGAAACATAAATAACGTATTGATTCTTATCAAGTTTTTTTGTCATATACAATTGATATGCGCACCACATTGTAGTTCCTCGAGTTACTTTGTAATAGCGTGATGTATCTGTTTGTTGGATAAGCGAATAATCAAAGCCCTTACCACTATTATTGTTTTCAGCAAAATGTGATAAACTCTCACTATCCTTTAATAATTGTATGATTATAAAAGAATGCGATTTCTCTTGCGTAAATGCAAGAAGGTCGCCAATAGATTTAGACTCCGCAAAATCAATTGGCATCTCTACTTCATAAGCTTTGTTATGGCTCATATGAGTTTTGTATTGTATCTCTATCTCATCATTACAAGAATATAGAAAAACAACAATTGTCGTCAGTAGTAAAGTAATTCTGTGTTTCATAACGTCTATTATTTTGATTAAACAAATACTTTTTTTCTTCATGTATTGCCAAAAGGCTATTGGTAAAAGAGCGCAACTAATAAACCTATAACGAAAAGGATAACTGCAGCAAGTATATATCCCTTTGCCCCTTCCCATGCGCCTTTTGCCGCTTTTCTAGAATCCTCTTTTAATGATGCAAAGAACTCCTCAACCAAATCTTTTGCATATTGTCTTGCGGTTTTAATGTCCTCTTTAAGGTTTTCGTCTTTTACATCATAATCATAAGACCATTCATTTACTGAAGATTGCGCCGTTGTAGTATTATTGCACTTTTTCTTCTTTTGGTTAAACAATACATATTCAGCATCATAGCGCATTCTTTTCGTCTCATCTTTTAAAATGGCATACGCCTCATTTATATCCTGCATTATTTGAGTAGTATCTTTACCTGGATTGACATCAGGATGCCATTTTTTTGATGCAGAACGATAAGCCTGTTTGATTTCACTTAATGACGCTTGTTGCGAGACCTCCAATATCTGATAATAATCTTTAAACATGTTCGATATTATTTTTGTAACATGGCACTATCATTATTACTATTATCATCCTTATCACTCTTTTTCCAAATTGCACGTATAGCGCCTATCATTCCTGCAAATACGATAAGGCCAAAGATGCCTGGTGTTCTGTTCCCATTGTCGCCACGAATGCCTACGATAATCCCAAAAAGGAAGATGAATACAACAATGACGACAATTGTCACAATGATTTTTGATATTTTGTTCATGATTCTTTAGTTTGGGTATTTTGGATTATTAAAATGATTAGGTTTATTATTGGTTGTATTTGATTACACATATACACAAAAAGTTAAGCGCGAACTTCTTAGTTTTCATCGGCTCCTTAGGATTTCTGGACTACCTGCATAACCAATTTAAACCGAACAAAGCCCACGCTTACACGTGAGCATCCCGCTTTGTTCTTGGTTATGCTACTTAAAGTGTCCAGTTTTAAGGAGCCAAGATATGGCGCAATGCTATATGATATGTCTAATTGTCGCTACTTTTACTTCTTGCGTTTATTGCTTTTCATTATTACTCCGTTAATTGCCTGCAAAAATAGACAATGCCCCCGCAATTCGCAAGGGCTAAGCCATAAAAGTTATCAACAATGGGAAGTCTCGCCTCCGCCATCAATTCCATCCACTCTTCACTCCAACAGCCAGTCAATGGCGGAAACAACATGTATTTTGGTGCCATCGACCTCTATGTCTCTTGTGGGCGAAAACGCGACAAGGGTTAGGTTGTCGCATTTCAAGTCCTGCGAGGCTTTCAGCATGGCTGAGGTCTCACGATTAAGGGCTTTCTCTTTCTCAATGTCGTAAGCCACTTGTATCAATTCAACAGGTCGGTTACGGTTGCAGACAACGAAATCCACCTCTTTCGAACGGGACGTAGGCTTGTAATAATAAACATCCAGAAAGTCCTTCGTGCATCGACGCAGCAACTCAATATAGACCACATTCTCCAAACGCCATCCTATGTTTTCTCCAGCCATGGAATAACTTTGGTTGTTTTCGAGTCCCGTGTCAACAACGTATGATTTCTCACCTTGTATCCGCTCGCGACTTTTATAGGAAAACTTCGGCAACAATTGTATCAAAAACGCTTGCTGCAAATAATCGACATACTTCCTTAACGTTTTGTCCGTCACACCCAACACATCCGACAAATCCTCATAATTGACGATTTGGCAGGCATTGCCTATCAGATAATAAGCGGTTTTCTTCAAAGCATCCACGTTGCGTATCTTGAAGCGCCGCTGTATGTCTTTTTGCAATACGGCATCCAACAAGCTTTGTACATAGCCTCGTTTGTTGTGCATAGCCAGCATTTCGGGGAATCCACCTGTATTGATATATTCCATGAAAGCACTTTTGCGTTCGGCCTCTGCTTTTGTGGTGATGGCAACCGTATCTATCTTATTCATAGCGCAATACTCACGATAAGAGAAGGGATACAATCGTATTTCGTTATAGCGCCCCGTCAAATGCGTCGCCAACTCACCGCTGAGCAACTTGGCATTGCTCCCTGTCACAAAAACATGCATGCCACTACGCAACAACCTATTGACAAAAAGATACCATCCGTCAACATCTTGTATTTCATCCAAGAAAACATAGCGAACGTCAGTACCATAAAGCTGGTATAGACACGAAAGCATTGTGTTGAGATCCTCAGTTTGCATTCCCGACAACCGGTCATCATCAAGATTGGCATACGCATACGCTATCCCACGCCCATTCAACACTTTATGGCATAAAGTGGATTTTCCACTGCGGCGCACACCTATCACCACTTGGGCCAACGAGCTTTCAAACTCAAACAAGTCTTCCTCTTTGCGGTCAACCCATAACTGAGATTGAAAGCCAAGAACATCCTCTTTCTGCTCTGCAAGTACTTGAATAAGCGTCTTTTCGTCTATCATAATTACGGCATTTTATGCCGCAAAGATACAACTTTTTTTGAATTATTCCGATAAAATGTCATTTTTTAGAAACTATATTCCGATAAAATGCACATTTTTTGGAATTATATTCCGATAAAATGCAGCTTTTACCTCGTCAAGCAAGCATCCAGATCCTTCACCAAGGCATCCTTGTCAAGATGCTGGCCGATGAAGACCAGCTTCTGCATGCGGTCGCCGTAGGTGTCGTCCCAATCGCGGCGGAGGGTGGGCTCGCGGTCCATCATCATGGCTAGCTCGTTGGCAGGCATGGTGGCAAACCACATGCCAGCGTCGCGCAGCTGCACCTGTTTGCCAGCCTGCTCGAAAATGTAGCAGTTGTCATATTCGTTCTTGAAGTAGCAGATGCCCTTCACACGAATGACATTCTTCGGCATCTTGCGCGCCACAAACTCATCGAAACGCGCCATGTTGAACGGCTCGCGACGGTAATACACAAAGGTGCCGATGCCGTATTCCTCCACCTCGCCGCCTTCATGGTCGTGGTGATGGTGGTGGTGATGGCCGTGCTCTTCCTCGTCATCATCGTCATGGTCGTGATGATGATGATGCTCGTGTTCGTCGTCGTCATCGTGATGATGGTGCTCATGTTCATCTTCGTCATCGTCGTCAACAACGGCACCTTCCACTTCCTTGATCCATGTGGCAGAGGTAGCCACCTTGTCGAAGTCGAACATCTTGGTATTGAGGATTTTGTCGAAGTCGACATCGCCATAGTCGCAGGTGATGATCTCGGCGGTGGGCTGCAAGGCACGGATGATGCTCTTGACGCGACCTAACTCCTCAGGCGTGACTTCAGAAGCCTTGTTGAGCAGGATGATATTGCAGAACTCAATCTGCTGGATGACAAGGCTCTCCAAATCATCCTCGGCCAGGTTCTTCTTCATCAGGTCATCGCCGCAACCGAACTCGCTCTGCATGCGCAGCGCATCGACAACGGTCACGATGCAGTCAAGAATCGGAATACCGTCCTTTGTGAGTTGCCAAGCCATATCCGGGAAGGAGCAAATCGTTTGGGCGATGGGCTCCGGCTCGCAGATGCCACTGGCCTCGATGACGATGTAGTCGAACTTCTGCATGACGATGATCTCGTGCAGCTGTTGGATGAGGTCCATCTTCAAGGTGCAGCAGATGCAGCCATTCTGCAAGGCGACCAAACTATCGTCCTTCTGCCCTACTACGCCGCCTTTTTCAATCAGGTCAGCATCAATGTTGACCTCGCCTATGTCGTTGACAATCACAGCGAATTTGATGCCCTTACGGTTGTTCAATATCTTGTTGACCACAGTGGTCTTGCCGCTACCGAGATAACCGGTGAGTAGCAATACGGGAATATCTTTTTTCATTTTACACGCTATTTTAAACGAGGTGCAAAGGTAAGAAAATTCAAGATTTAAAGATTCAAAATTTAAGATTTAGGATTTTCACTATTTTTGCGACTCAAATCACATCATTATGAGCAAACAAGAAGACTATAAACTCCTCCTCGCGCAAGTGAAAGCGATGGTGAAAGACGAGACG
Source organism: uncultured Bacteroidales bacterium (assembly GCA_946187645.1). Taxonomy (GTDB): domain Bacteria; phylum Bacteroidota; class Bacteroidia; order Bacteroidales; family F082; genus Limimorpha. Next base: position 17,688 of record CAMHRP010000006.1, on the reverse strand, counting down.
GATGCCGTCGCCAATATGGCCAATGTGGCCGCATTGATTCAAGAGGCTTTCCATTTCTGGTGGACGGGCTTCTACCGCGTCATCGGCGAGCAATTGGTCCTTGGTCCCTTTCAAGGCCCAGTGGCCTGCACCCGCATTGGCTACGGCAAGGGTGTGTGCGGCACTTCATGGAAAGACAAGAAAACCATTGTAGTTGAGGATGTTGAGCAATTCCCTGGCCACATCGCCTGTAGCAGCGAGTCACGAAGCGAAATTGTGGTACCTTTATTTAAAGGTGAGGAAGTCATTGGGGTGTTGGACATCGACAGCGAGAAACTGGCCACGTTCGATGCCGTCGACAAGGAATGGCTGGAACAGATTGCCGAAGTTGTTTCGGCTGCGATATAGTTTTGATGCTAAACGCGGGCCCTTCGACGGGCTCAGGGACCCGGAGACTTACCTTCCTATAATCTCAGATAATCCGCACGGATTACGCCGTCGAGGAACTCCGACGGCACCAAGGTCTTGATGGCCTTGACGACGATGTTCATCATGCGCTCGTGCACATAGTCCTTCCTAAACGCCAAGCCTATCGTTCGCTGAGGCTCAGGGTTGACAATCGGCTTGATGTTGTCTTTCACCGACTCAGGCAACAAGTGCAAATGCGACTCAGGCACGATGGTAATGCCCCCATTTTCGTTGACAATCTGAATTAGGATGCCCACGCGACCGCCTTCATATAGTTTGTCGTATGTAATCTCCTCCTCCGACCTCACCTTCGAACGGTCAATTAGCCTCACGCCGTCTTTCATTGTCCATACCTTATGTTCCAGCAAGTGCTTTCGCTCAACGCTTTCCTCTTGATACAAGGCATCTTGTGGTGAAACATAGGCAAAAAAACGCTCATGATACAACGGCACCTCCAGCAAATCGGGGTCGTTGACGGGATAAGTAATAATGCCCATGTCGACCTCAGCTTTTTTCAATTTAGTAATAATTGTCGCAGTAATCATCTCCTCCACTCGGAGGCGTATTGCAGAATTTTTCGTCCTCATATAATGGAACAGGCCAGGCATTAGCACAGGTGCCACCGTTGTGGTCATGGCAATGCTAAGGTCGCCCGACGACTGTTCTTTAGCCGAACGGGTCAGCTCCAGCAGTTGCTTGGTGTGAAAAACAGCCATCTTCGCCTCATCAATCACCTTTCGTCCCATTTCGGTGACTGTAACGGGGTGCGTGTCGCGGTTGAAAATTTTGACATCCAGCTCCTCTTCCAGCTTCTTAATCATCAGACTTAGCGTTGATTGCGTCATGCCACAGGCCTCAGCCGCGTTGACGAAATAGCCGTGTTGCTCCACGGCGATGATGTATTCCAATTGTTGCAAAGTCATCTCTTTATTGATTTTATCAATGCAAAGATAAACATTATTGTATTGACTCATAAAAAACACCGAAATAATTTTGCCTCTGTTATTTTAAAATTGACAATAGATGAAGAAATGGAATACTACCCTACGCTATGCTGGATTCTCTTTGATAGGTGTGGCCTTACTAATGTTTATCTCAGCGTTCATCGCCTTCAGGAACGATATGGACGACAGTTTCAATCCTTTGGTCTTTTCAGGCATGGCTGCGCTTCTCAGCGGCTTTTTCGCTATCATCACGACAAATCCTCAAGAGAAAATGGGTATTGAAGAAGGGTTTTGTATCGTCACGGGGTGCTGGATAGCCGCCTGCATCTTTGGTGCCATTCCCTACCTGCTATTTGGTGGAGAGTTCACGGTCGTCAACGCTTTTTTTGAAAGTGTGTCGGGATTCACCACAACGGGAGCCTCCATCCTCAACGACATTGAAGCCTTACCCGATGGCCTACAGTTCTGGCGCATCGCCTCGGCCTGGATAGGTGGCATCGGAATTGTCACTCTTGTCTCCTTGGTTATTTCTGCACAACATGATCGTCATCTCGTTTTGGCTAGTGCGGAATTGTCTGACCTTGCAAAATCCTATTATGGCGGACGGAAGAAAAACTTCGTCTATCGGATGTTAGCCGTCTATCTAATTATCACAACAGCATCGGCCATTGCATTAAGGCTCACCAAAATGCCTTGGTTCGATGCCACCACCTTAGCTATGTCGGCTTGCAGCACCTGCGGCTTCTGCACAAAAAACATCAGTGTCGCTTTCTATGACAATGCCGCCGTGGAAATCATCCTTATCGCTGCCATGCTGATGGGGGCAACCAACTTCAGCCTTATGTTCTCTACCATTTGGCCCGACAAACACACCCGCAAGAACCTCTTCAACACACAAGTCATCCGTTGGTTCTTGACACTTGTCACCATTGCCATACTTGCCGTAACAGCCAATCTGTACTTCAGTGGATATTGCACCTCTTTCTCAAAAGCCTTGCGCCTGGCAGCCTTTCAAGTTTGTTCGCTTAGCACAACCACGGGATTTGCCACAACCGACACCAACCTTTGGCCCACGTTCAGTATGGGCATACTGATACTGTGTTCCTTGGTCTGCGGTTGTTCAGGCTCAACTTCTGGAGGCATGAAAATGGATCGTTTTGTCATCGTCATCAAAAGCCTGAAAAGCATGGTGAGTTCGCTTATTGGGTTCAAGAATGTCAACCAAACCAAGCTAGACGGGCAGGTGAAGACGGAAGAAAATGTCATCTCAATTATCACATTCATGGGCATCTACATCATCATCATCGCCATCGGAACGGGCGTATTTGCCATCAGCATGGACACCAAGACTTCTTTGACAGCTTCCATCGCTTGCATGGGCAGCGTTGGGCCTGGTTTCGGCGAGGTAGGCTCGTTGGGCAACTATGCCGGATTCATGGGCTTCCAGAAAGTGGCAGCCATGTTCATCATGCTTTTGGGCCGTGTCGAAATATTCCCGATGCTGATTGCCTTTAGAAGCATTTTCCGCCGCTGACTCTTGCGCAATTCAACTTTTTTGCCGTTTTTTGCACATTAATTTCAATGTCACCATGAAAAACATCTTCCGCAGAATCCTAATATATTTGAAGTTTCTCATCCACCTCTCCGATGAAATCGACTACGAGAATGCTACTACCTCCATCCGAAAGAATATCGCTTTCAGAGGCACCAATGTGTTCATTCTAGCCTGCGCTATCATCATCGCATCCGTGGGTTTGAACGTCAATTCCATCCCAGTCATCATCGGCGCCATGTTGATTTCCCCCGTGATGGGTCCCATCTTGGGCTTTGGATTGGGTCTTGCCACTGAGGACAATCTCTTAGTAAAAGAGTCAATGAAGAACTACAGTGTGATGGTCGTCATCAGTATTATTGCGTCTTCGCTGTACTTTTTACTCAGTCCTTTGAGTCTGGCCAACCCTTCTGAACTCTTAGCCAGAACCAAACCCACCATCTATGATGTCTTGATTGCACTCTTTGGTGGTCTGGCAGGCATCATCGAGACCTCGCGCAAGGACAAGGGCAGTGTCATCACGGGTGTGGCCATCGCCACTGCGCTCATGCCGCCACTTTGCACCGTCGGCTACGGCATCTCCATCTGGAAAGGAGCCGTCATCTTCGGGGCACTCTATCTCTTCCTCATCAACAGTGTCTTCATCGCCTTGGCCACCTTCGCTGCCGTGAAATATTTCAGATTTCCTATTGTGGAATCATCGGGTGAAACCAAGAAGCACTTGCCCAAAGGAGCGGTTTATCTCATCCTGCTCATCGTCATCGTGCCGAGCTTCATCACCGCCATCAGTGTCATAAAAGAGAATAACTTCATCATCCATGCGGAGCGTTTGGTGTCCGAAAACAAAAACCTCGGCAAGTGTTTCATCTATGATCATAAGGCAACCTATTCACATAAATCACCAACCTTGGAGCTCTTCCTTGCTGGCGAAACGCTGACAGAAGAATCCAAAAAGAACCTGTATAAAAATGCTGAGGAATACGGCATCACACGCAGCCAAATTATCTTCCACGAAGATGCCACAAGTATGCGTCAAGAACTTTCGGAAGCGGAGATCGTGAAAGGCATTTACGAACATACTGACCAACAAATCAAAACCTTAAACGACAGCATTTTCAAACTAGCGACCGTACTTTCCGATTACAAGTCGAAAGAGATTCCCGTTGAGGCCATTTCCAAAGAACTGTTTGCACAGTACCCAACCATCACTGAAGTCAGTTTGAGCCGAGGCTCATCTGTGAAGTCCCTCGATGGCATGGTTACGGAACAACTTGTCGCCTTTATTACCACAAACGAACCTTTAGACACTGAATTTCATGACCGCATCGAACGCTGGCTGAAGGTCAGGTTGGACAATGAAAACATTATCGTGATTAACCAATGTCCAGAGACAGAGCAAGCTGCTGAATAACACGCGGCTTTCTGAAATTTTTCAACTATGGAAAGAGGCAATATTAAGAATAGTGTGACCAAAAAACGTGTAATAGGCATAGGTGAAACCGTGTTGGACATCCTGTTCAAGAACGACCAACCCAAAAAAGCTGTTCCAGGTGGCTCGACATTCAACAGCATTGTTTCGCTTGGACGGGCCGGTGTGCCTTGTGCCATGGTAACAGATGTGGGAGACGACCATGTGGGTGACCTTATATGCAACTATTTGCTTGAGAATGGCGTGTCGTCGGAATATGTCTGCCGGCACGAGAATGTCAAGTCGCATATAACACTGGCATTCTTGGACGAAAACAATGATGCGCAATACGTCTTCTATAAAGATCACGCGTCTGTTCAGCTGGACGGTAAATTGCCTCAGATAGATAAGGACGATGTGGTGCTTTTTGGTTCTTTCTTCGCCATCAACCCTGCCATACGTCCTGTCGTGGGCCATTTGTTGCGTGCTGCACGCGAGGCGGGTGCATGGCTCTATTATGATGTAAATTTCCGTAAAAACCATATTGTTGATTTGCCGGATGTGAGGTCTAATATCGAGGAAAACATGAGCCTTGCTGATGTGGTGCGAGGATCAATGGAGGATTTCGACTACATGCTGGGTCTGAATGAAGGAGATGCCATCTATGAACGCGTGAGCCGTCATTGTCGCACACTAATACTATCAGATGGCCCTCGATCGATTCGTGTCTATACGCCTGACGGCTGCAACACTTATCCCGTACAGGCAATTGAGACCGTCAGCACAGTTGGAGCTGGAGACAACTTCAATGCCGGTTACATTTACGCTATGCTGCAAGGCATGGACGACCAAACCTCACGCGTTGAGATGGCGCAACGATGGAGCCAGGATGTCTGCCGTCAGATAGGGAATAATATCAGCGATGAGTTGGTTGCTGCTATTAAAACAACCTATAGAAGATGATATTGAAACACTGCTTGGTTGCGGAGCGACATTTACTTGCAAAAACCGGAAGAAGAAGGGAGTATTGCCCAAAACAACAAAAACCCGCTGAAATTCAACGGGTTTTCTTAATATTTCGTGGAGATTACCGGACTCGAACCGGCCACCTTCAGATTGCGAACCTGACGTTCTACCAGATGAACTAAATCCCCTGTTGCGGCTGCAAAAATACAACAAAATCGCTTATCAAGGTATTTCCCTTTGAAATAAATTACAATTCAACAAAAAGACGCATCTCAAAACACCTTACAACGCGAATAAAATGTATCTTTGCCGACCAAATCAAATGACAATAATACATTAAAAAACATACTACCATGACTATTGAAGACTACATCGTTTTTAGAGTGAATGCACTACTCCATGCCCACGACGCCAAAATCGTGATGCGTCTCGAAGGTGGCATGAGCAACTACACCTATGTCGTTGAATGCCAAGGCAAGAAATACACCTACCGCGTGCCTGGCAAATTTGCCGAAAAGTTCGTCGACCGCGAAGAAGAATGGGTCAATATTCAGGAAGTCAATCGATTGGGGCTGAACAACATTACGGAATATGTGGAGATCCGCTCAGGCGAGAAGCTGGCTGAATACGTGGAAGGCACCATCATGAGCACCACTGACGTGGTTTCCTACAACGAGATGTCGGTGAAAGCATTGAAGAAGATCCACAATTCCGACATGAAATTCAAGGACTACAACGCCTTTGGTCGCCTCGACGCCGACCAAAACTACTGCCTTGAGACGGGTTATGTGTTCCCGCAGGAATACCATGACCTCCGCAAGAAGCTCGACGCCATACGCGCCACTCAAGTCAATGTGCCCAAGGTGCCCTGCCATTGCGACTACCAGCCCACCAACCTCGTCATTAGCGGCGACAAACTCTATGTCTTGGACTGGGAGTTTGCAGGTATGAACGACCCCTTCTACGACATTGCCTGCTACGGCAATGTGGGCTTTGACAAGGCTTTGGCTTTATTGGAAGCCTACGTTGGCCATAAACCCACCAAGGAAGAGCTGCAACGTCTCTATTTCCATCGTGCCTTCCAATGCCTGCAATGGTTCAACGTGGCCATCTTCAAGGACCGCGTGGGCCTCAGCAAAGACTTGAACATGGACTTTAACGCTGTTGCGTTTATGTTCCTCGGGATGGCGAAGGATTTGCTGGAAAATTACGACAATCTCTAGAAAGTTTTAGAAGACACTTGAAGCCATGTCATCCCAGCGTGAGGCCGTGTGGCAGCATGGGATCTATGGCTTCAAGGGTTGTCTATAGAAAATTCCGCCTCACATAGATTCCCTCAGCGCACAAGCCCATGTAGGAATGACATGCAAGGCGGAATTTTCAATACAGGAAATCCGAAGCGGAAAACGAACCATACTCCCCATCCAAGCCCAATTCGGCTTTGGCTTCGTCGGAGAGCATGTCGATGCTCCACACGGGGTCGAAGGTGAGTTCAACATCGACGTTTTTTACGCCCATTATGGCTTGCACGCGACTTCGAACCTCTGCGGGCAAGGTTTCGGCTACTGGACAATTTGGTGCAGTCACCGTCATTACAATCTTCACGTTGCCTTCTTCATCGACCTCCACGCCATAAATCAGATGCAATGTCCAGATGTCGACAGGAATCTCTGGGTCATAAATAGTCTTCAGGACCGAAATAACGGTCTCTTTCAAGGTGTTTTCTTCTTGTGTCATGATTGTCCCTCCTTCAGTTTATACGCCTCTGCATAGAGCAGCATCTGTTTCAACATAGCCAAGAGGCCGTTGGAACGCGTGGGCGACAAATGTTCCTTCAAACCGATTTCGTCTAAAAACGATAAATCGGCGGCGAGGATGTCCTCAGGAGTCTGGCCTGAGAACACCTTTATTAATAAGTTGACGATGCCTTTAGTGATGACCGCATCGCTATCGGCGCTGTAATATACCTTGCCGTCCTTCAGTTCGGCATTAAGCCACACCCGCGACTGGCAACCATTGATAAGATGTGCTTCATCACGGTATTTGTCGTCGATGATAGGGCACTCCTTCCCCATCTCTATCAGCATGGCGTAGCGGTCCATCCAGTCGTCGAACATGGAAAAATCCTCTACAATGCCATCTTGTATTTCCTTGATTGTCATATTCTGAATTTTTGCGCAAAAATACAAAAAGAAAGGCAACCCCGAAGGATTGCCTTTCCATTTTTTCGGCCTCTTATAGGGCTGTCATATTAGGACAGCCCTACAGACCGATTGTCATTTATTGCATGACAGTGACGCGTTTGACAGTCATACCGTTCTCGGTGTAGATACGGACCATGTACATGCCAGCATTGAAGCGAGCCATGTTCAAGGTGTATTCGTCAGCATCGAGTTCGGTATCGAAGACCACCTGACCGAGGACGCTCACCACAGTGATGCGGCTCATGCCATTGGCTTCGATAGTGACATTGCCCTTAGTCGGGTTCGGGTAGAGGTTGACATTGGCGTCAAGCTCATCCATGCCCGTCATGTGACCAGTCACGTAGTTCACTGTAGGATCAGCACCAGAAACGGCGGGATCTGATTCGCAATCGCCATAGTCGGCACGCACCTGATAGTAGTAAGTACCAACAGTCTCAGGAGTGTCGATGTACTCGTAGTAGGTCTGACCTGCAACGGCAGCAACTTCACCAATCATGGTGTAGGTTTCATTGTCGTCAGAACGATACACGTTGTACTTCACAATAGCGTCACGGTTCTTGGCACCAACAGTCAGCTCAATATCATCGACATCGAGGATGAACATGTCAGTGCAGTTGAAGTGACGGATGGCAATCTTGCGGCCTTCACCGGCGTAATCGCCGAGGCTGACCGTGTACTGATGCCACGTACCCTGAGCGCGGGTTTGGCCGTTGCGACCGATGCTCATCACATCGTTGCCAGCCTTGGCGGTCATCGTCCACTCTTGGACCATCGTGAAGGTGTTGCCATTGTCTTCAGACACAGCCACACCGAAGTGTTCGGCCACATAGCTGGCATCCTGACCGCAAGCCCAGAAGCTGAAGGTGGAGCCTTCGCAGAGGGTCACAGTAGGTGTCACGAGCCAGTTGTCGGGAGTCAGAGGTCCAACAACATTGCTGTAGGAGCCAGAGCAAATGAGGTCGGCAGAGGCGTTGTGGCCAGCGCCACCGAGGTTGCCACCATTGAGGTAGATACCATCGGCACCAGTGCCAAGCACCCAGTTGTAGCCATCGCCATCAGCGTCGATGGTCGTCCAGCCGGTAGGCATCTGGCTGTTATCGAAGTTGATGCTGAATTCATCGCCTTCGCAGCCTGGGCCAGGAGCTTGCTCGCCCCACCACACCTTGATCTGGTCGGTTTCACCAAGGTCTTCGGCATAGATAGGAGCACCAGGAGCGCACTCGCCAGTGTCGCCTTGGCAGACCGGGCAACCCATTGACCAACCATAGTTATGGTCAGGCAGAGTCATTTCGCCAGGATAGATCGGGCGGACGCAGTAGACGTGGTCACCATACTCGCCGAGGTCGTCATATTCACGATCATCCGGACCAGCAAAGGCGAGGTATTCGCCATCTTGCGTGATCAAGAAGCCGATGATGTCAACATTGGTCGGAGGAATGATGCTGCAGTCGGTGCTGCCGCTACCACCAACCTTGCTGAAGTTGATGTTGCAAGCTTGGTTCGAGTAGTTGGTGATGACAAGGATGTAGTATTCGCCAGTCTGAGCAGAGGCAGGAATCATGCAGTGCTCGGTGGGTTGTGCAGAGTAGCTGCAGCTGACGACCTTATCTGAAGTCAAGCCGTTCGGGCAAGGCGAGATCGGGTCATCAAACGGACCCCAGCAGCAGAAGTCGATGTCGACGCTAGGCGTGCTGTACATGTAAATATCCATATCACCAGGATCAGACATCTTCATGTAGTACCAAGCCGGGTTAGGCGTGGTGTACAGGCAGTCGTAGTCAGGACCAGTTTCACCGCTACCAGCGTTGACACCAGCCGGGAACTCGTACATACCTTCATCGGTGCAGAACGGATAAGCATCGGCGCAGTGTGAGTTGTCACGTGACTTAGCATAGATGTCCATCATCAAGGAGTTGACGAAGGTCATCGGCAGCACGTTCTTGTACTCGCGGGCGGCATCAGCAGCCTGATACTTGTTCATACGGCCGAAGTTGCTCATGGTCATCTCGATGAAGTCAGCGAAGCTTTCCTTCATGCTGATGTTGTCATCAGTGCTCACGATAAATGTACCGTTCTCTTCGCCATTGACCACCGTGAAGCGGCTGTCGTTGACGAGGTTGTAGAGGAAGTACACGCGGGCATCGTAGTTAGCGATGTCGGCAATGTTGAACTCAAGCGTGCTTTCGTTCAACATGGCGAAGCTCACGTTCTCGGTGACGGTTCTGACGCGAGGACCGTTGCCAGAGATAGCGAGGTTGCCGCCGTTGCCAGCCTTAGGAGCGTAGGCGATAGCCTTGGCCTCACCCTTGGCACCAGAGGCGATGTAGGCACGCACCTGGAAGGTGTAGTTCAAACCAGCGTCGAGCAGATCCATCCAGCTGGCACCGTCGGTGCTCACCCAGCGGCCGTTCGGGTCGCCAGTGTTGTCGCACACAGCGGCAGGATAAGTGGCGCCGCTACCGTTGTAGAACACCACCCAGACATTCTGTGAAGGATCGATGGTCACAGGCTCGGCAAACTCAAATTCGACGAAGTCTTCGGAACCGGTGAGGGTCACGTTGGTCTGGCCAACAGCAGTGCCAGGAGCAGTGGTGCCACCCGTGTAGATGGTCACATTGCCCGTCATAGCCATATAGTCGTAGGTAGCGACCTTGGTCACCATGTTGCCAGTGTAGCTTCCAGCAGGGAACATAACGCCCCAGTAGAAGTTGCCACCGCCAGTGCCGATAGCGTCGACGTTGACACCATTGTCATAGTAGTACCAGTCGCCTTGACCAGGAGTCGGAGGCACAGGACCAGTACCCGGATCGTACGGGTTGTAACCATGTTCGAACACCCACTCGATGTGGTTACCTTGGCTTTGGGTATTGACAGTAACTTCGTCAACAGGTCCCCAGTGATCGCAAGGTTCATACTCCCATTCAACAGGAGTGCTCCAGGCGCTCATGCCAGTGCTGTACACGCAAGCCACCTTGCAGAGGTAGTGTTCACCTTCAACAAGCGGAGCGTTGTAAGGTTCGTCAGTCGAAAGCTGGCAGAACGGATGTACAGTGTTGTGATTGAAGATCGGCACGCCGTCGATGCTGGTGCACATCACCTTGTAGTATTCGAGGTGACGGTCGCCGTCCTTGGCACCGCTGGTCAATGTGATATCGTCCAAGCACATGATGTACTGGTCGTAGCAGTTGAAGTGACGGAAGGCGATGTACTTCTGGCCAGCATAGGCACTCAGGTCAACCGTGTAGTTGTACCAGTTGCCCAGTCTCAGGCCTTCGCCGTCGCGTGAGGCAGCACCGCCCATCATACCACTCTTCTTGCCAGCAAGCGTCCATTCCTGAACTGAGGTCCAGTCACTTGTACCATTGTCAGAGACGAACACACCGAAGTGGTCGGCAGGATAGCTGGCATCTGTAGCAGCGACCCAGAAGCTGAGTTGTGAACCAGCAGCGAGGGTCACTTGAGGTGAAACGAGGTACTCGTCAGGATTCAGGGCACCCACACCATTGATGTAAGAACCGCTGCAGATAGCATTTGTACCGCTGTGGTACCAATCAAGTGTCAGGCTTGCATAGTATGTCCAAGTGCTCGGGATGTTGCTAGTCAGACACCAAGTCCAACCATCGTTGTTGCCGTCGATGACATTCCAGCCTTCAGGCATACCGGCTTCGAAGTCAACGTCGAAGGTGCTAGCATTGCCGCCAGGACCAGGAGTCGGGGCGATAGATTCGCCATCCCACATGGCCCAACCAGTACGTGATACATAAACATCACCCACACCATAGAGGATCTCGGTCATCACATAGCGGAGGTGCATTTCATTCACGAGGTTGTTCGGGTAATCGATGAAGTTGATGCTGTCAACGATGGGCTCGTAGCCTTCCATTTCGACAGTGACTCTGTAAGCGCCACGACGGAAGCTATCGAAAGCATAGAAGCCAGTCTCATCCAAGGTGATAGGAGCAATCGGGTAAGCCAGTTGCTCAGCTTCATTGTAGTTGGTGAAGGTCACAACAGCACCCTCTGGGCTGTCAGCGCTGTTGAGCAGCACAGTGACATCGGCAGGAGCAATGTACATGTCCTTATCGAGGCAGTTCGACCAGATGGTCTCGCTCTCACGAGGCAGAGCCAACCAGTTGAGGTTGTTGCCATTACCGCCACCGCCAGGAACACCTTCGAAGGTAATCTCGTCGATGAAGTAACGGTCTTCACCACTGTTGACGCTGCTATCCTTACGATAGTACCAACGGAAGGTATGAGAACCAGCGCTCACGCTGAAGTGACGGTTGGTCCAGCTGGTGGTACCACCCTCACGATATTGTTCCACACCGTCGATGTAGAATACACCATAGTCGTAGGTCACGCTTTCCGAAGAGATACGGCTGTAGAAGTCGATAGAACCATCGGTAACGAACTCGACAGTGGCATCGATGTATGACTCGGAGCTGGCCACATTGTAGTTGCCGCTAGCCATGCAGTAGGAACCGCTGTATGGATTGTCGTTCCAAATGATCCAAGGATAGTTGCTGGCAGTATTGTCGAAGCCGGCAGGAATTTCACCACCTTCGAAGTTAACCAACTGTGTGCCACCTTGACCAGGAGTAGGAGGTGTAGGCGGAGTCGGCGGGACAGGACCACCAGAGGTGTTGATGGTGATGTCGTCCAAGCACATGATGTACTGGTCGTAGCAGTTGAAGTGACGGAAGGCGATGTACTTCTGTCCAGCGTATGCACTCAGGTCAACAGTGTAGTTGTACCAGTTGCCGAGTCTCAGGCCTTCACCATTGCGTGAAGCAGCGCCACCAATCAGACCAGCCTTCTTGGCAGTCAGCGTCCATTCTTGTACCGAAGTCCAGTTGCTCGTACCGTTGTCGGAGACGAACACACCAAAGTGGTCGGCAGGATAGCTAGCATCGGTAGCAGCCACCCAGAAGTCGATTGTTGAACCAGCACCGAGGGTCACCTGAGGCGACACAAAGTACTCGTCAGGAGTTACAGCGCCATAGCCATTGATGTAAGAACCGCTGCAGATGGCATTCGTACCACCATGGTACCAGTCAAGAGACAAGCTTGCATAATAAGTCCAAGTGGTCGGGATTTCGCTGGTCATAGTCCAGGTCAAACCATCATTGTTACCATCGATAACGGTCCAGCCAGCAGGCATACCGCCTTCGAAGTCACAAGTCAAAGTTTCGCGGGTGCCACCAACTTGCATAGGCTCGGCCCAGTTGATTGCGCCTTCGATTTCTTCGCCACGGTTGCCAGAATAAACGGAACCAACACCCCACTTGTACATACCAGGAGCGAGGTCAGCCCATTCAACGTCGATATAGACGGTGTCAGGCACCCAAACGGTGGCCAACAACACGGTATTATCTTCAGTGTAAGGACCATCATTGTAGCAGCTGGTACGATACACTCTGTAGTGGTTCAGGCTGCGGGTTTCAGCAATACCCTTACCAGGCTCACCAATGGTGATGTCGTCGACATCAAGATAGAACATGTCGGAGCAGTTGAAGTGACGGATGGCCACATAACCATTGCCACTGTAAGCGCTCAGATCAACGGTATATTCATACCAGTTGCCCTGGTCGCGGCCGCTGCGGCTGTTGCGCACGGGTTTGCCACCCTCGCCAACGCTCTTGGCACTCAACGTCCACTCTTGGACGGTGGTGAAGGAGCTCGGGTTGGTGTTGGTCGTAGAAACGGCCACGCCGAAGTGCTCAGCAGCATAGTTGGCATCCTGGGCGCAAGCATAGAATCTCACGATACCACCCAATTGCACTTGAGGTGAAACGAGGTAGTTGTCCGGATAGAGGACACCATAGCTGTTGTCGTAGCTCTGTGAGAAGACGAAGTCAGCTGAGCTGTTGTGGCCATTGACGCCAGTCATCACTTCAGAACCGACTCTCCAGCCATAACCGTCACCGTCGGCATCAACCGAAGTCCAACCTTGCATGGTATGGTCTTCAAAGTCGTAAGTCATGCCCGGAACAGGAGGAGCGGGTTGCTTGTAGAAGGTAATGTAGTCAACATAGAAGCAGTCATCGTTGCTGTTGACACTACCGTCCTTCGTGTATTGCCACATGAAGGTGTGGTCGCCAGCGGTGATGTCGAAGACCTTCTCACTCCAGGCGCTAGCACCAGTGTAGCTGCCCTTCTGGACACCGTCGATGTAGAAGTAACCATAATCCCAGCTGCTTTCGCAGGAGATCTTGCCGAAGAAGCTCATCAGACCGTCGGCAGGAATGTTCACCGTCACGCTCATGTTGCTGACCACGTTGGCTACGCCAGCGCCGCCGCTCTTCATGCAGTAGGTGCCTTCATACGGGTTAGTGGTTGTGATGGTCCAAGGATAGGTGGGATCCACCTGCCAATCGAACAGGCTGAAGTCGCCAGTCTCGAAGGGCTCGATAATCTCGCTACCAGGCAGGCCGCAGCCCCAGTACACCTTCACATACGGGCTCTGAGGATCCAGGCTGTCGGGATAGTACTCAGCAATGACACCACAGACGGGATCGAAGTTCTCGTCAAGGATGTAGTCGACAGGGCTGGTAGTCTGGTTGTAGACCATGACAATCGGGTTGCCTTGGACAGGAGCCTCGATGGTTTGGTAACCTTCCTTAGCAGCCTGACCATCGTAGTTACCAGCGTAGATGTGACCGCTGTAGTAACCCTGAGCGTTGGTCGTGAAGTTGTAGGTGTGGTTCACGTTGAACTCGTCAACACCAACCATCGTCACAGTGGCGCCAGCGATACCAGTCGTACCGTCTTGTTCATAGACGTGACCGTTAACGTTGCCGTAACCAGAGACCTTCACAGTGACAGGATCTGACGGGGCGCTTTCGCCTTCGTCGTACACAGCAGTAATATAATAGGTGTAACCAGCCATGTTGTAGGCCAGAGGACCATCGGTGTAAGTGGCGTTGCCAATGTTGTTCACCTGAGTGCTGCCAATGAGAGCACCATCGCGATACACATTGTAGGTACGGAAGGTACGGTCGACAACAGCATTCCAGTTGAGGACGATGGTTTCGTCATCGAACACAGTGTAATCAACAGCGGTAAGGTTCTGCGGGATGTTGAGGTGGGTGGTGAAGCCCCAAACCGGGCTGCTCACGCCCTCAGGGCAGGCACCAGCGTTATTGAATTCCACTCTCCAGAAGTAGTTGGTGTTGTTCCACAGGTTACGCACCGTGTAGCTGTTGGCCAAAGTGGTGCTGAAGCTGCCATCTTCAGGATACATGACCGTCTGCGGATGGTTAGGATCCGGATAGTAGGTCGTACCGAAGATCAGACGCCAACCGGTGGCATAGCTCGGGATGTTCCAACGCAGCGTGACGCTACCAGGCTCGATGCCGTCTTCATCGTCAGCAGGAGTCGGGTTGAAAGCGAAGCCCTCAACTTGCGGGCAAGGCATATTTTCAGCGTTGATAGTCACCTGGAAGTTAGCATCGGTTGAAGAAGCGACCAAGTAATAGGTGCCAGCTTCAACAGGCATGTTGGTGATGACAGGACCGAAGCTATAGTCATAAGCAATCGGGCCAGGTGTAGGATCTCCACCAGCAGTGGCGATGGTCACATTGTCAATCATAAAGTAGTCACCCGTCGGATTCACGCTGCTGTCCTTCGAATAGGTCCAGGTGCAGGTATGTGAGCCAGCTGCAACTTCATAGCTGTAGTTGTTCCAACCTGAAACGTGGGCACCATAGGAGAACTGCTGAGCGCCATCAAGAGTAAAGATGCACTTGTCCCAAGCAGTGCCAGTACCTTCGCCCATGCACTCGGCATCGAAGCTGATGGTACCATCAGTGGCGAGTTCGAAAGTGGCAGAGATGGTTGAAGTGGAGCTAGCAACACCGCCATTACCACTCTTCAAGACATAGCCGCCATTTCCTTCAACCACAGTCCAAGGATAGGAAGAAGTGTTGTCCCAACCGGCAGGAACCTGTTGATTTTCGAAGTCATAGGTAACAATAGCACGGTCAGCAACACGGCTACGGTCGCTCTTCATGATGATGTTAGCGCGGTTCGTAGTGGAAGTGGTCATGCTGTAGGTTTGAGAAGTTGCATCATAACCAGGAGCATTGTCGGTATAGGCGTAGCAAGTGGCAGCAAAGCCCGGGTTGTGGGTCTGCCAGCTCACGCTGCCTTGCCATGAACCATTTTGTCTCTGGCAGAGAATCAGCACGTTGCTTTGACCGTCCCAAGCGAAGTTGCCTTCATTGAACACGAACTCGTTCCAACCTTCAACAGGCAGGATATCGGAACCCGTGTAAACAAGGGTCATGCCAGCAGTGGTGTGTGAAGTGCTTGTCAGAGCTGCATCGCTAACATTACCCATCCAAATGCTGATACCATTTTGGGGAGTAGTGCAACTGGTGCTCGACACAAACCAGCTCAAACTTGTCATCGGGGCGGTGGTTACACCAGCCTCGGTGAGTTCGCTGGCGAGGAAGAGGTTCTCAGCAAGCGAGTAGTTCCACAGCGTGTGGAAGGGGAAGTAAGTCAAAGTATTGGTGCCATCACCAATCTGTGCCT
Source organism: uncultured Bacteroidales bacterium (assembly GCA_946187645.1). Classification (GTDB taxonomy): domain Bacteria; phylum Bacteroidota; class Bacteroidia; order Bacteroidales; family F082; genus Limimorpha. Next base: position 1,629 of record CAMHRP010000006.1, on the reverse strand, counting down.
CAAAGCCAGCAGCAGCAGGGCCACCGCCAATTTGAGGACCAGTGTAGTTGTTGGTAGCCATAGGACCGCCTTCGCCGTAGAAGTCCTCGGTGTAGATGGCAACCTTGCCATCAGCGCCAGAAGTGACTTCGGCATTCAGCATTTGATCTTGGGCAAACACGAGTTTGTAAACGGCGTCGTTGCCTTCCGGAATTTCGGGGAAGGGCAAGGTGTAGTCGTTATGCAAAGTGGTGTTGTGAGCCGTAGCAGGCCATTCCACGAAGGGGAACGTGGTGGCTTCCTCGCAGGCCAACTCCCAAACATCCGGCACAGCGGGATCGTAAGGTTCAGCCACGATGTCCCAAACGCGGGCGGTGCGGCCGGTGCCGTAGATGGCAACCATCTGCCAAGTCGTATTGGTAGAGCTGCCAGTGCTCAGAGCAACACCCACTTCTTCGTTGTGAGCCATTGCGAAAGGCATTTCGGGCTCCACAACAGTGAAGTATTCCTGAGGCGTGAAGTCCAGATGGGTCACCGTGATGGCGGGACCATCATTACGCAGGCTGAAGCGGAAAGGCTCCATCCAGCAGCCATTCGGGCGGGTGCCGACGACGACGGTCTCGACAACCTCACCGTTCTGAAGAGCATAGAGTTGGTCGCCAGCGCCACTGCCACCACCAGCCGTGATGTCAATCTGGATGTTGGCACGGTTGGGTGAGACGTACTTGTTACCGCTGTACGAACCCAGGTTATAAGGATCCGGATTGGCACTGTCGCTGTGATAGGACAGAACCTTGTCCGTAGCGGAGGTGTAGTAGAAGTAACGCGTGCTGTAGCCCGAGGTGTACTCGTGCATACCGATCATCAGGTTGCTTGTCCCGTCGTACTGGAACGGCGTGTCAAGCGTGATGGTCGTCCAACCATTGTTGAAAGTCACGGTGCCACTAAACACCATGTCTGAAGCGGTGACCGACTCAAAGTCGGTGCTGCCCGAGAAGGTGTTTCTCGAGACAGCCTTCATGAACACGTCCACCTGATTAGTCTGGGAGTCCGTGCTCTGCAGGTTGAAACTGATGGCATTAATCGTGCCTGCAGTTCCAATTTCGTCGGCAGTGAAAATCTGCTCAACGAACGAATAGCCCCAAAGGCTGTTGAAAGGAGTCACGTAGGTCGTGCTCGTTCCATCACCAATGGTAACCACATCTGCCTTCGCCACGCCCATGAAGGCGAGCAAAAGCATCATCATCAAAGAAAATACTTTCTTTTTCATAATGAATGGATTAAGTGAATAAATAAGTGAATTAAATTGTTTCTTGATGGAAATGAAAAACGCACCAGTGCCAAGGGGCATGGTGACAGCATTTTTGCTAGGCATTGTGGAAAAAATAGAATGCATAGTAAACGCGTTTAACATTTTGTCGACACCTATATGACTAACAACCCTAGTTTTACCCTTAGTCGGAAACGAAAAAATTTTATCCGTTTAGATTCTTTTTTTTGGATTATTTGTCCAATACAATAAAAAAAGAAAGGCAACCCTTTCGGATTGCCTTTCAAGTTTTTGACCGATGGTCAATTATTGCATGACAGTGACGCGCTTGACGGTCACGCCGTTCTCAGTGTAGACACGCACCATGTACATGCCAGCGT